>JASHOB010000052.1 GCA_030041335.1 Alphaproteobacteria bacterium | reverse complement strand
AGCCACCCGCGCATCACCTTATGATGATCGCGCAATTGCTCGATCACCGGTCTGGCCTGGCTTGACGGAATCGCGAAGCCGATGCCGACCGATCCGCCGTTCGGCGAGTAGATCGCGGTGTTGATGCCGATCACCTGGCCAGCCAGATTGAAGGTCGGACCGCCGGAATTGCCGCGATTGATGGCGGCGTCGAGCTGCAGGAAATCGTCATACGGGCCGGAATGGATATCGCGGCCGCGGGCCGAGATGATGCCGGAGCTGACCGTGCCGCCGAGCCCGAAGGGATTGCCCACGGCCAACACCCAGTCACCGACCTGCACCGCGTTGCTGTCGCCCCAGGTGACATAGGGCAAGGGCTTGTCGGTCTTGATTTTGAGGAGAGCGAGGTCGGTCTTGCTGTCACGGCCGATCACCTGGGCGACGTGACGGGTGTCGTCCTGAAAGATCACGGTCACTTTGTCGGCGCCCTGGACCACATGGTTGTTGGTGACGACATAACCCTGCGGATCGATAATGAAACCCGAGCCGAGTGCGACCCGTTCAAGATTGTGCGGCATCGGGTTGCCCAAGCCTGGCATCTGCTGCTCGAAGAACCGCCGCAGGAGCTGATCGAACGGCGAGTTCTCGCCGAATTGCTCGCCCGGGTTCTTGCCCTGGCCTTGCTCCTGGTCGGGCGCAGGATTGTCGCCGTTGTCGCCATTGTCCGATTCCTCGTCGGACGAAGCGTCGCCCTTTTCTTCGGCCGAGACGTTGACCACGGCCGGTATCACCTTTTTTACCAGCGGTGCCAGACTGGGCAGCGCCGCGATTTCATGAGGCCCTACCTGCGCGCCTGCGCGGTCGAGGGGAAAGGCCAGCAGACTCACTGCCAAGCCCGCCGCGAGCGCAGATACCATCGGAGAATTCAATCGGCGCACCATGGAATTACCTCTCGGGATCCAATCAGCAAAACAATCACATAAACCGCGCGTATTTAAGGCAGACCTTTGCCCGGCAATCCTCGCCGCCACGATCTTACGCTAATCCTAACCGGACATTAAATCGCGTTCATCTCTCCGGCGGTCACACCCGGCCGTGGCAATGCTTGTATTTCTTGCCCGAGCCGCAAGGGCAGGGTGCGTTGCGTGGCGTTCGGGCGAACGGCGCCGCGACGGCGGCAACCGCCGCCTCGGCGGCGTCGCCCATCCCGGCCATGGCCGGCTCGCGCCGGCTTTCACGCAGGCTGCGGCGCGCCACCGGCTCCGGAACGGGTGGGGGCGGCGGCGCGACATCGAGCGGCGGTTGCTCGAAGCGCACTTCGAGATGGCACAAGGTGCCCGTGACACGTTCGCGAAGATGCGACAGCATCTCGCCAAAAAGCACGAAAGCCTCGCGCTTATACTCGTTCAGCGGATCGCGCTGGGCATAGGCGCGCAGGTTAATGCCCTGCCGCAAATGATCGAGCTGGAGCAGATGGTCCTTCCAGCTCTGGTCGAGGAACTGCAGCAGCAGGCTCTTTTCCGCCATGCGCATGAAGTCGTCGCCGTAGAGCGCCGCTTTGGCGGCCATTTTTTCTTCGGCCGCCTTGAGGATCCGCTCCCTTACCTCATCCGCGGTGATGCCGTCCTCGCCCGCCCATTCCGCGAACGGCAGGTCGAGACCCAAAACCCGCAGCGATTCCTCGTGGAGCACTGCTGTGTCCCATTGGTCGGCAAGGGCATTATCGGGAATGGCGCGCGCGATCAGGCCGTCGACCACTTCCTCGCGCATGTCGGTGACCGTGCTCAACACTTCCGGCGTCGCCATTACTTCCTTGCGCTGTTCATAGACGACCTTGCGCTGATCGTTCATGACGTCGTCGTACTTGAGCAGTTGCTTGCGAATTTCATAATTGCGCGCTTCGACCTTTTGCTGCGCCTTTTCGAGGGCCTTGTTGATCCAGGCATGGACAATGGCCTCCCCCTCCTGGAGCCCCAGGCGCTGCAGCATGCCGTCCATGCGCTCCGAGCCGAAAATGCGCATCAGATCGTCTTCGAGCGAGACATAGAATTTGGAGGCGCCGGGATCACCTTGCCGACCGGAGCGGCCGCGCAGCTGATTGTCGATGCGCCGGCTTTCGTGGCGCTCGCTGCCGATCACATAAAGCCCGCCGGCCTTCACGGCCTCCTCGTGGGCCGCGGCGACTTCGGCGCGGATCGCTTCCCGCCTGCGCTCGCGCTCGGCCGGGTCGGCGATGCCGGGCAGCTCCTGCTTCAGGCGCATGTCGAGGTTGCCGCCAAGCTGGATATCGGTGCCGCGCCCCGCCATGTTGGTGGCGATGGTGACCGTGCCGGGCCGGCCCGCCTGGGCAATGATCAGCGCCTCCTGCTCGTGATAACGCGCATTCAACACCTGATGCGGGATCTTGGCTTTCTTGAAACGGGCCGAGAGTTCCTCGGACTTTTCGATGCTGACGGTTCCCACCAGGACGGGCTGTTTGCGCTTGCGGCAGTCATCAACCAGCGCGACCACGGCCTCGTATTTTTCGCGCGCCGTGCGATAGACCTCATCGTCGGCGTCGGCGCGAATGCAGGGCAGGTTGGTCGGAATCTCGATGACCTCGAGCTTATAAATATCGAGCAGTTCCTGCGCCTCGGTCATGGCGGTGCCGGTCATTCCGGCCAGCTTCGGAAACAGACGGAAATAATTCTGGAAGGTAATCGATGCGAGGGTCTGGTTCTCGTTCTGGATCGTGACGTCTTCCTTGGCCTCGAGCGCCTGATGCAACCCCTCGGAATAGCGGCGCCCTTCCATCATTCGGCCGGTGAATTCGTCGATGATGACGATCTTGTCATCCTTGACGATGTAATCGACATCGCGCGCGAACAGCTTGTGGGCGCGCAGCGCCTGGTTGACGTGGTGCACCAACGCCACATTGTGAATGTCGTAAAGCGAACCTTCGCCCAGCATGCCGCTATCGGACAGCATCTTCTCGATACGTTCCACGCCGGATTCCGTCAGCGCCACAGTGCGTTGTTTCTCGTCCTTCTCATAATCTTCCGGCGCGAGCTTCGGGATCAGCGCGTCGGCGCGGCGGTAATACTCCGATGAATCCTCGGCTGGTCCGGAAATGATCAGCGGCGTCCGCGCCTCGTCAATCAGGATCGAATCGACCTCGTCGACGATGGCGTAGTTGAACGGCCGCTGCACCATGTCTTCGAGCCGGAACTTCATGTTGTCGCGCAGGTAATCGAAGCCGAACTCGTTGTTGGTGCCGTAAGTGACGTCGGCGGCATAGGCCTCGCGGCGCTCGTTGTCGTCCTTCTCATGCACGATGCAGCCGACGGTAAGGCCGAGGAATTGGTAGATCTGGCCCATCCATTCGGAATCGCGCTTGGCCAGATAATCGTTGACCGTGACGACATGCACGCCCGTGCCCGCGAGCGCGTTGAGATAGACCGGCAAGGTCGCCACCAAGGTCTTCCCTTCGCCGGTCTTCATCTCGGCGATCATGCCACGATGGAGGATGATGCCGCCCATCAGCTGTACGTCGAAATGGCGCTGGCCCAGCGTACGCTTCGCCGCCTCGCGCACGGTGGCGAAGGCCTCGGCCAAGACATCGTCGAGCGTCTCGCCGTCCTCCAGCCGCTTGCGGAACGCGACCGTGCGGGCCGCCAGTTCGGCGTCGCTGAGCTTTTCGACCTCGGGCTCGAGGCCGTTAATCTCGTCGACCGTCGCGGCCAGGCTCTTGATATATCGGTCGTTCGCGGAGCCGAACAACCGCCGGGCGAGACCGCCGATCATGGGGACCTCGAAGAAATAAGGAAAATGCTACTCACCATATTATCCGTAACGCCGCCCGGGCGGGAAGCACTCTCGCTGAGAGATAAGATGCGCTATCGGCCCTGTCAATTCACCGGAAATAAAGGTTTGGCGGGCGCAACGAGCGCGTCTTGAGCCGGCGTTCGGCCGCCTGATACCGGGTGCCGCCCGATCCGAGCGGGCAATGGCGTTGCCGCGACCTGGCCCGGCGCTCGTCGCCCGGGCGCGGCTCGCCTTTCCCGCGGCCTTGCCCGATCGGCGCAATCCCACCCGTTCTGTCGAGGCATCCCGGCGCTCGGGGTGGGGGCAAGGAACGCCGGGGAAGCGGCCTGGCGCTCAGGGCTCGTCGGCGCCGATTGGGCGTCCCCCTCTCCCAGATTGATTGTCATCGAGGTTTGACGGATCCGTCGCGGCATTGAAATGTTTGCTCGATAGATTTCGCCCACCTGACATCGCATCCATCATAAACACACGATCATCAGTGGTGGGGGGACCATGCGCATCCGTACATCTTACGTGTTGCTTCTTGCCGCCTGCGGTTTGTCGGCGTTCGCGGTGTCGAGCCGCGGCGCATGGGCGGACGATCTTCTTGGTGGTGGCTTTCCCGGTGGCGGCTTTTGTCCGTTGCTGCCGGGCTCGGTCGTCGTCAGCACCAGCACTTACGTCGGAAACCAGGGAGCCGTTGCATCCTTGACCGCGGGCGTAACCCAACTGCCCGATACCGACAAGGCAACCACCACGGCTGTCGCCTCCAACAATTACGTGACGGTGTGGAACAACGCGTCGGTCGACGGCAGTTTCGGCGTGACCTCTCCGATCCAGCTCACCAATATCGATCTGCTGAGCGGGCGCCCGTTATGCACCGTCAACGTTCCGGCCAATCAGGTGGTGACGAGCTTCTCGTCCAAATCCGAGCTCGGTCTCCATTTCGCGAGAGATTGGCGCGGCCCGCACATTATCTTCGTGGCCTATGCCGGGGCCGGGGTTGGCGCGCTCGACGTCTCAAACGCGGACGCAGTTCCCGGCCAGGACCCGACCAATCCCGTGACCTTTGCGTTTGGCCCGAACTATGCGTTTCACCGCACCATCATCTCCTACGACGACGATGGCACGTTCCGCTATACGCCAACCATCGACTATGGCGGCAACAACGGTCGCTCCGCCCTCTTGAGTCCGGACGGGCTCTATTATGCGGTCGGCAACGCCAATAACGGCAACGCCGATACGTTCGGCCCGAGCAATGGCACCAACCCCGATGTCACCGAGACGACGGGATTGGAGGTGGTCAATCCGATTAATGGTCCTTCCTCGAGTGTGCCGATTCCGGCCAACAACTCGGCCGAGGTCGATCCGCTGCTGCAGTTTACTTTCGTCGTGGGCAAGCCCGATAAGCCGGGCAAGGACAACAATTACCGTGGCGTCACCGAGTTCAACGGCGCCCTCTATTTCACCAAGGGCAGCGGCAGCAACGGCATCGATACGGTCTATACCGTCGACACGCTGCCAACCTTGGCGAGCGCGGCCGCAACCACAATTACGGTAGTGCCCGGGTTCCCCACCGATTCGGCGAAGGCGACCGGCGGCAATTACACGCCTTTCGCCGTGTTTTTTGCCAACGCCGCTACCATGTACGTGACCGATGAGGGCTCGGGCAATGCGACCGACACCTCAACGCACGCCGGTCTTGAAAAATGGAGCCTGGTCAACGGCACCTGGCAGTTGGATTACGTCCTGACCAAAGGCCTGATCGGCATCGTCGATAGCAATCTCAATGGGTACGACGGACCATATCCCCCTGTGACGACCGTCGGTCTGCGGAATTTGACGGGCGTGGTGTCCGGGAACTTCGTCACCCTATGGGCGACAACCTCGACTTCGAGTGCGTCGGGCGATAACGGCGCCGACCCTAACAAGGTGGTCGAAATCACCGACATTCTGGGAGCGACAACCCTGAGCGGGCCGGTGGCCGATGAAGCCTTCAGGACAATTGCCGGCCCGACCTATGGCACGGTTTATCGCGGCGTCGCGTTCGTGAAATAAGTGACACGCCGGCCAAGCCCCGCCGACCCATGGGGCGGGGTAACGCCGGCGCCCGCGCGATAACGAAAGCGCTAATCTGCGGCGCTGCGTGTCGGGGGGCACTTTGACCACAAAGCGAGGAGGTCGTGCCGCCGGGTGGGTGCGGCATATCGCCCCGCCGAAACGCGCTTAGGGCCGGGGTCGATCGCCGATCAATGTGCGGGGGGTGCCGAACGCGGGGTGCTTGTCCTTCAACCGCCGATATGCAAGATGGCGCCCGCCAACGGCTGCATGGGCATTCCTCCGGCCCGCGGCGCGGTTCTCGGAAAGGAAGTTTCATGCTCGCCCGTGTTTTGTTCGGCCGCACCTGGTTGGCGGCTCCCGTGATCGTTCTTTTGGCGACGCCGTTCGCGGCCCACGCGCAGTCGACCCAACCCGGCAAAACGGGAGCGCCGGATCCGGTGCTGGCGCGCGTCGATGGCCATGACATCCGCAGTTCCGAAGTCATGGCGCTGATCCGCCGCCTGCCCCAGCAGAGCCAGGAAGTGCCGATGGAAAAGCTGGTGCCGGCGATGGTCGACACTTTGATCAACACGCAGCTCATTCAAGAGGCGGCGGAGAAAGAGCACCTGCAGAACGACGAGGAGGTCAAGCGCCGGCTTGCCACTGCCCAAGACGGCATCATGCGGCAGGTCTATATCGAGCGGCTGGTGGCCAAAGATTTGACGGACCCGAAGCTCCATGCCGAATATGACGATTACATCAAGGCGGTACCGCGGGGCGAAGAGATCGACGCCCGGCACATCCTGGTCAAGACCGAGGCCGAGGCGAAGCAGATCATCGCCCAGCTCGAGCACGGGGCGGACTTCGTCAAGCTGGCCAAGGAAAAATCGATCGATCCCGCCGGCAAGGATTCGGGCGGCGATCTCGGCTGGTTTACCAAGGACCAGATGGTGCCGGAATTCGCTGATGCCGCTTTTAGCCTAAAAGTAGGCCAATTCACCAAAACGCCCGTCAAGACCCGATTCGGCTGGCACGTCATCAAACTCGTTGATCGCCGTGTGGCGCCCCCGCCCTCCTTCGACGATGTCAAGCGCCAGCTGGTGATGCGGATCCAGACCGACGTGATCGGCGCCACGGTCAAAGAACTGCGCAACCACGCCAAGATCGAGATTATCGGTCCCGACGGCAAACCGGTTCCGGAAGCAGCGGCGCCCGCGGGCGCGTCGGATACCACCAGCACCGGCAAAAAGTAGGAACAGTCGCGCACATGGCGCCGCTGTCGCCGCTCGCCCCCGAGCGCTTTGTGGCGCTCCCGCCGGTTGCGGGGGTCACGCTGGCGAGTGCCCGTAGCGGCATCCGCTATAAGGATCGGCGTGACCTGATGATCGCCATCCTGGCGCCCGGCACCACCGTCGCCGGCGTGTTCACCCGGTCCAAGACCCGCGGCGCGCCGGTCGATTGGTGTCGCGCCGGCGTCCGGCGCGGCAAGGTCCGCGCGATCGTGGTCAATTCCGGCAACTCGAACACGTTTACCGGCAAAGCCGGCATCGCCGTGGTCGAGCGCACCGCCACCAGCATGGCGACGATCGTGAAATGCCGGCCGAGCGAAGTGTTGATCTCCTCGACCGGGGTGATCGGCGAGCCGCCATCGGCCGACAAAATCACCAGCGCGCTACCGGCGATGGCCAAAGTGGCGCGCGGCGACAGCGACGCTTGGCAGGCGGCTGCGGAAGCGATCTTGACCACCGACACGTTTCCCAAACTGGCGACGCGGACCGCGACCATCGACGGCGTCAGCGTGACGCTCAACGGCTTTTGCAAGGGCTCTGGCATGATCGCGCCCGAGATGGCGACGATGCTGGCCTTTCTCTTCACCGACGCCACCCTGCCCGCCGGGGTGCTGCAAGAATTGTTGTCGCGAAGCAATGAGCGCTCGTTCAATTCCATCACCGTCGACGGCGATACTTCGACCAGCGACACCGTGCTGCTGTGCGCGACGGGACAGGCAAAGCACAAGCGTGTGACGCGCAAGAACGATCCACGCCTCAGGGATTTCCGCCGCGCCCTCGACGAGGTCATGGTCGATCTGGCGCAGCAGATCGTGCGCGACGGCGAGGGCGCAGAGAAATTCGTCACCATCCAGGTGGCGGGCGCGACGTCGGCGAAATCGGCGCGCGCCATCGGCCGTGCCATCGGCAATTCGCCCCTCGTCAAGACCGCCCTTGCCGCGGGCGACGCCAATTGGGGCCGGATCGTGATGGCCGTTGGCAAGTCGGGCGAGGCAGCCGATCGCGACAAGCTCGCGATCTCGATCGGCGGGGTGCGAATCGCCGAAAAGGGCGGGCCGGTGCCGGGCTATGACGAGACGCCGGTGACAGCGCATATGAAAGGCCGCGAGATCGAGATCGACATCGACCTCGGTCTGGGGCGTGGCAAGGCGACAGTCTGGACCTGCGATTTAACCCACCGCTATATCGACATCAACGGCAGCTATCGCAGCTAGTAGCGACGGCGCGATGAGGCCGAGGAGACGAGCAGCGTCCCGTTCCAGTCGATCGGGTCGTCCTTAGCAGGGTGCCCGGAGCGTACTTGCTGTTGACGGTATTGCCCGGGCCGCCGGCCGGCCTGGCCGACGATGGCGATTGCCCGCGTCTCGGCCCTGCGCCAAGATAGGTTGCTCGCGCAATGGACGCGTTGCCGTGCAGCCGGGCATGCAGACCGCGACCGGATCCCGTCTTCCGACGGTCGCGATATCGCAGGTCCAGCCGGTTTGCTGCGGTGGCGACGCGGATATTGCACGGGCAGGGCTCAGGAGGAATGCCTTCATGTCAACTCAGTCTCGTTATGTGCTTCCTGTCGGCGAGATGGGCTGGGCACTCGACGCGCCCGTCCGCACGGAATTTACCTGGGAGTACGATCAGGGCCGCTCCGACCTACTCGCGCTCTACGAGAAGGGTAAACGCCAACAATGGAACGCGGTTGACCGTATCGACTGGGAGCAGGATCTCGATCCGGAAAACCCGATGGCGCTGCCGGACGAGTTGATCTCGCTTTACGGCTCGGCGTTATGGAACCGGTTATCGCCCAGGCAGATTCGGGACCTGCGGCGTTATCTTCAGGCGTTGCAGATTTCGCAATTCATGCATGGCGAGCAGGGCGCGCTGATCTGTGCGGCCAAAATCGTACAAGAGGTGCAAGGCATCGACGCCAAATTCTACGCTGCGACCCAGGTCGTCGACGAGGCCCGCCATGTCGAGGCCTACGCCCGTCTCCTCCACGACAAATTCGACATCGTTTTTCCGATCAATCCGCAGCTGCGGTCGCTGATCGGCGACGTCATCGAGCGCCGTGAATGGGATTTCACCTATCTCGGCATGCAGGTCGTGATCGAAGGCCTCGCGCTCGCGGCCTTCCAGGGCATTCGCGATCATGCGCAAAACCGTCTGGCGGCCCAGGTCAACGCTTATGTCATGCAAGACGAAGCGCGGCACGTCGCCTTCGGCCGCCTGGCGCTGCGGGACTATTACCCGCAGTTGAGCGAGACCGAGCGCGACCGGCGCGAGGAATTTCTGATCGAGGCCTGTTATCTGATGCGCGATCGGCTGCAGCCGTTCTTCGCTTGGGAGGCGGCGGGACTCGACATCAAGGAATGTCTCGAGGTCCATGAGGCCTCTGTTGCGGCGCTCAAGTTTCGTGCGCGACTGTTCAGCCGCATCGTGCCGACGGTCCGCGATATCGGCCTTTGGGGCACGCGGGTCCGCAAAGCGTTCGAAGATCTGGGTGCGATCCAGTTCGCCGATCGCGACAGTGCCGCCATGCTCGAGGAGGACAACCGCGTTGCCGAGGAACATGACGCCAAGAACATGATCGAAAAAGCGGTGAGTGAATTGGCGGCGAAACCAAATTAGACAGAAAGCGCTGTTTATTTCATGGCGTCGACCGCCTGCTCTCGTATTGAACCCGTTGCGTCAGGTCAAGAACGAGTGCCGATGGCTGTTTGACGTGACCGCATCAAGCCCGACATCGATGAACCAACTAGAATGACACCCGGATACCGCCAAAGACGGCCCGTCCTGGCGCCGGGGTGAAGGTGCGTGGGTTCGTCAGGTTGAAGTTCGGCGGCAGCCCGTCGAGCTGGGTGAAAGTGCCGTAGGTGTAGTAGCGGGCACCTGCCAGGTTATCGAGCTCGGCGAACAGCATGACGCGGTCGACGATGCGATAGGAAGTGCGAAGGTCTAAGGTCACGTAGGCCGGCATTTGCGGCTCCTGGTTCGATTCGTCGCCAACCAGGTACTGGCTCGAGACGAACCTCAGATCGCCGCCCAATTTCCAGTGCGGGGTCACACTGTAATCGACGTTCAACACCAAGCGATTGGCAGGCATCATCGGTATCGTGTCGCCGGGATGGACAAAGATCAGGCCGTTGGCGTTGGCGGCCGGGCTGTTCGAGGATAAGGCAATGTTTTCGAGGAAGATGGCGTTGAGATAGCTGTAATTCGCCGACACCTGCCAGCGATCCCAGTGCCAGGCGAGGCTCGCTTCGATGCCTTGACGCCGCGTGGTGCCGACATTGTCGAAGAACCCAAAACCGTTGATCGCGGTGCCGAGCAGCAGGATGTCGTTGTCGCTGTCGGTGCGATAGACGCCGAGGTGCCAAAGGAACTGGCCCGGGACGTTTGCCGCCTCGAAATGGCCACGCGCGCCAAACTCGAAGGTCTGCGCCACCACCTGCTTCAAGGGCGGATCGGCAACCAGAAAGGCGTCGAGGATGCAGGGATTGGCCGGATTGGAGCAGGTCAGTTCTGCCGGTGTCGGCGCCCGGTTTGCTTCCGACCAGCCGCCATAGAGCGTGACATTGTCCGTAACCTTGTAGGTCAGGCCCGCACCCGGGTTGAAATGGCCGTAGAAGTGATTGCCGGTCAGCGCCGGCGCTTGTCCGGAAAGATCGGTGAGGCCGATATCCGCGAGGTTGACGCGGCCGCTAAGGGTTGCGGTAAGGGCAGGCGTGATGTCGAGAGAATCAATGCCGTAAATGCCGTAATAGGTATTGGTTCCCGATACGTCGACGGGCTGTTCGATCGGCGGCGACGCGGTCGGGCTGAGCCCCTGATCGATGATCACGTCGGAAGGGGTAACCTCGAGGCTCGGCAGCAAGGCGCCAAGGACACCCTGGGCGGTGTAGGTGGTGAGGCTGTGATCGAAGGTGGCGCCAACCACAAAATTATTGGGGCGGGTCCAGATCGGATGGGTGAACTTGGCCTGCACGCCGGTGCCGACCGTGTTGGTGTCGGTCGTGGTCATATCGGTCTCGCCATAAGCGTCGGCCGGGGTGACGGGGATCGCGCTGGTCGGCACCTGATTGCCGTGCGAATCGAAGAGGACGTCGGCAGGATAGAGGTCGTTGCCCTCAAGACAGAAGAAACTGCCGTTGTTGGTGCAGGGCGTGACGTCGGTGGTGTTGCCGTCGATCAAGGTCTGATGGTAGTGGCGGTAATAGACGTAACCGCTGGCCAAGATGTCGTCCGTGACGCGGTAGGTGCTCGTGAGTTGCACCAGTTGCGCTTCATTCTCAATCACCTGGGGAAAGGTAAAGACGCTGGCGATGTTGGCATCGAGCAACTGAATCGGCGTCGGACCGGTGGCGCCCAGGCTGCTGCCCGCAGCTGTCACGGACAGATGGACGGTCCAATCGTTCTTTTCCCACCCCAGGTCGAAATAGCCCTGGCCGATGCCGGTCTGATTGAGGTCACGATAGCCGCCGTCATGGATGCCGCCGATGGCACCATAGAGAGCGACATCGCCGACCTGCACACCACTCTCGGCAAAACTGTTGAAGTCGCCAAAGGAGCCGCCGCCGAGCTGGACATTGGTGCCGTGAAAGTTGAAACCGTTCTTCATGTCGATCGCCACGGCGCCGCCGATCGCATTGAGGCCGAAGACCGGGTTGTTGCTTTGGATGGTCATCTGACTGACGGCAAACTGCGGGATCAGTTCCCAATTGACGATGTCGCCGAACGCTTCATTGATGCGCACGCCGTTCTGGTAGACCGCGAGGCCTTGCGGCACCCCGCCGATCGGCGATGCCTCGAAGCCGCGATAGACAAAGTCGGACTGGTACGCGGTGCCCTGCTCGCTGTTGAGATTGACGCTCGAGAGGTTGCGCGCCGCGGCGCTCGGCAGGAGATCGTTTAGACCGTCGGGATAAAGAGCGCCGGCGCTCAGTGTCTCGACATTGGCCGGGACCTTGTCGATATCGATGCCGCTGCCGGGCAGCGGCGTATTGCCGATGACCGTCATGCTGGGCAATTGGAACGATGATTCGAGGGGGGCGTTGTCCGAGGGCGTCGGGGGCGTGGTCTGCGCCGAAGCGTCCCGAGCGACAACGGACGCGAAACAAACGGCGCCCACACAAACGCCCAGTATGAACCCCCGCATGTTATTTCCCCTGATCAATCTTCATTGGTATTGATTGATTACATTGAAATACGGGGGACAACCTATTGCTAGAAAGATCACTTCCAGAATTTCATTAGAATTTCTCCCGACATCACTGGGAACTTTTCCCGATCGTTGATCAGGCCATTCTGCGAATGCCGGAAATGCCATGATCAAGCAGCGCCGCGCCCTTCGATGCATGGGTCCGTAGTCACGCTGGTGATTGGATTTCGCCGACGACACCCCCTGCGTTTCATGCAGGGTCGGGTCACGAAATAATGGAGCAGCAACTGCCCGGTCGTATGAAGATCTTGATCGTCGACGATCATTCAATCGTGCGCGCTGGCGTACGCCGATTATTGACAGGAGATCCCGGCGCAGAGTTCGTCGAAGCGGTTTCGGCCAAAGACGCGTTGAGCCTGGCAAAGACGTTGCGGCCCGACTTGCTGATACTGGATTTGAACCTGCCCGGCATGGGTGGCTTCAAGGTCATTGAGCGGTTAAAGCGAGAAACGCGACCGCCGCTGATCCTGGTGCTGAGCATGCACGAGGATCCAATCTACGCGAAGCGCGCACTGGAGGCTGGGGCCAACGGTTATGTCAGCAAGAACGCTCCGGTAGAGCAGATCGTAGAAGCAGTAGCGCAGCTTGTCGACGGCAAGACCTTCATCAGTGATGAACTGGTACAGCAGTTAGCTCTTTGGAATTTGCGCCCTTCCAGCCATCCGTTGCGTGAGTTGTCTTGGCGCGATCTTGAAATCCTGCGCCTTCTGGCTGAGGGTCGGAACGTTCAGCACATCGCCGATGCACTCGAAATCGGTAGTAAGACCGTGGCGAACAGTTGCAGTTTCATCAAGGCTAAGCTTGGAATTGAGCGAACCGCAGATCTGATCCAGTTTGCGACTCGTGAACTGAATCGACGATCGGAAATCCCAGAGGTCGAAGGCTGTCCTGAGCTGTGAGCCACCATCAAACGAGAACCCTTCTCTCCAAAGGGCGGCGCTACGCCACGAAGAGAACAGCGCCGAAAGCACCGCAGCCCGCGAGCTGCTCGCGGCAATAAAAGCCCGTCGCCGGCTCGCGGCGCCTCGGGAAATCGCTTCCGTCATCGCCGATCGGGCTCTAGGCTGATGCGATGGCGATGAGGAAAGCAAATGCTGACAGTGGCGGAAAATGAGTTGCTGGCGCGCACCGGCGCCGGCACTCCAATGGGTAATTATCTGCGCGAGTTTTGGACGCCTGCGGTGCGGGCGGCGTCGCTCGAAGCCGATGGTGCACCCGCGCGCGTGCGCCTCTTCGGCAGGAATTATGTCGCCTTCCGCGCCACCGACGGCCGTGTCGGCTTTTTCGACGAGGAATGTCCGCATCGCTGCGTCTCCTTGTCGCTAGCGCGGAACGAGGACAATGCATTGCGTTGCTTGTTCCACGGCTGGAAGATTGACGTCTCGGGCAGGCTCGTGGAGGCGCCGTCGGAGCCACCGGAGCGGCAAGAGTCGTTCTGCGCGCACGTCAAGATCAACCACTATCCAACGCGCGAGGCGGGTGGTCTGATCTGGGTCTATCTCGGGACCCGCGCGGTGCCGCCGTCGTTATTCGACCTTGAATTCGCGCGTCTGCCGGAAAGCCAGGTCGATATTCGCCGCGCCGTGCTGCGCTGCAATTGGCTCCAAGGCTTCGAAGGGACGCTCGACACTGTCCATGCCGGCATTCTCCATGTCGGTTGGACGGGGGACCCGGGGCGACGCTGGGAGGGCGCGCAAGGTGCTGAGCTTCACGTCTTGAGCCGCAACGTGCCGTCGGCCACCATCGAATTCGAGCCGCGCCGCTACGGTTTCCGCGAGGGAGCGCTGCGATCGATGCCCGACGGCAGCTGCTACGCGCGCATCCGCGATGTGGTGTTGCCCTATTACTCCTTCATCCCAACGCCGGGCGGTGCCGCGTGTTTCGTCACCATCGTCGTTCCGATCGACGATGAGACCCACATGCAGTGGTACATCATTTACGATCCGGTGAAGCCGATCGCGGAGGCGGCGCGCGCGCGCTTGATGGCCGATACCTCCGGTGATCGCGACGATTTCGCGTCCGATCTTGGCGGTTGGCACAATCGCTGGAGCCAGGATCGCGCGCTGATGAAGACCGGCCATTGGACCGGCATCGCGCGCCCGCTGCCCTTCGAGGATTTCGCTGTGCAAGAGGCGATGGGTCCGATCATGGATCGCACCCGCGAGCAGCTCGGCTCGAGCGACGTCACCATCGTCCGGACCCGACGCCTTCTGCTCGAGGCGGCGCGCTCCTTCGCCGAGGGCAAGGTCCCGGATGTCGGCGACCATGCCAGGGTCCGGGCCTTGGCCATCCGCCTAGCCGGCGATGCCGATTGGCGGCAGATCGATACGTTGGCGCCGCCGGCGAGTTTGCCCGCGCCCGCGGCGGCGGCGAGAAGACCCCAGATCGAATGAGCCGCAGCCGAGCGCGGGCTACTGTTCCTTAGTCCCTCGGTCTCATAGGGGCGCGATCAAGCGCCGGCGATCAGGCCCGCTGGCGCACCGTCTCGGCGGTGATCAGCCGCGCCAGTATGCGGCGCACGGCAAGCCCCGCGGCATCACAAGCAAAAGCGTTGAGCGGCCGGCCGGTATGATCCCGATCGATACTGCGCTGCTGCGCCGCCAATACCGCGACATCTTCGTCAAAGGCGTCGACCGTGATCGCGCGCATGGTCGCGGAGATCGCGGCGTCGTCGATCGCGAAATGGCGGGCCGTCGCCCAGAAGTAGTGCGTCGTGGTGTCAGTTTCAGGTGTGATGCCTTGAACCACGACGTGATGCGGCTCGCGCGGCGGGTCATTGGCGCCTGCAGCCTCGGCGCCCGCCTCGAAATAAACATAAGAGGGCGCGCGCACGATTTGCCTTTGCCAGCGATCGAACTTCCCGGTTTTGCCCAGCGCCTTGAAAATGCCGGGGAGCTCGACATTGCGCATCATCCGGAACGTGTTGACGACATCGCCGTCGACAGAGAATTCAAGGGGACTTTCCGCGACGCCCGGCCCGCCCAGATTCTGGTGCACGAATTGCACGTGGGTCAGATCCAAGAGATTGTCGAGCACCAGCTGATAATTCGCCGGCATGTGATGGACACCGCGTACCGTCGCCCAATCGACCACCGCGTTGATATGCCAGTCGGGCAACGATTGCGGATCGGCTTCGGCGGGATCGCCGGGCCAGACAAAGATCACGCCATCGCGCTCCACCACCGGATAGGCGCGCACGTTAAGGCTCGCCGGAATCGCTTCCTGGCCGGGAATCGCAACGCATTGCCCTTCAGCGTTAAAACAGGCGCCGTGATAGCCGCATTGCAACAGGTCGCCTGCGATCTTGCCGCGCGACAAGGGATAGCGGCGATGCGAACAGCGATCTTCCAGCGCCGCGATCGCGCCATTGCCGCGGCGATAGAGGACGATCGGCTCATTGCAGATTTTTCGGCCGAGCGGCGCCGTCGTAACTTCGTCGTGAAATGCCGCAACATACCATTGCCCGCGTATCAGGGGCGCGAGCGGCGACAAGATGTCCTTATCGGGTAGCAACATTTGCCAATTTCTTCAATGACTTAGAAAAACGGCCTAAGAGTCTGTCCATGTCCCTGCCGATCACTGTGTCAGACACCCGAAGCCCTGAGATCGACGGGCCGATTGGCGCCGAGTTGAGGTAGCACAGTCTCGGGATCCGCTCATAGCGCCAAACTACGAGCCCATTCTCGTCTTGTTCTCGTGGCTAAATTGGCCAAGCCCAAGCGGCCGGAACAAGTCGGAAGGACGGGCGATATCACCATAAGACGAGTGCTCGTCATCCACTTTAGGAGGCGCTTACACAGGCAATAGGCCAGAGTCGCTGAGGAAACGAATCGCCTAGGACCGCCCGATCGTCGCGCCGAGAAGCTTTTCGGCTTCAACCTTCCTCTGCCGGGCATCTTGTAGGACGGAAGCGCCCGACCCATCGAAAGTTGGAATTTTTATGGCAGTTCCGCTTTCAACAGGCTCGCCAAGTCTCTCGCGAACCATGGTGCCTTTGGCCTCCCGCGAGGCGAGCATTTCGATGCGATTCTGATTTAATTTACGATCGTGGCGAGAATGCCGGCGGCGGCCAACAAGCCCGCTGGTGCCACCAAGGGCAACTTTCGGTCAGACAGAGTCGCGGTTACCACAAGGGTGTGCGCGGGGCGGCCGGCAGCGTGAAGTAAATTTAACCATTCACGCAATGGATTAACCATCGAACGGATTAATTATTAGAGCGCGCTGCGCTTCGGTGGGGCGTCCGTGGCTTGGCCAGCAAGGCCGGGGTGGAACCCGTGAAGCGCTTTGCGCGTGGCGACAACATTGCGGGAGACCAATGCGCCGTTGAGCGCATCGATGGAACAGGCATGAGCAACACATTCGTAGCTGCCTATCGGGACAAGGACGGCATCAAACACGACGCCCGATTTGCGAGCCTGGACGACGCCACCGCGTTTCTGCGCGCGCACATCGAGCGCATTCGAGACGCGGTCGACGGCGAGGTCGGCGAGTATGAGCCGAAGCATCGCCGTCCTCGCACTTTGGCCGCGAGATTAGGCTTGTGGCTCGCTTTGCTCTTCCGGATTTAGCTCGGCCATGAAACGCGAAACATCCCACAAGTTCGCCGCGCTCATGGCCCGGCTAATGGAACGGGGGTTGAGTCGCGATGACGCAAGGCTACAAGCGGTGCGCCTCCTGGACAGCTATTCGGAATACGTGAGCGAGTGGTTTGAAATAGGGTGGAGAACTGGGCCGACAGAAGAGCATCTAAGTTCACATTGAAGCGGACATCGACGCGGAGGCAGAGCCCGGGAGGGAAAAGATAGAAATGCCGGCTGCTGCGAATCGTCACTGTCGGATCCGCTTATAGCTGCTCAGCCTGCGTCATCTCTGGCTAATGACGCCGAGGCACCGACACGGTATCGGACATTGTCGCCCGTCGCTCGGCAGGCAATTCCATCTGGGAGGTTGGCTGGCCCGCGGCTGCCAATTGAGTTTTTGCGAGTGCCGACACCAGCGCACCGCATCTCCGAAAGTTAGATTAGACCCGGCTGGCGCGCCGCACCCGCTCTCGGATGGCCCGTCGCTTTTTCCTTGGTGACTAAAGTTGGTTGAGTCGGATGTGGGGCTAGCGGATGCGGGCAGATAAGTAATTAACCCGCTTGGGGCTAGGGTGGATTCCTGTCGCGGCTAATTGCTCCCTGACGTCGAGCGACGTCGGGCAGGACAGCGCCCAGGGTGCCGCGGCCGTCCGACCAGCGCCAGCCGGGACTATCCGCCGCACGCCTTCGTTACCGGATCAACCGAGGCGGGGTTCCCTGCCGTGGCGCTGCGACTTGATGTGCCGCACACCCTCCTTGTACTTTGCCGCGGTAAAGCGAGCGGGGATGACGAGCTACGATTACATCATTGTCGGCGCCGGTTCAGCGGGGTGCGTCCTCGCCAACCGTCTCACCTGCGACCCCGCCATCTCGGTTCTGCTCATCGAAGCCGGCGGGCGCGACAACAAAATGATTCTAAGGATGCCGCTCGCCTTCGTGCCGGCGTCGCAACGCCGCGAATTTAATTGGGAATATGAGAGCGAGCCCGACGGGAATCTCAACAATCGGCGCCTGCGCGTGCCGCGCGGCAAAGTGCTCGGCGGTTCATCTTCGATCAATGGCATGATGTATGCGCGTGGCCACGCGCGCGATTTCGATCAATGGCGACAGCTCGGCAACGAAGGCTGGGCCTACGCCGACATACTCCCCTATTACAAGCGCATGGAATCGGACTGGCGCGGCGAGGGCATGTACCACGGCGGCTCCGGGCCGCTGGCGACCATCGCCAGCGCCAAGGACCACCCGCTTTATCACGCCTTCATCGCAGGCGCCAAGGCGGCCGGGTTTCCCGAGAGCCTCGATCTGAACGGCGCCGAACCCGAAGGCTTCGGCGCGATGGACTTCAACCAGTATCGGGGCCACCGCGCTTCGAGCGCCGCCGCCTATCTGACGCCCGTGCTGAGTCGACGCAACCTCGCGATCGCCACCGGAGCAACGGCGTGGCGCATTGTCATCGAGAATGGCCGTGCCACCGGCGTTGAATATCGCCGGAATGGCCAATCGGCCATCGCCCACGCCCAGCGCGAAGTGATCGTGTCGGGCGGCGCCTACAATTCGCCGCAGCTTTTGATGTTGTCGGGCATCGGGCCAGCGGACGCGCTCAAGGCGCACGGCATCAAGCCGGTGCTCAACCTCCCGGGAGTGGGTCGCAATCTTCAAGAGCATCCCTCGATGTGGCTGCGGCGCCTGTGCCGGGGTGCCACCGGCTTCGACGCCAATTTTCGCTTTGATCGGCTGGCACGCGCGGTGGTGCGATGGCGCCTATCGGGCGATGGCGTGATGTCGGCGGTACCGCTTCTCGCCGCCGGCTTTATCCGCACGCGGTCGGAATTGGAGCGGCCGGACATGCAGTGCTACGTCAATGCCATCGGCTTTGACACCAGGGTCTGGTTCCCCGGCGTGCGCAAAGCGAACGGCGACAAGATCGATTGGATCAACTCGCTGCTCCATCCCCAAAGCCGCGGATACGTGACCTTGCGCTCGGCGGATCCCCTGGCGCCGCCACGGATCCAGTTCAATCTTTTCTCGGAGCGTGCCGACCTGGTTACCATGCGCGAGGCGGTGAAGATCGCGCGCGATCTGATGGCGCGCAAACCCTTTGCCGATTTCCTCGGACCGGAACTGGTGCCCGGTCCCGAGGTCAGGAGCGACGGTGAAATCGAGGAAGCGCTGCGCAAATTCTGCGGCGTCACCCAGCATCCGGTCGGCACCTGCGCCATGGGCACAGGCACGGACGCGGTGGTCGATCCGCGGTTGCGCGTGCACGGCGTCGCCCAACTGCGCGTCGTCGATGCTTCGATCATGCCGATGATTCCTGGCGGCAATACCAACGCGCCGACCATGATGATCGCCGAGAAGGCGGCGGACATGATTCTAGGCAAACCACCGCTTGCCGCCGCTGACGGATTGGAGAAAGCGGCTGCCTAGGGGAGACGAAAATGGCTTTTGAGCTCAACGATACCCACCAGCCAAAAAAATTGGCTGGTATGTTGCCGAAATTCGAATATGTGATGCAGACCCGCGTCATTACCGGTAAGGGTCTGGTTTTGGGCGAATATATGGGAACCGGTACGCGCATGATGGTTCCGGTGCTGGGTGGTGATTTCGAAGGGCCCGGAATCAAGGGCAAGGTCATTGCGGGCGGCACCGAATGGCCGCTCGTGCGCCATGACGGTAAAGGCACCATTGATGCGCGCTATACGTTCCAGACCGACGACGGCGTCTTTATCAATATCCGCAACACCGGCCATCGCTACGGTCCGCCCGAGATCATGAGGCGCCTCAACGCCGGTGATGGCTGGATCGACCCGGCCGAATATTATTTCCGCACCTACACTGTGTTCGAGGCGCCGGCGGGGAAATACAGCTGGCTGTCGGATTACGTGTTTCTCGGCATCGCCGAGCGCGTGCCGGAATGTCTCTTCGTCCGTTACTACAAAATGCTTTAGACCGAAGGATCGCCAATGTCATTCACTCTCTATCAGGCCACGGTGCCGAGCTTCATCCGCCATCTGAACGCGCTGTCGCTTCTCATCGACAAGGCGGAGGCCTACGCGGCCGAGAAGAAATTTCCGCCGGAGGCGCTGCTGCGCGCGCGGTTGTTTCCCGATATGTACGACTTCATCCGCCAGGTCCAGACCGCGACCGATCACGCAAAGGGCGGCGCCGCGCGGGTCGCCAACGTGCCGGTGCCGGCATTTCCCGACACCGAAGCGAGCTTCGCCGAATTGCGGGCGCGCCTCGCCAAGACCATCGCCTTTCTCGAGACGATCAAGCCGGAGCAGTTCGAGGGCCGTGACGATGTCGAGGTGACATTCCCGCTGGGGGCGGCAACCGGCAGCTTGAAGGGGCGGGACTATCTGATCGGCTTCGTCATCCCGCAATTCTATTTCCACTGCACCACGGCGTACGGTCTGCTGCGGCACAATGGCTTGACGATCGGCAAGCGCGACTTTTTCGGTCCAGCCCGTTAGTCGGCGGCGGCCGACAGGCCGGAGGGGCTTGGCGCCGGTTGTCTTAGGAGCAACGGCAGCACTGTCTCGGCCAGGGTCTTGGGCGTCACGGCAACGCGTCCGGGCCGCAGAATGGCGCGAAGCACGCCGGCCCGGTCGATGACATAGGTGATGGGAATTTCCCGCGGGCGCGGGAAATCGTTGGCGAGCGCCTCGTTGATCATCGCGGCGGGATAGGAATATTGCCGCATCAGTGCGCCAACCTTGGCGCGGTCGGCCCAACGGTCGACGCTGACGCCGATCAGCACCAGGCCGCGATCGCGAAACGCGCGATAGAAGCCATCGAGCGCCGGCATCTCGGCGCGGCAGGGCAGGCACCAGGTTGCCCAGAAATTGACAATCACCACTTTGCCGTGCGCGGCCGAAAGATCAAACGGTTGGCCGTCAAGCTCGGTGGCCTTGAGCACCGGCGCCGGCTCACCAATTTGAGGCACGGCGGCGCGCGACGATAGCGTCGCCAATGCCAGCCATCCGACCATTGCCAGGGGAAAGAGCCGCGTCATCATCAGCTCGCCATCATATACTCGCCTGGCGTCATGGTTCCTAGCGCGCCGAGGAGGGCAATTATCGCAACACCTAGCCCCATCCCGATCAACGTATTGCAATGTGCATCCTTCATGTCCGGCTCAAGCGCGGTAGCTGGCCGGCTGATAAGCGATAAAGTCTTTGCCTATATCAAGATCATAATGATACGCGTGTCGCCGCGCCGACAGCAGCGAGCGTCGATCTGCGCCACGGCGGCTCGCATCCGGGAGCTGGGCCCGGGAGGTCACCATGGATCGTAAGACCAAGATCAACGTCTGGTACATCGTGGCTGCGTTCGCGATATTCGCGCTGGTGCAGAGTTTCTACCAGTCGAGCAAGGAGTACACAGCGATACCGTACAGTCGGTTCCAGACGCTGCTCGACCAGGACAAGATCGATCAGGTCTGGATCAGCCAGAGCCGGATTCAAGGGACGCTCAAAAAGCCCGAGAAAGACGGGCTAAAGCAGTTCGTCACCACCCGGGTCGCTCCTGATTTGGCGGGCGAGCTCGACAAGCACCACGTCACCTATACGGGGGAGATCCCGAACACCTGGTTGGCCGACCTGTTGTCTTGGGTGCTGCCGGCTGTGATCTTCTTCGGACTGTGGATGCTGGTCATCCGCCGCTTCGGACAGGGAGCCGGGGGACTGATGGCAATTGGCAAGAGCCGCGCGAAAATCTATGTCGAGACCGACGTCAAGGTGAGTTTCGCCGATGTCGCCGGCGTCGATGAGGCTAAGGAGGAGCTCAAGGAGGTCGTCGAGTTTTTGAAAGATCCGAAAGGCTACGGCCGGCTCGGCGCGCGGATTCCCAAAGGTGTGCTCCTGGTCGGCCCTCCCGGCACTGGCAAGACCTTGCTTGCGCGCGCTGTGGCCGGCGAGGCCGGCGTTAAGTTCTTCTCGATCTCCGGCTCGGAATTCGTCGAGATGTTCGTTGGCGTCGGTGCAGCGCGGGTCCGAGATCTCTTCGAACAGGCCCGCAAGGAGGCGCCGGCGATCATCTTCATCGACGAACTCGATGCGCTCGGCGGCGCCCGGGGCGCCTTTCCGTACGGCGGCAATTCTGAGAAGGAGCAGACGCTCAACCAGCTTCTGGTAGAATTGGACGGTTTCGATCCGACTATCGGTGTCATTCTCCTTGCCGCCACCAACCGGCCGGAGATCCTGGATCCGGCGCTCTTGCGCGCGGGCCGTTTCGACCGTCAGGTTCTGGTCGATCGCCCCGACAAAAAGGGTCGCATTGCGATCTTGAGGGTGCATTTGCGGAAGGCAGTCTTGGCAACCGATGTCGACCCGGAACAGATCGCCGAATTGACGCCGGGCTTTACCGGCGCCGATCTCGCAAATCTGGTCAACGAGGCGGCGCTGTTGGCGACGAGGCGGGGCGCTGACAGCGTGCATCTCACCGACTTCACTGTTGCGGTCGAACGCATCGTCGCGGGATTAGAAAAGAAGAACCGGCTGCTCATCCCGAAGGAACGCGAGATCGTCGCCTATCACGAACTTGGTCACGCCATCGTCGCCATGGCCCTGCCTGGCCAGGACCCGGTACACAAAGTCTCGATCATTCCTCGGGGCATCGGCGCTCTCGGCTACACCATCCAGCGGCCAACAGAGGACCGCTTCCTGATGACGCGGGAGGAGCTGGAAAACCGCATGGCGGTACTGCTCGGCGGCCGCGCCGCCGAGTGGATTTTTTTTCATCATCTTTCCACCGGTGCTGCCGACGATCTGGTGAAGGCGACCGACACCGCGCGCAGCATGGTGTTGCGCTATGGAATGGATAAGGACCTCGGGCACGTCGCTTACGAACGCGAGCGTCCACCGCCGCTCGGGACTCCTGCGCAGCCGAACGCCTATGCTCGTGAGTTCAGCGACGAGACCGAGCGGCTGATGGACCACGCGATCCGCGGACTAGTCGGTCACGCCTTCGACCAGGCCACCGAAATCCTTAATCGCCACAGGTCGGTCCACGAGAGGACCGCACAGCTGCTGTTGCAGAAAGAAACCCTCGAGGAGGTCGACATCGAAGACCTGCGCGCGCAGATCATGTCGGCAGACGAGATCGAACCAATGCCCGACAAGCCGGCGATCGCGCCGCGAGCGCCGGTCGCCTCAACCAAGGCATTAAACTGAGGCTTCTTCAACACGGCAAAAAGAAGCCGTTTGCTGTGACCGCCGGTGACGAAAACGGCCTCGAGCACACCCGGCAAAAGCGCGCCCCGAGCCGCAATCCGTTCCGTCCCAATGCAACGTATCGCCCGCCAGAATTGCGCCGTGTCAAGAGCAGAGGCCGCAAGAAGGGCGAACAACGGTAGTAACGCCGGAAAATATCGCGACCGGGCCGCTACGCGCGTGACATTCATGCCCCCGTACCGGTTCTCCCGGCATCGAAAAAATAGCGATTGCTCTCAGGCGGCTTGGCCCCGAATCATCAGCGACAGCATTTCCGCCACCAGCGCGGGTTTTGCCGAGCCCTCGATCTCGACCGTCGTTTCCGTCGTGATCCGCTCGCCCGGCGGATGTGGCTCGACAGAAACGAGCCTCACTTTGGAGCGGATCCGGGAATCGACTTTCACCGGCTCGATGAAGCGGATGCGGTTGGCACCGTAATTGATGCCGGTGGCGATGCCGCCCACGCGGTAAACGCTGCGCCCCAAGGTCGGCAGCAGCGACAGTGTCAAAAAGCCGTGCGCCACCGTGGTGCCGAAAGGGCCGCTCTTGGCCCGCTCTGGATCGACATGGATGTACTGGAAGTCGCCGGTCGCTTCGGCGAATTTGTTGATAATCGCTTGCGTGACGGTGAACCATTCGCCTTCGCCTATCACCTGGCCGGCCGCGCCCTTTAGCTCATCGAGATTCGCAAACTGTCGCATTCCTGCGCTCCTGTTCGTGGTCCGCGGCCCAACCGAACACGCTTTGTCGCGTTTGTCGAGCACAGCGTGGTAAACCATGGCAAACGCCAGGGGAGACGCCGTCATGGATAAAGACTTTGTCGACCGCCAGGAAATTTTCGAGCTGGTGCGCCTCGAGCGATTTTGGCGCGACCAGTGCGAATGGCAAAGGCTTGCCGATTGCTACGTCGCGGAAAGCCAGGTCTGCACCACCTGGTTCCTCGGTACCGGGCAGCAATTTGCCGAAGCGTCGCGCATCATGTTCGAGGATCGCGGCTCGCGCGGCAAGCACATGATCTGGCCCGCCTATTGCCGCGTCAACGGCGACCGGGCGATCTGCGAAAGCC
Source organism: Alphaproteobacteria bacterium (assembly GCA_030041335.1). Lineage (GTDB taxonomy): Bacteria > Pseudomonadota > Alphaproteobacteria > ATCC43930 > CGMCC-115725 > JAATGI01. Next base: position 18,590 of record JASHOB010000052.1, on the reverse strand, counting down.
CCGGCACGATCTATTCGCGCAGCCTGTTCGGCGGTATCGAGGTCGATATGATGAACTATGCGCGCTTCCATTCACTGATCGTGCGCACGCGACAGGGCTGGCGCATGAAATCTTTCATGGGCATTTACATGAAGGACACGATGACCGCGGTAAATCCGAATGACAAGCTGCCGGTCGATTGGAACGAGATCAAGAAATATCGCCCCGACTACCGGTTTTTGTGCTGGACCATGATGCAGCGCGGTTATTCCGTTTCCCAGGAATTGCCCGGCGACGCCCGCCCCGATATTACCAAGGCCTACTACGCCAAAGCGGATCGCTGGCTCGAGACCGGTGAAGGTTTTTTCTAGGACGATAGGGCGATATGACACCAACCATCGCGCCTCGTTGCCGCGCTTGACCTGTCAATCTGGCGCAGCCACGGTATTGGACCTGCGAGCACGGCAGGTTGGATCACGGCGGCAGCGCAGATAGAGCAAAGGGAATCAACATGGCCCACATCAACGATTTCGTCACCCTCGACCGTGAAGGTGTCGTCGCCATTCTCACCGCCGACAATCCGCCGGTGAACGCGTTGAGCCACGGGCTGCGTGTCGGATTGCTCGATGGCTTGACGCAAGCGGTCGCCGACCCGGCGCTCAAAGCGATCGTGTTGATCTGCGCCGGCCGCACTTTCGTTGCCGGCGCCGATATCAGCGAATTCGGCAAGGCGCCGCGTGCGCCCGGCCTCCATGACATCGTCGCCGCGATCGAGGCCAGTGCCAAACCGGTTATTGCCGCCATCCACGGCACCGCCTTGGGCGGCGGATTGGAGCTGGCGCTCGCTTGTCATTATCGCATCGCGGTCCGCTCGGCGCGGTTCGGCCTGCCGGAAGTCAAGCTCGGCCTGCTGCCGGGGGGCGGCGGCACCCAGCGTCTGCCCCGCCTCGTCGGCATCGCGAAGGCGATGGCGATGATCACCACGGGCGACATGATCGGCGCGGACGAGGCAAAGGAGATCGGTCTGATCGACGAAATCGTGGCGGGCGACTTGCGCGCGGGCGCCGTTGCCTTCGCCGAGAAGGCGGCGGCCCGTGCCAAGCCGCCCTTGGTACGCGACCGCGACGAGAAAATATTGGCGGCGCGTGCCAATCCCGGCGTCTTCGACGAGTTCCGCAAGACCCATGGTCGCCGTTGGCGCGGCCAAATGGCGCCCAACCACATCATGAAATGCCTCGAGGCCGCGGTGAATCTGCCGTTCGACCAAGGCATCGCCGAAGAGCGCCGCCTGTTCCAGGAGCTCCTGGCCTCGGACCAATCGAAGGCGCAACGCTATTTCTTCTTCGCCGAGCGCGAGGCGGCGAAGATCCCGGGCCTCACCCCTGACACCAAGCCGGTCGAGATCAAGACCGTTGCCGTGATCGGCGCCGGCACGATGGGCGGCGGTATCACCATGAACTTCGCCAATGCCGGCATCCCGGTCACATTGATCGAGCAGGACCAGAAGAATCTCGATCGCGGTCTCGGCGTCATCCGCCGCAACTACGAAAACACGGCGGCGCGCGGCGGACTGGCCGCCGACGACATCGAGAAGCGCATGGCGCTGATCGAGCCAAGCCTCAAGATCGAGGATGTCGCCGGCGCTGACCTCATCATTGAGGCGGTGTACGAGAACATGGGCCTGAAGAAGGAGATCTTCCAAAAGCTGGACAAGCTTGCCAGGAAGGGCGCGATCCTCGCCACCAACACCTCGGCCTTGAACATCGACGAGATCGCGGCGGTGGCGTCGCGGCCGGAATCGGTGATTGGCCTGCATTTCTTTTCGCCGGCCAACGTCATGCGGCTCTTGGAGATCGTGCGGGCCGCCAAAACCGCGGACTGGGTGGTCGCGACCTCAATGGCGGTGGCGCGCAAGATCAGCAAAGTCGCGGTACTCGTCGGCGTTTGCGACGGCTTCGTCGGGAATCGCATCATGCGGGCGCGCGGTATGCAGTCGGAGCGCTTGCTGATCGAGGGCGCGCTGCCGCAGCAGATCGACAAGGTGCTGGTCGATTTCGGTTTCCCGATGGGTCCCTATGCCGTCACCGACATGGGCGGCGGCATCGAGCTTGGCTGGCGGCGGCGCCAGGAGATCGGCGCCAAGAATTTCATCGGCGACAGCCTGGCCGAGCGCGGCCGCTTCGGCCAGAAGGCGGGCAAAGGCTTCTACCACTATGAGCCGGGCAGCCGCGCGCCGCTCCCCGATCCGGAAGTGGAGGAGATCATCAAGGAAGCCTCGCGCCGCGAGGGCGTCGACCGCCGCGCCATTCCCGACCAGGAGATTTTCGAGCGCCTGATCTATCCGATGATCAACGAGGCGGCGAAGATCCTGGAAGAGCGCAAGGCATTAAGGGCGTCGGACATCGACGTGATCTGGGTCTACGGCTACGGTTGGCCGTTGTGGCGGGGCGGGCCGATGTTCTATGCCGATCTCGTCGGCCTCAAGAAAATCCGCGACCGCATGCTCGAGCTGGAGAAACAGCACGGCAGCCTGTTCAAACCGGCGCCGCTGATCGAGCGGCTGGTCGCCGAGGACAAGGGCATCGCCGCATACAAAGCCGCCGCCTGAGTCTTGCAGGATCGACCCGCCGCCCGCTACCTTGTCGGCGCGAGGGCGGAGGAGGACGCCGGTCGCGGCCAGGTCCCGCGCCTGGGCACAGGGAGCGTTCGATGACCAATAAAATTCTTAGGGACATGCTCGATCGCCGTACCGTCATCAAGGCCGCCGCAGCGGCCGGGGTCGCGCAAGTCGCGGCGCCTTTCGTCATTTCCGCCCGTGCCGCCGACACCGTCAAGATGGGCTTGGACGACCCGCTGACAGGTACCTACGCGGAACTTGGCAGGAATGAACAAATCGGCTGCGAACTGGCGATCGACGAGATCAACGCCAAGGGCGGCATCCTCGCGCGCAAGGTCGAGCTCTTGGTCGAGGATTCAACCAGCGCCGACACCGGCACGGCGGTGCAAAAGGCGCGCAAGCTGATCGAGCGGGACAAGGTCGATTTCTTGCTTGGCAACGTCAATTCGGCGATGGCGCTCGCAACCGGCGAAGTGTCGAACGAATTGAAGACGTTTCACATCGTGACCGGCGGCCACACCGACGCCGTGACCGGCACCGATTGTCATTGGAACGTGTTCCGGGTCTGCAACACGACGCGCATGGAAACCAATTCCGTGGCGCAGACGCTGTTCACCAAATACGGCAAGAAATGGTACTTCATCACGCCGGACTACGCTTTCGGCCATACCCTGCAACAGGGGTTCGAGGTTTTTCTAAAGGCTCACGGTGGCATCGAAACCGGCGCCTCGCTGGCGCCGCTAGGCGCGACGGACTACTCGTCCTATCTCATCAAGGCACAGTCGACCAATCCCGACGTCATCATCTTCCTGACCGCAGGCCAGGACGCGGTCAGCTCGCTGAAGCAGGCGGTTCAGTTCGGTCTCGACAAGCGTTTCCACATCGCCGGCGCGCAACAAGAACTCGAGGTGCTGGAGGGCCTTCCTCCCGACGCGCGCATCGGCACCTGGGTGTTCGAATGGTATTGGAACCAACCAAATATCAAGGGACTGCCGGAATTCATCGCCGCGATCCGCAAGCGCAACGGCGGCAAGGTGCCCACCGCCCGGCACTGGTTCGGCTATACTGCGGCTTGGACGTGCGCGCTCGTCGCCAACGAGACCAAGTCCCTCGACGCAGTGAAGATGGCAAAAGCGCTCGAAGGCTTCACGCTGCCGCCGGAGATCGCGCTGATGCCGAACAAGACCTACTACCGCGCCGGCGATCATCAACTCATGCCAACGCTTTATGTCGGTCACGCCGTTGCCCAAGGAGCAAAAGACCCGGAGGATCTGTTCGTCGTTGATCAACTGGTGAAAGGCGATGAGGCGGCGTTGCCGGTCGCCGAGACCGGATGCCACGTCAAATGGCCGGCCTGATCGAACAAGCGGCATGACGGTCGTCGCGTCCCGCGAAGAGGCGGTCTCGCGCCCGGCTCGGGATGAGGACAAAAGTCTTGATGGCACAAAAATCGTTGCCTTGTCCTGAGCGCGCTCGGGCGCGAGCCGCCGCGGGACGCGCGGCCCCTATCCTCCCCATGGCCACATGACTCAACTGATCCTGTTCAACGTCTTCAATGGGCTGATCATCGGCGCGTTCTATGCGCTAATGGCGCTGGGCCTGTCGCTGATCCTCAATCTGTCGGGCGTGATCAATTTCGCGCATGGCGGCTTTCTCGGCATCGGCGCCTATCTCGCTTTCACCCTGATGCCGTTCGTCGGTTTTTGGGGCGCGCTGATTCTGGCACCGCTGGCGACGGCGTTGCTCGGGATCGTGGTCGAACGCGTGCTGATCAATCGGCTCTATGGCCGCGATCCGCTCTACAGTTTGTTGCTGACGTTCGGCCTCGCCTACATCCTCGAGGACGGGACGCGCTACGTCTGGGGACCGTCGACGCTGCCGTTTTCGGTACCGACCTGGATGTTGAGCCCGCTCAGCAACGAATTCTTTTTTCTCACCGGCTACCGGCTGTTCATGGTGATGCTGGTGATCGTCGTTGTCGCGGCGCTGTTCCTGCTGCTCGGCTACACCCGCCTCGGCATGCGCATCCGCGCCGGCACGCTCGACCTCGAGACCGTTTCGGTGCTGGGCGTCAATGTCCGGATTCTGCGCAATCTGAATTTCGGCCTCGGCATTTTTCTCGCCGGTCTGGCCGGCGTGCTCGCCGCCGGCATGCTGGGCTTGCAGCCGACGATGGGCTCGACGCTGATCATGCCAAGCTTCGTCGCCATCATCATCGGCGGCCTGGGCAGCCTGCCGGGTACCTTGCTGGGCGGCCTGCTGATCGGCGCCGCCTCGGGAATCACGGTGGTGTTCTGGCCGTCGGCCAGCGAGGCGGTCATCTATGTGCTGATGGGCCTGGTGCTGTTGGTGCGCCCGCGCGGCCTTTTGGGTGAAGAAGGCCGCTTCTGACATGCCGCTCGACCGACGCGCCGCCGACGCGGTGGTATGGCTGCTGCTGCTGACGATGCCGTTCTGGCTCAACTGGATCGGCGGTTATACCGCGCTCGGCACGCGCGTCGTCGTCTTGGCGTTGGCCGCGATGTCGCTCAATTTCCTCTTAGGATTTACCGGTGTCCTGTCGTTCGGCCATGCCGCTTATTTCGGGCTCGGGGTCTATGGCCTCGGCCTTACCATCAAATACCTCGTCCCGAGCAGCTTGGCCGGCATGGCGTTGGGGGTCATCGCCGGCACGCTCGCCGCCATGATCCTCGGCATGCTGATCGTGCGGCTGCGCGGCATCTATTTCGCCATGGTGACCATCGCGTTCGGCCAGGTGTTCTATTTCATCGCCTATCGCTGGAACGATGTCACCGGCGGCGATGACGGACTTTCGGGGTGGCGGCGCCTGCCGGTCGATCTCGGCTTCGCCCGCATCGACATCCTCAACAGCGACAGCGCGCTCTATTACTGGAGTTTGTTCTGGTTCGCGGTCGCGGTCGCGATCATGGCGGCGCTGTTGCACTCGCCGTTTGGCCGGACGCTGTTGGCGATCCGCGAGAACGAGCGCCGTGCGCGCTTTCTCGGCATCCCCATCGACCGACATATCTGGTTGTCGTGGGTGATTTCCTGCGGATTCGTTTCGCTCTCCGGCACGCTCTACGCGCTCCTGAACAATTTCGCCGATCCCCACGACCTGCGCTGGGACCAGTCGGGCGACTTTGTCATCATGGCGGTGCTCGGCGGCATGCGCAATTTTTGGGGGCCGCTGATCGGCGCCGCGATCTATGTCGTGCTGCAGGACTATATCTCGAGCCAGACCGAGAACTGGATGTCGTTCATCGGCCTGTTGTTCGTGCTGGTCGTGATGTTCTTCCCGCGCGGCCTCTTGGGCATGTTGCGGCGGCGGGCGGCGCCGTGAGCCTGCTCGAGGTCCGGAACCTGTCGCGCCATTTCGGCAGCCTGGTCGCCGTCAACGGTGTCACCATGACGGTCGAGCCGGGCGAGCTGCGCGCCATTATCGGCCCCAACGGCGCGGGCAAGACCACCTTCTTCAATATGATCACCGGTTTTTTCCCTCCGACTGCGGGCCGCATCGTGTTCGACGGCGAGGACATTACCGGCTTCCAGCCGGCGCGGCGGGTATGGCGGGGCATCGCGCGCACGTTCCAGGTCACCGAGGTGTTTCCCGAACTGTCGGTGCGCGACAATCTGCGTATCGCGATCGAGGTCGCGTCAGGGTACCGCCTCCGCCCTTTCCTGAAACGTGACGCGCAGACCGAGGTAAAGGCGCGTGTCGCCGACCTGCTCGAGATCAGCAATCTGGCGCCGATGGCCGACCGCCGCGTGGGCGAACTCAGCCACGGCGACCAGCGCGCCACCGAGATCATGATGGCGCTGGCGTTGAAACCGAAATTGCTGCTGCTCGACGAGCCGACCGCCGGCATGGGCGACCAGGAGACCTACGACATCACGCAGCTCGTCCGCAAACTGCATCGCGATCAGAAACTTACCATCATACTGATCGAGCACGACATGCGCGTCGTCTTCCATCTCGCCGAGCGGGTCATGGTCCTGGCCCAGGGCGCGGTGCTCGCCGATGGCACGCCCGCGGAGATCGCCGCCAACGAGGCGGTGCAGACGGCCTATCTGGGGCAGGCGGCATGAGCGGCCCTGCCCTTGCGGCCGAAGGGCTCCAGACCTATTACGGCAAGAGCCACATCCTGCACGGCGTCGGGCTTGAGGTGAATGCAGGCGAGATCGTCACGCTTTTGGGGCGCAACGGCGCCGGCAAGACCACGACCCTGAGGAGCCTCGTCGGGCTGACCCGGGCACGCGACGGCGCGGTGCGGATTTTCGGCCAGGCCACGACGGATTGGCCGCCGTACCGCATCGCGGGGTTGGGCGTCGGCTACGTGCCGGAGGGGCGGCGCATCTTTCCCAATCTGACCGTCGAGGAAAATCTCAAGGTGCCGGTGGAACGGCCGGGCGAGTGGACCCTCGCCCGGGTGTTCGATCTGTTCCCGTCACTGGCACAACGCCGGGGCAACAAGGGCCGGCAGCTCTCGGGCGGCGAGCAGGAAATGCTGGCGATCGCACGGGCGCTCCTGCTCAATCCCCGGCTCCTTATTCTCGACGAGCCGTCGCAGGGCTTGGCGCCGCTGGTGGTGCAGGAGGTCTTCCGCGTTGTGGCGACCGCGCGCGGCAGCGGCATCTCGGTGCTCCTCGTCGAGCAGAATGTCCGGGCCGCCGTCGCGATCGCCGACCGTGCCTACGTCCTCGACGACGGGCACGTCGTCTATTCCGGCGCCGCCGCCGATTTCGCCAGGGACGAGGCCCGCGTGCGGGCGCTCGCGGGCGCCAGCGCCGAAGACTGGCACCAGCCCGGCGCCGCCGCGCACTAGCATTGCCGCACCGGCATTTGACAAGGCCGGCCGAACCCCGGATGAATCGGAACAAGAATGGTGCGGGAGGCATCGAGATGGCCAAATACAAGGTAGTGACGCCACGGGGGCAGAGCTTTGCCGTGGTCGCCGGCAATTACGATTTTGAAAACGAGGCATTGATCCCGCTCGATGCCGAGATTGTGGAGATTCCCGCGGAATCGGAAAACGAATTCATCTCCCACGCCCATGACGCCGACGCGGTCTATGCCAAGGGCCGCAACTTCACCAGGCGCATGATCGACGGGTTGGAAAAAGCCAAGATCATCGCCCTCGGCACCGTGGGCTCGGACTATATCGATGTTGCCGCCGCCACCGCCAAAGGCATTCCCGTCACCAACGTCCCCGATACGTTTATCGAGGAGGTTGCCGATCACGCCATGATGTTGCTGTTGTCGAGCTTTCGTCGGGTGCTGACGCAGGACCGCATGGTCCGCGAGGGGCGCTGGCGCGACGGACGGCCGGGCCTGAACCAGCCGCGCTTGATGGGCCTCGCGCTCGGCTTCATCGCCTTCGGCCACGTGGCGCGCGCCACGGCGATGCGCGCCAAGCCCTTCGGTTTGCGGTTGATGGCCTACGACCCCTATATCGAAGAGCTGGTGATGTCGCCCTACGGCGTCCAGCCGGCGACGCTCGAAGAGGTGCTGACACAATCGGATTTCGTGTCGATGCACGCACCTGCGACGGCGACAGCGCATCACCTCCTGCAGGAACGGCACTTCAAGATGATGAAGCCGGGCGCGATCTTCATCAACACGGGACGGGGCGCCACGGTGGACGAGTCGGCGCTGATCAAGGCGCTTGAACAAGGCTGGATTGCCGGCGCCGGTCTCGATGTGCTGGAAATCGAGCCGCCCAAGCCGGACAATCCGCTCCTCAAGATGGACAATGTCATTCTGACGCCTCATGTCGCCTCGGCCTCGGCCCGGTTCGATCCGGCGCGGCGCCGCCGCGTCGGTCAAGAGATTGCGCTGGCGCTGCAGGGCCTGTGGCCGCGCAGCCCCGTCAATCCCTCGGTGCTGGATAAAGGGCCCTTGCGCCGGTGGCAGCCTTATTCGATGGAGCGCGGCCCCGCGACCTGAATCAAAGGAGCAAGCCCATGAAAGTCGGTGAAGCGATCGCGGAGATCATGAAGCGCGAAGGCGTGCAGATGCTCACCGCCTATCCCGTCAATCATCTGATCGAATTCGCGGCGGCGCTTGATATCCGCCCCATCATCGTCCGCCAGGAGCGCATCGGCCTGCACATGGCGGACGCCATTTCCCGCCTCACTTCCGGTGAAAAGCTCGGAGCCTTCTGCATGCAACATGGGCCGGGCACCGAAAATTCTTATGGCGGCATTGCCCAGGCCTACAGCGAGTCGATCCCGATCCTGGTGGTGCCCGGAGGATATCCCCGCCGCTCGGCCCATATCGGCGCCAATTACAATGCCTCCCGCGAAATGCGCGGCATCGCCAAAATCGCCGAGCCCGTGACGCTGCCAGGCGAGGTCGCCAATATCATGCGCCGCGCGTTTTCGGCGCTGCGCAATGGCCGCGGCGGCCCCGCGATCGTCGAGGTGCCGGCCGATTTGTGGAACGCCGAGATCGAGGGCGAACTCGACTACAAGCCGGTGGTCGTCACCAAGTCGGGGCCGGATCCGAACGCGGTGCGCGCGGCGGCGAAGCTCCTCGCCGACGCCCGATCACCGGTGATCTATGCCGGGCAGGGCGTCCATTGGGCCAAGGCTTGGCCACAATTGCGGCGGCTTGCCGAATTGCTGGCGATCCCGGTCTGCACCAGCCTCGAAGGCAAGAGCAGCTTCCCCGAAGACCACAAGCTCGCGCTCGGCTCGGGCGGCGTCGCGGTGCCGAAGCCGGTGCGTCACTGGCTCGACAAGGCGGATGTGATCTTCGGCATCGGTTGCAGTTTTACCGAGACCGCGTTCGGCGTGCCGATGCCAAAGGGGAAGGATAAGAAATTCATCCATGCCACGCTCGACCCGAACCACCTCAACAAGGACCTCTACGCGACGGTAGGCCTGGTCGGCGATGCGGGCCTGACCCTCGACGCGTTGCTGGCGGAATTGGGCAAGACGGTGACGTCACCGCGCGACGCCGCGCGCGTGGCGAGCGAGATCGCCGAGATGCGCCAAGCCTGGCTCAAGGAATGGATGCCCAAGCTCACGTCAAACGAGGCCCCGCTATCGCCTTATCGCGTGATCTGGGATTTGCTGCACACGGTCGATGTCGCCGACACCATCATCACCCACGACGCCGGCAGTCCTCGCGACCAGCTTTCGCCCTTCTGGGTATCGAAGGTGCCGCTCTCCTATATCGGCTGGGGCAAGACCACGCAGCTGGGTTACGGGCTCGGCCTTGCCATGGGCGCGAAGCTCGTCCACCCCGACAAGCTGTGCATCAATGTCTGGGGTGATGCCGCCATCGGCTTCACCGGCATGGACTTCGAGACCGCGGTACGCGAGCGGATCCCGATCATGTCGGTGCTCCTCAATAATTTCTCGATGGCGATCGAGTTGGCGGTGATGCCGATCTCGACCAAAAAATTCCGCTCGACCGATATCTCCGGCGATTATGCCGCGATGGCGCGTGCCTTCGGCGGCTACGGCGAGCGCGTGACGCAGCCTGCCGATATCGTTCCTGCGATCCGGCGCGGAATCGAACAGACCCGCAAGGGCGTGCCCGTGCTGTTGGAGTTCATCACGGCCAAGGAAACCACCATCTCGCGCTATTTGCCGGAAAAGTAAGGTGATCGAACGATGAGCATCAGCGGCAAGGCCTATATCGGCGGCATCTACGAACACCCGACCCGCAACGCGGTCGACAAATCCCTGCCTCAGCTTCATGCCGAAGTAGCAAAAGGCGCGCTCGACGATGCCGGTCTCAGCCATCGTGAGGTCGACGGCTATTTCTGTGCCGGCGACGCTCCCGGCCTCGGCGGTCTATCGATGATCGACTATCTCGGCATCCAGCCAAAGCATATCGATTCGACAGAAACCGGTGGCTCGTCCTATGTCATTCATGTGGCGCATGCCGCCGAAGCGATCGCCGCGGGCAAATGCCACGTCGCATTGGTGACCCTCGCCGGCCGGCCGCGCGCCGAGGGCGGCCAGATGCGCGGAATGGCGGCGCGCCCCGATTTGTTTCCCGAGCAGAATTTCGAAGCGCCTTACGGCGGCGTGGTGCTCAACCTTTATGCGATGTGCGCCATGCGCCATATGCACGAGTTCGGTACCACCAGCGAGCAGCTGGCCTGGATCAAGGTCGCGGCCTCCCATCACGCCCAGTACAATCCCCACGCCATGCTGCAAAACGTGGTGACCGTGCAAGAGGTGCTGAATTCGCCGGTAGTGGCCGATCCACTGCATCGGCTCGATTGCTGCGTGATCTCGGATGGCGGCGGCGCGGTGGTCGTGGTCAGCCCCGAGATCGCCAAGGAACTCAAAAGGCCCCGGGTCAAAATCCTCGGCACCGGCGAATTCTCCAAGAACCAGATGGGTGGCAAGGTCGACCTGACCTATACCGGCGCCCGCATCTCCGGACCGATTGCCTTTGCCGAAGCCGGCGTCAAACCGGCCGACATCAAGTACGCTTCGATCTATGACAGCTTCACCATCACGGTGCTCATGACGCTCGAGGATTTGGGTTTCTGCGAAAAGGGCGCCGGCGGCGAATTCGTCGCCGACGGCAACCTCATTTCCGGCGTCGGCAAGCTGCCGTTCAACACCGATGGCGGCGGCCTCTGCAACAACCATCCCGGCAATCGCGGCGGCATGACCAAAGTGATTGAAGCGGTGCGGCAATTGCGCGGCGAGGCGCATCCCAGGGTGCAAGTGCAGAATTGCGACGTCGCCCTGGCCCACGGCACGGGCGGCTCGCTCGGCACGCGCCACGGCAGCGCCACCCTGATCATGGAGCGCGAATAATGGCCGAACGAAAAATAACCGCGCCGGCGATCAATCCCGAAACCAAACCGTTCTGGGATGCCGCCGCCAAGGGCCAATTGTTGATCAAGAAATGCCTCGCCTGCGGCGAGCTGCATTACTACCCGCGCACGATCTGTCCCTTCTGCCACAGCGACCGCACCGAATGGCAGACGGCCTCGGGGAAGGGCTCGATTTATTCCTTCAGCATCATGCGCCGCGCCGCCGAGCCTTTCGCCATCGCCTACGTGACGCTCGAGGAAGGACCAAAAGTGCTGACCAACATCGTCGATTGCGCGTTCGAGGACATCAAGATTGGCAAGCCGGTGAAACTGGTGTGGAAACAATCGGAGGGCGGTCCCGCAGTGCCGATGTTCACTCTGGCGTGACTGTTTCCTCCGTCGAAAGACAGGGGCTCTTTCGTCATCGTTCTTACGTCCTGTTCTGGACCGCGCGGGGGCTGTCGGCCTTCTCGATGCAAATGGCGGCCGTGGCGACGGGCTGGCTGGTCTATCAGAAAACGGGCAGCGCCTATTTTCTCGGTTTCATCGGACTCGCCCAGTTCGTGCCGATGGTGCTGCTGACGTTGCCGGTAGGCCATATCGCCGACCGCGCCGATCGGCGCCGCATCGTGATCGCCTGCCAGCTGGTTGAGTGTTGCACCCTGGCCTTCTTGGTGTCGGGCATCGTCGGCGGCTGGCTCCGGCTCCTCCACCTCTTTGCCGCCGTCGTGGTACTCGGATCGGCCCAGGCTTTTGAACGCCCGACCATGACCTCGCTGTTGCCGAACCTGGTGCCGCTCGGCATGCTGCAGCCGGCCATCGCCCTGGCGTCGTCGGCAAATCAATCGGCCTATATCATCGGACCGGCCCTGGGCGGGTTGCTCTACGCCCTTGACATCGCGGTGCCATTTGCCGTGGCGGCCAGCTTTATGCTGGCGGCGGCGCTGCTCATATCCGCGATCGCGGTCAAGAGCGCTACCCGGACGCGCGAGCCGGCGACGCTGCGCTCGGTGCTTTCCGGTCTCTCCTTTATCTGGCATCGGCCGGTACTTTTGGGCGCGGTGTCGCTCGATCTGTTCGCCGTGCTGTTGGGCGGCGCCACGGCGCTGATGCCGATTTTTGCCCGCGACATTCTCGGCACCGGACCTTGGGGTCTGGGCGTCCTGCGCGCAGCGCCTGCCGCGGGCGCGCTCAGCATGTCCTTCATCATGACGCGAATCCCCTTGCGCCGTGGCGTTGGCGCGAAGCTCTTTCTGGCGGTGACGGGATTCGGCATGGCGACGGTCGTGTTCGCGGTATCGCGCAACATCGTTCTGTCGGTGGTGGCGCTGTTTTTTGTCGGTGTTGCCGACAATGTCAGCGTTGTGATCCGAACATCGCTGGTGCAGCTGGCAACCCCCGACAAGGTGCGGGGGCGCGTCAACGCGGTCCACTCGCTGTTCATCGGCACGTCGAATCAGCTCGGCGAATTCGAATCGGGAATCACCGCCGGACTCATGGGCGCGGTTCCGGCCGCGCTCCTGGGTGGTATCGCGACGGTCGCCATTGCACTGTTGTGGGCACGGCTCTTTCCGGGGCTGCGCCGCGCGCAAACCCTGGCGGGGCCGTTCGACGGCAATTCGCGATAAAAGGCGACCTCGACCCGGAACCTGGGCGGTGCACCGGAGCGGCGTCGCCGCATCCGATATTGGACATGACGCACCACCAGGAACGGAGCGGCCAGCTCACCCCGCACAAGATGGAGCACGAGACCGCCGCTTATTTTTTGGCGAGCGCGGCGCAGCCGCCGGGTGCGTCGATAGGCCGGAACACCTTGTCGCCGGGCAGGGTCGCGATCACCTTGGTCCAGTCATATGGTCCATGCGATTCCGCCGGGGTCTTGACCTGGAGCAGATAGATGTCGTGGACCATTCGGCCGTCGGGACGCAGATAGCCGTTGTCGGTGAAGGCGTCGTCGACCTTCGCCTTGCGCATTTGGGCGAGCACGGTCTTCGGATCGGTCGAGTGAGTCGCCTTGACCGCGAGCAGGTAGGAGTGGACGACGGAGTAAGTGCCGATCTGGAAGTCCGCGACCGGCTTGCCGGTGCGCTTGACGAACTCCTTGAAGAAGGCACGCGACTTGTCATTCATGTTCGGATTCCAGTAGGCGACGTAGAGCGTGCCCGCTGCGTTGGCGAGGCCCATCGCCTTGATCTCGGTCAGGTCGAAGCCCGGAAAGATCTTCGCTTTCACGCCGAATTCGTGTGCCGCCTTGATGGCGTTCATCGTGTCCTGACCACCATTTGCCAAGGCGATTACATCCGCGCCCGAGGCCTGGGCTTGCAAAATGTAGGAGGAAAAATCCGAAGTGCCGATCGGGTGCAGCACCGAGCCTAGAACTTTTCCACCCCGCGCTTCGATGGCGCGGGTGGTGCCGGCCTGTACGCCCTTGCCGAAAACATAGTCGGCGGTGATGAAGAACCAGGTCTTGCCAAGATAGGGCATCGCCTGGCCGGCGGCGCTGCCGGCGGCGTAGGTGTCGTAGACCCACTGCACCAGATTGTCGGGTGCGCAGTTCTTGCCGGTGAACGTCTCCGATCCGGCGCCGGTGAGGAGCAGCAGCTTGTCGTCTTTCTTCGCCACCGTCAGCACCGCCCCGGCAACGCCGGAATTCACCAGGTCAGTGATGGCGTCGACATGCTCGACCTCAAACCAGCGGCTCGCGATGGCGACGCCGATATCGGGCTTGTTCTGATGATCGGCGGAGACGATGACGATGGGCGTGCCGTCGATCTTGTCGCCGAACTCGTCGGCGGCGATCTGTGCGCCCGCGACGGAGCCGTGGCCGCCATTACCCTCGTAGGGCCCGGAAAGGTCGGTCAGCACGCCGATTTTGATGGCGCCGCTCGCGAAATCCGCGTGCGCCGCGTTCGTCATCGTCAGCGCCGCCGCCACAATGGCTGGGAAAATGGTTCTCATCATCGGGCTTGTTCCTCCCCGTTCTCATGGTCGTCATTGCTTTTGCGCGGCAGCGGCGGTCAATCGAGCGGCACTACCGCAGACAAGGTTGGACCGATCTCGTCGTTGATGACGAGATCGGCGATGTCATCGTATTCAGTCGGCTCGCGATTAACAATGACGAGCCGCGCGCCGTTGCGTTTGGCGAGCAGAGGAAAGCCCGCCGCGGGATAGACCACGAGCGACGAGCCGAGGACGATAAAGAGATCGCAGGCTAGCGTCTCGGTCTCGGCGCGATCCATCGCGGCGCGCGGCATCGGCTGGCCGAAGGAGATGGTGGCGGATTTGACGAGGCCGCCGCACGCGCGGCAGGTTGGAATCTCATCGCGGCCCAAAAAACTCTGCTTCAGGGTCTCAAGCTCGTGGCGCGTGCCGCAATCGAGACAAGTGGCATAGCTGGCGTTGCCGTGCAACTCGATGATCCGGTCCGCCGGCACACCCGATTCCTGGTGCAGGTTATCGACATTTTGGGTGATGACGGCCGCGACCTTGCGCTGCGCCACCAGGCGCGCGACGGCACGATGACCGCGATTCGGTGTGGCGCCGGTCCAGCCCATTGCGCCCGTGAAGACGCGCCTCCAGGCTTCGCGACGCATCGCCTCGCTCGCCAGGAAGTCGTCGAAGTAAATCGGCTTCATCCGGCTCCAGACGCCGCCCGGGCTGCGAAAGTCGGGAATGCCGGATTCGGTCGAGATCCCGGCACCGGTGAAGGCGACGGCGCGCCGCGATTGCGCGATCAGGCTTGCGAGGGCTGCGTGTGCCGACATGAGATCAGACAAAACGCCGCCATAGTTGCGCCCGCCGCGGCACCAGATGGGGGCACAACAGCCGCGCATCATCGCTGCTCATCCGCCGGTCGCTCTCCGCCAGGCAGCGCTCGAACACGGGGCGCGCGCCCTGACCTTGATGCCCATCGGTCGGTGACCGGCGGCCGTGAAATTGTTGGCGGTGCCGCGGGCGATGAGCGCGCGCCGCCAAATGAGCCGCGCGAATCCCCCCGGGCGGCGCGCGTCTAATATCGGCTTGCGCCACCACGGCAGACGTGCCCGGTGCCAGGCGGTCCAGGTCGGGAAGAACAGGAGGTGGCGGGCCGCTCCCGGCATCATCTGGCCCGCCAAGTTCCTGGTCGGCAGCTCGACCGGCCGCTCGCGCGCCTCCGGGTCGAGCACGGGCCGGTCGAGGATCGCGGGCTCATAGGGGTCGTCGGTCGAGCGGCGCATGGCAGAAAGCGCCTGATGGTCGGCGCTGCCGATTTCGACGTCGTCGTCTTCGGCAGGCGCCGCCGCAGTCATCGACGCCACCTCAGATTGCCGTCAAGGCGCCGTAGGTTTCGGGACGCCGATCACGGAAAAACTGCCACAGATTGCGCACCTCGCGCACCACGTCCCAGTCCATGTCGGCAATCAGCAGCTCATCCTTGTCCTCGCTGGCCTTGGCGATGATCGCCCCGCGCGGATTGACGAAATACGATGAACCGTAGAACCGTCCGATGTTCCACGGCGCCTCGGTGCCGACACGGTTGATGGCGCCGATATAGCAGCCATTCGCTGCCGCCGCGGCCGGCTGCTCCAGCTCCCAGAGATACTGGCTCAATCCCGCCACCGTCGCCGAGGGGTTGACGATGTACTCGGCGCCGTTCAGGGCCAAGCCACGCCAGCCTTCGGGAAAATGCCGGTCATAGCAGATATAGACGCCGAGCTTGCAATAGGCGGTATGGAACACGGGCCAACCTGAATTGCCCGGTTTGAAAAAGAATTTTTCATAGAAGCCGGCGACTTGCGGAATATGGGTCTTACGGTACTTGCCAAGATATTTGCCGTCCGCATCGATCACCGCGGCGGTGTTGTAATAGACGCCGGTCATTTCCTCTTCGTAGAGCGGCACGACGATAACCATCGAGTATTTCTTGGCGTATTCGCGCATCAATTGCGTGGTCGGCCCTTCGGGAATTTTTTCGACGGCGGCGTACCATTTGACGTCCTGGCTCGGACAGAAATAAGGCTGACTGAACACCTCCTGGAGACACAGCACCTGGACGCCGGCCTTACCGGCTTCCTCGACCAGCGGCAGATGCGCGGCGGTCATTTTATTGCGGATTTCCTCCGGCGACATGGAGGTGTTTCCCTTGAGGCTCATTTGAATCAAGCCGCCTTTCACCATGGTCATGACGGATCTCCCGCGGTTCCCGGCCAAGCGCCTTACCTTAATTGCTTTTGGGGTTCAACGGGTGCGATGATTTGTTTCGTTGGCTAACGCACGGGAGAGAGACATGGCACGGCCCCGCATCCGCCATTTGGCGATCATGACCCGCAGCCCGAAGAAGATGGCGCAATTTTATCACGAGACCTTCGATATGGAGATCATCAACAAGGCGCCCAATGATATGGCGTTCTTCTTGAGCGACGGCTATTTGACGCTGGCGATCCTGCCGCACCGACTCGAAGGCGAGGCCGCGGTCGGCATCAATCATTTCGGCTTCGAGATCGAGGATCTCGAGGCGGTGAAGAAGAAGCTCGCCGATTTCGGTGTCGAAATGCCGAAAATGCGTCCGGCGGAACGGCCTTACGCCGAATATCGCGCGTGCGACCCCGAGGGCAATCAGTTCGACCTCTCGGTCCACGGCTACCGCGAGATCGAAACCGGTCACGAGCGCGCCGCCAAGAAAGAGCAGGTCTAACCGCGGCGTTGAATGCGCTTTCACCTCATCTCCGCCCTCGTCACCCTGTTCGTGGTGGTCGATCCGGTTGGCGTGGCGGTGGTGACGGGCGGCCTGACCCACGGTCTACCGGCGGCGCTGCGCCATTCAATCGCGTGGCGCGGCGTCGCGATCGCGGGCGCGATCCTGATTGCGTTCGCTTTCCTCGGCGAGGCGCTGTTGCGGGCCTTGGGCATCACCTTGCCCGCGCTCCGGGTGGCGGGCGGACTCTTGCTGTTCCTGCTCTCGATCGACATGGTGTTGGCGCGCCCGT
Organism: Alphaproteobacteria bacterium; assembly: GCA_030041335.1. Taxonomy (GTDB): domain Bacteria; phylum Pseudomonadota; class Alphaproteobacteria; order ATCC43930; family CGMCC-115725; genus JAATGI01. The sequence goes on along the minus strand of JASHOB010000052.1, from coordinate 1,242 downwards.
CGGGGATTCGAAATCCGACCGGGCCGGAGCAGGCGGAAGCCAATCAGCGTGTTGATATTGCCGTGTTTCCTTTGGCCTTTCCGCTGTTGGCCGGGCCCGGCGCGCTGACCTCGGTGGTGCTGCTGATGGCCAGAGCGGACGACGCGGTCGGCGCGGCCATCGTGATCGGCGCCTTGGTCGTCGTCCTGGCGCTCGCCTATGCGACGCTGCGTTTTACCAGCGAGGTGGCGGCGCTTCTGGGCGTCACCGGCGCCAATGTGGTCGGCCGCATCTCGGGGGTGATTTTGGCGGCGCTGGCCGCCCAATTTGTGCTGGACGGCCTCGGCCAAGGTCTGCCGCGGCCCGGCTAGGTCAGAATCTCTTCCATCTGAATCGTCGGGGTGATGTTGGTGTAGTTGGCGATATCGGCGGCCAATTCGGCACCCCGCTTTTGATTGCGGGCGGCGAAATCGGCGGGTGACGATATTTTGATCGTCGCCAGGCACAGATAGGCCGGCGGCTCGCCACCGGGTCCGGGTAGGCCCTTGCTGACCTCGAATTGCCCACCCAGGATTTCGTTGGCCAACGGGATGTGTTTTTTCAAGTAATAGTCGAAATCAAATTTGGCGCCCGCTGCGTTGGGATAGAGCACGGTGCAACGCAGCATGGGATCCTCCCCTTGGACTCGGTACTGCCAGGCGCGGCAGGAGGTAGGACGCTACTTCCCGCGCGGTACTCCCGACGGCCCCATGGCGCCTGGATTGACGCCGGTCGTATAGTAGTACAAATCGCCTTGAGAATAGGCAGCGCCGTTGGTCGGCTCTATGTATTTCCTGAGATCGTTGGAATTGCTGACTTGCGCGGTCGGCAACGGTCCCGGTGTACAGGCGCCGAGCACATAGAGCACGATTGCAATCAGGGCGTAACGCATGAGAGAGCCCTCGCATCAAGTCCGGCAGCGGACATCGGCAATTATATGGCCGCGCAAAGGCTTACCGGCCAAACAATTTCAATAAAATGTTCGTTACATGTCTTCACGAGCGCCCCCGGCCGACCACCCGTCTTTGTGGTTGCCGCCGCCCAGCTCCCGGACTAATCGGCTTGGCGTCCTCGGGTTTGAGTGAACGCGCGGGCTTACCCACGGCCGACGCCCAAACGAGACCCACGCTCTTGCTGCTCCGCCCGCTGGCGCTGCGCCAAAACCGACGGCGCTAATCTGATTTCTCCGACAGCCCTCGAGGCGCCAAGGAGCGCCAGGGCTTT
>JASHOB010000051.1 GCA_030041335.1 Alphaproteobacteria bacterium | reverse complement strand
ACCGGTGCATCTTGGGCTCCCGGCGGACGTGCTCGACAAGCTGACTATCGAATTCTACAGCGAGCCATCCAAAGCTCCCGGACCGCGGCGCTGCATGATTGCAAGTCGTCGGTGACCAGCCGCTCAGGAACAAAGGCATACTTCTTCAAGAGTTTGCGCATCAGTTTCAGCGCGGCTTGCGTGTCTCGCTTGGACTAGACCGGCACGTCGAGGACCTCGCCCTCATGCCTCCCAGCGCACTCAATCTGTCAGGGGCCTGCCGAGGAGGCTTTCCCCACCGCCTTCGCCATCGCGCAGCATCGGAAGGCGCATAGTTTTGGGTTGCGTGCAGCTCTCAATTTGGCACGGCTCTATAATTCCACGAGCCGTTCCGCGGACGCTCATGTCTTGCTCGCGTCTGCGCTCCAGGGCTTGCTGCGGGTTTCAATTCGGCAGGCTCGGCGCTGCCGATCGCGGGAAATTCCCGTTCGATGATGATTCATCGACCGTCATTGACAGACTATAGACTAAATAGTCTAAGATCCACACTTTGATGAGGGCCGAGACACATTGGCCGCTGAAACCGGAGGTGTAGCCGTGAGAGCGTGCTTGGAATTGCGTCCTCGGACGGAAAGCGACGTCAATGAAGGCACCAGTCAGCCGGATGAGCATGTCAGTCGGGGTGCAAAGTTGACCCGTGATAGCATCGGCACAAAAAGCATGTCATCCGTCGGATCGTGGCAAGCGACGATACCTTCGGTAATGGTCCGAGAAAACGTGGATGTGCACCCGCCGTCGCCAGTGCATTCTCAGATCAATTTCGTGCCCCCGCACATCTTCTAAGCACTATCTGCCTATTAATTGAGCGACGGTCGCACGTCGCAAGACGATCTGCGCCCAGTGCGTCAGAGCATGGCATGAATATTGATTATGTTTCGACATTCGGAGGGTGAGAAAACGTCCAGGGAGTTTAGCCATGAAAGCCGTGATGTCAGCAGCGTGGGCTGTTCTTTTCGGGCGCATGTTGAATAGAATTTTCTGTATCGCGGTCCTCTGCGCTTTCGTCACATCGATGACTTACGGCGCGACTCTGGATGAAATCACGAAGCGCGGATACATGGTCGTCGCGACTGAGGACGACTATCCGCCGTTTGAGTACGTCGTCGACGGCAAGCCGGTTGGATACGATCATGCGCTGTTGGCAATCCTCCGCAAGCAAGCGGGTTTCGAGATCCGCCAAGAGATTCTGCCTTGGCAAGGTATCCTTCCGGGCGTTGCCTCCGGCAAATATGACGCCGCGGTTACTGCGGCGGTTATCACGGACGAGCGGGCCAAGTCTCTAGACTTTACGATCCCGATCGCCGAATCCACGATGGCGTATGTCAAACGGCGGGGCGACGACCGTATCAAGAGCATCAAGGATCTGAGCGGTATGACGCTTGGGGTGCAGCAGGGCGGCGCGTCGTTCCAGGTCTTGCCCGACCTCGAAGCCGAACTCAAAACAACCGGCGGCAAGCTCGGGCCGATCATGCAGTATGGTTCGTTTTCCGAGGCCTTTCAGGATCTCGTGAACAAGCGCCTTGATGCGGTGATCCACAATATTGTTTCACTTTCCACCCTCGTCAGCGAAAAACCAAACCAGTTCGAACTCGGGCAGCGCGTCGGGCGAAAATCGTACGCCGCGTGGGCGGTTAAGAAAGGCAACATGAGCCTGCTGCAATTCTTGGACGCGTTCCTCTCCAAGGAAAAGGCAGACGGCACCTACAAGGCGTATCAGGCGAAGTATCTCAAGATCACCTTCGACGATCTGCCGAACGAACCTCTTCTCCCGGGCAACCGAAAAATAAAATAGCCGGGCCTGGATCGAGGAATGCCGAATTCGGCGCTCCTAGATCTGCTCCGTGGCGCGGCAACAACGGTTGCGGTCTGCGGTCTTGCTATCGCGCTCGGGGTACCGCTCGGACTCGCCATCGCTACAGCGCGGACCGGGAGAAACGCCGTCATCCGAGCAGCTTGCGGCATATATTCAAGTTTTGTCCGTGCCGTGCCGCTCGTCACTTTCGTGATGCTCATTTATTTCGGGTTACCGGCTCTCGGTTTGGAATTCGACCCCGTGCCTGCGGCAATCATCGCGCTAACGCTGAATACCGCGGCGTTTAACAGCGAGATCTGGCGAGCGGCGATCATGGACTTCCCGCTAGGCCAGCTTGACGCGGCCCGAGCGCTCGGAATGACCCCGCGCATGGCTTTCTGGCGCATTACGTTTCCGCAAATTTGGCGCCAGAGCGTGCCGCCGCTCGTCAACGAGATGACTCTTCTTATCAAAACGAGTCCGGCAATAGCAATCATTGGCGTGGTTGATCTTACCCGCAAAGCCCGGCAGATCGCCGAATCCACCTATGAGCCTCTTCCTCCCTTCCTCTCCGCCGCTGCGATTTATGGCGCCGTGTTGATAGTTCTGGTGATAGCGGCGCGATTGATTGAGCGACGCCTGAAAAGCATGAGCGTCGCATGACACTCCGGATGGATGTGATTTGGCACAACGCACCGGAATTTCTCAGCGGGCTTGCCAACACAATTTGGCTTTGCGGTGTTTCAATGCTGCTATCCCTGGTGTTAGGAGCCCTGTTTCTTGGAGTGCTGACATCGCGCCGACGGCAACTCAGAGTGGCGGCGCAAACATTCGTCGATGCGGGGCGATGCGTTCCTTTTCTTCTCCTTACCTATATCGTGTACTTCGCGTTGCCGGCGGTTGGGATTGTCTTGGACAAGTGGACAGCGGCTCTTGGCACGCTTGTGCTCTACAATACGGCCTATATGGCGGAGATTCTGCGCGCCGGATGGCTCAGCCTCCCGTCGGGACAAACGCAATCCGCAAGGGCCTTCGGCTATAGCGGGTTTCTCTTATTAAGACGGATCATCCTTCCGCAGATCCTCATCGCCGTGGGCCCGGTCATTGGCAATCAGCTGATTCAATTGATCAAGGATTCGGCGTTCTTATCCATCATCACCATCCCGGAGCTGACCTTCGTTGCCAATGAGGTGCAGTCGTACTACTTCATTCCCTTTGAATCCTTCCTTGTAGCGACCTTGATGTATTGGCTTCTGTGCAGTGGAATTGAATGGCTCGTTCGCCGCGGCGAAAAGTGGGCTTCTCTGGTGCGGCGTAACCATGCCTGACGACACGCAGGTCGTACCGGCGCTCGAACTCCGTGGCGTGTCCAAACTCTTCGGGGATCACGAAGTGCTCGCGCGGATCGATTTAAGGGTAATGCCCGGCGAGACCGTGTGCCTGCTTGGACCGAGCGGATCAGGCAAGACCACGCTTCTCCGCTGCATCAACTGGCTCGAAACGCCCGACGGAGGTGTCATCCTTCTTCGCGGAAAGCGCGTCGGCGTGAGACAGACCCACGACGGCATTTTGCCTATGCATGACCGCGAGTTGGCGGCGATTCGCACCAGAATTGGAATGGTGTTCCAGCATTTCAATCTCTGGCCACACCTGACGGCGCTTGGGAACGTGATCGAAAGCCCAATACACGTCCTTCGCCGTCCCCGAAGGGAAGTGGTGCACGAAGCTGAATATCTCTTGGAAAAGGTGGGTCTTTCCGACAAGCGAGACGTCTATCCGGCCTACCTATCGGGCGGTCAGATGCAGCGGGTGGCTATCGCGCGCGCGCTCGCAATGCGGCCCGAAGTGCTGCTCTTCGACGAGCCCACCAGCGCGCTGGACCCGGAGCTTGTTGGCGAAGTCCTCACCGTCATGAAAGATCTCGCGCATGAAGGCATGACCATGATCGTCGTCACGCATGAGATGCAGTTTGCGCGAGATGCGGCGAGCCGCATCGTGTTCCTCGACAAGGGCCGCGTCATCGAGGAAGCTGCGGCCGACGAATTCTTCGAGCGGCCGAAGACCGAACGCTCACGACAATTCCTCGAGCGGTATAACCGATGACGATAAGAAAGGGGAGATCGTGCGAATGGAAATAAGCTTCTTCAACATTCCCGATGCGCCACCACCGCCGCCCACTGCCGCTTATAGTCATGCCGTCCGCGCGGGCGATCTTCTCTTCGTTACGGGACAGCTGGGGGTGGACCCGAAAAGCAACGCTCTGGTACCCGGTGGCGCAGCTGAGCAAATGAAGCAAATCATCCACAATCTTGAAATCGTGCTCCGCGGCGCCGGGAGCGATCTCGACCGAATTGTGATGGCGCGAATCTTTCTGGTTAATTTCTCGGCGGACTATCCGGCAGTGAACGCCGTCTATGCATCCCACTTCAACACGGACCGATATCCGGCGCGCACCACTGTCGGCGTCACCAACCTGGCAATGGGCGCCATGGTCGAGATGGACGTAATCGCCGCCTTATAAGGCCGCCTCCTGCTGCACAGCGTTCATGCGGGAAAGAGCCGTGGAGATCGCCTGCCCAATCAAGTCGCGAACCAAGGCATCGTCAAGCGGCCGAAGCCCGGTAATATATTTGAGTTCATCCGGCGATTCTCGGCGCTTTGCAATCATTTCGGCGCTGCCCCGGGCTGTTGCCAGCGCGGCAGTTACTGCTGCGTCGCGCGAGAGTCCACCGGCAAGACCGGCGGAGATCAGAGCGTCAAATATGGGCAGAAAGTAGGTGGGTCCCACGGCCGTGAGCGCGGTATAGAGGTTCATAGCTTGATCGGCCACCACCGGATGGTCGCCGAGGATCGCAAGAAATCGATCAGCAAGATTCCTTTTCGCTTCGGTTAAGCTTGATCCGTACACAACGGGATTGTAACCCGCGCCGACGATAAGCGGCGAATTCGGATTTACGCGAACCACCGGAACTGACGGCGGAAGAGCCGCTTCCAATGTCGCAAGCGGAACGCCACCGGCGAACGAGATGACGAGCGACCGCTCTGAAAGTTCTTTCCCAATGGCCCCCAGCACTTTGCGCACCTCAAGCGGCGGCACGGCGACAACAACAATGCCACATTGAGCGGCTTCTCTCGGGTCAGTGGTAATTCTAACACCAAACCGTGTCCCAACCTCATCACGCCGCGTTTCCTTCTGTTCGCAAGCAACGATGTCCGATGGCCGGACGCTCCCGTCAAGAAGCCTTTCGATCAAGGCTCCTCCGATAGCTCCCACGCCAATGATTCCCACGTTGACGCCTGCCAGTTCAGCCATGAAAGATGTCCTCCGGAAGAATTGCCGAGACGACGACGTTGGGCATGTCGACGACGTTGCTGACCTTCAAATCCACGGCGACGCTGCAAAGCACATATGCCTGCTCGCGACTCCAGCCCCGCTCCTCCAACAGATCAATCATGTTGATAGTGGCGTTCCGCGCGGCGAGTGTCAGATCGCCGCTTTCATTGCTTCCATCCTCTCGAATCGGCATTCCCATCGTCGCGATAAAGTTCATGGGTCCCGATCGCGGTGACGTGAAGCGGGAGTGAGCGAAGCGAGGCCACAGAATTCTACGGCGCGCGGCCTCGCCGTGATGAAGTCGGAACCGCACGGTGACTGTAGCCCCCATTTCAATGGCAGTGCCGCAACACTCGGAATCGCCTTGGGCAAAATGCCCGTCTCCGACCGAGAACAGTGCTCCCTCAACATTGACGGGCAGCAATAACCTCGAACCGACCGTCAACTGCTTAACGTCGACGTTGCCGCAGTTCTCCCTCGGTGGAATTGTGCGCAATCCATGCCTTGCGATTGTTTCGGTTGGTGGTACGGCGCCTCCGGCATCGGGAGGAAAGACTGTGCCGCCACGCGCAAGCAGCTCTGCTTCGCGGCTCGTCCATTCAGCCAACTGCCGATGGGACGGAGCCACTCCGGCCGTCCCCATAAACGCCGCATTTGGAATTCGTACCCCGGGTAACGATGCGGAAGTCGCCCACGATTCAGTCAATTCCCAATGCACCAGGTACGGATGATCGAAAAGGTCGTGCAAAAACCCAAGCCCTGGAACGAACCTAGTCCAGGCGTGGCGTTGCGGCACGATCTCCAGATATTCCACCTCCAGCAAATCACCTGGCATGGCACCTTTCACGAAGACCGGACCGGTCAAGGGATGCACCACGCCCGAATCCATCTTGAGCAGGTCGGTGGCCTCGATACCCGGTCGGATCTGACCGTCGGAGGAATCCCGAGTTTCGATACTGACCTCTTCGAGCGGATCGACCTCGGCGACAGGCAGAATGTCGGGATGCCAACGATTATGTCCTCTATCCGGTTCTTCCCTAAGCTGTTTGGTACGGTCTATCCGAATGATTTTCGCCATGACCTTTTCCAGTTCGGGGTGTGGCAAGCAAATGCTTTAAGCGATTGTCTCGCCGGGCCTTTTTGTCTGCAAGGTCGTCTTGCCAACCCGATGCCAAATCGTTCACGTTCCCCAACCAACGCATATGCCCTGTGCGATGAATGGGATAGTCGTAGCTCCGATACGAGCTGGTGTCCTCCTGGGGTATAGACGCAAAATCGGAGCCAGCGGCGCTCACGGGTCGAAGCCATGGCCGGACGACGCCGGCGATGTCGGCTTCGAGCAACGCCAGTTCATATTCGCCTACCAAACTCGAGCGGGGTGACTCTCGCTTCAAAAAAGGTGGTCGTTGACCGTGGCGAAACGCACGAAAACCCAATATGCACCGACCCACCGCACACTCACGTGGTTGGCGGGGTCATTCGGCACTCTACGGAGAAGCGGGATTGGCGCGAATAACGGCACCGCTTAGTTTCTGAACAACGCTGCATAAAAGGCATCATCGATACGAATCTTGATGCTTTCCCGGCTTATCGGTCGTTTCATTTTTCCATGGCAGTTGCGAGAGATGACGAGCAATTCGGTCACAATCATCTGGGACCGAAAAAAGCTTGATGCCGCCTTTGAGGCGTTGCCCGACGATGACAACAATGACAATCCGTGGAATGGCGTTATGAACTGACGGACAGCGATCACATGTTGAGAATCAGATTTGCTGACGGGAGCGGCAAAGCCGAACTCAAATTCCTTGTCGAGGACGTGGATAGGCACGGGAACGTGCGGGTCTACTTCCGTCGCAAGGGACACGCAAAGATAAGGCTAAGAAAGCCGCCTGGATCCGAAGAGTTCATGAAGGAGTACTGGGCGCTGATGGACGGAACAGCGCAGCCGGTGTCGGACGACAGTGCGGGCAAGCAACCAGCGGCGAAAGGGTCCCTACGCTGGCTGATCGAGAATTACTACGCCTCAGCTGACTACCGTCGCCTTGAGGGTCGCACACGGCGTGTTCGCCGGCAGCTTCTCGATGCGCCCTGCCTAGAACCCATCACTCCCCGGCAGCGTGCAGACCGTCGGTGGTCTGCCTTACGCTTAGATGCCACCCAGCAAGGTCCGTCTGCTGCATGCAAGTCCGCGTCGCGCGAAACCGGCAATACACGGATAAAAGCATTGCGCCGCGCGTTTGCAAACGCTATCGAAAACGACCCCGCCGACCGGAATCCAGCGAAGGAGGCTCCCTGCGTCAAGAGGTTCGGCAATACGAAGCACATCACCCCAAAGGATCGAAGGCCCGCCTCACGCTCGGGCTTCTGCTATTCACCGGCCAGCGCCGAGCACGTGTCGTGTCGTTCGGCCGCCAGCACCGCGCAACGGGTGGCTCACATTCACGCAAACGAACCGCCGGAACAAACCAGTCACGCTCTCGATCCCGGTCATCCCCGAGCTGAAGGAGCTGATTGACGCCACGCCGTCGAATCATTTGACGTTCCTCACTACCGAGTTCGGCAAACCGTTCACCTCAAATGGCTTCGGGAACGCTTCCGCAAATGGTGCGACGACGCCAGACTGAAGCATTGCTCCGCGCACGGTCTGCGCAAAGCGGGCGCAGCCATTGCTGCCGAGAACGGCGCGACCGACGCGCAGCTCATGGGCGATCTTCGGCTGGAAGACGATGAAGGAGGCCGAACGCTACACGCGCGCTGTACGCCAAAAAGTGCTCGCCGGATCCGCGATGCGCTTGCTCGTTCCGGAACGAAGCTAGGACAAAAGTGTCTCACTTTTTTCCCCGAAAGCGCAAAGAGGGACACTTTTCGGTTCTAAACCCTTGAAAGATTCGAAGTGTGCTCGGGTGGTGGTGCCCAGGGGCGGAATTGAACCACCGACACGCGGATTTTCAGTCCGCTGCTCTACCAACTGAGCTACCTGGGCGCCGCACTTGAACGAGGATATTCGACAAATTCGACGAAAACCTCAATCCGAGGCTGCTCTGTTAACGCATTCAGCGAAGCAGCGCCATCCTTTTTGGTTGTCCGTGCCGGCTTGCGCTGGTGCAGGCAGCGGGATAAGAGGTGGACGGAACCAGCGACTATGAAAATCAAGTCGATCGAAGCCATGCGCCTGCGGCTGCCCGCGCGTGAACCGAGCCGCCAGGCGCGTCGGCCAAGCTACATAACTAACTCGCGTCACGCTTTTCCGATCAACAAGTACCGCGAATTTCCGACGTCGCTGCGCCAAAT
>JASHOB010000050.1 GCA_030041335.1 Alphaproteobacteria bacterium | reverse complement strand
TTGGCTGCAAACAATCCGGCTTTGACGCGCGCCGCGTATACCTCGACGCTCCCGGTAGGCGCGGCAAGGCCGGAATAGGCCGAATAGAGAGCGGGAGCCGCAACCGGGTGTAACGCCGCGAGCAACCGCGGCGCCAAGTCCGATTGCGGAGCGAAGCTGGTGCTGACGCTGCGTTGAAGGCGATAGGTATTTGCCGGTTGCACCGACGGCGGAACGTCAAGCTGACTGACCGCGGCGTCGAGATTTGCCAGCGGCGCCGACGATAGGGCTTTGGGCAGGGCCGTGAATGACAGGGTTTGCCGACCGGGTGCGCTGAACTTGAGCACAGTCGATCCACCGGCGAGGCTGGCCCACTGCACGACCTTCAGCAGATTCCCAAGCCAGGCCGCGAGCCGCGTGAAACCGCGTTGCACCGCGACACCGCGAATCAACCCGAGGCGCGCCGCCGCGGCCTGCAGCATCGCGCGGAGTGTGGCGGCCGGCGCCGCTTTGCCGAGATTCGCGATAACGGCTTGCAATAGACTGTAGGCTTGACCGGCGAGGTCGCTGCCGGGAAACAGATACGATGCATCGTTCGCGTAAAGCTGCAATTCCGTGGTGATGTCGCGGTCGCCGGGCACGACCATCGCCAAAGTGACCTCCGTGCGTTGTTGTTGCGCCTGAGCATCGACGTCCGCTACCAGCCGCAGATATTGTTGGAGCGGTTTCGTCGTCTGCGACGTGTCGGGACCGAAGACGAACAAGAGTGCATTGCCGGCCGAGAGTTGGGTCGCGATGCCATCGAAATAAATCGTGTCGATAACATCAGCGCCCGTCACCAGAGGGACGCCGTTGGCGTCGCTGGCGGCGGGCGTGATGAGCTGCGCACGCGTCAGCTGCGGCGACAGCGTATTCCACGTGTCGCGCGCATTGAATGCGGTCGAGGTCTCGAAGAATTGCGGATTCTGTCCCGCCAGCGGAATGCTCTGGGCCCGGGTGCCGGCGGGGATGGAGCCTTGGAAGCCGGTTGCCACGGTGACGGCGAGTTTGACGCCGGCGGCAACGCCTGGTCGTGCCCGATAACCGATCAACTTTCCCAGTTCGAGCACGGAGCGCAGTTGAATTGCCGTGGCGAGATAACCCTCGTTGGCGATGCGTTCTTGATAGAAGGTGAGGACGTCGGCGACAGTGGCCCAGGCATCGAGCAACGCTAAAGTCGGATCGGACGGATCACGCGTCGTGAGCGCGGTCAGCGGTGTCAATGTCTGCGCGCTGCCGGAGGAATCGGTGATCGTCAGTTTGAATCCGCTAAGCCGCGCCACCATCGTCTCGTAGAAAGTGGCGTAGGTGCCGACGCGATAGCTGAGCGCCGATTGACCCGGCGGATTGACCTCAGAGGCTGGCACCGCGACCGTGATGCCGGCACAGCAGCCACAGTCGGGCGAGCCGCAAGAGCAGGTGATACTCATCGCCCACCCCGCAACAGCAGGGTCAGGCGACCGTCCAAAGGATTGTTCGGATTATTGTCGAGTCGGGCGATCTGCATCGGGCCAAGCGCGAGGATCCCATTGCTCGGAATCCGATCCGGTCTGGTCGTCGGCGCCGGTGTGCCCGGTACATAGGGCGCGAGGCGGGTGACCTCGACATCGACCACCCCTGCGATCGATCGGGCAGCTGCGACGATTGGACTGACATAAATACCTTGCCCGAAAGTGAGATTGTTGGGGTTGAACAGGGCCGGCGTGCCGTCTGGAAGTGTGCCGGTGCCGAGCGCCGCCAGCAGCTGCGTCTCGACCTGGCCCCGCAAATAGTTCGCCGCCACACAGATCGAGAGGCCGAGATCGAGCGGGACGTAATCTGGCGCGCTGACCGCGAGGTCGTAGCCGATGCGGCGGTAGGGCTTTAGGTAGGCGTCAATCTCGGCGAGGAGTTCGCTCGAGATCGTCTCGGTGTTGAGTGGATCGACTGCCACCAGCGCTTCATACCAGCTGCCGGTCCAGCGCAGTGTGCCTTTGGCATTCTGTAACGGTTCGAACGGCACGAGACAGATATCGGCAGGCAGTGCGTCGGTCTGACCCTCCGGCTCTTCTTCCTCGCTTTCGCGCGGATCGCCGAAGGTCGTCAATCCAATCGGTGTGGGCGGCGGTTGCGGCACAAGATCAGGGCGCGCCGCCAGGCGGCGGGCATTGTCTGCCGCGATGGTCGCGTAGTCGTCGGCGGTAATGGCGCGCTCGAGAACATCGCTGAAGGCATAGGGCGCAAAGAGACGCACATCCGCCATCGATTCGCGCGCCGTACCGCCACTTGCCGGTAGCGGATTGCGCGGGACCACCGTGGCTCCCGGTTCGGTCAAAATTGTGAAAACCAGCTTGACGATGGTGTCGGCACCGACATTACCGGCGGTGCCGTTTCCAATCCGGTAGCTCGCGGTGAAGCTGGTAGCGGCGTCCGGCATCCGACCCTCATCGCCATTGCCGAAGCGAAGATGGGCTTTTCCCTCATTGTCCATCTCGACGACGAAATTTGGGTCGTTGGGGCCGCTTTCGAGCAAGTCAGGAAGCGGCGTCCAGGAGGTGGTGACGTTGCCCTGCGCCGTTGCCACCGTGCCGGTCAGGCTGATTCGGGGAACCGCCTGGCGCGGATCTTGGACTACGACCGGTCCGGCGCAGTAGCAGGCCGGCAGCGGTTGCGCGAAGGTCAGCGGGGTTTGCTGCAGCACCGGCCTGAAGGTTCCGGGCGTCAGCTCGACGGTCGAGGGAGCGCAATCGCTGGCACATGTCGGCGTGCTGCTGTCGGTCGGCACCGTTCCCAACGTCTCGGTTACGAGGATGCCATTATCAACCAGGATGACATTGCCGCGTGCCACGCTTATGCCCTGCATGCAGTTGCAGTTCGGAGCCGGCATCACGGCGGAGAGGCATAGCGGGAAGGTAAGCGCGTCTTCGGAACACCACTCGATGACGACGACCGGTATGCCGCCAGCCTCTTGCTCATAGAGCGGATCAACTGTCTGAGTGACGCTCGTCAGTCGCACTGCCTGGCGATGACTCGGGTCGGCATCGGCGGGATTACCGGTCCCCGGGCCGATGACTTCTTCGAAAATCAGGACGTCGTTAACCGCGAGCGCGAGGGCGCGGTTTTTGGTTCCGTTAACGGTGACCCATTGATCGAGCAGGGTGGCGCTGGTCGCGCCCACCCCAAGACAGCACGCGCAATCCCCCCAGGTGTAGAACTGGATGGTGCTGTGAGCGGCCTTCAGAGTGGTCGGCTGGGTCGGATCGGGCGCCACGGGTTGGAAGGCCTGATAGCTGCCGGGCGGCGCCTTGGCGAAGTCCGTCGGCTGCAGCAAGCTGCCGGTGGGAGCACCGGGAAATGTTGTGCAGAAGAAGAATTGGCCAGCGCTAAGCGAAATGTCGGTATTGGTCCAAATCGTGACCCAGGCGCGGCTGTTGCAGCCCTCGTGCATCGTGTAGTCGACAAGACGGGCATGGCGCCGCACGGAAATCCGTTCGCGCGCCGTGCCCAGATAGGCTTCGGTCGCGACCGCGTCCTGGAAGTAGCTGAGTTGATCCCCGACATAGGCCAGCAGCTGCACAAGCATCTGGCCGATATCGGGAACATGCGTCTCAGTCCAGTCCGGCATCGTTTGCGCGAGCCGGTCGAGCATGAGTTGAAGGAAGCTGGCGTAATCCTTCGCCAGATAGTTGATGTCGGGCGTTGCCAGCGTCGGCGGCGGGCAGACTTTGGGGATGCAGCAATCGAGACCGGTCGGACAGGACACTTTGAAATTGAAGGTCGCCGTCGCAAACAGCGGATCGAGCCCCGCCATCGGCTGGCTGCTCTGGCGGCCACTATTGTCGAGCGCCAGAAGAGAAAGCGTGTAATCGGAGAAGTCACCAGGAGCGTTGACATCGACTTCCATCCAATCGTCGATGGTCGGGTCGCGCTGGCGATAGAGCCGCATATCGGTCACGGACACGGGACTGCCGCCGCCGGCGATTGCGATATTGGCAGCAGTCAGGGACGCCGGCGCCTTGCCGAGGAAGAACACTTCGAGCGAGGTCTGAGCGGGACCCACTTCGACAAAATCGATGCCGAGAAGCTTGGACTTGCGGACATCCTCGCGACGGCGATCGAGCGTGCAGTCGGCGTACCCTTGCGTCATGGCGCGCTCCGCACGAAGGTGTTTGTCTGGGGTTGTTGCGTCGTGCGGATGATGTATTTCACAGTCACGCTCAGCGTCGCATCGGTGGCAGTGACGTCGAGTTGTTGTAGGTCGATCAGGTCACCGAGATAGCGTTGCACCGCCGCCTGGGTGGTGAATTGCAGCGCGGCCGCTAGCTCGTTGCTATTGGGCGCAAACACCATCTGCAACAACCCGCTGCCGAAATCCGGTTGATTGACGCGCTCTCCGGGGGTGGTGAACAGCAACTGTTCGATCATGTCGCGGATGTGCGTGGTGTCGTCCGTGGTGGCGGTGTGGCCACTGCTGTCGAATTGGTAGGGGTAGGCCCAGTTCACGGCACTACATCCCGGTGACGCGCGTTTGCGTGGCGCCGATCAGCAAGGGCGTGCCCGTTGGCGCACAGATCGCCTGGCACCCCATGACGAGCAGCGGCTGACCGAGCGAGGTAATGCGCAACGCAGAAGTGACGAATTGCGCACTGACGCAGGGGCCGTTGCCGGCCGTCGGCGGCGGGAAAGTGCACCCGGCGACGACGTAAGGCGCCGATATCGTGACCGTCGGCTGTCCCATTACCGTGACGCGTGGATTGGGGACGGTCGGCTGCGCCTGGCCGCCATGGCTGCACGTGACCGTAGCGCCGACATGGAGCAGGAATCCGGGCATCACACAACCACGAGCGCGCCGTTGTTGATGGTGACGGTCGGTCCCGCAAGCGTGATCGTCGCCACACCGGTGGTCAGGACAATGCTGGTCTCGCTCACCATGATGCGCGGACTGGTCGGATTGGCCAGCGGGCCTGCGCACAGCGTCACGCCGCCGGCGGGCCCGGGAAGGTCGCTGATCACCAGAGCGTTCTGCAACGTCGATTGCAGCACGATGTTTGGATCGCCGGGAACGCCGGCGAGCGCTACCACCGGCACCTCGGCGGGGTTGCCCCACCAGCCGCCGGTCCATACCGGATAATCGGGATCGCCGCTTTCGAACTGGATCCACACACCGGCGCCGATTTGCGGCACAAAAAACGTGCCCATCTGCTTGCCGGCGATGGGAACGCACGGCATCGCCCAGGTTGAAGGCGTAACGCCGCCGACATCGGGCACGATTGCCATGATGCGGCCGAGTTGCATCGGGTCGACATTGTTAGCGACCGTGCCGCGATAGATGCCGTAATATCTGTTGGTCATACGCTCACCGTTGAGACCGAGGATTGAATCCCGCCGCGCGCCAGCGTGAAGCTTTGCCGGTACTCTCCGCGCTTGATGTCGTGGGTCACGCTCTTGACGTAGTAGAGGCCGTCGTAGTAGTTGCCGCCGCCGCG
>JASHOB010000049.1 GCA_030041335.1 Alphaproteobacteria bacterium | reverse complement strand
TGCGGTTGGGAGCTGGCGGCTGACGCCGTGGGTCGAAGGCGGTGTCGAGGACGTGTTGACCGGCCTGTCGCGGGCGGTGAATGCGACACTAGGGGGAACGACGGTGACGGAGGGGGGCATCTCGCCGGCGCCGATTGCCGCTGTGGTGGGTGTTGGCCTGACCGCATCGGTGACGGGTACGCTCAATTTGTTCGTGTCTTATCAGGGGTTGTATTCGGGCAACCAGGCCGTCAATATTTTCAGCGGCGGCCTCTCCTACCGCTTCTGATAGCACCGCCGCCCGGGGAACTCGGGCCCCGACATCATCATATAGCGAAAGTTCCCGAAACGTCCCGGGAGCGACTCGGCGATTCGCCCCAGATATTGTGGCGGCCACCCCGCGATCACGCGGCGTGGCTGGTGGCGCGGTCGGTCAGAAGGGCGTAAAGCGCTTCGGCGCGGTCGGTGCCGCGCAGCTTCTGGCACATGGCGCGGTCGCGGAACAAGCGCGAAACGCGCGCCAGGGCTTTCAGATGATCGGCACCTGCCCCCTCCGGCGCCAACAGCAAAAAGATCAGATCGACCGGCTGATCATCGATGGCCTCGAAATCGATTGGCTTGTCGAGGCGTGCGAACACGCCATAAAGCCGATCGAGCCGGGGCAATTTGCCGTGCGGCACGGCCGTGCCCATGCCGATGCCGGTGCTGCCGAGGCGCTCGCGCTCCCACAGCACCTCGAAAATCTCGCGCTCATCTTGCTTGGTCAATTGATGAGCGCGTCGCGCGAGCTCTTGCAGGGCCTGGCGTTTGCCGGCGACGCGCAAATTGGCAATCACACTCGCCGGCGTGATGAGATCGTCGATCTCCATCAGGATGACTTTATCGCCTCAGACTGTGGCATTTTTACCGGCAGGTAACCGGGATCACCCAAGCTCCCGTGGGTAAGCTATCCTTGTAGAGCGGGAGGTCACTGTCAAGCGCAGCCGCAGCATCGAAATGGTTAGCGCCGTGCCCGCGTCTTCACGAAAATAGCGAATTACTGCGTCGGCGCTGCACGGAAGACGGTATATGCATTGCCTCCCGGTATTTGGCGACGGTTCGCCTGGCGATGGCGATGCCCTCATCGTGGAGCAGTTCGACGATCCGGTCGTCGGACAGAACGGCGCCATTCTCGCCGTCGATCAATGTCTTGATGCGGAACCTTACCGCTTCGGCGGACAAAGCCTCGCCGCCGCGGGTCGAGGCCACCGAGGCGGTGAAGAAATATTTGAGCTCGAAGATCCCACGCGGGCTGGCAATGTATTTGTTCGAAGTGACACGGCTTACCGTGCTTTCATGCATGCCGATTTCGACCGCGATGTCGCGCAGCACCAGCGGCTTGAGATGCTGCACGCCGTAGCGGAAAAAACTATCCTGTTGACGCACGATCTCGCGTGCGACCTTGAGGATGGTCGTCGCCCGCTGATGTAACGCCTTGACCAGCCAGTTGGCTTGCTGCAGCCGCTCGGCAATATATTCGCGCTCGGCCTTGCCGCGCGTCGCGCCACTCACTTCGGCATAGTAGCGCCGATTGACGAGAACGCGCGGCAGCGTGTCGGAATTGAGCTCGACCGTCCACGCGCCGTCGGGCAACGCGCGCAGCAACACATCGGGCACGACCGGGGATGCGAGCACGATATCGAAGGCGAGGCCCGGCTTGGGATCGAGCGCTTTGACCTCCGCCACCATCTCGGCCAGATCGGTCGCGTCCACGCCACAGAGGCGCATCAGACTGCCGATGTCGCGGGACGCCAACAGCGGCAGATGATCCAAAAGGGCCTGCATTGCCGGATCGAGCCGGTTTCGGTCCGCGAGCTGCAGGGCCAGGCATTCCTTGAGGGTGCGGGCGCAGATACCGGGCGGGTCGAACTGCTGCAGCCGCTCCAATACCCCCACGATGCGAGGCCCCGGGCAGCCGAACCGTGTCGCCAGCTCGTCGAGACCGCCGGTGATATAGCCGGCCTCATCCACCATCTCGATCAGCTCGGCGCCGATGATGCGATCGGCAGGGTCGGTGACGTCGACGGCGAGTTGCTCCAGCAGGTGTTCCCGGAGCGTCTTGGGCCGGCTCAGCGTCTGCTCGAGCCCGGGCAGATCCTCGCCCGGGCCGGGACGCGGCTTCGACGCCTGCCAGGCCGCAGGATCACCGCCGAAATCGAGCCGGCCATCGCCCTCACCGCCGGCGGCCGCAACCGCCAGCTCGACATCCTCGCCCGTCTCGGCAGCCGGTTCATCGGCCGGCGCCGGTGCCTCGGCGCCGTCTTCCGCCGCTTCGTGCCGGTCGAGCAGCGGGTTGGCCTCGAGCTCACCCTCCACGAATTGCGCTAATTCTAGATTGGAGTACTGCAACAATTTGATCGCTTGTTGCAGCTGCGGCGTCATCACCAACGCCTGCGTTTGTCGCAGGTCGAGCCTCGGCCCCAAATTCATGACCGAGTCATATTATTGTGCAGCGCAAAAGACAAGGCCAAATAATGCAAAAACCGGGCCAGCTGCCTCACTTTTGTACAAAGAAGCGGTTCTCGGGCCGGGGCAAGCCGAGATTTTCCCGCAGCGTCCTTCCTTCATAGTCGCGGCGGAAGATGCCGCGGCGTTGCAATTCCGGGACCACCCGGTCGACGAATTCTTCGAGGCCGCCCGGGACATGGGAGAACAGCACATTGAAGCCGTCCGAGCCCTCTTCTTCGAGCCACTGCTCCATCTGGTCGGCAATGGTCTGCGGCGTGCCGACCATGGCATTGCCGTAATAGCTGCCGGCGCGCTGCGCCAGCTGGCGCACCGTCCAGCCGGTCTCGCGGGCGATTTCCACCATCCGGTCGCGGCCGCTCTGGCTCGCATTGCTTTGCGGAATTTCCGGCAACGGGCCGTCCGGATCGAACTTCGATGCATCGAGGCCGAGCTGAATCGAGAGCGAAGCGATGCCGCTGTCGTAATGGACGAGGCTGTCGAGCTTGGCGCGCTTTGCCTTGGCTTCGCCGTCGCTGTCGCCCACCACGACAAAGCAGCCGGGCAGGATTTTGAGATGATCGGGATCGCGGCCGAGTTTCTTCATCCGGCCTTTGACGTCGGCGTAGAAGCGCTTTGCGGCCGCCAGATCGAGCGAGCTGCCGAAAATCACTTCGGCGACTTCGGCCGCAAATTGCCGCCCGGCTTCGGAGGCGCCCGCCTGCACGATCACCGGCCAGCCTTGCAGCGGCCGCGCGACGTTGAGCGGGCCGCGCACGGAAAAATACTCTCCCTTGTGATTGAGGATATGGAGCTTCTCGGGATCGAAATAGATGCCCTCCTCGACATTGCGCACGAAGGCGTCGTCGGCCCAGCTGTCCCACAAACCGGTGACGACATCGTAGAATTCCCGGGCGCGGCGGTAGCGCTCGTCATGCTCGACATGCTCGTCGAGGCCGAAATTGAGCGCGGCATCCGGATTGGAGGTGGTGACGATGTTCCAGCCGGCCCGTCCGCCGCTGAGATGGTCAAGCGAGGAAAAGCGCCGCGCTACATGATAGGGCGCGTCGAAAGTGGTTGAGCCGGTGGCGATCAAGCCCAGATGCGTGGTCGCGGTCGCCAGCGCCGGCAGCAGGATCATCGGGTCGAACGAGGTCACGGTGGCGCTGCGTTTCAGCGCCTTCATCGGCATGTTCAGCACCGCAAGATGATCGGCCATAAAAAACGCGTCGAACTTGCCGCGCTCCAGGGTCTGCGCCAAGCGCCTGATGTGGCCAAAATTGAAATTGGCATCGGGATAGGCGCCGGGAAAGCGCCACCACGCGGTGTGGATGCCGACCGGGCGCATGAAGGCGCCGAGGCGAAGTTGCTTTTGCGAGCTCATGGCAGGGTCTTACCTCAATCCAATCCGGCACTATGCGCTGCAGCGATCGTGCCATCGCCGCCGACCGGCATTGGCGCGGGCTGGCGCGGCCGCCCTCGTTGCCGTGCCGCGATGAACATCGCCCCCGATCGACCGCGCTTCAGGGTCGGTTCGCGCAAGGGCACGGCCTCCAGGGCGGACCGGCGCAAGCCCGAGCGGTGCAAGCGCGCTTCCGGCATTTGGGTCACGCCTCGGCTACCGGCTTTGCCAGTCCCGCTTCCCGCAACCGCCCGGTGATTTCCTCGAGGATGACGGGATCGTCGATCGTGGCCGGCATGCTCCATTTATCGCCGTCGGCGATGCGGCGCATCGTGCCGCGCAGAATTTTCCCGGAGCGCGTCTTGGGCAGGCGCTCGACGACCAGCGCCGCGCGCAGCCCCGCGACCGCACCGATGCGCTCGCGCACCAGCACCAGCACTTCCCGGGTCACCACTTCGTGGGGCGTGTTGGTGCCGGACTTGAGCACGACGAAGCCGAGCGGCACCTGGCCCTTGAGCTGATCGGAAATGCCGATCACCGCACACTCCGCAACGTCGGGATGCGCCGCTACCACTTCTTCCATGGCTCCGGTCGAGAGCCGGTGGCCGGCGACATTGATGACATCGTCGGTGCGCGTCATCACGTAGACATAACCGTCCTCGTCGATGTAGCCGGCATCGGCGGTGGCATAGTAGCCCGGGAATTCGCGCAGATAGGCGTCGATAAAACGCTGGTCGGCATTCCACAGCGTCGGCGACGCGCCGGGCGCCAGCGGCAGTTTCATGGCGATGGCGCCGATCTCGCCCGCCTCGAGATCGCCGCCGTCGGGCCCAAGCACGTGCAGGTCCCAACCAGGCACCGGCTTCGTCACCGAACCGTGCTTCACCGGCAGGCGGCCGAGCCCGACACAGTTTCCCGCCATTACCCAGCCGCTCTCGGTCTGCCACCAATGATCGATCACCGGAATCTTGAGCTTGGCTTCCGCCCACGCAATGGTCGCAGGATCGCAGCGCTCACCGGCGAGAAACAGCGTCGCCAGGCTCGAGCGGTCGTATTTGTCGATCAGCACGCCGTCAGGATCATCGCGACGGATCGCGCGGAATGCCGTCGGCGCGGTGAAAATGGCGTTGATCTTGTGGTCCTGCACCATGCGCCAATAGACGCCGGCGTCGGGCGTGCCGACCGGCTTGCCTTCGAACATCACGCTCGTCAGGCCGTAAAGCAGCGGCCCGTAGACGATGTAGGAGTGGCCGACCACCCAGCCAACATCGGAGCCGGCCATATACACTTGGCCTGGCTCCATGCCGTAGAAATATCTCATCGTCCAGTTCAGCGCGACCGCATGGCCGCCATTGTCGCGCACAATGCCCTTGGGCACGCCGGTGGTGCCCGACGTGTAAAGGATGTAGAGCGGATCGGTCGCGGCCACGGCGACGCAATCGGCGGGTTGCGCCTGCGCCAGCGTTTCATGCCAGTCGAGATCGTGCCCCGGAGCGAGCGTGGCCAGGCACTGCGGCCGTTGCAGGACAAGCGCGGCCTTCGGCTTGTGCGTCGCCATCGCGATGGCTTGATCGAGGAGCGGCTTATAGGCGATGACACGGTTGACTTCGATGCCGCACGAGGCCGAGAGAATGAGCTTGGGCTTGGCGTCGTCGATCCGCGCCGCCAGTTCCGGAGCGGCAAAGCCGCCGAACACGACCGAGTGAATCGCGCCGATCCGCGCGCAAGCGAGCATCGCCATGGCCGCTTCCGGCACCATCGGCATGTAGATAATAACGCGGTCACCCTGCTCGACGCCTTGCGCCCTGATCGCGCCCGCCAGCGTCGCCACCTCGCGCGTCAGCTCGGCATAGGTGAAGCGCTTGACCGTGTTGGTGACCGGGCTGTCATAGATCAGCGCCACGCGCTCGCCATTGCCGTTCAAGACATGGCGGTCGAGCGCGTTGTGACAGGTGTTGAGCCGTCCGCCGGCGAACCAGCGGTAGAAGGGCGGCCGCGATTGATCGAGCACCTTGTCCCAGCGCTTGTCCCAGTCGAGCGCCTCGGCTGCCTCCGCCCAAAAGCCCTCGGGATCGCTCAGCGAGCGGCGATAAACCTCATCATAAGAACTGGGCATGGCGACACTCCGCGCGGATCGAAACCCTGACCCGATCTTGCGGCAATGCCGCTGTCTTTGCCAAGGCGCGCGCTTGGCGTGGAGCTTATCGAACGTTCAGCAAAACTCAGCGCGTCTGTTCGATCAACGCGATTTCGTCTTTGATGCGTAGTTTCTGGCGTTTCCAGTCGGAGACAAGATCAGAATTGGGGAAGGGGCGATGGGATTCCATATCGATGGCTTCCTCCAGGCTCCTGTGGCGCGCCCGGAGGCTGTCGAGACGATCCTCTTTGCTCATGGCTCCTCCTGATCGGGTGGACCGGCGGTCGATGTTAGCGCCATTGGCCCTATCGCTCCAAGCGGCTTGTCATACGGGCGACATGCGCCGCAACTTTTTTCATTAATGTCGGCAGCGCCAACGTCTGAAACCGGTTCGGCGGCTCCGCCACGAACCCCAAGGGTAAGCTCTTTGGAGCCGTTCCAAACCAGATCCGGAGAGCCAGATCAAAATGGGTGAAACTGTGCCGGACCGCGCCGGGAAGCGGCTGCCATCGGGCCTTGACCGGGCCATGGGCGGCGATTGCCCGATCTTCCCAGGGCACCGCGCGCCAGGGGGTCGAGGGAAACTCCATCATCCCCCCGAGGAGACCCTGCTCCGGCCGTCGGCGCAACAGCACCGCCCCGTCCGCTCGCACGGCCCAGAACACGACGCCGTGACGTTCGGGCTTGGCCTTCTTGGCGGGGCGCCGCGGCAACTGCTCGGCCACGCCCAAAGCCTGCGCCCGACAATGTTGCCGCCACGGACACAGAACGCAGGCCGGCCGAACCGGCGTGCAGATCGTCGCCCCCAAATCCATCGCAGCCTGGGCATAGTCGCCGGGACGCTCGGCCGGGGTCAGGCTCCTGGCGAGGGCGTGGATCCGAGGCTTGGCGCCCGGCAACGGCGTCACCACGGCGAAGAGGCGCGCCACCACGCGCTCGATATTGCCGTCCATCGGCGAGGCCCTCTGGTCGAAGGCGAGCGCGGCGATCGCCGCCGCGGTATAGGCGCCGATCCCGGGCAGCTCGCGGAGCGCCGCCTCGTCGCCGGGAAATTCGCCGCCGTACCGGGCGACCACCGCGCGGGCGCAGGCGTGGAGATTGCGCGCCCGCGCGTAATAGCCGAGGCCCTGCCATTCATGGAGAACGTCATCAAGCGGCGCCGCCGCCAGCGCGCCGACATCCGGCCAGCGCCGGCAAAATGCCTCGAAGCGGGGCCCGACCGTGGCAACGGTGGTCTGCTGCAACATGATCTCGCTGAGCCAGACGCGATAGGGATCCGGGCGCTCGCCGCGCGCGACGCGCCACGGCAGATCGCGGCGGTGACGATCGTACCAGGCCAGGAGCGTCGCCGCCAAATCGCTGTTCGTCTCCACGGTCGAAATGATTAGGCTTGGTCCTGGCATGACCACAAGCCCGTCCCACATCAAGGCGGCCATCCGCGACGCCGCATTGCGGCTTGGTTTCGACGCGGTCGGCTTTGCCAAGGCAGAGCTCGGCGCCGATTCGCGTGCGCACCTCGCCGCCTATCTGAGCCAGGGCTTTCACGGCGATATGGGATGGCTCAAGGCGCGTGCCGACCAGCGCGGCGATCCGCGCGAGCTATGGCCCGAAGCCAAGACCGTGGTGGTGCTGGCCATGAACTACGGGCCGGAAACCGACCCGCTCCAATCGTTGCGCGCGCGCGATCGCGCAACCGTGTCCGTCTACGCGCGCGGCCGTGATTATCACTTGCTGGTCAAATCACGCCTTAAGGCCCTGGCGCAGGCCATCGGCAAAATCGCGCCGGGCGAGCTCAAGCTCTTCGTCGACACCGCTCCGGTGATGGAAAAGCCGCTGGCACAGCGGGCCGGTATCGGCTGGCAAGGCAAGCACACGAATCTGGTGTCACGACAATACGGTTCGTGGCTGTTCCTCGGCGAGATTTACCTCAGCCTCGATCTGCCTCCCGACGCGGGTGACAGCGACCATTGCGGCAGCTGCGCGGCGTGCCTCGACATTTGCCCGACGCGCGCCTTCGTCAAGCCCTATCTTTTGGATGCCCGGCGCTGCATCTCCTATCTCACGATCGAGCATAAGGGCCATATCCCGGCCGCGCTGCGGCCGCTGATGGGCAACCGCATCTATGGCTGTGACGATTGCCTCGCTGTCTGCCCTTGGAACAAATTCGCCCGGGCCGCGCGCGAGCCGAGCTTGCGGGCGCCGGGCGATCCGAGCGCGCCGCACCTGGCCGAACTCGCGGACCTCGACGATGCCGCCTTTCGCAAACGCTTCTCCGGTTCGGCCGTGAAACGCACCGGGCGGGACCGCTTTTTGCGCAATGTGCTGATCGCGATCGGCAACAGCGACGACGTGTCATTGCTGCCGAGCGCCGTGGCGCGCCTCGACGATGCGGCGCCTCTGGTGCGCGCGATGGCGGTGTGGGCTTTGCGCCGGTTGGCGACGCCGCGCCATTTTGCCGACATGCGGACCCGATATCGACCGGACGAGGCGGACGAGGGAGTGCGCGCGGAATGGGATTGAAGAGCGCCGCCCGCGATCACCGACCGTGCTCGACCGCCCTCGACATCGGCAGGAGGGCGTCAACCGCCGTAAAAGACATTGTCCCCCAAATCCTTCATCTCGAGCGTCGCGGCATCGGGGCGCCCGGTTATCGGCTTGTTGAGATGGGCTTCGACAACTTCGGCGATGACCACGTGATGGTCGCCTTCCTCGACGATTTTCTTCACCCGGCATTCAACGACAGCGGGGGCATCGCTCAGTAACGGCGCGCCGGTCGCGCCCTTGGTGAAGGCCATGCCGCTGATCCGGTCGCCTTCGACCTTGGCGGGTTTGAAGAAGGTGAAGGCGGCCCCCTTTTGATCTTTGCCGAGCACGTTGAGCGCGAAGGCGCCGGTCTCCTTCACGACACGATAGGCGCCGGTGTCGGCCTTGACGCCCAGCGTCACCAAGGGCGGCGCGAACGAGCTCTGGGTCACGAAATTAATCGTGGCGGCGGCGACATTGCCCTTGCCGTCATCGGCGGTCAGCACATAGAGCCCGTAGGGAATCATGCGCAACGCGGTCTTCTTGGCGTCCTGATCCATAGCCTCACCTTTGTGACAGGGAACAACCTAAGCGGCGCTGCGCTCCAATCTGGTGGCGCGCTGGCGCAGGCCCCACCAGGCGATATGCGCGGCCCACATATTGATGCGGCCATGGGGCTTCAGGCCTGCGGCTTTCAGCCCCATGGCGATGGCGCGCTCGATATGGTGCCAGCGATAAACCGCGATCGCGCGGCGCGCATAGGCGCCGCTGTAGCGCCGTCGCTCGTAGGGCCGGTCGCTCTCATTGGCAGCGTAATAGGCATAGGCGAGCTCGTCGTCCTCGGCGTCGCGCATGCGCCGAAAGGCGATCCGGAAACGCTGCCAGCGATTCAGTCGCTCAATGCCGAGATAGCGCTTCATTTGGGTGTAGAACAGCTTGTAGTGACGCAGCTCGTCGGCGGCAATATTGTGACAGATGATTTTGAGCACCGGCTCCTCGACCGCCTCGAACAGGGCGGTGTAATAGGAGCTGGTGCCGGTTTCGACGATGCAGCGCGATACCAGTTCGCCGGTGCGCGAGCCGCGCAGCGACCGCGTGGCGTTGATGTTGACGCGAAAGCCGGCGGTGAACCGAGCCGCCGCTTTGGCGTGATCCCATCGCGGGTCGGCGAGCATCGCCCAGCGCCCCAGCGCCTGGCCATGCTGCACTTCCTCTCCGCCCCAGCGCCGCGCCACGGCCTGGAATTCGGGATCGTCACTGAATACGCCGCAAAGATAGTCGGTGTAGTCGGCGCCATTCTGCTCGACCAGGCTCGCCGCCTTGACGATGCGCACGATCTCGGGATCGACCTTCGAGCGGTCGAACCTTTCCCAGGGGATATCGTCGAGCGTCCAATGGCCCATGAGGCTCGAGTATAGTCATCAGCGGCGCCGCGTAAAAGGCTCGAGACCCCGGCGGCGCGCTATTTCACCTGCAACACGCAAGCGCGTTTCCCAAGCGGGAGGCCGGTCGCCCGGAAGGAGACGAGCGCTCGCGGCACCGTACGGCCTGGTCGGGCGAGGGTGCGTCGACCTCGAATTGCTCTTGGCGACCGACCCACGCCGACTTGCACCCGCATCTCGAATCGGGTCACTATGCCGCCATGGTCGCCATTCCCCTGAACGATCGGCTCATCGTTGCGCTCGACGTGCCGACCGCCGCCGCGGCGCGCGACCTGGTCAGCCGGCTCGGCACGGCAGTCAGCTTCTACAAGATTGGGCTCCAGCTTCAGTATGCGGGCGGGATCGATTTGGCGCGCGAACTCAAGGACGCAGGCAAGAAGATTTTCCTCGACGCCAAGCTTTTCGACATCGACCAGACCGTGATCGGCGCCACGGCGAACATCGCGCGGCTCGGGGTCGATTTCCTGACGGTTCACGCCCACCGGCCCACCCTGCGCGCCGCCGTGGCGGGGCGCGGCAAGAGCGGCCTGCGGCTTCTGGGGGTGACCGTGCTTACCAGCATGGGCCCTGCCGACATGGCGGAACTCGGCACCCGCTTTTCGCTCGAGGAAATGGTGCTGCGCCGCGCTCAGGCGGCGATCGACACCGGCTGCGACGGCGTCATTGCTTCGGGCAGCGAAGCGCGGCAGCTTCGGGCCTTGGCCGGAAACCGGCTGCTGATCGTAACCCCCGGCATCCGCTCCGAAGGTGTCGCGGCCGACGACCAGCAACGGGCCGCGACGCCGCGCGAAGCGATCGCCGCCGGCGCCGATTATCTCGTGGTCGGCCGCCAGATTCTGCGCAGTCCCGACCCCGGCGCCGCAGTGGAAGCCATCCTGCGCGAGGTCGAATCGGCCCTTCCCCGCGAACGCACCCCCCGGTTGCAGACATTAAACCTGGATTAAATCCTCGTAACAGGGATGCGGCGGCAGGGGCGCGAACCTATTTATAGGGCACGCGTCCTGACCCCCAAGTGGCGCGTAAACTAAAAGGGGGCCATCCGCAGGTCGGATGGCCCCTTTTTTTGGCTTTTTGGCACCCCCCACGGCCGGCCTGCGGCGCTCCTCTCGGGGTGTCACCGGCGGCCTCGCCAGTCTTCCCCCCGCAAGCGGCCCCGTCCCTTTTAGTGCGGACTTGGCGCGCCCAACGCCGTCAGCTTGGCATTGACCACCACCAGCTGGCGGCGGGCGTGGTTGCGCACGTCGTCATCCTGGGTCGTATTGAGCCGGGCCTCCAATTCGCGCGCCTCGCCTTCGAGGACGGCGCGGTTGAGGTCGGGCAGCGGCACGGCCTCGTCGGCCAGAACCGTGCAGCGCTCGGCATTGACCTCGGCGAAACCGCCGGCGACAAAGAGTTGTTCCCTCACCTTGCCGCCCTCGTAGATCTCGATCAGCCCCGGCCGCACCGTCGAGATCAGCAGCGCATGGCCGGGGAGGACGCCGAAATTGCCTTCGCTGCCCGGCACCACCACCATTTCGACCGGCTCGGAGCGCAAGAGGCGCTCCGGCGACACCAGTTCGAACTGCAGGGTTGCCGCCATCAGGCTTCGGCCGCGATCTTGCGCGCCTTCTCGACCGCTTCCTCGATGGTGCCGACCATGTGGAACGCAACTTCGGGGAGATTGTCGTAATCGCCGGCGACGATGCCCTTGAAGGCCTTGATCGTGTCTTCGAGGTTGACGAAGACGCCGGGCGTGCCGGTAAAGACTTCGGCGACGTGGAAGGGCTGCGACAGGAACTTCTGAATACGGCGCGCGCGGGCGACGGTGAGCTTGTCCTCTTCGGAGAGCTCGTCCATGCCCAGAATCGCGATAATGTCCTGCAGCGACTTGTAGGTCTGCAGCACGCGCTGCACGTCGCGCGCGACCTTGTAATGTTCCTCGCCGACGACGCGCGGATCGAGCATGCGCGAGGTCGAATCGAGTGGATCGACCGCCGGGTAGATGCCAAGTTCCGCGATCTGGCGCGACAGCACCGTGGTCGCGTCGAGATGGGCGAACGAGGTGGCCGGCGCCGGGTCGGTGAGGTCGTCGGCCGGCACGTAGATCGCCTGCACCGAGGTGATCGAGCCCTTTTTGGTCGTGGTGATACGTTCCTGCAGCGCGCCCATGTCGGTGGCGAGGGTGGGCTGGTAACCCACTGCCGAAGGGATCCGGCCCAGGAGCGCCGACACTTCCGAGCCTGCCTGGGTGAAGCGGAAAATATTGTCGACGAAGAACAGCACGTCCTGGCCTTCCTCGTCGCGGAAATACTCGGCCACGGTAAGACCGGTCAGGCCGACCCGGGCGCGGGCGCCGGGCGGTTCGTTCATCTGGCCATAGATCAGCGCCACCTTCGAGCCGGGACCGTCGGTCTTGATGATCCCCGATTCCATCATTTCCTGATAGAGGTCGTTGCCTTCGCGCGTGCGCTCGCCGACCCCGGCGAACACCGAATATCCGCCATGTTTCTTGGCGATATTGTTGATCAACTCCATGATGATGACCGTCTTGCCGACGCCGGCGCCGCCGAACAGGCCGACCTTGCCGCCGCGCGCATAAGGCGCCAGGAGATCGACCACCTTGATGCCCGTGACGAGAATTTCCGCCTCGGTCGACTGATCGATGAATTCCGGCGCCGGGCGATGGATCGGCAGCCTCGACTTGGCCGCAACCGGGCCGCGATCATCGACCGGCTCGCCGACCACATTGAGGATGCGACCGAGCGTCTCCGGTCCCACCGGCACCGAAATCGGGCCGCCGGTATCGGTCGCCTGCACGCCGCGCGACAACCCGTCGGTCGTATCCATCGCGATGGTGCGCACCGTGTTCTCGCCCAGGTGTTGAGCGACCTCGAGCACCAAATTCTTGCCCTGATTGTCGACATGGAGCGCGTTGAGGATGGGCGGCAATTCGCCGTCGAACTTGATGTCGACGACGGCGCCCATGATCTGCGTGACGGTGCCGATGATGTTGCTTGCCATGGTTGCGTCCTGTTTTACAGCGCCTCGGCGCCCGAGATGATTTCGATCAGTTCCTTGGTGATCGCCGCCTGGCGCGAGCGGTTGTAGGTGATGGTTAGATCGTTGATCATGTCGCCGGCGTTGCGCGTCGCGTTGTCCATTGCCGTCATGCGCGCGCCCCATTCGCTGGCGATGCTGTCGAGGAGCGCCGTATAGATCTGTATCGCAAGATTGCGCGGCAGCAGCTCGTTCAAAATCTCGGCTTCCTCGGGCTCGAACTCGTAGATGCCGCGATCGGCCGCCTCGTCATGGTCGTGGGCGGCTTCGGGCGGCGAGAACGGTATCAATTGCTGGCGCGTCACGACCTGGCTTATGGCCGAGTGGAAATGATTAAAGATCACCGTGCAGATATCGAATTGGTGATCGGCGTAAAGCGCGAGCAACGCCGCGGCGATTGTCTCTACCTCTTCGAAGCGCAAGCGCGGGCGGCCGATCTCGACGCGACTCTCGATCAGGCGTTGGCGCTGATCGCGGCGCAACGCGTCGCGGCCCTTGCGGCCGAGCGTGACCAGCTTCACCGCTTTGCCGGCTGCTTCAAGCTCGCGAATGAGACGGCGCGTCTCGCGGATGATGGCGGCATTGAAGCCGCCCGCAAGGCCGCGGTCCGACGTCATCACCAGCAATAGCTGGGTCTGGTCGCTGCCGGTGCCGGCAAGGAGCGGCGTGGCATTGACCCGACCCTGGAGGCTGGCGGCGAGCGAGCCGAGCATGCGCTCCATGCGCTGCGCATAGGGGCGCGCAGCCTCGGCCTGCTCCTGCGCCCGACGCAGGCGCGAGGCTGCCACCATTTTCTGCGCCGAGGTGATTTTCTGCGTCGAGCGGATCGAGCGAATGCGCAGCCGCAATTCTTTCAGGGTGGCCATCGAACCCTTTACGCGAAGACGCGGGCGAAATCGTCGAGGAAACCGCTCAGCGCCTTTTCCGTATCGCCCGTGATCTCCCGCTTGTCGCGGATATCGATCAGGATCTGCGGCGCCTTTGCGCGCAGATCCGACAACATCGCCGCCTCGTAGCGCGTGACCTGCGCGGCATCGATCTTGTCGAGATAGCCGCGTGTGCCGGCAAAGATCGCAACCACCTGCTCCTCGACCGGCACCGGCGCGAATTGCGGCTGCTTCAACAACTCGGTGAGGCGCGCGCCGCGCGCCAGGAGCCGCTGGGTGGCGACATCGAGATCGGAGGCGAATTGCGCGAACGCCGCCATTTCGCGGTATTGGGCCAGTTCGAGCTTGATGCGCCCGGCGACTTGCTTCATCGCCTTGATCTGCGCCGCCGAGCCGACGCGGCTGACGCTGAGGCCGACATTGATCGCGGGCCGAATGCCGCGGTAGAACAGGTCGGTCTCCAGGAAGATCTGACCATCGGTGATCGAGATCACATTGGTGGGGATGTAGGCCGAGACGTCGCCCGCTTGGGTCTCGATAATCGGCAGCGCCGTGAGCGAGCCGAGCCCATGATCCTTGTTCATCTTTGCGGCGCGCTCGAGGAGCCGCGAATGCAGATAGAACACGTCGCCCGGATAGGCCTCGCGGCCCGGGGGGCGGCGAAGCAGCAGTGACATTTGCCGGTAGGCGACGGCCTGCTTCGAGAGATCGTCGTAGACGATCACGGCATGCATGCCGTGGTCGCGAAAAAATTCACCCATGGCGCAGCCGGCATAGGGTGCCAGGAACTGCAAGGGTGCCGGCTCCGAGGCGGTGGCCGCGATCACGATCGAATATTCGAGGGCGCCGTAATCCTGCAGCGTCTTGACGATCTGCGCGACCGTGGAGCGCTTCTGCCCAACCGCGACGTAGATGCAGTAGAGCTTGCGGGATTCGTCACCGTCTTGATTGATCTTCTTCTGGTTGATGAAGGTATCGATGGCGAGCGCCGTCTTGCCGGTCTGGCGATCGCCGATGATCAGCTCGCGCTGGCCACGGCCGATCGGGACCAGCGCATCGATCGCCTTCAGTCCGGTTTGCACAGGCTCCGACACCGGACGGCGCGGAATGATGCCGGGCGCCTTGACCTCGACGCGGGCGCGCGTGACGTCGCCGAGCGGACCTTTGCCGTCGATCGGATTGCCCAACGCGTCGACGACGCGGCCCAACAGGCCCTTGCCGACCGGCACGTCGACGATGGCGCCGGTGCGCTTCACGGTATCGCCCTCGCGAATGCCGGTGTCGTCGCCGAAGATCACCACACCGACATTGTCGGTCTCAAGGTTCAGCGCCATGCCCTTGGTGCCGTCGCCAAACTCGACCAATTCGCCGGCCTCGACCCTGTCGAGCCCATAGACGCGCGCAATCCCGTCGCCGACCGACAGGACCTGGCCGACCTCGGCGACCTCGGCCTCAGTGCCAAAATCGGCGATCTGCTGCTTCAGGATCGCGGAGATTTCCGCTGCCCGGATTTCCATTACCCAACCCCTTTCATCGCAAGCTCTAACCGGGTGAGCTTGGTTTTGAGCGATGCATCGATCATGCGCGTACCGAGCCGGACGATGAGGCCGCCCAACAGGCCCGGATCGACGCGCTGGTCGATCGCAAGTTTGGCGCCGGCGCTTTTGCGTAGCGCTTCCGCCAGCGCTGCCGACTGATGCTCCGAGAGCGGCGCCGCCGAAATGACTTGCGCCGTGACTTCGCCACGCCGCGCGGCCAAATTGGCAAGGAACGCATCGATCATCTCGGGGAGCGCGAACAGACGGCGGTTGCGCGCCAGCAAACCGAGGAAGTTGCGCGTGAGCGGCGACAGCTGCGCCGCACCGGCGAGCGCCGCGATCGCCTGCCCCTGCACCGCGCGGTCGAGCACCGGGCTGCGAATCAGGCGCCGCAGATCGGTACTCCCAGCCAGCATCGCCGCCATGGCTTTGAGATCGGCCGCGACCTGGTCCAGGGCCCGGTCATCATCGGCGAGTTCGAACAACGCTTTCGCATAGCGCTCGGCAAGGCCAGATACGCCTATCGCTTCGGATGCCACGAAGTATGCTTCCCCTTAACTATCGGATTCCGGCCTCAATGATCTGGCGCTTGACGATGCCAGCGCGACGCCGCAATGCGCGTTCCAGATTTTTCCAAACCACGACCGCTCTGGAAAAACGCGTCCGGAAAACGCGGCCGGTTTCTATCACGGGGTCGTGAAGGGCGCAACCGCACGGCCGTTACCGTCGTGCGACAATGCGCCGCCGCTAGCGGAATCGAGCCCCCGCTTGCTATATCTCAACCGCTCGCGGGGGAGGTTACGGTGAAAAGCAAGAAGTTCCCACCACTGGTCGAGGGCGGGTTCGCACCGATCGCACCGCCGGAGCCCGGCTTGACGGTGGCGACCATGATCGACCGCGCCGCGGCTATGCGCGAGGAGTTGCGCGCGCGACAGGCGGAAACCGAGGCCAAGGGCCGGCTCTCCGAGGCGATCAACCAGCGCTTCGTCGATGCCGGCTTTTATCGCGCCATCCAGCCGCGGATCTTCGGCGGCTACGAATTCTCGGTGCCCGACTTCATGCGGGTGATGATGGAAGTGTCGCGCGGCTGTCCCGAAAGCGGCTGGGTCCTGTCGCTCACCGCCGGCCACGCCCATCTCTTTGCCAGCTTTCCCGAACGCGCTCAGATCGAAGTCTATGGCAGCGACGGCGAGTTTCGCGCCCCGGGCGTGCCGCCGCCGAGCGGTCAGGCCGTGGCGGTTGCCGGCGGCTATCGCGTCACGGGCGCGTGGGACTATGTTTCGGGCTGCGACATCGCTACGCATTTCATCGGTGGCGCGCTGGTGCGCGACCCCGAGACCAAGGCACCCCGCGGCAGCATCGTCATTGTGTTCGACCGTCGCGACTATGCCATCGTCGACAACTGGGACATGGTCGGCATGCAGGGCACCGGCTCGAAGCGCGTGGTGATCGAGGACGTCTTCGTCCCGGCCTACCGCGCCATCCGCTGGACCAACGCCAACGGCGAACTGGCGGTCGAGCGGCCGGGCCGCAGCCTCCATTCCAATCCCATGTATTTCGGGCGCACGGTGCCGTTCCTGGTCGCCGAATCGACCGCGGTCGTGGTCGGCGCCGCCTATGGCGCCCTCGACGTCTATGGCGACGTCGTCAAAGGAAAAAAGGCGCACTTTCCGCCTTTCCCCTATCGCTACGAGCTGGCGGAGATTCAGCACAATTACGGCCGGTGCCAGACCCTGATCGATACCGCCTCATTCGCCGCCATCCGCGCCGGCGCGCAATACATGGAATTGTCGCAACGAGAGGCCGAAGGCGGTGCGCCCTTCGATGCCGAATGGGAGCGGCGCCTTCACATGGTCGAGCAACAGTGCATCCATCTGTGCCACGAAGCGGTCGATATCATGATCCGGACTGCCGGCACGTCGAGCGTCCGCAAGGACGCGATGCTCGGTCGCTATTGGCGCAACATCGCCACCATCCGCACGCATCTCGCGCATCAATCGGATGCGACCGCGGTCAATTTCGGGCGCTTCCATTTCGGCCTGCCGGTGATTGGACGAATGTGAATGAGCGAAACTGCCATCGACACGCGCGCTTTGGTGCAATGGCTGATCGATGGCGCGCGCGATTGCCCGCAGCCGCAGGATGTGTTGGTAGCCCTGTCGGAGGGTTTGGCCGCGGCGGGCGTGCCTCTCTCACGCGCCGCCGTTTTCGTGCTCACACTTCATCCCCTGGTCGCCGGGCGCCGGCTTGAATGGCGCCCCGGACAGCCGGTCGATATCGGCGAGCTCCAATACGAGGTGAAGAGCACGCCGAGCTTCATCGACAGTCCGGTCGTTTATATCTACGAAAACAACAAGGAACTGCGGCGGCGCTTGGGGCGCCCCGATTGTCCGATGGATTTTCCCATTTTGCAGGGCATGCGCGACGAGGGCATCACCGATTACTTCGCCGTGCCGTTGCGGTTTACCGATGAAGTTCACGCCCTTGTTTGCGCGACCACCGCGCCCGACGGTTTCGCCGGGGCGCATATCGACGCCATCCGTTCGATCGTCGCGCCGCTGGCGCGCGTGGCCGAGATCCGCGCCTTGAAGCGAACCGCCACGGCGCTCCTTGACACCTATGTCGGCCACAAGACCGGGAACCGGGTGCGCGCCGGCAGCATCAGGCGCGGCGACACGGAGGCAATCCGCGCCGCGATCTGGCTTTCCGACATGCGCGGCTTCACGACGCTGGCCGACCGTGAACCGCCCGCGGCGGTGATGAGCGTGCTCAATCGCTATTTCGACTGCCAGGTACCGGCGATTTCGGCGCATGGCGGCGAAGTGCTGAAATATATCGGCGACGGCGTGTTGGCGATTTTCCCGGTGACCGAGGCCGTCGGTCCCGACGCCGCCTGTGCCGAAGCGCTCGCCGCCGCCCGCGATGCCCGCGCCGAGATTGCGAAAGTGGCGGGCTTGCGCTTCGGCCTCGCGTTGCATCTGGGCGATGTGCTCTACGGCAACATCGGCAGCGGCGACCGGCTCGATTTCACCTGCATCGGCCCCGCCGTCAACCTCGCGGCACGGCTCGAGAAGGTCGCCGCGCGGGCGGGCCGCGACGTCATTGCCTCGGCGGAATTCGCCCGCCATTGCGGCGCCGACCTGACCCCGCTCGGCAATTTGACGCTGGCCGGATTTCACGAACCGCAGCCGGCCTTCGGATTAGCAGACGAGCGCTAGAACCCGCGCCATTGCGGGCCGAGAACTCGACGGAAGGCAAGTCCCGCACCAGGGCTTGAGCGCGGCATCGGCGATCTGGCAAGGGGCGCCCTTCCGGGAATTCCGAACATCACCAGAAACTGTAAGGGTCGATGTCGACCTGGACGCGCACGGTCGAAGGTAGCTTCACTCTTCCGAGCCAGTCGCGCATCACCTGCTGGATCCGCACCGAGCGTCGCGTCTTGACCAGGAAGCGTCGGCGGTGGCGTCCGCGCAATACCGAGAGCGGCGCCGGTGCCGGGCCCAGCACCTCGACGCCGGCAAGATGCGGCGCCGAGCGGGCATAGGCGCGGGCGGTAAAGTCCGCACTCGCCTCGCTGTCGGCGGAAATGATCAGCGCGGCCATGCGGCCAAAGGGCGGATTGCCGTGCTTGTGCCGCTCCTCGGCCTCGAGGGCCAGGAAACGGTCGCGATCGTCGGCCACGAGCGCGCGCATCACCGGATGGTCGGGGTGATAGGTCTGCACCAGCACCAGGCCGGGCTGCTCGGCGCGGCCGGCGCGGCCCGCGACCTGATGGAGCAATTGGAAGCTCCGCTCGGCGGCGCGCAAATCGCCGCCTTCGAGGCCGAGATCGGCATCGACGATGCCGACCAGCGTCAGCAGCGGAAAATGATGGCCCTTCGCCACCACCTGTGTGCCGACCAGCACGTCGATATCGTGGTGCTCGACGCGGTCGAGAAGCGCCGCCGTGGCGCGCGGTCCCGTCAACGTGTCGGATGCCATGATCGCGATGCGCGCCGCCGGAAATGTCAGCGCCACCTCCTCGGCGACGCGCTCGACGCCGGGCCCGCAAGCGGCAAAGCTCGCCGCTGCGCCACAATTCGGGCAGGCGGCCGGCAACGATTCGGTGTGCCCGCAGTGATGGCATTGGAGGCGATGGTGGAACCGATGCTCGACCAGCCAGGCCGTGCAATTTGGGCAGTTGAGGCGGAAACCGCAACGCCGGCATAGCGTCAGCGGCGCATAGCCGCGGCGGTTCAGGAACAACATTGCCTGTTCGCCGGCATCGAGGGTGCGGCGCAGCGCCTCGAGCAGCGGCGGCGCCAGAAACGAGCGGCGCTCCGGCGGGGTCTGGCGCAGATCGAGAAGGCGAATCGCCGGAAGCCGGGCACTGCCGTGGCGCGCCGGCAGATTGAGCCGCTGGTAACGCCCATCGTCGACATTGACGTGGGTTTCGATCGACGGCGTAGCCGAGACCAAGGCGATCGGAATATCGGCAAGCGAGGCACGCACCACCGCCATGTCGCGGGCGTGATAGATAATACCGTCCTCTTGCTTGAAAGAGTGGTCGTGCTCCTCGTCGACAACGATCAGCCCCAGCTCGTGAAATGGCAGGAACAAGGCGGAACGCGCACCAACCACCAGCCGCGCTTCGCCCGAGGCCACCCGGCGCCAGGTCTGGCGCCGCTCGGCCTGGCCGAGATCGGAATGCCATTGCGGCGGCGCCACGCCGAAACGCTTGGCAAAGCGCTGCAGCCACTGTGCCGAGAGCGCGATTTCCGGCAACAGCACGAGGACCTGCCGGCCGCGTTCGAGCGCGGCGGCAATGGCGGCGAAATAGACCTCGGTCTTGCCCGAGCCCGTGACGCCGTCGAGAAAGGTGACGCTGAAACCTCGGCCAAGCTTGGCGATGAGATCCCGGGCGGCGGTTTCCTGCGCGGCCGATAGCGGCGGGCCGGGCAGGCGCCAGTCGGGCTGCGTCGCCGGGCCGCGGCGCGGCAGCGCGACCGGCTCGAGCAGCCCGACCTTGACGAGGCCTTTGACGGTGCCGGCGCCGCAGGCAGCGCGCCGTGCAAGATCGGCCGCGGTCGCGGCGCCGTCACCCGCTTGGGCAAGCACCCGGCG
>JASHOB010000048.1 GCA_030041335.1 Alphaproteobacteria bacterium | reverse complement strand
ATGTCGCGCCGCGCGCCTTGACCTTGTCGAGAAATAGCCCGGGGGTTTCGGGAATGCGCTCGTTCGCGTTCTCGCCGATCGCCCGCACTCTTGCAGGGGCCACGAGATAGGAGAAGCGCCCACGCGACTTGGGGGGGCCTGCCTGCAATAGGACGCTTCACATCGTCGATCTGCTGCGCGTCGGCGTCTCGGTGGTTTATGGCCTTGCAGGCCAATGCGTTCCAGGCCAGGGGTTGGAGAGGGCCGAAAGACACGAAGGCGGTCGACCGCCTTCGGTCGCGGGGCTACGTCCTCCGCTTAGTCGCGCTGCAGTGCCTCCCCATCGGCGCTTGCGGTGAGGTGCTTCGGCACGAACAAGAGCGTTGGCAAGATCAGCGCATAGACCACGGTGATTGCGATTACGCAGACGGTGAAGTTGCTGAAGCGGTCGTAGAGCGCGGTTCCGAGAAGATCGCCGAACCGTGTCACCATGAATAAAAGCGTGCTCGAAATCATCAGCGTCGTCCCCTGGAGTGCGCGGGGACAGGAGCGGATGAGGAGATCGATATAGGCGGCGCTCGAGATGCCGCCCATCAGGCCCATCGGCACCGCCGCGATCAGCGCCGCCGCGATCGAATGGATGAAGAGCAACGGCACCATTTGCGGGACGGCGATTACCGTTCCCCACCAGAGCAGCGGGCGCAGCGAGAATCGCCGGCAGAGATAGCCGTAGGCGAGGAACGTCGGAATGAAAGAGGCGGCGAAGACCGCGTTCCACTTGCCCCAGTCCGCACCGTTAGCGTGCAGCGTGTTCTGCATGTAATACTGAAGCGGCGTCGCCGATCCCGGCGCGAAGTTCCACAGCAACCAGATAAGGAGCGCCGGATAAATCGGCCAATGCCTTAGCAGGCGCGTGATATTCTCACGGGGCCGCTCGCGCTGACGGTGTTCGTCGCGGACATTGTCGAAGACCACAGCGGGGCGCCAAGCGCCGTAGACCGCCACCAGCGCCATGATCCCGGCGCCGAAGAGGAACAGGATCCGCGCCGCGTCGTGGATATTCATGAGTTCGAGCACGTCGCTGAGATGGCCGCCGACGAGGAGTGCCGCCACGGCGGTCAGCGAGCCCACGACATTCAACGCCACGCTGATCTGGCCGGACATCACATGCTGCTGGCCAATTGTTGCAGTGAGGCCGTTCTGCGCGCTCGCCACGAATAGGAAGGCGGAAGTCAGCAGGACGAACGCGGCGAGGAGCGTCGCGTACGCGACGGGGGTGAAGGCGAAGAAGAAGTAAAGAACCGCGCTCGCGGCCCCGAACAGCAGCAAAAAGCCGCGATCGCGCATGCCTAGGGGACTCCAGACGTCCCGCAGGAAGCCAAAAATCCAGGAGAAGAAGAGAGGCAGGCCCGCGATCAGCCGAAATTGCGCGACCTGCACCGCCGTCAGGTGCAGCTTGTTCTTAAGCAGGAAGCTGATCGGAATGTCGATCAACCCGCCTGATGGCGAGGCGAAGGCCAACAGAAAAATAAGCGCGCTGAGATAGAAGAAAATTCGCCAGCGCGCGCCGCCCGGCAGAATCTTGGAGCCTTCGGCCGCGATTTCAGCACTCATTGCCGATTGACATCGTTGCGCATTGCCGTCTCTCCCCACGCCGGCCGTGCATGCCACGACGCTTGCGCAGTGAACTGGCCATGGTCGCGAAAGGACCGTCGCGGACGAGTTGACCCAAGCCCTCGTTGGGATCAACGGCGGTCACGGATCGTCTCCGCCACCAGCAGCGGTCGGTGCCTTCACGAGCGGCCTCCCAGAATTGGCGCCGACGTCGCAAAGGTGCAGGGTCGCCGTCGCTCGGGAACTCTATCAAGAACCCGGCGCTGGGGGTTTTGATGATACGTCTCACGGTTACCCGGGAATGCCCGGCAACGTCGGCCCTGGAGGATCGGCGGGATTGAGGTCGGGAACGGATGTTCAAGCTATGCGGCATTAGGGGCCGTTTCGTCGCAAAAGAAGATTCTATCCTGGTGCACGGCGGTCGGAGGTCAGCAGACCGAGACTGCTCGTCACGTCAGCTTATGCTGGTACTGCTGCTACCGTGGCTCCCGGAGACGAGGATCTTGCGCCATCGGAAAACAAGTAACGATTCCAGACCTGTCCCGCCTCTCATGTCTAAGCGGAGGGCTTCGGTCCAGGGGTGTGACTTTTGCGTCGGGGCACAAAAATATTTGAAAATAGGGATGATCGCGCACGCAGACGCTCGACTTTGAACAAAATGCGCGGCTGTCCACGTGTTGACATGGTGTCGACCATAGCTACCGGCCGGCTCGAGACGGGCAGGCGGGCAGCCGTATCCGCAGTCTTTGGCGCGCTAGGCCGGAGCAGGCATCGAAAGCTTCAGAGCCCAGCCGGAAATTCGAAAACGGACATGGGTTCGGTGATGGGTCTTCGACCATCAAGCCTCAGGTCCGGCCAACCGGATCCAGGACGACAACCGGAATCTCTCGCCCGCCCGTTTTCAACTGGTACTCGTCGTAGGGTGGCCAGAACTCGATCGCCTTGGACCACAACCGCGTCCGCTCCTTGCCGCTGGCGGTTCGTGCCCGGGCCCGCATCTTCGCGGTCCCGACCTGGATCTCCACATCCGGGTTGGCAAGGATGTTCCGATACCAGCCGGGATGCTCGGGCGCGCCGCCCTTGGAGGCGATCACGAAGTAGCTGTCGCCGTCCTGCCCATAGAACAAGGGGAACAGGTACTTCTGCCCCGATTTGCGGCCGGTCGTGGTCAACAGCAGGGATGGGATCGCCTTCGGCGGGAGGTTTGGCAGCGTAATCGTGTACATGTGGCCATCAGTGCCGCCGCTGGCCAGGTAGCGGGCGATATGGTCGCGCATCCATTGCGGCAGGTTTGGCGCGGGCTGGGCCTCTGTCATGATCTGCACTCCCTATGAACCGCATCTGTCGCCGGCCGGGCCTGCGCTGTTGCCGCAGCAGGCAGGCCTAACGACCGATTTCGATCATACTAGTCCCGGATCCCGCGGAGAAGACAGGGTGCGGTCCGTAGCATCGACGCCGTCCGGGTGGCGCGGGTCGGGGGGCTCGTCGATCAGGAGACCGCGGCCTTGCGCTCGAAGCGGCGTGCCGGGGTGTTCACGGGTTCGACCAGGGGAGCGGCGCGGTAAGAAGCCTCGATGCGCTCCGATGGTGGCGTGCCGTAAAGGGTGGTTCGCTGGCCGGGCTCGCGGCCGGCGGCGCGAATGATCGCGTCGAGGGCAGCCGGCGAGAGCTCCTGTCCGAACATCGCGCCGGCGGACCGGGTGATGGTCTCGTTCATCAGGGTGCCGCCGACATCGTTGACGCCGGCGCGCAGGCATTGCGCCAGCCCTTCGGGACCCAGCTTGACCCATGATCCCTGGATATTGGCGATCAGGGGGTTGAGGGCCAGACGCGCCACCGCGTGCATGAGAACCGCTTCGCGCCAGCTGGGACCGCGCCTTGCGCCGAAACGCAGGAACAGCGGTGTCTCCATTGGGACGAAAGGCAGTGGCACGAATTCGGTGAAGCCGCCGGTGCGGGCCTGGAGCCGCCGAAGGTGCAGCAGGTGGTGCGCCCAGTGGCGCGGCGCGTCGACATGGCCATACATTATGGTGGCGGTACTGCGCAGACCGACGCGATGCGCCGTCTCCATCACCGCCAGCCACTGCGCGGTGCTGATCTTGTCGGGACAGATCACCGCCCGAACCTCGTCGTCGAGAATTTCGGCGGCGGTTCCGGGAAGGGAGCTCAGGCCCGCCTGCTTCAGCGCGGCAAGGAATTCCGCCAGAGGCATACCCAGGGTGGCCGCGCCCTGCCAGACCTCGAGCGGCGAGAAGGCGTGGACGTGGATTGCAGGCGCCGCTTCTTTGACCGCCCGGCAGATGTCGAGGTAGGTCGCCCCGGTATAGTCGGGATGGATGCCGCCCTGGAGGCAGACCTCGGTCGCGCCCCGCGCCCAGGCCTCCTTGACCCGGCGACGGATCTCGTCAAGGCCCAGATCGTAAGGCCTGCCGCGCAGGTTTTCCGAGAGCTTGCCCTTCGAGAAGGCGCAGAACTTGCAGCGGAAATAACAGACGTTGGTGTAGTTGACGTTGCGGTTGACGACGTAGCGAACCATGGTCCCGCACCGTTCGGCACGCACCTGGTCCGCGGCGGCGCAGACGCGATCGAAATCCGCGCCGCGCGCCTGGAACAGCCGCACAATCTCGGCTTCGGCGAGTTCGCTCCCGTCGCGAGCGCGATCGAGGATCGCCGTCAGCCCGTCGTTGCGACGCGGCGCCGCGCGCGACCAGTCCGGACGGAGCGGCGGCTCGCCGGTCGACCCGGCGACCCAGCCATCCGGGCGGGCAAAGCCCCCGCCGTCCATCTGGGCCAACAAGGGCGCGCGCAGACCGTCGTCGACCCAACCGGTGGCGAGGGCATAGGCGGGATAGATGGCCAGCCTCTCGACCAGCAGCTTGCCGGCGGCGGCGCTGGCGCGGCC
Source organism: Alphaproteobacteria bacterium (assembly GCA_030041335.1). Taxonomy (GTDB): domain Bacteria; phylum Pseudomonadota; class Alphaproteobacteria; order ATCC43930; family CGMCC-115725; genus JAATGI01. The sequence continues at coordinate 47,100 of JASHOB010000048.1, read as the reverse complement.
AAGAGCGTCGATCTCCGGCCAGGGCGCCTCGGGATTGACATGGTCTGGGGTAACCGGGGAAACACCACCCCAGTCGTTGATCCCGGCCCCCAGGAGCGCCGCCAGCGCATCCGGGCGCAGGTTCGGCGGCGACTGGATGTTCATCGACGGCCCGAACAGCAGGCGGGCAACGGCGACGGTCCATAGTTGCTCCTCGAGCGAGGGCTCCGCGGACCCGGCCATACGGGTTCCCGGCTTGGCGCGGAAGTTCTGGATGATGATTTCCTGGATGTGACCGAATTCCCGGTGGAGCGCCCGCAAGGCCAGCAGCGCCTCGATTCGCTCGGCCCGGGTCTCGCCGATGCCGATCAGGATTCCCGACGTGAAGGGTACGCGCAGCTCGCCGGCGGCGCGGATGGTGGCGAGGCGCGCGGCCGGCAGCTTGTCCGGCGAACCGTAGTGAGGGCCGCCACGCCGCGACAACCGCTCGGACGCCGTTTCCAGCATGATCCCCTGGGAAACGGAGACCTGCCGCAGCCGGCCGATGTCCTCGGCATCCATCACGCCGGCATTGATGTGCGGCAGCAAGCCGGTCTCCTTGCGCACCAGCGCTGCCACCTCGTTCAGGTAGGACAGCGTGGTCCGGTGGCCCAACGCATCGAGCGCGTCGCGCGCCGCCGCGTAGCGGAGCTCCGGCTTGTCGCCCAGCGTGAACAGCGCCTCCTTGCAGCCGGCCTGGGCTCCGGCCAGGGCGATGGCCAGTACCGCGTCGCGACCGAGGAAAGCGGGGCCGGCGCGGCGCGGCGCCTTGGAGAAGGTGCAATAGTGGCAGGTGTCCCGACACAGATGCGTCAGCGGAATGAACACCTTGCGCGAATAGCTGACCAGGTCGCCATGACCGCTGTCGCGGAGCTCCGCAGCAGCCGCCATCAGGGCGTCCAGGTCGCTGAACGCGGCGAGGGACAGCGCCGCCTCATCCGCCAGGTAACCGCCCTCGCGCGCCAGGGCATTCCCGAATCGCTCGTTAATCATGGCTACCATCGCATCACGAATGTTCCCCGACGTGCAATCCCCCTCTTGCAAGGGGTTGCCATTCGTCCCAGTCGATGTCGCTCGAACGGGCCCGGTCGTCGAGAACGCATGGAAATTGGCGGCCGCCAGTGCTACCCCAACGGCGTAGGGCGCGGCGGAAGACATCGACCCAACGAGGGACGGCATCATGCTTAGACTTGGGTACAAGGCATCGGCGGAACAGTTCGGGCCGGGCGAGCTGCTGCGCTTCGCCGTAGCGGCGGAACGGCATGGCTTTGATTCGGTGTTCATCAGCGATCACTTCCAGCCCTGGCGACACACGGGGGGACATGCGCCGTTTTCGATGGCGTGGCTGGGCGCGCTCGGCGCCAGTAGCTCGCGGGTGCTCATCGGAACCAGCGTCTTGACGCCGACGTTCCGCTATCATCCTGCAATCGTCGCTCAGGCCTTCGGCACGCTGGGCTGCCTGTTCCCCGGCCGGGTCATCCTGGGTCTCGGCAACGGTGAGGCTCTGAACGAGGTCCCGGCGACCGGGGCGGCATGGCCTGCCTTCAAGGAACGCTTCGGCCGGCTGCGGGAAGCGGTGGCGCTGATCCGCCGGCTGTGGAGCGAAGAGCGGGTGACCTTCGCCGGCGAGTTCTACCGCACAGAGAATGCGACGATCTACGACCGACCGGAAACGCTTGTTCCGATCTATATCAGCGCCGGCGGGGCTGTCGTGTCGCGATTCGTGGGGCGGTCCGGAGACGGTTTCATCTGCACAAGTGGCAAACCCCGCCCGTTCTATACGGAAGAGCTGCTGCCCAACCTGACAACCGGGATGGAAGCGGCCAACCGGTCGCCGGACAGCGTCGACAAGATGATCGAGATGAAGGTCTCGTTCGACACCGACCGTACCCGCGCGCTCGACGACACTCGGCATTGGGCGGCGCTGGCGCTCACCGCCGAGGAGAAGGTCGCGATTGAAGATCCGCTTGAGATGGAGCGGCTGGCCGATGCGCTGCCAGTCGAGCGCGCCGCCTCGCGGTGGATCGTGTCTGATGACCCTGACGAGCAGGTGGAACACATCCGGCCCTACGTCGAGATGGGCTTTCGTCACCTCGTGTTTCACGCGCCCGGGCCGGACCAGGAACGCTTCCTCGCGCTTTATGGCCAACGAGTCCTGCCCAGGCTTCGGCGCGCCTTCGGGTGAGGCGGCGTTGCAGATACCATGTCGATGGCCCAGCAAATCAAGCCCGATCTTGCGCTGATCGCCATTCCCGGCCTGCCGATAATCCGACCCGGCGACGATCTGGCCGAACTGGTCGCGGCGGCGATGGTGGCGGCCCGAATCACGCCGATAGACGGCGATATCCTGGTCGTGGCGCAGAAAGTGGTGTCGAAGGCCGAGGACCGCTTTGTCGACCTCGCCAAGATTGTTCCCTCCCCCGCTGCCACCGCTCTCGCCGCCGAAGTTGCCAAGGACCCGCGCTTCGTCGAGGTGGTATTGTCGGAGTCGCGCAGCGTGGTCAGGGCCCGACGCGGCATTCTGATCGTTGAGCATCGCTGCGGATGGATCATGGCAAATGCGGGCGTGGACCGATCGAATGTCGGAGGCGACGACGGATGCGAACGGGTGCTGTTGCTGCCGCTCGATAGTGACGCCAGCGCGGCGCGTCTCCGGGCGGGTTGGCAGGACCGTTTCGGCTGCCGGCTGGCGGTGATCGTCAATGACAGCTTTGGCCGGCCCTGGCGGCGAGGCACCACCGGTGTTGCGCTCGGAGCGGCGGGCCTACCCAGCTTGCGGGACCAGCGCGGCCACCCAGACTTGTTCGGCCGACCCCTGCAGGTCACCGAGATCGGCTTCGCCGACGAGGTCGCGGCGGCGGCCTCGCTGCTGATGGGCCAAGCTGCCGAGAGCCGCCCGGTGGTATTGGTGCGTGGCCTCATCTGGAGCGAGGGCGAGAACTCGGCGAGCGCCCTGGTTCGTCCCGAAGCCGAAGATCTGTTCCGATGACCGGCCGGGTGGTGGCGTTGTCGGGCGGCATTGGCGGGGCCAAGCTAGCGCTCGGGCTGAGCCGGATCCTGCCCGCGCACGAGTTGGTGGTGGTGGCCAATACGGGCGACGATTTCGAACATCTCGGCCTGGCGATCTCGCCCGATCTCGATACGCTGATGTACACGCTGGCCGGGCTGGCCGACGAAGCGCAAGGCTGGGGCCTGGCTGGCGAGAGCTGGGGCTTCATGGCCATGGTCGACCGTCTCGGCGGCGAAAGCTGGTTCCGGCTTGGCGACCGCGATCTGGCCGTACATGTGGAACGCACCCGCCGCCTGCGAGGAGGCACTCCGCTTAGCCAGGTGACTGCTGATCTGTGCAAGGCGCTCGGACTCGGCGTCACGGTGCTGCCGATGAGCGACGACCCGATTCGCACGCGGCTCGAAACGGACGAGGGCTGGCTGAATTTCCAGGACTATTTCGTGCGCCGCCACTGCGAACCACGGGTGATCCGTCTGGAATACCACGACGCCGAGCAGGCGCGGCCCAATCCAGCCATCTTGGCGGCACTTCATGACCCGGCGTTGCGCGCGGTGATCGTTTGCCCGTCCAACCCGTGGCTCAGCATTGCCCCGATCCTGGCCGTCCCGGGCATGCGGAAGGCAATTGCCGCCTGCGCGGCCCCGGTGGTGGCGGTCTCGCCGATTATCGGCGGGCGTGCGGTGAAGGGACCGATCGCCAAGATCATGGCTGAGCTTGGACTTGTTCCCAGCGCAGCGACCGCACTGGCCCACTATGACGGGCTGCTGGACGCGGTGATCGTCGATCCGGTCGATGCCGCCGACCCTGGCGCCTACGGCGCCCACATGGCCGTAACCGACACGCTGATGACCACTTTGGCCGAAAAAACCGCGTTGGCGGCACGAACACTCGACGTCGCCCAATCGGTGACGCTGGCCCGATGACGGCCGAACAGGAGATCTGGGCCGTCGTGCCGGTCAAGGAGCTGGCCGGGGCCAAGCAGCGCCTGGCCGAATCCGTTCCGCCCAAGCTCCGCCCGGGCTTCGCTCTGGCGATGCTCGAAGATGTCCTCGACGCCCTCTCTGGGGCGTCGGGCCTGGCCGGGATCGCGGTGGTGACCGTCGATCCCGCGGCCGGGCGGCTGGCGCGGTCGCATGGCGCCAAGATCATCGTCGACCGCGCCCGCGAAGGGCAGCGCGGCGCGGTCGCTGCTGCTGCTGCTCGGCTGCGAAGCGAAGGGATTGGCGGCATGCTGACCGTGCCCGGCGATATCCCGGCGGTCACACCGGCCGAGATCGATGAGGTGCTTCGCGTCCACCTGCCGGCACCGGCGGTGACGATAGTGCCGGCCCATGACCGCCGCGGCTCCAACGCGCTGCTGGTGTCGCCGCCCGACCTGATCCCCTTTGAGTTCGGCGACGACAGCTTCCTGCCGCATCTGGCCGGGGCGCGCCGGGCCGGAGTCGAAGCCGTGCAGCTGACCCTGGCGGGGATCGGCCTGGATATCGATTCGCCCGCCGATCTCACGCGCTTCCTGGCGCTTGGCTTGCCGCGCCACGCCACCGCGTTTCTGGCCGGCGTCGCACTTACACCACACGGCCCGGAAAATCTCCGCGGCGTCCGTCCTAAGCGGTAATTCCGGTTGCCCCGATCGTCGCCGTTCCGCGCGCCTGGACGGCCAGCTATGCTGCGGACCCGCGCCGCGAAAACGGGGGTAGGATTCATGGAACTGGGCAGGCTCGGCGTCTGGCAGTCGACCGACGCGATGACCTCGGTTGAAGCCGCTGATTTCGCCCGTCGCGTCGAGGCCTGGGGCTATCGTGTCCTGTGGATTCCGGAAGCGCGTGGCCGGAACGCACTGGTTCATTCCGCCTGGTTGCTGGCCCGCACCACGAAGCTGATTGTAGCCACCGGAATCGCCAACATCTATGGTCGCGATGCGCAGGCGATGGCCAGTGCGGCGGCGGGGTTGAACGAGCAGTCCGGCGGCCGCTTCCTGCTTGGTATCGGGGTATCGCACGCGCCAATGGTCGAAGGATTGCGAGGCCATCACTACGGTAAACCTGTCGCTACCATGGAGGCCTATCTCGCGGCGATGGCGCGTGCGTCATACAGTGCACCGCCGGCCACGACCAAACCTCGAATCGTCCTGGCCGCGCTAGGGCCGCGCATGCTGGAGCTGGCCGCTGCCAGGACCGACGGAGCCCACCCCTATCTGGTGCCGCCCGAACACACGGCCCGGGCCCGCGCCATCCTCGGTCACGGCAAATGGCTCTGCCCGGAGCACAAGGTGCTGCTCGAACCGGACCCGGCCAAGGCGCGTGCCGCGGCCAGGCAGACGCTGACCCGGTACCTGCAACTGGACAATTACCGCAACAACCTGCTGCGCCTCGGCTTCAGCGAGGCCGAGTTGGCGGATGGCGGCGCCGATCGCGTGGTCGACGCGCTGGTCGCATGGGGCGACGAGGAGACGATTCGCGCGCGCATCCGAGCACATTGGACGGCCGGCGCCGACCATGTCTGCCTCCATGCGCTAGGCCCCGGGCGGCCGGGGCCCGACGAAGGGTTGCTGGCGAGGCTGGCGCCCGCCACCTGGTGATCGTCACGCCTCTCGGCGCCCGACGATCACGTCGCGCAGGGAAGGATCGACAGGGAGGGCGGCATTCAACTGGCGACGCCGGCATCGCTGTTAGGTCCTCAATCGTGCGGAGGAAATGAGACGTGCCACGCCCGATTCTTCGACACCGAACCGCCGAATTGTTCGTCCCGATCACGGCGGCGATACGCACTGCCGAATCAAGCTCTGCATGGGATCGTGACTCCGTCCAACGGGGGTCGTGGACCTACGAGAACTGTCGAGTGGCGATCGATGGGTGTGGTGACCAGCGTCTAGATCGAGTCGGCTTGCGAGCTTGCATCGGTGAGATAGAAGTGGCGGCCCGCCGGAGCAAGTCAGCACGAACAAAGGACGGTGAAGTCTGCTGCCGGTCCGGCGACATCAGTCGCACACGTGCCGGTGGCGCTGCTTGGATCGCCGGGGGTAATTGATACCATCCTCCAATGGGATTTTTCGCTGTCTCGACGTAGATCTGATCCGGTTTTGCTTGGATGCGAATTGGCAGGACAGATGGTGCTCACACCACCGGAAGGGACGTTATCCTAATGAGCCGATCCGACGGACTAGGCGAAAGTGCTTTCAGGGCAATCCTGCCTGAAGACATCGAATGGAAGCCATTTCCCGCATTTCCATCCTCCGTGCGCCTCGCTGTACTGGTGGGCGAACCCTCGAAACCAGGTCCCTATGTTATCCGGGTCAAAGTGCCTTTCGGCGTGAAGTTGATGCCGCACAAGCATCCGGAGGACAGAGTCTACACGGTAATGTCGGGTGTATTTTATATCGGGTTGGGCACCGAGTTCGATGGCGACGCTGTGAAGGCGTATCCACCTGGCAGCGTCCTGGTCCTACCCGGCGATACCTTTCACTTTCATTGGGCGAAATCGGGGGAATACGTGACCCAAGTGACTGCCATCGGTCCGCTGGGACTGGAATATAGAGACGCAGAGGACGATCCGCGGAACTCGACACGATAAACCTGACACCCGGCCCGATGATTGAAAGCACGGGCCAACAGCGAAGTTCCCGCCGATGAAGCCGAACGATCAGGCACTCCGCCTCGGACGGCGGCACTTACTGATTACCCTGCGCCCGTCGGGCCGGGGCCGCAGGCCCTGCCGCAAGTTAAATGATCGAACTGAACGGTGGCCGTCGACCTGGTAGTCCCGCCGCTTCCGCGTCGTCAAGGATCGTTACCGACGCACAGATGAGCTGCATCCCCGTTGCCACATAGGGGTGCGCACATGGCGCAACGGCAAGCGGATCGAAACATTTGCGACGATAGGCAGCATTTCCTCGCTCGCACCACGCGCGAGCTGGGACGTACCTCCGAACGCCATTGACGTAGACTTGCCATCGATCCGACGCGCTTTCGAATGCGTGGATCGTTCTCGGAGCACCGTCTTACAGTCGGGTTGGCCAGCGGAATGTGTCCTTGAATGCATTCACCCGGTCTGCAGAGTATCGGCACAAGAAAGGCAATAAGCCGATGCTGACTATTCCAATTTCAATAGAAGCGACGGTATTGATCCGCCGGATAACGCGCCTGCTCCTCGTTGAGACGTACCACCCGTTGAAGCGCGGTGGACGAGGGCTGTGAAAGACAATCGACCTATCAAGTGCTAGTTTGGATGAACGGCAAGAGATGGCTGAAGCCGCGCGAATCAAGCCGGCGATCGTAGAGGTTCGAAGCCCGTCCGTATCTACCGGAGTGGCACTTGCTCGAATATTGTCAAGGATCTCAATGAGGCGTTTCTACGTTTCCGGCCGTCATGACGTGTCCCGCAGCACCGCCTTATTCGATCAAAACGTAATTCAAAAGGAGCCGACATGAGCCAGCCTTCGTCCGCAGGACCTTCCGTCGCCGCTGTAAATGCCATCGAGGAAAAAGCCAAGCTGTTGAGAATCTATTCGATGATGGCCACGACTGCCGCAGGGTCGGGACATCCGACTTCATGCATGTCTGCCGCCGAACTGGTGGCCGGGGTATTTTTTCACGCAATGAAGTTTGATCCGAAGAATGCGAACTCGAATGATGTTGATCGCTTCGTGCTTTCGAAAGGCCACGCTGCCCCGGTGCTCTACGCCGCGCTGGCGGAGGCGGGCGTCTTTCCGGTTTCGCGGGTAATGACCCTGCGGAAGTTTGCCAGCGAGCTGGAGGGCCACCCAACCCCCCGGATTCACGGCGTGGATGCCGCGACAGGGTCGTTGGGCCAAGGACTCTCGGTAGGCTCAGGCCTCGCGATTGGCGCGCGAATGGATAAGAGTCCGACGCGGGTGTACGTGCTTACGGGCGACGGCGAGTTGGCGGAAGGGCAGATCTGGGAAGCGGCCGCGTTCGCCGCGCATTATAACCTCGACAATCTGACGGTGATTGCCGACATCAACCGGCTCGGCCAGAGCGAGCCGACGATGTACCAGCACGACATGGAGCCCTACCGGTTGAAATTCGAGTCGGAAGGCTTCGATACGCAAGTGATCGACGGACATGACGTGGCCGCGGTACTCGCCGCGCTCGATCGTGCCAAGACCGTGAAGGGGCGGCCGCAAGCCATTGTGGCGCGAACGATCAAGGGCCACGGCTTCAGCCTAGTCGCCGACAAACTGCACTGGCACGGCAGGCCGTTCTCGAGCGAACAGCTTGCTGCCGCGATTAAGGAGATGGGCGGCGGACCGACGGTGCCCCCGGATCCGGGAAAATCGTTCGAGCGAACGCCACTGCCGAAGCCGCCTGAATGCGCTCCTCCCGGCGCGCCGGACTACGCCAAAGATGCGAAGGTGGCGACGCGCGAGGCTTACGGCTTCGCGCTCAAGCGGCTGGGAGCTGCGAACCCGCACGTCGTGGCTATATCGGGCGACGTGAAAAACTCGACGTTTTCGGAAGTATTTGGCGATGCGTACCCGGGCCAATTCTGGCAAGGATATATCGCCGAACAGAATATGGTGAGCGTCGCGGTAGGATTGCAGGCGCGCGGCAAGGTGCCCTTCGCCGACACGTTTGCCTGTTTCCTATCGCGCGCGTACGACAATGTGAGAATGGCGGCCATCAGCCGCGCGAACATCAATCTGTGCGGATCGCATTGTGGTGTCTCGATCGGTGAGGACGGTCCATCACAGATGGCGCTGGAGGATATCGCCATGTTCCGCGCGGTGCATGGCTCGGCTGTCTTGTATCCGAGCGATGCGGTCTCGGCCGAGCGTCTGACGGAGGCGATGGCCCAGCGCGCGGGCATCAACTACATGCGTACTTCGCGACCGAAAATGCCCATTCTCTATTCGAACGACGAGAAATTCCCGATTCCGGGTTTCAAGGTGCTGCGCAAAAGTGCGGAAGACAAGGTGACGGTCATCGGCGCTGGCGTGACGCTGCACGAAGCGTTGAAGGCGGCGGATCAATTGAAAGCAGCGGGAGTCGCGGCTCGCGTGATCGATCTCTACTGCGTGAAGCCTCTGGATGGCCAGTCGTTGGCTGCAGAAGTCGGCGCGACGGGCGGGCGGGTGGTGACCGTGGAAGATCATTGGCCGGAAGGTGGATTGGGCGAGGCTGTTTTGCATGCTTTGGTTGCCGCAGGCGCGGCACCAACGAAGTTCAAACTGATCGCCGTCAACGGTATGCCGCATTCCGGCAAACCGGATGAGCTTGTCGATGCGTTCGGAATTTCTGCACGCCACATTGTTGAGGCCGCAAAGGGCGTTTTGTAGGAGTTCCGCGACGTTCCGCCTAGAGCGTGATGATTACCCGTCTGTTGGCACCCTGAGTTGGCGAGATAGTTTCGACATTCCTGGGATCTAAAGCTGTCGAGGATGGTTCCGATTGCCGCGGTGATAGTCTCGAACGAACGTGCGGTGGGCGAGGCGCGTTGAGTCATGGCATAAGGCCGAGGCCGGTCGAGGATCCGGTCGTTTCGGCAATTGCCGCCCAAGTAGGTAAGCTGCCAGCGCAGGTACCGTTGCCATGGGCGGTACATCGTGGCACGGCTTTGCTTGCCATCCCCGACGACCCCAGCGCGTGCGCGCGAGAATTTCAACGTCTCCGCGCTTCCGGAAGATGCGTTTGAAGAAATCAATCGAATTGAAACCAGACGGAGGTTCAATGAAGTAGTGCGGACCGGCAGTACGGCGTCCTTCGTCAAGGCAGATGATAATCATGAAAGGGAACAAATGCGTGAAACCCTGAAGAAACACTGGCATGCCTCGACAGCTGGCGATGCCGACGCGGCGGACGATACTTATGGACGATGCAGCGACTATCCTCAGACAGGCGGCCTGGCGGCGTCATGATCCGGGCAGACCAGCGGGTTTCAACGCCAAGCGAATTCTCGGAAAAGATGACATCTCAACCACGGAGTACAAGATCAGCTACCACGGCCCGCATACACAGTAGGGTCTTATGAAGTTCGGCGAAGGCAAGACGCAATGTATTGGAGATCCGTTCGAGGGGCGAACGTGGCCGAGCCAATGCGTTCAGCGAAACGGGTGATGCCGCCAAGCACCAATCGAGCCGCTTTACCTGGGCTGTTTCGACGACGGCAATAAGCCTCGCGCCTAAGCGTCCCGAGGTATGACTGACTTGCAACTGCGAAAGGAATCCAATCATGCGCTCTGACCTCGTAACCGGAGCCCCTTTTCCCGACTTTCAGCTGCCCGATCACACGGGCGTGCCTCGCAGGCTCGGCGAAATTCAAGGCGATGATCCCCTGATCCTGACGCTGGCGCGCGGCCATTATTGCCCGAAAGAACACCAGCAGCATTTAGATCTTGCGGCGTTCTATCCAAAGATCGCCGTAGGCTATGCCCAGCTTGCGACGATATCCACCGATGACCACCACACGCTCCAGGAATTTCGAGCGTCGGTGGGCGCGCAGTGGATCTTCCTCTCTGACCCCGAACGGAGGGTTCAAAAGGACCTCGACATCGCGGAGTATACCGATCCGGAGCATGATCCGATGATTCCGCACACGCTCGTGCTGAAGCCAGGACTGATCATCCACACGATCTATAACGGCTATTGGTTCTGGGGACGGCCGTCTGTCGTCGACCTCTGGCACGACCTCCGGGCGGTGACGAGCGAAATCCGTCCCGACTGGGATCTGAGCGCTCCCGGACTCCGCGACGCCTGGAACGCGGGCGACTTTTCGACCTTCCATGGATGGAACAAGCGTGCAAAAGCGGTTTAGTTTGGACGTCCCGATAGCTCCCGTTCGAACCTGCTATGTTGACGCCGATCGGCATTGTCACGGCAACCTGATTCAGCGCAAGCAGTAGCGAAATGGTTCATCGCTGCTCGGCGCCGATAGCCCTCGGCACATCCCCGCGGCGTCACGCCCCCTAGATCCGGCGCTCAGGCTTTTCGCGGCCCGACCCGCGGTTCGATTCTGTTCGCCATGTCAACGAATCGCGCCCATTCCGGTCATTCAAGCTTGCCTGATCAATGTCCGCCAGGGACAGGAGACGTCAAACCGCGGCAATCGTGGTTCCGCCGTGTCGCTGGCGGTGACGGCGGTCTGTTCGATCAGGTGATCGGCAGACCGGCTTCGGCTACAATCATGGAACGACTGCCGTGGCTTGAAGACTGCGATCGCTATGCACTGGCCATTGATTTCCGGTGGGCTGACTTCGGCGCTTATTGGTGTGGCGCTGCTGATATTTGGGTCAATTCTGCTGTGGTCGGCCTACCGCTGGATCAGTCGTCGCCTGGAGCTTGCGGCAAAAAAGCCGAAGTTCAGCGCGATCATGGCCGGTTTGTTCGTCTGCCTGAGTATTCCGGTCCTGGTTTTCATCTTGTTTTACAATTACCAAAGGACATCGGAAGCAATCATCGCAACGTTGCGGGACGAAGTCGCCAAAACGCGCCAAACCAGCATAGAGAATACCGAGGGGATGATCCGAGGCGTTGCCGGCACGCTTAATTTACTTGCTCAGGTGGCAGGCGCCGATCCTGATTTCTTCAGAAACGAAACGAGCCGCGATATTCTTCATAAGGCGGTCACGTCGGCCCCCCAGATAGACGCCGCCTACGTGAGCTTCGAAGATGGCTTCCATCGAGTCGTAACTCGGATCGATGATGATCGCAGGCGCTCTGATCCAAAAATTCCAGCAACTGCCAACTGGCATTCGAGTTTCATAGATGACTTCTCCGCCGGCGAAAAGCGCAGCCGGCACCGCACATTCTTCGATACTTGGGACCATGTCGTCGGCGCATATAGCGTCCCCACTACAATGGACATTCGCTCTTTGCCCGGATATCCGGAAGCGAAGGCCACGAGAGCGCTTGTCGTTACTGAGCCAATGATCAATCCCGATACTGGCTACCCCATTCTTTCTGTCAGAGTTCCGATCCTTCACAACGGCAACTTCATAGGCTGCGCGTCCGCGAATATCACGTTAGACGTTCTGTCGCGCTTTCTGGCAACTCACCGAGCCAGCCCGCACAGCATGACCATCATTGCAGACCCGTCCGTCGGCAAGATCATCGCGGTGTCGGAGAGACACAAGGGCGTCCGATTGGCGGGCGGCAAGCTCGAGGTCGCGCGCCTGGCGAACATCGCCGATGACGATGTGCGCGAGGCCTATCGATTGCGGACGGAGACGAATCAGAACGATTTCCTGTTCCGTTCGCCCCGCGATGGACGAGAGCTGAGCGCCTCCTTCATGCGCTTTTCGAAGAGCTACGGACACCCGTGGGAAGCCATTATCATTACGCCCACGAACGATTTCATCGGGCGGCTCGAAAAGACCAACCAGCAGATCGTCGTGATCATCATCGTTCTGACGACCGTCGAGCTCCTTCTGATCTATGTTCTATCCCGCCGCCTGTCGCAGCCGATCGAAAACATCTCGCACGAACTCAAATCCATCGAGAGCCTCAACTTCGAGCACCCCGCGAACCGTCCCTCCAAGGTCCGTGAAATTGCACAGCTGCAGTCCGCGACTGCCCTGCTGCGCAACTCGCTCCAATCGTTTTCGTCGTTTGCGCCGGTAGAGTTGGTCAGAGGTCTGATCCGGTCGGGAATTCCGCTCGCCCTCGGCGTGGAAAAGCGCAATCTGACCATCCTCTTTTCCGATCTCGAAGATTTTTCGACGCTTGCCGAACAATCGACGCCAGATGCGCTGCTTGAGCAGATGTCGGTGTATTTCCAGCAGGTCTCGGGCGCAATCTCGGACGAACAGGGAACCGTCGACAAGTTCATCGGCGACGGCATCATGGCGTTCTGGGGAGCCCCTGTCGGGTTACCCGACCATGTGCTGCGCGCGTGCGCCGGGGCGTTGCGGGCAGTGCGTCGAATGGACCGCGTCAACGCGGCATGGCGCGCTGAGGGAAAACCGCAGCTGCGCGTCCGGATCGGACTCAACGCTGCGGACGTGCTGGTTGGCAACGTCGGCTCGTCCGAGCGCTTCAGCTATACGGTGATGGGCGACGGCGTGAACGTAGCGTCCCGGCTCGAAGGCGTGAACAAGACGTTCGGCACGACGATCTGCATCAGCGACAGCGTGTTCCACGCGGTTGCATCGGAAATTGTCGCGCGACCGTTGCGGCACGTTCAGGTGAAGGGGCGCAAGCAAGACTTCATCGTCTACGAGCTGCTCGGAATCAGAAAGAGCGACGATCCGGAGATCGAAGTTCGACCACAGGACAAAAAGCTGAGCGAGATGACCTGGGTTGCATCGAAATCCTTCGAAGACGGCGATTTTGACGACGCTGCCCGTCGCTATCGAGAAATCGTAGCGGCGTTCCCGAACGATCCTGCCGCGAAGGCGATGCTGGCCGAATGCTCGTCGAACATGGTCCCGATTAGAGTGAAATGAGACACTTCCGGTGATCGCGCGAAGCGGCCGGGTTCTGCTTTCGCAGTGACCCTGGGAGCATTAGCGGTCGAGCGCTCTTTCGGGGGCCTTCCTGCTCTTCGACTCACGAATGGCGGCCGACGGCACCGTCTGACCGTCCGTTCGCAAACGCCGCATTCGGGACTCCTAGCAAAACCGCACGCGCGCCAGTCAGGTGCGGAAAACGCCGCGAGAAAATGGCGGCCGCTCTAGGCGCAGCCTTACTCAACTAAACATAGTGAAATACCGATATATTGTAGCGAAATCTCTTGGTAGGAACGAGGAGCCGCTATAGAGTGTAGAAAATTTCTAGGGAGGATCACCATGGCGCGTTTCCTGTATGCCTTTTTTCCCTTGGCGATCGCCGCGGTGATAGGGGCCGGCGCCGATCGGGCGTCGGCAGCAAATCTGTGTGTGAGCCAAGTTTCACTACCCGGTTGCTATGGGACGATCGGCGCCGCGGTGGCGGCGGCGACCCCGGGCGCAACGATTGTCGTCTTGCAGGGCGTCTATCGCGAGGATGTGCACATTACCCAGCCGCTCTCGCTTGTGGCCGCCGCTCACACGCAGCCAGTGATCAACGCAACGGGCCTGCCTAACGGGATCTTTATCGATGGCGGCGTCGGAATTGGCGTGGTAACGCCTGGCACCAACACGCTCGCTCAAGTTACAGTCACGGGCTTCACGATCGAGAACGCGAATTTCGAAGGCATTCTCGTTGCGAACGCCTCTTTCGTCACGCTGCAGCAGAACAATGTCACGAAAAACGACATGGGCCTGCAGCTCCCAACCGCCGAGAACAGCAATACCGAGGCCTGCCCAGGCATGCCTACATTCGAGACCAACGAAGGCGACGATTGCGGCGAGGGCATTCATCTCATCGCCGTCGACCATGCGACCGTCATTGGGAACAACAGCTACGGCAATTCGGGCGGCATGCTGCTGACAGACGAGACCGGGCCGACGCACGACAATCTGATTGAAGGCAACACGGTGGAGGACAACGCCTACGATTGCGGCATCACCTTGGCCTCGCATCCCGTGGCGCCGACTCCATTCGTCACCGGATCGCCGCCGCCCTTCGGCGTATACAGCAACACGATCGCGGGCAACATCTCGCACCATAACGGTACGGGTCTTCCCGGCGCCGGGGCCGGGGTCGGCCTCTTTGCGCCGGGCCCGTTAAACCAGACCTACGGCAACGTCGTCAGCGGGAACACGTTGACTGACAACGGCCTGCCCGGGGTCGCGATTCATAATCATGCGCCCACGAACAACATCAACCTCAGCAACAACGTCGTCATCGGCAATTATATCGCCGGAAATGGTCCTGACGGCGGCGTGGAGACCACGAGCGACCAGCAGGTTCCGACCGGCATCAGCGTCTTGGGCGTGTCGCCGATCACTGGTCTGATCATTACGCAGAATTGGATCGAGCAGGAAAGCACGGACATCGTCATCACGAACTTTGGCGCTTCGACGGATGTCTCCCTCAACGCCTTGACCGGTAACGGCAATGGCATCGCCAATCTGCCGAATCCCATCACGATGAGCCTTCCCGGACTCGTCTTTGCGGCGGAGAATTGGTGGGGATGTCAGGGCGGTCCCGGCACCACCGGCTGTTCGAGCGTATCCGGGCCCGACGTCGTCTCGACGCCATTCCTGCCGCAGCCGCCGCAGGCTCTGGCCGAATAACGTCGCGGACCGACTTGTTGCGCTAACGCGGAGATTGATGTCGCTGATTGCCTCGGTCGAACGTTTCCCAGCCTTTCACGACCGAAACCGGAGAGCCTTTGTCTCGCACGCTTGGGCCCGGCCTTGGCGGGATCGAACCAAACCCCGCCAAGGCCGCCCTGGCTCATTCGTTACGCTAGTTTTGCGACGGCCGAGGCCAGCTCGTTCGGCTGATCGACCATGACATCGTGGCCACTTGTCATCTTGATGACTTCCCATCCGGGTGCCCCGGTATATTTCTTGGCAAAATAACGGAACGGGCTCGGGTCCCAGGCATCCGCCAGGATATAGAGTCGGCGTCTCACGTTCTCGATTTTGCCGGAGAGCAAGACAGGCATCTCGAAGGTGGCGAGCGCTTGCGGCACGCAACGTCGGTCCACCCATTCACGATTCTGGGCGGAGACGTTGAACATTTCGGCCGGTATCGGATTGGTCTTTCCGCTATTCCTTTCCGATGCCGCGCCCCGGAAGCCGCTGATGAACTGTGCCGCCACCGGCGGTTCGAGCGCTTTATCGAGCAACGCAATCAACGACTCACCATGACCCGGAACAAAGGCATCAAGATAAACCAGCGCCTTGATTCGATCGGACATACGGTCGGCCAGCCCGGTAATCACCATGCCACCGTAGGAATGGCCGACGAGAATAATGTCCTTGATTTCTTCGGCTTCGATGCAGCCTGCTACGTCGCGAATGTGCGTTTCAAGGGTAATGCTTTCGGCCGCCTGATGAGCACGTTCGCCGACGCCGGTGTGGGTCGGCGTGAACACCTCATGTCCCATCTTGCGCAGTGCCGCCGCAGTTTGACGGTAACACCAGGCACCGTGCCAGGCGCCGTGAACCAGAACAATATTGGCCATCTTAATCCTCCCTTGATTTTTCGAGCTTTCCATGAATCTTCGATTATCGACCATTCGCTCGCGGTTCTGCAATCAACTGGAGATCCCTCGAACATCTGTCGGGGGATGGCGAACGAACTCCAGGTCGGAGCCAAGCTGGAATGTAGAGGCCGGACCCGGCCGAGCCATTAAGCACGGGGCAAATCTCGAAGGAATTCTTCGACAGCCTTTTCTTTCGTGGCCCAGGAAGTCACCAGCCTAATTACGGAATGCCCATCGCCTGCAGGTGCCCAGACATGGAACCCGTATTTTCTTCTGAGGCGATCGATGACGGCGTCGGGAAGAATCGGGAATATCTGGTTAGTTGTGGGCGGACTCAAAAACCCGTAGCCGCTTGTCTTGATGCCCTCCGATAGTTTTGCCGCTAACAGGTTCGCGTGCCGCGCCAGGTCTAGGTAACGGCCATCTTTAAAGAGCGCTACGAATTGCGCGCCGAGCACTCTGTTTTTGGCAAGGAGTGCGCCATGTTGCTTGAGATAGAAGCGGAAGTTCTCCTTGAGTACAGGGTTCACAATCACCAGGGCCTCACCGAGAAGTGCTCCGTTCTTGGTGCCGCCGATATAAAATATGTCAGTGAGAAGCGGTAGGTCGGCGAAGTTGAGGTCGGAAGCCTTGGAGACGATTGCGGAACCCAGGCGGGCTCCATCAAGGTATAAATAAAGTCCGGCCCGCCTGCAGGTCTTCAAAATCTCTCCGAGCTCCGCCTTCGAGTAGACGGTGCCAAGTTCTGTTGCCTGCGAGACGAATACAGCGCGCGGCTTTACCATGTGCTCGTCGGTGTGTTGTGCAACAGTCCTTTGGATGGCGGCTGGCGTGAGTTTTCCATCCGTGCCCTCAACGGCATTGATCTTGTGCCCGGTCGCTTCGACTGCACCAGCTTCGTGGATGTTGATATGAGCCGACGAGACGGCGATAACGGACTCATAGGGTTTGAGCATCGCTGCAAGCGCAATGAGGTTCGCTTGTGTCCCCCCGGAAACAAAGTGGACGTCGACGTGCTGAGCTCGGAGCCTTCGCTTTATAAGACGAACCGCTTCATGCGAGAGTCTGTCGTTCCCGTATCCGATTTCCTGCGCGAGATTAGTGTCCTCGAGCACTTTCAATATCCGTGGGTCGGCGCCCTCGGAGTAGTCATCAAGGAACGAATGTTTGATTGCCATGGTGCGGAAATTATAGGGCCTTTTGACCGTGGTAAGACGCGGATGGGAAGATCATGATCGGGATCGAGAAGATTTGGATGCTGCCGCGGTGCAGGAACCTCTTCTAATGGCTGTTCAATATGCCTATTCTGAAGCCGGCCGCTGATGCGTTAAGCGAACACGTCGAAATTGCCGGCGTGATAAACATGTCGTGGAGCGGGTGTCAACCGATGGCGGGCGCCTCTTCGGCGGGTGGCGTGGGTCTGGCACCTTGCTGATGTGCTCCGCCGGACTGGGGCGCTGCTAATTTAGGCGATAAGCTTGCGCCTCTCGTGCACAAGGAGCCGCGAATGGAAGCTCGCCTCGATCGTCAGATCACCCTTCACATGATGGGCGACTGGGGCATCGCCAACCTTCATCGTATCTGCGGCTGGATCAGCGCTGAGCTATGGCGCCGATCGCCGGCGGGATCGAAATTCGCGATCTGGGCGGGACGCGGCGGAAGCGATGCGGTCGCGGCGGTCCTCGATGGCGATGTCCACATCGCGCTGTTCGTGCCGGCCGGCTTCGGGCGCACCGTATTCGAACGGAAGGGCATCGTACGTCGGCCCGATGTCGAGCGGTTGCGCGCGCTTGGTACGCTGCCCCAGGACGATCGGCTGGTACTGGCGGTCGACGCGAGTTACGGCATCAGCAGTTTCGCCGAACTGCGCGCCAACAAGCCGAAGCTGCGCCTGACGACCGGGCACGACGACGGCGTTAACATGACAGGCTTCGCCGCGCATCGCATGCTTGAGGCCGAAGGTGTGTCGGCGGCGGCCATTCAATCCTGGGGCGGAAAGATGCTGCTCGGCGAAGGGCCGTGGGACACGATCCCGCTTGTCACCAGCGGGCAGGCGGACGCGGTGCTGTTCGAGGCGGTGATGACGGCCCACTGGAAAGAGCTGTGCACGAAGCGGAGGATGAAATTCATTCCGTTCGACGACGACGCACTGGCAAAAGTCGAGCGCGATTTCGCCTGGCGCCGCGCCGACGTTCCGTCGGATCGGTTCCCAGGCCTGACGGTGGCTTTCCAAGCCCTCGATTTCTCGGACTTCCTGCTCTTCTGCCGCGACGATTTTCCCGAGGACATCGCCTACACGATCGCGGCGGTGTTGTGCGAAACGCCGGGCCTGCTTGAAAGCCAGTACCGGCATATTCCGCCGAAGGACAGTCCCGTCACTTATCCGCTGGTTCCAGCAAAGATTGCCAGCACGAGCCTCCCGCTCCACGCCGGCGCCGAACGTTACTATCGCGACGCAAAGGTGATTCCATGACCGACCTCACCATTCCGCGACCTGATCCCGATCGCCCGCCGCTCAAAACCAACGTTTACTGGTTCGCGCAGACCGCCACGACCGCACTCGCTCCCCTCTTTCCCTATTTCGACGAGGGCTCCATCGTCCCCTGCGTTGCCAGCTTTCGCGGCGGACCGCGGAAGCGCTACGGCCGATTTCAGCATTTCAACACGGTAGATGAAGTGTTCGTGATGTTCGGCGGCGTCGGCCAACTTACCCGCGGTTCGGGCCTCGTCAGAGTCGGGCCTAAGCTGCACATGGTGGCGGGGCCGCTTCAAGACCCTGACGATCAGGATTCGATGGGTATCAGTGTCATCACGCAGCGTCAGTCGATTGCGAAGGAGCAGCGCGAGGAAGTCCGCTTCGTCTGCGAGAAGTGCGATCGGCGGCTCTTCATCATGGAGTACGATGCCACGCCGCCGAAGCGTGGGACGTCGAGAGGCGAGGGCGCCACGACCTTCCTCACCATCCTCGAAAGTTTCGAGGCGGCGAAGCGCTTCAATGAAGACGAGGCCGCACGGAAATGCAAACACTGCGGCCATGAAAACCCGCCCTTCCCGATCGAATCCTGGGCTTGGGACGTTTACGCGAGCCAGGCCGAGATCGCCCGCCGCAGTCTAACAGCGATGCAAACCGCGCGTACCGCACCGCCACCGCAGGACGGCCCCGGCGGAACGGGGGAGCATTGATATGGCGCGCAACCTCATGGTTTTCACCTTCGCCGAGGCGGCAAAAGCCGGCCCGTATGACGAGCGGCCGATGCTGCCCGATAGCCTCGATCTGCAAATCCATCTAAGCAAGAACGCCGTGCCGCAGCCGTTCCATCTCATCTGCCAGCACGACACCGTGCTGTTCGCCCTCTCGGGCTCGGGTCAGGTCGAATACAAGGACGCTTCCGTGCGACGTCATTCCTACACGGTCGGGGACCACCTCTATGTGCCCGCCGGGGTGCCGCACCGGATCGTACCGACGAGCGAGACGATCCAGTACCGATACAAGTTGCCGGAATCGGAACTGGAAGCCGTCGCGTGGTATTGCGAGAGCTGTGGCCACGAGCTCTACCGAGAAGTGTGGGAGCTCAAGCAAGAGCTGGCGCAGGAAGCCTACTCGCGCATTGCGCGGGCCTTCAGCGCCGATCCGCAACGCCGCACCTGCGTGAGGTGCGGCTCTGTCCATGCCGAGATCGATCTCGGCCCGTTCCGCTGGGAAGATGTCGCGCGACTGCTCAAGGAAGAAAACACCCGAGAACGCGCCAAGGCTTCGGCGTAGCAAATACGCCATAGTGGAGGATGGCGGCGCCGGCCATCGATTTTGCGTATCAGGAACCTACGATTCGGCGATGCGCCCCGCGCGACGGCGATTGGGCGACAGGAATTTTGGGCCTGACGGGATCTGCACTGGTACGCAGTACTGCGCGCGTCCGAATTGCCACGCTCACCGTCAAGCTTTGTGCGTTTCCGCATCTGCAGGGAGCATCGCCCATGCACGATCCAAAGCCGCTCATCCCCGGGCATTGTGGCGGGGATCGCAGGGTTGCAGCACTATTTTTTTCCGCAGGAGGCCAAGAATCCGATTTGGAGAAGCGTTAGCGAGCATCCTTATCTTGGGTCTCCCTTCCGGAGGACCTAGGATAAGCTATGGGAGATGCGCCGTTGATGGCGCTCTGAGAGCGGTACGATAACCGGCCCATCGCCTTAGGGTCCTCGCCCTGCGCGACACAGTTGAGGGAGGGAAAATCGCATGAAGAATGAATGGCGTGCTGATCCGCTTGTCTGGGGCCACGGGCCTATCGTCTTCGAGGCGTTCCTCGAACCGACTTGCCCATTTTCGGTCAAGGCGTTCGGCAAACTCGACGACCTGCTCGGCCAAGCGGGCGAGGACCGCATCACCGTCAAGCTGCGCCTTCACTCGCAGCCTTGGCACATGTATTCGGGCGTGATCGTGCGCTCTATCCTGGCCGCCTCGACTCTCGAAAGCGGCAAGGCAGCAGCGAAATCCGTCATGGCGGCGGTAGCCGCCCATCGCGAGGAGTTCGAATTCGATCGCCATTGCAGGGGGGCGAATCTTGACGCTACGCCCAATGACATCATCAAGCGGATCGAGCGCTACAGTGGTGTGAAGGTTGCCGAGGCCTTCGCCATCCCCGACCTCGACCGAGAGGTGAAATGGCACTGCAAATATGCCCGCCAGAACGGGATCCACGTTTCGCCAAGTTTCATGGTCGACGGGCTGGTTCGGGCCGACATAAGCAGCGGCGATCCGGTGGCCGATTGGCTATCGCGCCTGGGCATATGAGGGGTACGCAACCGGAGTTGAGCCACGGGACGGCGTCCGGTGCCCGGCTTCGAACCTTTGGGGGATGCCGAACGTGGGCAACTTTGCCCGATTGCAATAGTCGCGATCGTGGCGGCACCCTCGGCGCTATGAACATTTGCGACCGGAGAAGAACATGACCATGAAGATTGACCGGATCCAGCCTGCGGGCGTGAACGTCCGCCTGCAGCAGGGGAAGCCCGCCTATTCGCACGTCGTGACGGTCACAGGCCCAGGTAAGATGATCTACATCGCCGGTCAACTGGCCCGCGACGCCGAGGGCAACATCGTCGGCCCGGGCGACATGCGGGCGCAACTCGAACAGACCTTCAAGAACCTCGACGCCTGCCTCAAAGCCGCCGGTGCGACTTGGGCCGATGTTGTCAAGACCAACACCTTCGTCACCGACATTCAGGCGTTCTTGCGTTGCTCCGACATGCGCATGCGCTACTTCGGCGCAGCCAGTCCGACCAGCACGACGATCCAGATCAGCGGTCTCGCTCAGCCAGAGGCGATGGTTGAGATCGAGATGATCGCGATGATCGAGTAAACCGACGAACCGCAATCCGTGATGGGCTATACGAACGATTCCCCGATGCGCCGTGGCCTTTATGCGCGCTTCCCGACGCGCCCTTGCGACCCATTCGACCATGCAACTCCGGTTTCGCAGTCAAGTGCTTGAACATTTAGATATAGATCTGGCTGAGGCTCCCAGTAGAGCTTAAGCGGACGAGCCATTGAGAGGATGTGGGCGAAAGGTGGATTTATCGGTGCCGCAGTCGGGACAGCGCCAGGTGTCGGGAAGCGCGGCGAACGGGGTCCCCCCTGGAATCGATTGCTGCGAGACGCCCTGCGCTTCGTCGTAGATGAAATAACAGCCGCGGCAAATATGTGTGCGATTCCCGACGACCGGCGTCGCGGCGCGCGGCGGCGCCGTCTCTCCCGGAACGGCATCGTTCGGGTAATGGACCGGATCGCCGACCACGACCTTGCCGCCCTTGCGCGCCACCAGATAGACGCCGAGATCCTTATGCCCGAACGAGGCGCGGAGCGAGCCGGGAATATCGAGATCGCGCACGCCGGTGAGCGGATCGACATTGGTGGCGCTGCATCGCCCGTTGCGGCGGTCGACGCGGAATACGGCATCGCCGAGCCGGATGTCGCTGCCGATCCAGTCGAACTCCTGCCATGGTTTGGCGCCGTCGATATAGAAATTGGCGCGAAAGCGCAGCGGATCGATCTTGCAGCCCCATAATTCCTCGAGACTGCGCACCGTCGCGAGATTGATTAGCGACATCACGTTGTCGGGCTTATCCATGAAATGCCCGCGGCGAGCCCGCACCAACCGAGGCGGCACCGGCAGCTTCGCCACGAGGCGCTGAAAGAAGCGCTCGACCTCGGCGCGGTCCGCCTCGCTGTCGAGATTGGCGGCGAGCAGCTGCGTCCCATTGGCGGCGATGGTAAGGTGCATCGTGTCGATGTCGAGACGGGTCTGCACCTGTGCCAATTGCTCCTCGAGCATGAGCATGATGAACAGGCCCTTCTTCGCCCATTTGGGCTCGTCGGGGTCGATCGGCACGCCCGGACGTGTCAGCGCGAAGACGCGGTCAAACGGAAAGGGCTTGTCCGCCTCCAGTGCAATGCCCGGCAACGGCTGCGGACTGAGCCCCTTGATCGGGTAGCGATAGATCCCGGACACGATGGTCATGCCGATGCCGCCTGCTGCGGTGACGTTCGCCCATGACGGTGCCTGACGTGGGGGGACGGCGTGTAGAGCCGGTCTTTGACGAAGTTGAGGGGCCAGATGCGGACGTCGCGCGACCGACGGTCGCGCCAGTGCGCGCAACGAGATCGGCGCGTTGACCAAGAGCTCGCTCAAGAAGGCCGGCTCGTTGTCGAGGGTCTCGTCGATCGCGTCCGACAGGCGCGCGACGCCCTGCTCGATCTGGCGCGGCGTCAGCGATGCATAGCCGAGCACGATGCCGCGCCGCGATAGCGCCGAGGGTTGCGGCTCATGCGCGGCAGCGGAACGCAGCGAATAGATGCCGACCCGAGCGCGCCGCGCCAAGCCCTCAAGCGTTGCAGCGTCGGGCACGCCGGGCGGCAGCTCCCAAAACACATGGAGGCCGGCCGCGTCGCCGCTGATCGCGACCTCGCCGAAATGACGGTGCAGCGATACGAGGAGGCAATCGCGGTTTTCCCGATAATGCGCGCGAATGCGGGTGAGATGCGCCGCGTAACTGCCGCTGCGGATCATCTCGGCCAGCGCCGCTTGCTCTAGCCACGGATTGCCGCTGTTGAACAGCATTTTGACCTGGCGCGCCGCCTCGGCCAGATGCGCCGGGACGACCATGTAGCCGAGCCGCAAGCCGGCGCCGAGCGATTTCGAGAACGTGCCGAGGTGGATGGTGCAGTCGGGCGCCATGCCGGCAATCGCGGGCAGCGGCGAACCCTCATAGCGGAAATCGCTGTCGTAGTCGTCCTCGAGTATGTAGCAGCCGGTGCGCCGCGCCCAGGCGGTGACCGCGTGACGGCGCGCGAGAGAGAAAGTGTGGCCGGTCGGATATTGATGCGATGGGGTGAGATAGAGCAAGGCTGCCGGCCGCTTCGGTAGGTCGTCGGGGATCAGCCCGTCTTCGTCGACCGGCACGCTGGCGAGCGTGCTGCCGGCCGCCTCGAACGCGAACGCGGCGCCCTGGTAGCAGGGCGTCTCCACCGCGGCGACGGTGCCCGGCGCCAGGAACAAACGCGCGGCGATGTTGATGCCTTCCTGAATGCCGGCGACGATCACGATCTGCGCCGGATCGGCGATGACGCCGCGCGCGGCGGCGAGATGATGTGCGAGTGCCGAGCGCAGCGCCGGCAGCCCGCCTGGATCGCCGTAATCCGACAGGCCGAGCGCCCCACCATGCGATAGCGCGGTGTGGATCAGCCGCCGCCAAGTCTTGATCGGAAACAGCGCCGCGTTCGGGCGCCCGGGAAAAAAATCGAACGAAATGCGGCCGCGGTGCTGCGCGGCCAACACCGGCGCGCGCGGCGTCAACAACGGCATCGGCATGTCGACGGCGCGGCCGCCCTGCGGCGGTGGATCGGCGGCGCCGTCGCGCGGACGCGTCAGCTCATCGGGTGGATGCAACGCGGCGAACATCCCGGACGCCGGCCGGGAATCGACATAGCCCTCCATGGTGAGCTGCTCGTAGGCGCGAACCACAGTGTTGCGCGAAATTTCGAGCTGCTCGGACAGTTGACGCGAGGACGGCAGGCGCGTGCCCGACGCAATGCGCCCCTGCCGGATGGCGTTGCGCAGTTGCTCCGCCAGCTGCTCTGTCAGCGAGGCGTTTTGCGAGCGATCGAGAAGAACCGGGATTTGCATTTACCGTGCTGCTGCCGGGCCATGGTTCCAGCTGGCCCCTGCAAGCGCGATGCCGCGCGAAAAATCGGGGAATTCGGGCCTCCCCAAGTATCCGCCAAGCACTGAAACAAGAAACCAGGGGCTCCTGCCTGTCCCGGCGGCGAGAACTGGCCCCACGAATTCGGAGACAACTGGCTCCATTGAAGTATCGAAGCGTGGGCGTCTGCCTGTTTCGCAAGCAAGGCCCGCTCAAAATATGAATTTTCTGATTACAGCGCGGGCGGGGCAGGGGGCGGCCGGTCGGAATCCGGCTTGGCCGCTGGCGCCATCCCATTTTTGCGGCGCGGCTCTTTGCGGAAATGGGAGCGGCGCGCAGTGTCACCGTTAGTCGAGCGCCGCGCGCTCTTCGGTTCCCAAGGGCGGGAGCTGGATGACAAGGAGGTGATTTATGAGGTTTTTACGCCGTTCCTGGTTCCTCGCCGCCATCGGGCTAGTCGCCCTGGGCGGCACCAGCGCGATGCCGGCGCAGGCCGAGGACACGATCAAGGTCGGGATTCTGCATTCGCTGTCGGGCACCATGGCGATCAGCGAGACCATTCTCAAAGACCAGATGATCATGCAAATCAACGAACTGAACGCGCATGGTGGGCTCCTCGGCAAAAGGATCGAGGCGATCGTGGTCGATCCCGCGTCGAACTGGCCGCTCTTCGCCGAGAAGGCGCGCGAGCTTTTGACCAAGGACAAGGTCGCCGCGGTGTTCGGCTGCTGGACTTCGGTGTCGCGGAAGTCCGTGCTGCCGGTGTTTGAGGAACTCAACGGTTTGCTGTTCTACCCGCTCGAATATGAAGGCGAGGAAGCGTCGTACAACGTCTTCTATGGCGGCTCGGTGCCAAGCAATAAGGCAGTGCCCGCGGTTGAATATCTGATGAGCTCCGAAGGCGGTGCAGTGAAGCGTTGGGTGCTCGAAGGCACCGATTATGTCTATCCGCGCACCAGCAACAAGATCATCCGCGCGGTGTTGCACGCAAAGGGCTTCAGCGATGCCGATATCCGTGAGAATTACACGCCCTTCGGCTTCTCCGATTGGCAGACCGAAGTCGCGGCGATCAAGGCGTTCGCCTCGGCCGGAAAGAAGACGGCGGTTATCTCGACCATCAACGGCGACGCCAACGTGCCGTTCTATAAGGAGCTTGCCAATCAAGGGGTGAAGGCGACGGACATCCCCGTCATCGGCTTCTCGATGGGCGAGGAGGAACTGGCCGGCATCGACACCAAGAACCTGGTCGGCCATCTTGCCGGTTGGGCCTATTTCCAGTCGGTCAAGTCGCCGGAGAACAAAGTGTTCGTCTCCAAGTGGCACGCCTACACCGGCGATCCGAAGCGCGTCACCAACGATCCGATGGAGGCCGAATATATCCTGTTCCATATGTGGGCGCATGCGGTAGAGCAGGCCGGCACCACCGACGTCGACGCGGTACGTCAAGCGATGATCTGGCAAAAGATCAAGGCGCCTTCGGGGTTCGTCGAGGTGATGCAGCCCAACCATCACCTGACCAAGCCGGTGATGATCGGTGAAATCCAGGCCAACGGTCAGTTCAATATCGTGTTCAAGAGCAAGACCGCGCTGATGCCACAGCCCTGGAGCACCTATCTTCCTGAGGACAAAGGCAAGGTCGCCGACTGGTCCTATCCGTGGCGTTGCGGCAATTGCACCGCCGCGAAATACGCCGATTTTTAGCAAGCGAAGGTGAGCATGAAACTAAGGGGGCCTTGCTGCCCCCTTTTTTTGCCTTTGACGCGGCCGATTGGAGCACGCCGGCAACAACAATGGGCCATTCGAGGGAGTGGGCCAGAACAGCGGTTGGCGCGATCGCCCGGAATCATCAGCAGAATGGGCCCCCTATGGTCTCAAACGATGGCGGCGTCTTCGGTCTGAACCTTGGAGGGTGTTGTGTTCGCACCGGTTCCGGGTCGTCGTCCAACTGGTTCCTCAGTTAACCCGGATGACCACGTCCTTGTAGCTGTCGGAGCCCATCGCTGGTTTTCCCCCCTCGAAAATCTCCCGCTCGGCGATCCAGTCGCGCGACTGCGAGAAGGCCGCCTCGGTGTACGGCTCGAAAACGATGCGCTCGCCCGGACCCCAGCGGCCGGTATCCATGATCGCGTGATATTGCGTGGGAAACTCGTTTCTGTAGTAGTGCGTGTAGAGGTCGGGGCGCAGATCGATATCGCGCTGGGCGCGCTTCAAGGCGCGGTAGAACTTCCTGAGATCCTCTTCGGCGGGGTCGCCGGTGATCATCGATGCAATCATAAAGGTGGTGTCGATGATCTTGCGGTATCCGAGCTGCTCCGCCAGGTAGTAGGGGCCGCTGAACAGCGTCGAGGCCTGGGACTTGCCTTCGAGCAAATTGTCGAGACGCTTAAACAGCATGCCTTCCGAAAACGTCAGGTTGATCCGGTCGCGCGGCAGATATTGCTCGAGTGCTTGGATGCTCGAATAGTGGCTGCCGGACTGATAGCCGACCGAGACCGGAACTCCCGCGAGGTCCTGCGGCCGCGTGATGGGCGAGTCCGCGGGGACGAAGATCGCGCCGGGCGCCACCGAATATATATCGGCCCAAAGCTTGCCGTGGCCCTTGGACGCGGCCACGTTCACCGTCCAGTGGCAGGCGCAGCTCACGTCGGAGGTGCGACCTTCCTCGAATGTCTGAAATGCCCCGGATTTCCTGCCATCCTGGTCGTGCGACTTGCCCTCCGTCGACCGGACGGTCTCCTCGAACACGTAGTCGAGGCCTTCGTCCCGAAAGTAGCCTTTTTCCTCGGCCACCCATTCCTGCAGCCGGAAATGCGGCTGGATGACGAATCCCCGCTTCTTCAGCTCGATATCCATTACATGCTCCGTTCGGTTGGCTGCGTTCGCACTCGCGCTCCCGTTGGCGAAGCGCGAGGAATATCTATGCCAATTGGCGCGCCGGGCACCACAGGCACATTGGAATGGACATTATTCGATGTCGGAATTAGAGATGGATCATGGAAGATGACGACGTCAGCCTGCGCCATCTCCGGGTACTCACCCTGCTGCTCGAGGTCGGCAGCCTCACGCGGGCCGCTGAGATCCTCAACACCACGCAGCCGACGATCAGCAAGATACTGACCAAGCTGCGGGCGCACTTCGGCGATCCGCTGTTCGTGCGTGTCGGCCTGGCAATGCATCCGACCCCGAAGGCGGTGGGGCTAGCTCAGCCTTTGAAGGAGCTGTTGACGCATTCGGCGGCCATGCGCGCGTCAGCCGCGTCGTTCGATCCGCGTACGTCGACACGCGAGTTTTCAATCATCGTGACCGAAGTCGGCATGATCCAAATGATCCCGCCGATCATCGCGCATTTGGAGCGCGAGGGCCGTGGCTTGCGGCTCAAGGCGGTGCCGCTCGATTCGCGCCAAGTGGAAGCACGTCTCGAGGCAGGAGAGGCGGACCTCGCGTTGGGAGCATTTCCGGGGATGGCCCCCAACACCCGACGGCAGCGGCTCTATACCGACCAGTATGTGAGCGTCGCCCGGCGCACCCATCCGCAGTTACAAAAGCTGCACCGCGCAGACTGCTTTCTGGGGGAGCGTCATATCGTCGTCACCTCCTCACACACCGGGCACGCGGCGCATCGCATGCTTGAGCAGGTGCTCAATTCGCGGCTTGATTCTGACCGGGCCCACGTTCGCGTGCCGAGCTTCGTGACCAGCGCATTTATCGCGAGTTGCACCGATGCGGTCGGCACCCTTCCGGCGAGGCTTGCGGAACCGCTTGCCGAAAGGCTGGGCTTGGTCGTCTTTCCGACGCCGCTCCCCCTCCCGCGCATCGACATCGGCCAGTTCTGGCACGAGCGCGTCCACCACGATCAAGGCCATCGGTGGTTCCGCGCGGCGATTTATGCGCTGTTCGGAACGGCTAAGGCCAAATCCTCGCGCCGCAACTGATATATCGCGACCCTCCCTAGACGTCGCCATCGGCGGCTTCGCCAACCGCGCGCTGGCGCCGCGATCCGCCATCCGGGAGCGGAAAAAGATAGGATGTAGGCGTGTTTTCGACTGCACGATAACATGCGCCTTCTGAGGAGCCCGGCGGGCGCTTCGACACGGCGTTCGACGACGCAGGACAGCCGTCGACGGGCGCGAGGCAGCCGTAGACTTAGGAGATTCACTGTGAGGCGCGTGTGCGGCGGGTTACGACGAGAGGCGCTGCGATGACTCGCGCCCAGACATTTAGGGTCTCCGTGACGCTGGTCGCGGCGATTGCCATTTCTGTCGCCGCCTACCAAGCGGAGGCGGTCTTTGCGCCACTGACGCTTGGCTTGTTCATCATCGCGCTCGTCTGGCCCGTCCAAGACAGGTTGCAACGATGGATGCCCAAGCTCGCCGCGCTCGCGATCGTCGTGACGGCGACGATTGTCGTTGTCGTCGCGTTCGCGTCGCTGATTGTTTGGGGATTTGCACGGGTAAGCACCGCCTTGATCTCCGACTCGGCTCGCTATCAGGAGATCTACAACATTGCGGTCGCCTGGCTGGACCGTCACGGCGTGTCGATTGCCGGCGTGTGGGCGGAGAACGTTAACGTGAGCCGGATGCTTGGGTGGGCACAACAGGTGACAAGCCGCGTCAAGACGACGCTGAGTTTCTGGGTAATCACCTTGCTCTACGTCACACTCGGCCTTACCGAGGTCGACGATATGCGCCGGAAATTGCAGACGTATGTCGAACCTGACGTGGCAAAGGCTTTCCTGTCGGCGACCGCAGACACGGCCCGCAAGTTTCGCGCCTATATGGTCGTTCGCACCGAGATGAGCCTGGCAACGGGAGTGCTCGTCGGTCTGTTCGCCTGGGCGGTCGGGCTCAATTTCCCGATTGAGTGGGGCGTCATCGCATTCGCGCTCAACTACATCCCGTTCATCGGCCCTTTCGTCGCGACGCTCGTCCCGACGCTGCTCGAAATGGCGCAGTTCACGACCTGGGAGGCCCTGTTCGGCATCTTCGTCTGCCTCAATGTCATCCAGTTCGTCATCGGCAGCTATGTCGAGCCGCGCGTCTCCGGCGCGGTGTTGGCGATCTCGCCCGTCGTCGTTTTTTTGGCGGTTTTCTTCTGGGCCTACATCTGGGGGCTATACGGCGCTTTCATCGGTGTGCCGATCGTCATCGCGGCGCTTACCTTCTGCGGCCACTATCCCTCGACCCGATGGATTGCCGATCTCTTCGGAGGTCCACTGCGGACGAAAGCCGGCTAATGCGACCTTGCGGTAACGTCGAATCACGCGCGAGGAGCGGAATCGAGCCAGAAGGCGCGGCGCCGTTCCCCCGCTGAAGGTTCACGTCATGCTGCGGCAATGTAAGCGATATAGACGACCAGCACAGCGGCGGCAAACAGGTCGGTCACCATCGCAAAATTCTGATTCGCGTTGCGATGCGCGTCGCGCAAATGCCGGATGCCGGCGATGCCGTAAAAGAGCGCGCCTGCGATCGCCATCGGCAGGACGAATCGGGGAAAGACAAGAGACAAAGCCGCGACAACGCCCGCCGAGAAGTTCGCAATGCCCAGCTCCTGGACCACAGGCAGCGCGTCGTCGCTATCGATGGCCAGTATTTTCTTGGCCGTGAAGCGAGGTTGAAAGAATTGGCGTAGCCCGGCCGCGATCAGCCGAACGCCCACGATCCAAAACACGGACCATTTTCCTAAGAGCGCAAGCCACGGTGCGGCGGTGTGCGCGATGGCTTTATCGGCAACGATGGACGCGACTGGAAATACGATTAATAATAACGCGACGGTCGCGATATACATGACGTCCGCCTAAAAGTGCCGGCGTGAGAATGATCGAGGCGACATGCGCCTGAGGCGCCATTCCTTGCCTTGGCCTGTCTTGCGGCCGAGTTTGCTCATGTTTGGCCTCGAGCACAATGGGTAGGAGAGGCGACAGCCATCATCTTTCGGATCGAATGCGGCCTGACAATCCGGTCGGTTGGAAATCCCAGTGCAAGGCCGACAGCAGCGGCGGAGGCCCGCACGGATCAGGCGCGGACGCCATTGACTCCAACTGTACAGTGCTGTACAGTTGTGCACTGATCAATCCGATCACGGGGTTATGTGCCGCATGTTACGCAAAGGCGCGGAGGAAGCTCGCAATCAGCTTCCGGACCTTCTCGCGGCGGCCGAGAAGGGCAGGTCGACGATTATTACTCGGCATGGCCGTCCCGTTGCCGCCTTGGTGCCCATCGATGTGTACGGTTCCGCCGTACGCCAGCAGCCGCTGGTGCCGGTCGCCGGATCCGGTCGCGGGTTGTGGGGACGGGACAGTGGCCGCACCCTTCGAAAGTTACGTGATGAATGGAGCCGTTAGATCTCAGCGACCTGCCGGAAAGGGCCCTGGTTCTGATCGATTCGGCACCCATCATCTACTTCCTAGAGGGACATCCGAAATACGGGCCGCGCTTCAGGCCGTTATTCGAACTCCACGCAGCCGGGCAGCTGCGCTTTGCCGTGACGACAATGACCATCGCCGAGGTGCTGACTGGCCCGCTGCAAGCGGCAGATGACGCCCTCGCGCGGCGATACCGTGCGATCTTCGAATCGTGGCAACCGATCGCCCTCGATGTAGACATCGCGGAGAGCGCGGCAAGGTTGCGTGCGTCGCTCCGGCTCAAGTTGGCGGATGCTGTTCAAGCGGCGAGCGCCTTGGCGATCAACGCCGCCGCCCTGGCGACACATGACCGTGACTTCTCGCGCGTGCACGCGCTGCGTATAATTTCCTGAAACCCCGAAGATCGTCGACCGGAAGAAATACGCTCAGCGCGCGGACTCGTCGGTCGGCCTCGACTGCCACTTCTAATGCCTTTCGGCATGGAGCGGCTGTCGCTCGATTTCAGCCAACGACGGGTGTTGGCACGTTCGGCCCGAATCTGATACGTGACCAGCGCGCGACAAGAATGACGCTTGCGAAGCCGTCAGCTGGACGGCCATCGGAAATCAGGCGCGGAGAAATTCCACTAA
Organism: Alphaproteobacteria bacterium; assembly: GCA_030041335.1. Taxonomy (GTDB): domain Bacteria; phylum Pseudomonadota; class Alphaproteobacteria; order ATCC43930; family CGMCC-115725; genus JAATGI01. The sequence goes on along the minus strand of JASHOB010000048.1, from coordinate 15,854 downwards.
CCCGTCGAGACAGCCGAGCCAGCCTCGCTCGTGGCTGCCGCGCGCAGTTTGGTCGGCGATGCGCTCATGCGTCACCACCACGTCGGTCGCGTCGCCCTTTGGCTCGAACCGCACCGTGACGCGCTCCGGCGCCTGTGCCGGCGGCGGCGAACCGCCGAGCGTGATCTCGCCCGCTGATAATTCCCAGGAATAGATCAAGAGGCGTGGACGCGTGATCGCCTCGTACGTGCCAGTGATCCACCAGACGCTGCCGTCGGGGAATTTGTTGGCGAGGCGATAGCGACCGCCGACGCGGAGATCGACCTCGGCGACCGGGCACTCGACTTGCACTGGTCCCCACCAGCGCCGGAGTTGCGCCGGTTCGGTCCACGCCGAAAAAACACGCTCGGGCGCGGCGCGGATGGTCCGCCGCACGATCAGAATCAGATCGCTCATCGCTCCTCGCCCTCGACGTAGCGCGTCAGCGCCGCCAGCCGGTCGGTCCAGAAGACGCGATAGCGCTCGAGCCAGTGTTCGGCCTCCTCCAGCGGCGCGGCGTTGAGCGAGCAGCGATGAATGCGGCCGTCGACGCGCCGCTCGATCAGCGCTGCCGCTTCGAGCACGCGCAGATGCTTCGATACCGCCGGCAGCGACATACGGAACGGCCCGGCAAGCTCCGTCACCATGGCTGGTCCCGCCTCGAGCCGCCTCAGCAGCGCACGGCGCGTCCGGTCGGACAGCGCATGGAAGAGACGGTCGAGCCGGTCTTCGGCAGCGATTCGTTTGACGGCGCTTGACGGCATCGGTCAATGGTGACAACATTAAACCATTCAGTTAAATATTACAACAGCGGGGCAAGCATGTCGGCGAAGACGATTCATCAGGAAGTGATGTTCAAGGCGCCACCTGCGAAGGTCTATGACGCCTTGCTCAATTCGAAGTCGTTCGCGGCCTTTACCGGCGCGCCTGCGACCATCGATGCCAAGATCGGTGGCGCGCTCAACGCGTTCGGCGGCATGATCACCGGCGTCAATGTCGAGCTGGTCCCGGGAAAGCGCATCGTTCAGGCGTGGCGCGCCGGGAATTGGCCCGAGGGCATTCACTCCATCGTCAAGTTCGAGCTCGCCGAGGTGAGCAGCGGCACCAAGCTGGTGCTCGATCATTCAGGCGCCCCCGACGGCAGCGAACAGATGCTCGAAGGCGGCTGGCATAAGATGTACTGGGAGCCGCTGGCGAAGTTCGTCGCCTGAGCCTTAGCTGGAGGCGATGCCGGTGACGTCGACCCGGCATGGCCCCTCATGGGTTTTCCGGCTCCCGACACGCGCGTTCGCGTAGGGGCATCTAGGTAACGCTGGGAAAGCGCGGCTCAGTGCCACTCAATCAGGTGACGCGAATCCTCACGGATTGCTTTGCGCGATGCATCATTGGTGTAGGTCATGTGGCCGCCACGATAGACCTTGAAGGTGATGCGCCCATGCCCGCCATAGGCGGGGATTTGATTGAGCAACAGGAAATTGCCGAAGTAGGGAATCTGAAGATCGGTTAGTCCCGCGATGACCAGCACGCGGAATTGAGGGTCGAGCGCTAGCATCCGTTGCAGGTAGCGAATGTCACTGAGAGATGTGAAATCCCGTCCCCACTCCCATTGACGCGAGACGCGACGGTTAAGGATTTCGTAGCGGTTCTCTATGCGCCAGCCCAGTTCGCGCGCATAGAGACTGACCATGGCACTTCCAAACGGCGCCTCGAAGCCGGGCAGCACCGGGTCAAGCCACTGGCTATGCTCGGCATGCGGATGCGGATCGAGGGCGGCGATCGTTGTGTCGTAGGAGGAAACAATTCTGTCTTGCGCGCGGTCGACCGCACGCAGGAAGGTGTCCTTACCGATGCGACCGACGAGCCGTTTCACAAGCGTTGCATCCAGTCCGGTCAAGGACGTCACATTCGCTACCATGCGCGCCACTGCTGCCGTGTCACCAGGGCCCCGCAGGAAATCGCGGACATAGTCTCCGGCAGCGTATTGCTCGACATCGGCGAGCTGCGCGCGCGTCACCGGCCCCGCCTTTTCACGCATGGTCGCTGCATAGGTGGGAAGGCAGATCGCCCAATGTAGCGGATCGTCCGCGCCGACAAAGGCGGCGCGGTCGAGCAACGGCGAGATCATCACCAGGCCACTGATCCCAACCTGCTCATCCTCCGCGAGTGCCTGAGCGAGGCGCGGAGCCCGAAACCCGCCGTAACTTTCGCCAACGATGAATTTCGGCGACAGCATTCGCCCGTTCTCGGCAAGCCACCGGCGCACCACCACGGCCAAGGCTTGAATGTCTCCTTGCACCGACCATAACTGCTTCTGGGCGTCTTCTCCTGGCGCGACGATCCGGCTGTAGCCGGTGCCAGGCGGATCGACGAAAACGAGATCCGTGAAATCGAGCCACGTGTCGTCATTGTTGATCAGCGCTGGCGATGCCGAAGGAAATGTCTTGCCGTCATTTAGCGGTAAGCGCCATGGTCCGAGCGCCCCTAGTTGCAGCCAGGCCGAGGCCGCACCCGGACCGCCGTTGAAGACGAAAGTCACCGGCCGTGTAGTCGGGTCGCTGCCGTCGAGCAGATAAGCGATATAGGCAACGGCGGCCAACTCATCGCCGTGTTCCGTCATAAGCTTGATGGTCCCCGCCTTCGCCGTGAAGCTTAGCGTTCGGCCGGCCAAATTCAGTTTGTGCTGCGTGACGGTGTCGGTCGGGAGACTTAGCGGATTGGCGGCAGCGGCATTTCCGGCCTCACCATGCTCGCGCGCCTGCGGCGCTGCAGCGTGATGTAGGCTCGCCGGCGGCGCGTCTTTGTTTTGGGCTTGCGCCGCGAGGCTCAATGCCAACGCCGCGCATACCGCCACAACCACAAAGCCCCACTTTGGTAACTGCATTGTTGACACGATCCGGTTCGGCTTCAGCACCGACTGGTTGATCGCTAATGTGAGTTCTCTACTGATGGTCACGATGCTCGCTTTCGACCGCGCCCTTGGCGGTGTCCGTCGGCGGAACCAATCAGTACATTAGCTCGCGCGCTTCGGCTATCTAAGAGCCAGTTTCGGAGGCTTTCGTCGGTTGGGGCGCCGCGACTAATAGTGCAGACCGTCGGGGATCTCGACCGCACGCTTGAAAGCGGTGCCCCCGATTGCTATCCAACCCCCCGCATGAGCGCGAGATTTTCCCAAGCCAGGCTTGGCCGATGGCGCGCGGCGCTGGCGGGTCATGTCGCGCGCGCGGCGGTGCCCGGACTGGTCGCGCTTCTGAGCCGCGGCGGCGAAATGCATGTTGAGACCGTCGGCGCGCAAGCAGTCGGCGGCGCCCCAATGCGCCGCGACACCATTTTCCGCATCACATCGATGACAAAGCCCGTTACCGCTGCGGCGACGATGATCCTGGTGGAAGAAGGCAAGCTTAGGCTCGACGAACCGGTCGAGCTGTGGCTGCCCGAGCTCGCCAATCGCCGGGTGCTGTCGCGGCTCGACGCGCCGCTTCAAGACACGTTGCCGGCAAAGCGCGCGATCACGCTGCGCGATCTGCTGACTTTCCGCCTTGGGTTCGGTCAGATCATGGCGCCACCGGACCAATATCCGATCGCAAAAGCCGCGTCGGAATTGCAGATCGGCATGGGCCCGCCCGAGCCGGGGCGCATGCCGCCGCCCGACGAATGGCTGCGCCGTCTGGGCACCCTGCCGCTGATGCATCAACCCGGTGAAGCGTGGATGTACAATACCGGCGCAGACCTGCTAGGGGTACTGGTCGCGCGCGCGACCGGGCAGCGGTTCGAGACGGTGCTGCAGGAGCGGTTGTTCGAACCGCTGGGCATGTCCGACACTGCGTTCTTCGTTCCGCCGACAAAACAGCAGCGCTTCGCCGCCGCCTATCGGACCAGCTTCGCCGACGGTTCGTTGTCGCTGCACGACGATCCCGGAGCCGGCCAGTGGAGCCGTCCGCCGACCCTGCCACTCGGTGGCGCAGGGTTGGTGTCGACGGTCGACGATTACGCGAAGTTCGCGCAGATGCTGCTGGATGAGGGACGGCACGGAGAGATGCGCCTCCTGTCGCGGCCGGCGGTGGCGCTGATGACCTGCGACCAGCTGACGCCGGCGCAGAAAGCGTCCGCCTATTTCATTCCCGGCTTTTTCGACGATCAGGGCTGGGGTTTCTGCATGGCGGTGCAGACACGGCGCACCGATCTGGGCGCGGTCGGTCGGTACGGCTGGGCCGGCGGCTTCGGCACGTCGTGGGCCAACGACCCGGCCGAGGGGCTCATCGGCATCTTGATGACGCAGGCCTCATTCACCTCGCCGACGCCGCCCGCGGTGCACCAGGATTTCTGGACGATGGCCTACGCCGCCATCGACGATTAGCGTCCGCCGCACATTAGAAGTGTGCGACGGCAGCCGAAAGCCGCACAGAAGATCTCGGCCCCCGAAGGTCGGAAACGGACATCATTCGATCGAACAAACAGCGTCGCGATCCCGCTCAATCTGCTTTTGGGTCGCGCGGGCGCACGGCGTCTCGCAGCACTCAATATCGCGTGGCGTCGGCATCGACGGCCACGCTTCATCCCGAATATCCGGCCGAACGGAGCGAAAAATGAATCCGCACGCACCGCGGAGTATCGGCGCCCACTGACCGCCCTGCCACGCAACGCCGTCCGCTCTGGGCGCGAGCGTTGCGGATCGGCCCAAGAGACCTTCGCCGGGCGGGGGAAAAGATTCGCCGTGGACCGTCCTCCCAGGTCCAGGATCGCAAACCCACATTAGAATCGAGCCGGCATGCTATCGTCGATGCGGCGGAAGGGAGCGACACATGACCCGGAAGATCGCACTGGAGGAGCATTTTCTTGTTGAAGGGTTCGCCAACATGGAGCGCCCCGAGGGTAGCGGGGCGGCAGCCGCATTCCGCCGCGAGGCGGCCGAGCGATTGCCGGAGATCGACGCGCTGCGTCTCGAGGCCATGGACAAGGCCGGTATCGATATCGCGGTGTTATCGCTTTTCCAGCCGGGGATCCAGGGTGAGCGCGACACCGCGACAGCGATTCGCAAGGCAAAGACGGTCAACGATAGGCTGGCGGAGAGGATCGCCAAGCATCCCGCGCGCTTCCGCGGTTTCGCTGCGGTGCCGCTGCAAGACCCGCGCGAAGCCGCCAACGAGCTCGAGCGCGCGGTGAAAGAGCTCGGCTTCGAGGGCGCGCTCGTCAACGGCCACACCCGGGGCGTCTATCTCGACGATGCCGGCTGCCTGCCGTTCTGGGAGCGCGTCGCGGCGCTCGACGTGCCGATCTACATTCACCCGGCGAACCCGATGACGATTCCGGCGGCGTTCGAGGGTTATCCCGGGCTCGCGCAGGCGATCTTCGGCTGGGCAGCCGAGACCGGCGGTCATGCGCTGCGGCTGGTGCTCTCCGGGCTCTTCGACCGCTTTCCGTCGCTCACGATCATCCTCGGCCATATGGGCGAGGCGCTCCCCTTTTACCTCTGGCGCATCGATAGCCGCTTCAAGATCAACGAGCCCAGGGTATCGCTGCGCCTGATGCCGTCCGCGTACATCCGCCGGAACATCGCCGTCACCACCTCCGGTGTCTTCTCACCCGAGCCGCTCCGCTGCGCGATCGACGCGTTGGGCCTCGACCGCGTGCTGTTCTCGGTCGACTACCCGCTCGAGTACAGCGACGAGGCCGCCCAATTCATCGAGACGGCGCCGTTGAGCGCGGTCGAGCGCGAGGCGGTGTGCTACCGCAACGCCGAGCGCCTGCTCAAGCTATGAGGACCGGTGCCTCCACGGGCGGGATCTCGAATTGCCGTGCCGGATTTGGCGCCTATCACGCGGGTTTCCTTCAAACATCTTCCAAGATTGGCGGGATCATGATGCAGTCGGCCGGTCGGCGCGCTCGCGCGGGATGTCGGGGACGCAACGATGACCGCGCCACCGCTCGCGGCGAGTCCGCGATGAAGCGGCGGGGATATTCGGTCGGCATTGGCGGGAACCTGCTTCAGGTGGTCGGAAGCGGCTTTTCGTCAAATCACCCGCATCGACCTGCCCCTTTCGATCGCGCCGGTCGTTGCATCGATTTTCATCCGGCTTCGCGGTGCTTTTCAGTGGCAGCAGCTTGCCTTTGCGCCGTGACGCGCAAGCAGGAAAGTGATTCAGGAGGAAACAATGTCTTATCGCTTCGGCCCGGACTATCCGGACGCGACCTATGTCCCGCACGATTACCCCGAACAGCTCGCCGATCTCGGTGAAATCCAGATGAATTATGCGGTGGCGGGGTCGACCGACGCTCAACCGCTCCTACTCATCCCGGGACAAACCGAATCCTGGTGGGGTTACGAGCAAGCCATGAAATTGCTCGCGCCGGACTTTCGGGCCTATGCGGTCGATCTGCGTGGCCAAGGCCGCTCCAGCCGCACGCCCGGACGATACTCGCTCGACAACTGGGGTAACGATCTTGTTCGCTTCATTCAACTCGTCATCAAGCGTCCGGCGATTGTCGCGGGCCTATCCTCTGGTGGTGTGCTGACGGCGTGGTTATCCGCCTACGCCCCGCCTGGTCTGCTGCGCGCGGCCTACTACGAGGACCCACCGCTCTACGCGTCCGAGGTCCGGCCGGCATGCGGGCAATCGATCCGGCAGAGCGCTATCGGCAACATCTTCCGGCTCTTTTCGGCATATCTCGGCGATCAATGGTCGGTTGGCGACTGGAAAGGCCTGGTTGCGGCGGCGCAATCGGTCCTGCCCAAGGAAGCGCTAGCAATGGCGGGTTTCGGCGAGGAGCCTTCGCAAAACCTGAAGGAATACGATCCCGAGTGGGCCCGGGCCTTTTGGACCGGTACCGGCACGGCTGGCTGCGATCACGATCAGATGTTGCGAACCGTGAAAGTGCCGGTGCTGTTCACGCATCATTTCCGTCGGGTCGAAGAGGCCAATGGCGTGCTTCAAGGCGCAATTTCGGACCTGCAGATCAGTCGAGTCCGTGCCCTCATCGAGGGTTCCGGTCAGCGGTTCGCTTACCGCTCGTTCCCGCAAATGGGTCACGCGATGCACCGGATCGACCCGGCGCTTTATGTCGCGACCTTGAAGGAATGGGTGGCAGGTTTACGCTAGCGCGCCGCCCCGATAGAAAGAGGTCTCGCCCGTGCAACCGGGGCGCTGCCGGCCCGCAGGCGCGAATCAGAATCGCGGTACGGTTTTGAGGCTCGTTTGCCCTGCGACAGAATAGGACTTCGGCCGCCGCGCCGGAGACGGTGCCCTCCCCTTGGACATCCGGTATCTGCCGGCGCTCGCGACATCTTTTTGGTGTGGTGCAGCCGTCCCCCCACCGCGCACCCTCATTTGCTTACCCCAACGTTGCCGCGATTTGACGAATTTCCGCTGGCGTATGTACGCCAGCGAGCGGCGTCCTGGGGACCAGATACTTGCCTTTCGCCAAACCTCCGATGAGCACCGGTTCAAAGCCCGCCTCCTGGATTAGACGGCTTGCAAGGGCAATCGCCGACGGATCGTCGCCGGCAATGGGAATTCCAACCGGCTCGCCGGGCCGATGCGCGAGCTTCTCCAGCGACGCGTAGTTGATCGCATTGAAGGCCCTGACGATCCGAGCCCCCTTGAGCAGCCTTGCGGTGACGAGGCCCGGCCCGCCCTCGCTGGCGATTCGATTCACAAGATCCTGGCCGTCGCGCGCCGGGATTGGGTTAGACACGTCGAGGATAAGCGGCTTGGCAGCGAGGGCTGCGCCGAAATCCCGTCCTATCTGCTCGACCGCCGTGTAGGGCACGACGAGCAAAATTACGTCGCCGAACGCGACTGCATCGGCGACCGTCCCGGCCCGCGCGGTCGGACCCGCCGCAGCGACCAAGTCCTTGAGCGTTTCTGGATGCCGGGAAGAGAACAGCACCGGATGGCCCATCTTGGCGAATAGCGTGCCGAGCGCGCCGCCTTCGCGGCCGGCCCCGATGGTGGCAATCTTTATCGAGGACAAGCTGGACGCCTGGGCGAGGGCGCGGGGAGCGGCGACCGAAGCCAGGGCGAGCCCGACCGTCAGAAGGTCGATGAACTCCCGACGGCTTGTGGAGAAAGAAGTGTTCGTCATCACTCCCTCCGTATCGGGTTAAAACAAAAGCCAGCCAAGGTTAAACGGATGGGACGCGGGCGAGCAACTCAGAATCGAGCGCGCCAAGAAGCGCGTTATCCGGTCCCCTTCCTTGATTTTGCGTAGGTCAAGCCATGATTGCGCTTTTAATCGCAAAATCGTGAACTTCTAACGCTTCGCCGTACCGCAGGACTTTGCCAAAGGTGCGCGCGTCTCGTGCACTTTTGATCATGTGGAGAGGAAACTGGTGCGGACCAGCATATAAATCGCAACCGCGAAGATGACAGCGGAAAAGACACGGGTCAGCGTCCGGCGATCGGTTGCGAGGCGAAGCGCGGCGCGCGTACCGGCGATGCCGCCGCCGGCCCCGCCGGCAATGAAGAGCGCGGCGATCCCCCAATTGACGAAGCCGGATAGCGCGTAATTGGTCGCGGTAGTGATGCCGAAAGCGCCGACCGAGAACAGGGACGACCCGATCGCATTGATGATCGGCATGCCTGCGGCCGCCATGATCCCGGGAACGATCAGAAAGCCCCCGCCGATACCGAAAAATCCCGACGCGGCGCCAACCAGCAACCCAATCGCGATCAGGCGCAGCGCGATCGCGAGCGTGATACGGACATCGGGATCGCCGCCGGCGGCGCGCGGCCGCAGCATTGCGGCGCCGACCGCGATCATGACCAGCGCGAACAGAAAGATCAGCTGCCGACCGTCGACCATTTTGCCGAGGGTCGAACCGATCGCGGCACCCAAGATCCCCGCAGCCGCGAAGGTAATGGCGCACGGCCACTTGACCGTGCCGGCGCGCCAATGGCCGAAGAAGTTGATGAAGGCGTTGGCCGCCACCGCCAATGCGCTGGTGCCGATGACGACATGAACGTCGCGGATACCGACCACATAGAGCAGCAGCGGCACAGCAAGGATCGAGCCGCCGCCGCCGATCAGACCGAGGGAAAAGCCCACCGCACTGCCTGACAGGATGGCGAGAATGTCCTGCATCGAGCCCGTCGCGGGACGCCCGTGGTGGCTAGAACAGCCAGCCGAAGCGCTGCTTGCGGCCGGCGCCCGTGTGGATAGGCAAGCCCGCCCTCTTCCAATCCATGATGCTGCCTGTCAGCTCATCGGCTTCGCGGAAACTCTGCGATGCCAAAAGCCCGGCGTTGAACCGGTGCGTGGGCCGCTCCGGCAATCGAACACCGCCGCCTGGGCGGTCAACGCCGAAATCCTCGCTGTCGAAGCGCGACAAGGGAACGAGCTGCGCCTTCGATTTGCTCTTGGGCGTATTGGCCCGACTTCGCGCACGTCCACGAGAAGCGCTTTGCCCTGGCCGAGGAGGCGCTTCAAATTCTCGGGGTCCGTCGCTTTCAATTTCATCTCCGTCTTCTCCGCCGGCAAGATTTGGCCGGGCGACGACAGATCGCCGTCAAGCTCGGCATCACGGCCTTCGCCCCCGGACCGGCGAACCAGTCACGTACGCCTCGCGCCGGGTGGCGACGATCCCCCCGGCACGCAGCTTCGCAGGATGACATATGCGCGCTTCCATGACATCCCGCGTCGGCTATGCCGCCGGCGCGCATGCACCGGTTGGCGGCTCCAGCAACCCGATTTCTTTGCAGCCGTTGACAATCGGGGGCAACACCGGTCTCAACCTTGCCGCTGGCATCGCGAGGGTGGCCCTGGCTCACCTGACACCGGGGCTCTCTTCCAATCACCGCACCCTGCGCTCTAAACTATCGAGGCCGCCAGCAAATGCCCGACTCAGTCAAAAGCTCTCACGTGACAACATTCCGGGAAGCGCGCCCGTCGCTCGCCTGGGGTAGAATGCCCCACACACAGCGCAGGAATTAGATCAAGCGCAACGAAATGCACGTAACGCATCTTCATTATTTACCACTGACCCTTCCGTTCTATTTGGGATTGGTCGGGTTGTTCCTGCTGGTGGTATTGTTGGTTCAGGTCGGTATTTTGAGCTACGCCTACGTGCGGCTTGGCATTCGACCTGGCATGGCGCTCGTGCTGTTACTCGCGTCGCTGATCGGAAGCTACTTCAACATCCCGATCGCTGATTTACCCGGACGGCCGCCGGAAATCGGCCATGAGATCATTTCTTATTATGGAATGCAGTATTCGATCCCCGTGATCGTGGATTGGTCGGGCACGATCATCGCGGTCAATGTCGGTGGGGCTTTGGTGCCGGGAGCGGTGTCTCTCTATTTGCTTGCTAAACACGAGCTGTGGATCAAGGGATTTATCGGGACGGCCTGCGTAGCGGCGGTGTCCAACATGTTTGCGCACCCGATCGCTGGCCTGGGGATCGCCTTGCCGGTATTCGTTCCGGGATTGGCGGCAGGGCTTGTTTCTGTGTTGCTCTCTCGCAGACAGGCCGCGCCTCTCGCTTACATCAGCGGCAGTCTCGGTACACTGATTGGCGCGGATCTTCTCAATCTTGGCGACATTCAGCAGCTCGGCGCTCCGGTGGCATCGATCGGAGGGGCGGGCACCTTCGATGGGATATTCCTTGCTGGGATCTTGGCCGTCCTCATCGCAAGTCTGTCACGTGGAGATACGACGCCAAACGATCTGAGTCGTAGTCAATCGACAGGTTGACCCGGTTTCTTCAGGGTTTCCGACTGAATTCGCTACCCCCAAGCTGCATCGCGATCGGCGAGGCAAACCGACGGTGCTGGCGAAATCGCGCTAATGAGAAGATCCTCGGCTCCCACCCGCGGCACTGGGGCGATGCTTCCATGACCGCCAATTTCCGATGCCGCGCCTGGGAACCCCCGAAAGCTACCGTTGCGGCGCGTCACCCAAATCGACGCCCACGACGCTATGGCCGAGTTGATGGTTGAGATATCGTTTGACCAGGGGGGATCAGCAGACTGACATGCGCCGCCACGATGCGCCAACCTTCGTCGGTCCGCACCCAAACGTGGCTTTGCCGTCCGCTTAACGGCGCACCCGGCCGCTGAAACTCGGTGTTGGCGGTGGCGAAATCTCGGCCATAGGTGGTGATGGTAGTGTTCATCAGCGCCCGCGCCAGATTGATCGGGGGTCGATTGCCCCGAAAATTCGCGATCGCGTCGTAGCCGTATAAATTCTCATTGATGCCAAAGCGCAGCGAATGGGGGCTGCGCCAGAAGATTGCGTCTAGAGTCGCCACATCGTTCGTCACCAACGCTTTTTCATATCGTTCGAAGGCGGCGGTGACTTCGGCGACGACGGCCGGGATGTTGATCTCAAGCATTGACGATTCCTAAGACAGGCTTGGAGGAGAAGCGGCAGCGAACAGGCCGAGTGCTTCACCGGCAGCCGCAACGCGGAGTACCAGGTCTTCGCGCCACGGTGCCGCGACAATCTGTAGCCCGATCGGCAATGGACCGGCACCGGCGACAGGTGCCGCCACCACCGGCAAACCGGCGAAGGATAGGGGCTGCGTGAAGATGCCGAGGCTGCCCGCGGCGGGGAGGCGTTGGCCGTCGAGCTGGACCGACGCCTGGCCGATGGGAAACGCCGGGTAGGGTGTCGTCGGCGCGATGATGACATCGACGTCGCGGAACAGTTGCACCAGTTGCGCGCAATACCAACGGCGGAAGCGCTGCGCGTGCACATACCACGGAGCGGGCACCAGTGCCCCCGCGAGAAACCGCGCCCGAGTCATTGGGTCGAAATCGCCGGCGCGTGTGGTCAGATCGGCCAGATGCAGTTCGGCGCCTTCGACCGAGGTGATGATCATGGCGGCGGCGCGGGCGACGCCGGCGGCGGGAATCTCGACCTGACGGGTAATGTCCAGCGCGGCCGCGGCCTTCTCGACCGCGCGAAAAACCTCAGGTACGCCCTGGTTCTTGAAGTAACCGTCCGCAACGCCGATGCGAATGCCGTCGAGACCGCGGGTCAGCAATCCGGCAACGGGTTCCGGTGCCCGTTCGCTACAGGTCGGATCTTCGGGATCGGGACCTTGCATGGCGTCGTAGGCGGCGGCGAGATCGGTCGTGGATCGACAAAAGGCGCCGCCATGATCGAGGCTCGCGGCAAATAATCGCAGACCCGAGCGGCTCAGCCGCCCATAGGTCGGCTTTATCCCAAACACACCGCAGAGCGCCGCGGGGACGCGGATCGAGCCGTTCGTGTCGGAGCCGAGGGTCAAAGGGACGAACGACGCAGCGACCGCTGCGGCCGCGCCACCGGACGAGCCGCCGGCGATTCGTGTCGTGTCGTGCGGATTTCGCGTTGGCCCGTAATGGCTATTCTCCGTCGAAAAGCCGTAGGCGTACTCGTCCATATTGAGCGCGCCGACCAGAATCGCGCCCGCCGCCGTAAGCCGTCGCACCAATGCCGCGTCCCGCGCCGCCGGCGCCCGGTCGCGATCGATCTTCGATCCGGCGAGAGTTGGCAATCCTTCGATGTCGTAAAGATTCTTGACCGCGAACGGCACCCCGGCGAGCGGGCCGGGATCGTGTCCCGCCGCGATCGCGGTGTCGACCGCCGCCGCCGCCGCGACGGCACGCCGATCCGTCACCGCGGTGAAGGCGTTGATCGCACCGTTGCCTCTGGCGATGTCGGCAAGCGTCCCGCGCAGAACCTCCTGTGCGCTGCGCTCGCGACCGCGCACCGCCGCCGCGATTTGGCCGATGCCGGCGCAGGTCACGCGTCGCCCTTTTCGGCCGTGAAGACGGCGGCCGCGATTATCTCCTCTGGCAACGGGAACGCCATCACCACGCCCGCGACGCGCGCCAGGATGGCGAGGGCGCCGAGGACGTCGCCGAGATCGGATGGCGCGATTGGCAAGCCCAACGCGGCCGCGGCCTGTGGCACATAGGCTTCGGGGTCGAACGCATCGGCCATGTCACTTGACCTTGCCGATTACGGCGGCGACGTACCAGTCGAAATTGCCCATCTTGTCGGGACCCAACGCCTCGCCGGCCTTGATGCGGACAACGCCGGTGTTGTCCACGATCGGACCGGTGAAGGGGTTGAAGCCGCTGGCGATCTTGTCGGCTGCGGCTTTTACTTGGGCCTGAACGGTCTGCGGCACGGCCGGACCGAAGGGCGCGATCGCCAACATTCCTTGCCCCAATCCTTCGCGAACCATTGCCGGCTTGAAGGTGCCGGTCATGACACTCTTTGCCGTCGCGGTCATGAACGGACCCCAAGTAAAGCCAAGCCCCGTGATCCAGCCTTTGGGGGCCAGCGCCTTCGCCGCGAGCGATTGGAAGCCGATGGAGTAGACCCCGTGGCTTTCCGCGACGCGGATCACCGTCGCGGGAGAATCGACATGCATGGTGACGACGTCGGCGCCTTGGTCGATCAGCGCGTTGGTCGCGGCCGCTTCCTTGGCTTTATCCGACCATCCGCCGGTCACCACGACGCGAACCTGAACCTCGGGGTTGACCGAACGCGCGCCGAGCGCGAACGCGTTGATATTGCCGACCACGTAGCCGATCGGCACGCCCGCGACGAAGCCCAGCGTCTTGGACTTGGTCATCAGCCCAGCGGCGACACCCATCGGATACCACGCCGCCTGGGTGGCGCCGAAGAAGTTCCCGAAGTTGGGCGCCTGCATCCACCCGCCCGCATGTTCGAAATAAACGTCCGGATGTTTCTTGGCGAGATTGAACGCGAATTGCTGATGGCCGAAGCTTGTGGCGAAGATCAGTCTCGCCCCTTGTTGAATCATGCCTTCCATGACGCGTTCGGACTCCGCGGTTTCCGGCACGTTCTCGGCCTCCAACAGGGTGACGCCGGGCAGCGCCGCCCTCATCGCCGCGAGGCCGTCATGCATCGACTGGTTGTAGCCGTAGTCGTTGACATTTCCGACATAGATCGCGCCCACCGTCAGGGTGTTCGCGGCCTGAGCCGGAAGTGCCGCGAACAAAAGAAGGCAAGCGCCAAGAAGCAATCGAAGCTTCGTCATCGTGAACCCCTCCTCCGCATCGCCGTGCTCTACTCCACGCCGAAGAAATTGCGGCCCAGTGCCGCAGGCGCCGCGCTGCGCCGGTTCCAGCCCCAGGCCAGCAGAACCGCCAACGTCAGCAGATATGGAATCATGTTCATGATGAACGGCGACAGGTCAGCGCCGCGCGCCTGGAATTGGAGTTGCAGCGCATCGGCGCCGCCGAAAACCAGCGCGCCCGCCACCGCCCAGAGCGGATTCCACTTCGCGAAGATCACCAACGCGATGGCGATGAAGCCCCGTCCCGCGGTCATCCCTTCATCCCAACTGAGCGCGTATGCCACCGAAAGGTGCGCGCCGCCGATCGCACCGAGGAACCCGGCAATCGCAAGAGCCTGGTATTGGAGGGCGCTCGGGCTCTTCCCGGCGGCAAACGCGGCGGCCGGGTCCTCGCCGACCGCGCGGAGCGCTAAACCCCAGCGGGTGCGGAACAACAGCCACCACAGCATCGCCGCCAGCGGCGCACCGAGCCAGACCAGCGTGTCGAAGCCGCCGTATTGCGGCAGGCCGTTGATGATCGCACCGGCATAGGGCTTTCCGATCAGGGCGCTGGCACCGAACCCCAGGAACATCAGAGTCAAGCCGGCCGCGAGCTGATTGGCGCCGCGACCGATCACGATATAGGCGAAGATCATGTTGGCGGCGATGCCGGCCAGGGCCGCAACGGCGATGCCAAGATAGGGGTTGCCAGTGACAAAAGTAGCGGCAAACCCGGTGGCGGCGCCGATCAGCATGATTCCTTCAAGACCGAGATTGACGATGCCGGCGCGCTCGCCGACGAGCTCACCCAGCGTCGCGTACAACAGCGAGGTGCCCAACAGGATCGAGCCGGATACGACCGCGGCGGCGAACGGCATCGTCATCGCGCGCCCCGCCGCTGCCCAAGCACGATGAAGAGGATCACCGCCATCAGCAGGTTCACCACCGCTGACGGCACGCCCTGCGTGATTTGAAGAACGTCGCCGACCGAACTGACGACGGCGAAGAGGAAGGCCATCGCCAGGATGCCGAGGGCGCTGCCGCCGGCGAGCCAGGCGACAAGAAATCCCATGAAGCCGTATCCGGGCGACACTTGCGCAACGAGACGGCCCTGGATCGCCGATATTTCGGCCATTCCGGCGATCCCCGCGACGCCGCCTGCCATGGTCATCGCCACGATCAGATAAGCCGGAACCGGAATCCCGAGCCGCAAACTGGCCTCGGCATTGCCGCCGATGGCCCGCATCTCCAACCCCCAACGCGTCCGGCTCATCAGCAGACTGAACAACACCAGCGACACCAGCCCGAAGACCAGGCCGAGATGGATGCGCGTGCCGAAGAAACTGGGGAGGCGGGCCGCCGGTACGAAGGCGGGCGATTGCGGATACGACGAGCTTTCCGGGCTTCGCCACGGACCGAAGATCAGAAAGCTAACGATCAGAGGCGCGATATAGTTGAGCAGCAGCGTCGAGATGGTTTCGTTGACGAGCTTTGCCGCGCGCATGACGCCGGCAATTGCCGCCCAAAATCCGCCTCCGATGAAGCCCAAAACGACCATCAGGGGCAGGAGCAACCATGCCGGCCAATTACTGAAGTAAAGGGCGCCGGCGGTCGCGGCCACGGCGCCCATGTAGAGTTGCCCCTCGCCGCCAACATTGATCAGCCCAAGCCGGGTGGGCAGCGCCACCGCGACCGCAGTCAGCAAGAGCGGCGTCATCCGCACCAGCAACTCGGAAAAGCCATAGGCGTTGCCGAACACGTAAACCAGCGTATCGCCATAGGCGCGCACGGGGTCCTTGCCATCGGCTACCAAAAGCAATGCGAA
>JASHOB010000007.1 GCA_030041335.1 Alphaproteobacteria bacterium | reverse complement strand
TCTTACCTCTATCGCCCGGGCGGCGAAATTCTGCTCGAGTGCGATCCAGAGAACAAAGCGCGGGCCGAGGAAGCGTTCGCACGTAAATCGCCATCGCGCAGCAGCAAAAGGCGCGAAGTTTGAGCTGCGCGCGGCACTTGGTTTGGCACGACTTTATCATCCCACGAACCGCCCCGCGGACGGTCATGCTCCGCTTGTGTCCGCGCTCGAGCGCTTCTCGCCGCCCTGACGTCATACGTTGATCGTTAACTAACGCGCGATTGCGAGAGTGGTCACACTTTAAGATCGTCGATCTCAAATAAAGGGAGGGACAACCAAATGCGATCAATTCATCGTTGGCTACTTTCTGCACAGGCCGCCTTGCTTGTCGCCATAGGCACCCATGCTGTCGCTCAGGATCAGATTGCGCGGGGCAAATACCTTGTCACCGTAATGGGCTGCGGTGATTGCCATACGCCGGGAAATTTCCTAGGCAAGCCCGATATGGCCCATCCGCTTAGCGGATCCGATGTCGGCTTTGAGATCCCCGGCCTTGGCGTCTTCGTCGGCCGGAATTTGACGTCGGATAAGGAAACCGGCCTTGGGACTTGGACCGCAGACCAGATTGTGACGGCGTTTACCACTGGCAAGCGCCCGGACGGGCGAGTGCTGGCGCCGGCTATGCCATGGATGGATTTCGCCGCCCTCACCAAAGAGGATGCCTACGCGATCGCGAGCTACTTGCAAAGCCTGCCGCCGACCAAGCACGCGATTCCGGGTCCCTTCGGACCCAGTGATAAGGTGACGGTGCTGGTCTATCGCATAGTACCCGGCAACGGCATGACGCCGCCGGCAAAATAGTCGTTGCACGGCATCCCCTTTCGAAACTGGAATGCGGCGCGGGGAGAGGCGAGCCCGCCCTTAAACCTACAACAGTGCCCCGTCTTATGAGCCGGCCCGTTTGTGGGCAATTTCGGGAACCTGTATGATGACCTCGAAAATTGGGGAAATAATGCTGTCAGAAGACATCGTCGAGTTTCTACATGGGGTGAGAGTGTTTGCTTTGGGCACACGCAGTCCGGCGTTGCGCCCAGCTACGGCGCGAGTCATGGGCGTTTTCGCCAACGCCGCGAAGGGGCAAATTAGCTTGTTTCTGCCGAACGTCCAATGCGACCCGCACCTCGCCAACCTAGCAGATAACGGCTTGGTCGCCTTAACAGCGGAAGACCCACGCAGTCACAGAAGTTACCAGCTCAAGGGCAGCGTTGTGGAGATCCGTCCGAGCACCGATGCCGACATTGCCATCCGCGACGTTTACCGCGACAAGCTCATGTCCTATTTTCGTCAGCATTCTTTCGTACCACTCCCTGATCATTTCATCGGCGACTACATAGTCGATCCGTCGACAACCATAACATTTCGGGTGTTGAAAATTTTTAACCAGACGCCCGGGCCCAACGCGGGGCGTCCGGTCGATTTTATACCGGTCGAAGGCTAATCCGATGCCGCACGCCGACCCTGTTACCCTGCCGGCGGAAGTAATGCCCGCCTTACAAGGGGCCATACCTGCCACCATCGTCACTTGTGCACTGGACGGCGAGCCCAATGCGACGACGGTGTCCCAAGTGCATTATGTTGATCGGAACCATGTCGCCCTCTCGTTCCAGTTTTTCAGCAAGACCATTCGCAACGTGCGCGAAAATCCTTACGCCGCGGTGCAAGTGATCAACCCGGTGGATTTCAGCGTTTGGCTTTTCGATCTACGCTACGATCACTCCGAGACCGAAGGGCCGCTGTTTGACGATATGGATATGAAGCTTGAAGCGATCGCGTCGATGACGGGTATGAGCGACGTATTCAAGTTGCGCGGAGCCGATGTTTACGAAGTTCTGGCGGTGCGAAAAGCGCCATGGCGCCGCACGTGAGTACCGATGAACGATAGCGGGGACAGCGCAACCGAACCTGGGTCGCTCCGCGCGCTAATCCTCGACAACCAGCGCGTCATCGACGATTTGAACGCTCGCGTCCAGCGACGCGACCGGGAAGTTCGCATCATTCAGCAGATCTCGAGTGAGATAAACGCGACGCTCGATCTCGATCAAATGTTGGGACTGATTCTGGATTCACTAGATCGAGTCCTCGGTTTCAAACACTGCATGATTCTGTTAGCGGACGAGAAGTTGGCGCAACTCTCGGTCGCCGCCATGCGCGGTTACAAAGACCAGCAGACAAGGACGATCGTCCAGGTCGGGCAGGGGCCGATCGGCGTGGCCGCTCGGCGACGGCGGGTGGTACGGATGGCGGCGATGGGGACGCAGCTCGGGTACGCGGCAGCGGTCCGCGGCGAGATGGGCCAGGAGCAGACGCAAATCAAGTTGCCTGGCTTGGCCGATGTGCAAAGCCAGATGGCACTTCCGCTGATCGTAAAAGAGCGCCTCGTCGGCGTGCTGGCGGTCGAGAGCGCGGCGCCGAGCGCTTTCGATGAGCTAGACGAATTGCTGCTGTCGATCGTCGCCAACCAGTGCGCTGCCGCGATCGACAACGCGCGGCTATATTTGGGCGAGCAAGAGCGTTCGGAGCTGCTCGACCGCACCAACCGCGACCTCCAGCACCTCAATGACACGCTGGAAAGCAAGGTACGGGACCGCACCGCCGAGTTGACGCAAGCATTCGCCGATCTTGAGCGGCGCAAGAGACAGCATGAAGAACTGCTGGCCCACATGGCGCCTGTCGACCTGATCCCGCTGATGGTCGAGGGTCGACTGCAGGCGTCGCGTCTTACCGCGACGGTGATGTTCACTGACCTTTCCGGCTTCACGGCGTTCAGCGCCGGCATGGAGCCTGACGAAGTATTCGCGCATCTCAACCATTACTTCGCCTGGCTCGGCGACGTGACGTCGCGCTATCGCGGCTACGTCAACAAGACCATGGGCGACGGCACCATGATCCTGTTCGGCGTTCCTGTGGCCTCGCCCAGCCACGCGACCGATGCTGTCGTTGCCGCACTCACGCTTCAGGCCAATGCCGCGTCGACAATATCGCTCGCTATGCGCATCGGAATCAGCAGCGGTGTGATCACGGCGGGCATGCTGGGGCCGCGCAACAAGAGCATGTACGACATCCTCGGCGAGACCGTGAACCTGGCGCAGCGGATGGAGGGAAGCGCGCCGCTCGGCGGCATCGTGGTGACGCCCGCGACAGCCGAGCTGATTCAGCCCTATTTCGTCACGGAGGCGCTGCCGGATCTGGAGATAAAAGGTCTCAGTCGCCGCGCGAGCTTTCGCGTCATCGGCATGCGGACGCTGAAGGACGATCCCCGGCGCTTCGATCCGTCGAGCCGCTTCGCTGAGATGGTAACCCCGCTTCAGGCGGAAATTGAGGCGTTCAAGGCTCAACACCTATCGCGCGTAAATTTCATCAGCGTCCAGGCACGCGACGGTGCCTTCTATCATAACGAGACGGTCGCGATCCTGGCATTGGCGCTGCAGCGCGAGTTGGGCCGGCAAGACAGGCTTTCGGCCTCGACATCGGACATCGACGAACAGGCCGTAATCCGGCTCGCGCTCGTCCACGATCTCGGCAAGCGTGCCATCGACCCGCGTCGGTTGAACGAACGCGGTTTGTCCGAGGAGGACCGGACCAGCCTCCGCGCCGATTTGGAATCCCACACCATCGAGACGCTCGCTCAGCTCGAGTTTGACAGCATGGCCGAAGCGGTGCGCGCCCTCTACCGGTTTGAGGCGCAACAACAACCGCATGCGGTATTCGACGCACTCACGACGATCGTCGGTATCGCCGACATCTTCGACGCCTTGGTCGCGCCGAAGTTCTACAAGGGAGCGCCGTGGACCGTTCGAGGGGCGCTCGAAGAAGTTGCCCGTATGCCAATCATGCTGGGCGAGCAGCGCGGCTTCCTCAACGTTTTCGCGGAATTGATGCGGCCGGCGTCCGTGTCGCTGACGATGGCGCGCGCCGACGTCCCGAAACCGATTATCGACTAAACTTTTTTGCCCTCACAAGCGCAAAGCCAGACTGGAAGGATTTGGCCCAAAGTCCTGAATGCGAAGACGATGTTTGCTTACCAACGGCGTTGCGGACTCACAGTGGATAGGCACACGCCAGGATTTGCAGCTAGCCGCTGAAATTATGCCGGTTTGCCCCAGGATGCGCGCAAGATTTGCTGCAGCCTTTTCTAGTCCCCCGCGCAATCAACCGACGGAGCCTTGATCCGGCAGCGTCGGGCAGCCACAGTCCAAAATGCCGGCCCATCTCGCCGCCTCCCAACTGAGCGATTGATACGTTGCTGCATAGCTGCGCGCTCCTCGAGACTCATCGGCGTCCATAGCACCGCGACTGTCCATCGCAGTTTTGCTCTTTGTTGATAAAGGCGGCGATCCGGAGCAAGAGTATTTTGTCGATGGTGTGACCGAAGGCCTGACCACGGATTTGTCGCGCATCAGCGGCTCGTTCGTGATCGGCCGGCATAGGGTGTTCACTTAAGAGGGAAGAAAAGTCGACGCCAAACCTCGGGACCCAGCTGGCAGTTCGTTACCTTACTCGAAGGTTCGATCTAGCGTGATGAGAGTGGCGTTCGCGTCAAGAGTGAAGGGAGAGCGCTCATGGGGCAGGTCCAAAACAAGATTGCAATCGTGACGGGTGGCGCGTCTGGGATCGGTGCGGCCTGCGCGCGAACGCTGGCGCGCGAAGGTGCCAAGGTAGTGGTCAGCGACATCGATGATTTGGGTGGTAACGCCCTGGTTGCAACCATCAATTCAGCCGGTCATCAGGCCATTTTCCTGTCGCATGACGTGACAGACGAGCGGCGATGGCAGGACGTAGTCGCAGAGACCGAACGGCACTTCGGGCGGCTCGATATCCTGGTGTCCAACGCGGGCATCGGGCTGTTGGCGCCGTCGATCGTCGACATGAGTCTGGCCGACTGGCGGCGGCAAACGGCTGTCAACCTCGATGGCGTGTTCTTGTCAGTGAAGTACTGCCTACCGGTGATGCGGCGGTCGGGTGGCGGCTCGATCATCATGACCTCGTCCGTTGCTGGGTTACGTGGCTCGGGGACGTTGGCAGGATATTGCGCTACCAAGGGTGGGGTCCGGCTGTTCGCCAAATCGATTGCAATGGAATGCGCCTCGAAAGGCGACGGCATCCGGGTCAATTCGGTGCACCCCGGGATCATCGACACGCCGATTTGGAACAAAATTCGGCCCGACCTGTCGAGCGGTGGTCGGAATGCACCCATCGACATCGAGGGAATGGCGCGTCTTGGTGCACCGCTTGGCCGCGCGGGCCAGCCGCAAGACATTGCAAATGGGGTGCTGTTTCTTGCCTCGGATGCGGCGAGTTACATAACCGGCGCCGAACTCGTCATCGATGGCGGCATTACCGGTGGATCGATTTCTCGGAGCGGACCACTGGCAGGAGGGGCGACCCGTGAATGACAGGACTTCGACTTTCACGAATCGATTTTGGAAATTTTCGCTTTGTTGGTTTTGCAATCGCCGAACTCGACCGCAAAAATATTGCTTGTTCGTGCGCGATGCCTGTCTGCCACCGAAGCACGAGGTCTGTTAAGCTTCTTCCTACTGGAGCGGGGTAGGAGGAACGCATGCCGTACGTCGATGGACGCGTCATTCACGACGCCGACGCCCATACCATGGAGATACCGGGCTTTCTCGATAACTATCTAGAGGCCCGCTTCCGGCCGGTGGTGGCCGCAGTTGGTTTGATGCGGCGGCGGCCGAACCTCGTCAACGAGTTGGCCGAGTTGGAGCGTCGCCGGGAACAGGATCCGGAGTGGTCCGCGCAAGAAGGACCGCAGATACTGTTGCGGAAGAACCGCGAGGCGCTGGGTGCATATCGTCGCGAAGACCGGTCGCGCGCTCTCGATCACCTTGGCTTTGCAAGTCAGCTCGTCTTCACCACCGAATTGCTACGCGCGCTGCCGACGCTTGAGGACCAAGGCGATCTGGAGGCGGCCGAGGCTGGCGCCGAGGCACATAACCGCTACATGGTCGATTTCTGCGCAACTGATCGGCGGCTGTTGCCGACTGGCTACGTGCCACTGGCCGATTTCGCCCTCGCCAAAAAGATGACAGGGCGGGCGATCAAGCTTGGTTGTAAGGCGCTAATGATCGCGTCTCGCTGTCCACCCGGCCATTCGCCGAGTCATGTCGGCCTTGATCCCGTTTGGGCACAGGTGCAGGAAGCCGGGCTGCCGATCGTCTTCCATGTCGGCGGCGGTGGCCGGCTGTTGGATCCGAACTTCTTCAATAACGGCCTACCTCCAGTGCCCGATTTCCATGGGGGCGACGACAATTTCCGTTCGATCGATTATCTGGCGATCGCGTCCCCACCGATGCAGGCGGTGGCCACGCTGATCATCGACCGCGTGCTCGATCGCTTCCCGCGTCTCAAAGTAGGCGTGATCGAACAAGGTGCTTCATGGCTTCCGGGCTGGATGCGCGCGATGGATTCGGCGCACCGGGCCTTCCACAAGAACGAGGAGCGGCTACAAAAGATGAAGCTGAAGCCGAGTGAATATGTCCGCCGACAGGTGCGGGTGACCCCCTATCCGCACGAAGAAACTGGCTGGATCATAGCCAATGCAGGCAACGAGGTTTGCCTTTTCTCCTCCGACTACCCGCATGTCGAGGGCGGCCGTAATCCGCTAAAGCGGTTCGAGGAGAGCATGGCGGGGATTTCGAACACAGCGAAGCGGCGCTTTTACTGCGACAACTTCATCGATTTAATGGGCGACGGTCTGGCCCCCGAGCTACGATATCCGACAAGCGTCGCTTCTTGATCCGTTGTCGCGCTGTGTCATTGGGATTGTGTTCTTCTGGGGTGCTCGTCGGGTTGGTCCTCGTTCTGAAAACAAATCGCGATAACAGGTATTGATCAACACCGGGTCTGTGAGATGTTTGCCGCAACATCGCCTTGTATTCTTTTAGCGTACCTGTGCTCAGCAATTCGGTTCGAGGGCTTGTCACGCTCGACATGGGTACAAAAATATCAAATCTCGCCGCCTTCCGATTCTTTTCCAACCACTTAGCCGAAAAACAGCCAGCAACTTCCGCTTAGACGACGGGGTTTCTGGGCTGTGTGTCCGGTCATTGTCCGGTCCGACCGCGCTCGCTTCGACGAGCCCACCGCTAACCCATTGTAATAGTGGTGCCGACGCGCGGGATCGAACCCGCGGACCTACTGATACGAAAACGTTGTGTCTCACAGAAACGCACAGATTTCCGGCTTGGTTTGGAGAACTGCCAGCCAATGCCATGCTTGGAAATCCGCGGCTGTCTGGCTTCCCCTCCAAACCGAGGGCTTAGCGCTCACTTGCTGCGGAGGCCTAATTCTGCTCATTTGTGCTCGTACGCAAGGAGTTGTGTATAGTGACATTCCAACAGTAGTAGTTTCTGTCGTCCAACACGGCGTCGACTGATGGCGTCGAGGAGAAGCGCAAGTTCAGACCGCGGGAACCGCGGCCATCCGACTTACCACCCAGCGTTACGATCTGATCGCTCAAAGCAAGTTGGTTGCGGGGGCACGCAACGCACGATACTTGCGGCTTGTAGATCGGCAGATTCCTTGGGTTTTTCCGACGGTTCCGTCCTTCCCTATCGGCGATCCTACAATCCCAGCCACCCGGTGAGGTGTGGGGTTGATGGTGCCCGGGGGCGGTCTGCCGGATGTCCGAGGATACAAGCACTTGGCCTCCAGTGGGACACCGATTCATCCGATCGTTTACTTAGACTTTTCGGCGCGAGTGTCCCACCGACGCGAGTGTCCCACCGATACGTGTCGCCAATTTCGATTTCGCGAAAGTCGTCAGTGACCAACCGTTCAAGAAAAAGATGCCAAGTCGAGTCAGGCTTCACGCGACGCTTTCATGGGTCAGCTGCGATCATCGGTCCGAAATGGTTCACCCAACGCTGAACGGTCTCGCAGGATACGGCCACTCCGCGCTGCGCCAATAAATCCTCGACGTCACGCAGGCTAAGGGTGAACCGGAGGTAGAGCCTTGGTGAATGATTCAGCGCGCGAAGCGATACCCGGTGTAGCCGATCTTGTTCATCCGCGTGGGGCTACCCTGCCAGCGAGGACGCCACAAACCCAGAGCGCCCGTGACAATGCCCTAAAATCCAATCGGACCTAGGACGCAGTTCGATTTCGCCAGCCCAGATCGGCGTGGGGATTACGGGTCTGTCGATTAAAGCTGCGATGGCGTTGAATTGCGGTCAAGCGACGGCAGTACCGGTGCGCATCATGTCGGGCCGGCTTTTTCCGCCGCATCGTAACCGGCCATGATGGCTGCATGGCGCTCAGCCACAGCCGCGCGCGTCTCGGAATGGGTGAAAATATAGAATCGTTCCTCCCGGATTGCCGCGAGAACGCGCCGCCCGACTTCGTCCGGCGCCATGCCCGCGGCGATATCGGGCGGCGTCTCCGCGTACCGGTTCGGGTATCCCAGCGCCGCCCGATGCCGCGCGGAATTCGTGTAGATCGAGCTGTTGACGGCCGCCGGGGCCAATATCGAGACGCTGATGCCGAAGCCGCGTACATCGTGCGCAAGCGCCTCGGAAAACGCGACGACTGCGAATTTTGACGCGGTATAGACCCCGGTACCGCGCGTGCCGACCAGGAAACCGGCAAGAGAGGCGGTGTTGACAATGTGGCCGCCTTCGCCGTGAGCGCGGATGCGTGGCACGAAGACTTGCGCGCCATGGATGGCACCGAACAGGTTGACGCCGAGCACCCAATTCCAAGTCTCGTCATCGGTCTCATGCATGGGGATGCCACGCACCACCACACCGGCATTGTTCATCACGATATGGATGCGGCCGAATTCCCGATCGATTTTTTCCGCGGCCGCTTCGACCGAATCGCGGCGTGCTACGTCGGTCTCAATTCCGATGGCTCGCGCGCCAAGCGACGCCACTTCGGCGACCGCCTTGTCCAGTGTATCAGAACGGATGTCTAACAAAGCCACCGACATCCCGGCTCGCGCAAACGCTCGGGCTGTGCCAAGTCCAATTCCCGATGCGCCACCCGTGACGACTGCGACTCGCCCAGAAAAATCCCTCATGGCCGCTCTCCGTGCCGCTATTCGTTTGCCAACGCGATCGGTATCACTCGATCAGTTCGTTCTCACTCGGCGCGACACGATGAAGCTCCGGCGTTCCTTCGTCACGGCAAATCTTGCCCGAGCGTCGCGGCAGTGGCTCCATAATTGTTCCGTGGCCGGGCGCGCACCTGGGTGGGAGTGCGTGCCATGTGGGAAATCGGTCGCGTCTTCGCTTGAATATCCGCATCCGTCGCCGGTTGTGTTCTCGCAGCACGATGTTCAGGCGCCTTCCGCGAGTCGTGTCCGCACCTTAAGCTGCTCCTGCTCGCCGAGAGGAAATCGCCAAAGTAGCATGGCCGTCATGACTAAAAGCGCCATTGGAACCGCAACAAAGAGGAAGAGCATGCCCATCAGCGCTTCGATGGAATTGCTTGCTCCGCGGGCTCCTGAGTATCCCATCAGATCGAGCAAGGGATAAGCGATGCCGACCGAGAGCGCGTAGCCGAGCTTGTCGGTGAGCGTAAGAAGCGCGAAGGCTGCGCCGGCCCTGCGGCCTCCCGTCTCGATGGTTCCTTGATCGAC
>JASHOB010000047.1 GCA_030041335.1 Alphaproteobacteria bacterium | reverse complement strand
GTCGCCGATGCGCTTCCGGGGGTGCCGTTACTGGCCAATATGACCGAGTTCGGCCGGACACCATTCTTCGCGGCGCAGGAGTTCGAAGCAATGGGCTATCGGATGGTGATCTGGCCTGTTTCTTCCCTGCGCGCCGCCAACAAGGCGCAGCAAAAACTCTATGCCGAGCTCAAGCGCAATGGCAGCGTCGAGACCATGCTCCCCGAGATGCAGACGCGAGCGGAACTCTATGAATTGATTGGCCTCCAAGCCTTTGAAGCGCTAGACGCGTCGATCGTTCAGAGTGTCCTACCGAACCAGACCCGATAGCCGATTGGTATGGCCGGCATCATTTCCACCCGTTGGCCCGAAACTAAATCATGTAGCCGGGACAAAACAGAGGAGATGGAAATGCGTCAGCTTCGGGTTGGGTGCGCGCTAGAAGATAATGCTGCGGCGGATGCCCTGGGCAGTCTCATCACCAAAATTCGGGCCATCATCCGTCCAGAAATGATCGGACGGTCGAGCCTGACATAGAACTCCTTCTCGAAGCAGAAGGACCCGCGGTGCGGCGCGGTACACGGCCGAAGGTTAATTCCAAGATTGTGGCGATGCTTCGACGGGCAATCCTCGCTTTCCGTAAAGTACGGATTCACGATCAAGCACGAGGCACGGGCACGAAGCCGTCAGATTGTCAGCCCTTATGGTTCACTCTACGGAAACCGACCGTATCTCGTGGCTTACAGCATGAACAGCGCCGTTCGCGACTACCGGTGACACAAGAGAACACTGGAGCGACGCTTGCCTTCATCGCCTGAGCGGCGAGCTTATCTTGAAGCGCGATCCGGCGAATACGGCGCAGGCAGAGGAGGCATTCCTCACGGCCATGGCCATCGCGCAGGAGCAGATGGCGCGCGGCTTCGAGCTGCGTGCAGCGCTCAGTTCGGCACGGCTTTATGGTTCCACAGGCCGTTCCGCGCACGCTCATGTCTTGCTCGCATCCGCGCTTGAAGGTTTATCGCCGACTCCGGAATTTCCTGAGATCGAACAAGCGCAATCGCTTCTCGTCGCGCTGACGCCGTGAGGCAATCAAGGGAGCCTGCGGCTTCCGATTTGGCCCCAAGAGCCATCAAGGCGCGTCGCTTGATTAGGAGAGTCGGTCCCTCACGTTGAGCTGGTTTGGCCGTTTAGGCAGCCTCGATCGGCGCGCTCCATTTGGTTTGAGCGTAAAAGGTTCCACCGGCGCGGGCTGCTGCTCCCGCGACTCAACTAACTATTGGCTTCGATCCGTGTAGACCGGTTGATAGGCACGGGCGCGAATGAGCGCGCCGACGTCGTCAGGTCTTCCCACACGAGCGAGCCCCTCATCGAAGATATAGGTGGCGAGGCGTTCGGCGACGTGCAGCGACGCTTGCAAAATCCGGCTTTGTGGCGGGTAGATGAGACCGGCCGAGAGATCCTCCTCGGTCACTTGCTCGGCGACGGCCTTGGCCGCGACGATGAACATCTCTTCGGTCACCCGCGTCGCCTCGGTCGCATAGACGGCCATGCCCATCGCGGGGAAAATGTAGACATTGTTTCCTTGGCCGGGTACGAACCAGCGGCCCGCGATGTCGACTGGCGGGAACGGGCTGCCGCTTGCGAATACCGCCTTGCCATCGGACCATCGATAGGCTTCCTCGGCGGTGCATTCGGCGCGTGAGGTTGGGTTCGAATAAGGAAAGATAATAGGCCGCTCGTTGATCTCGGCCATCGCTTCGATCACTTCGCGGGTGAACAGCTTCGGAACGGCGCTGACGCCGATGATGCCCGTTGGCATGATTGTCTTCACGGCATCGACGAATTTGGCAATGGGCGCGCGGTCTAGCGCGAACGGCTTCTGAAAATCTGCCAGATCGGTACGCGTGGCAACCAGCAGGCCATTGATATCGAAGAGCGCATTGCGACTTCGGGCCTCGCGGATGTCCATCCCCTCCGCGGTCATTGCCTGGCTAAGCAGCTCCGCGATCCCAGTTCCGGCTGAGCCGCCACCGAGAAAGAGAAAGCGCTGCTCGGTGAATTTTTGCCGCGTTATTCGCAGCGCTGCGAAGACACCGGCTAGCGCTACGCCGGCCGTACCCTGGATATCGTCATTGAAGGTGCAAATCTTGTCGTGATAGCGAGTGAGTATGGGAACCGCGTTCATGTTCGCGAAGTCTTCCCATTGAATACAGCTCTTCGGATAGAGCGCTTGCACGACCGAGACGAACTCGTCGACAAAAGCCATGTACTCATCTCCGCGGGCGCGTTGCTGACGCAGACCGATGTAAAGTGGATCTTCAAGGAGCTCGCGATTGTTCGTACCGACGTCGAGGACCACGGGCAGACAATAGCGCGGAGGCACGCCCGCGCAGGCCGTATAGAGCGCGAGCTTGCCGATCGGGATCCCCATTCCTCCGGCGCCGAGATCACCAAGGCCCAAGATGCGCTCACCATCAGTCACGACAATGAATCGGACATCGTCTTCCGGCCAGTTGCCGAGGATTTCCCGCAGCCGGCCGCGAGCCGTGATCGGCAGATGCATCCCGCGCGCCGCGCGGAAGATATGTCCGAACTTCTGGCACGCTTCGCCCACCGTCGGCGTGTAGACGAGCGGCATGTAGGTGGCGATGTCGGCCATCAGCACGGCGTAGAACAGTGTCTCATTGCGCACTTGCAAGTCCGAAAGCACGAGATATCTTTGGAGATCATCGTCAAGCTTCGCGATTTCGGCCCGTCTCCGCGCTACCTGCACTTCAATGTTGCTGACAGCGGGCGGCAGGAGACCTTCGAGGCCGTAGGCGCGTCGCTCGACCTCTGTGAAGGCTGTGCCTTTGTTCAGGCGTGGATTGTGAAGGACTTGATATCCGGTCGGCTTTTGCGGCGTGGTCGCTGTGGTCATTTCGATCTCCAATGAGGCTGCGCAAAGGCCGAATGCATGCGTGTGAGCAGCCGCGCGAGCCCGATGCATTGAGCCGCGAACCGCAGGTCTCACACCTTTCCCGCTGTCGAGACTTCTTTCGAAGGCCCACCGCGCACCACTTGATCGTTGCCAAGACCATTTGCTGCTGCCGACCACCTTCCGCGGTCAAGCGCCCTGCGAGGTCTGCCAACGTTGCGGCACCTGGCATCGGCAACGTCACATTCCTAGTTTCGGACACCACCGCGATCTCGTTCGCCGGCGCAGAGTCTGTCAAGACCACGCCGTCGGCCGCCTTGCTCAAATTGGCCGAACAACGCCGCGAGGCAATTGCCGATTGCATGAATAACATCGGTTGGACAAAACCCGGTGATCCCTACGGCGGCACTGCAACGCCAATGGCGAATGAAGGGCCGAGCGACCAATAACAACGCAGCTCAGGAGGACGGCGAGTGTGACGCCGTCCTTTCATGGTGCTCTCTTGCACCCGGACGGCTGGAACCGTCCGCCATCAAAGAAAGGATTGCACAATGAGACGACGCAAAAAAGGCTTTCGCCCGATCCAGGCGACGAACGAAATCAAGGCCTTCATCCATTCAAGCGGTGCCTCGCCGAACTACCGGAAGGCACCAGCCCGCGCGATTGGGTGAGGCTTGAAGTCGGCTGGACCGATCTCGGTTTGGAAGTCTGGTGCATCCGCCACGAGATCAACGTGATCCACGTTGACTTCGAGGGCGCGACGCATCCCGCCAACACCGGAGTGCGCAATGAGCATTGATCCAAAACGCATCATCGCGACGCCCAAGGCGGATTTCCACCGCCTCACGGGCCGGGACTATCGAATCAAGTTCGAGGCGCTCGACGCCGAGAGCTTGAGAGAGCTCCAGCGCTTCCTGCGCGATCTGCATCACGAGCAGTAGATGGCGGTCAACAGGGCGCGGATGATGCCGTGGAGGCGTCCATGACCGTTCAGGAACTCATGGACGTGCTCGCGACGTTCGACCCGAGCGCGGTCGTGACCGTTAGCACCAAAGGTCTTCGCGGGATATTCCCGTCGCGGATGAACTCCGCGAGACAAGGATGACGATCGTGAGCGAAAGCTATAACTGCGTGACCCTGCGACTGGGCGCCTGGCTCAGAAGGAGGAAGTGAAAAAAGGGTGCCGCCCGCGCTGCTGGAACAGCCGGGCGGCGTGCCCAAACCTAACTCCGCCCATGAAAGGATCTTAAATGGGCGCAGCCGGCCCGAGACGATCATTTTACCCCAGGAGGGAACCATGACACCAGAATGCTTGAAGGAGGTCCGCCAGCTGCTCGGTTGGTCGGCCGCCAGGGCGGCCCGGCGGTTGGGCGTGTCGCCTCGCCAATACAAGTATTGGGAGGCACGCACGATCTCGACCGGGGAGCCCATCGACCGCGTCCCCCGATCGGTGGCGGTCGCCATGTTATCGTAGCTGTTCGCTCGCGACGTCGCCCTCGAGGGCGGCTTCGAGGACGACGATGTTACGGCGGACGCCGCCGCATAGGCGTTGTTGACGTGATCTCGCTTGGGTCCTCTGAGACCCCCCGCCTTTTCGCTCAAAATTGCGTGCCAGGCGCGCTTCCTTTCTTCCCCCTGTCGCATATCGCCTGGCGGCGCGCAGCGCTCCGGCGACGCTCCCTGTGCGCGGCCCAAGCGTCTTCAGACGAAACGGGAACAGCTGTGTAAGCGAATCCACCATGTCACACCCAGGTCACACGAGACTGGGGGAAACTGGGTTATTTGGCGTTTTCCGATGTCCGTTTGTTCTCTTTCATGTCGAATTGCGCGCGCGACCACGGGGGCAGGCAACCTCTTGATGTTGCTTGGAAAATCGAGCTATTTCAGAGGGGAAAAACTGGTGCTGCCGGTAAGGATTGAACTTACGACCTCCCCCTTACCAAGGGACTGCGTCAGCCGGAAAACCGTATAAATGCTAGCGTTGGCGGCCGTCGCTAGCCTCCAGATTCGGGCTTTGTACCCGGATTCCGTCTGTATTCCGTCGGTATCGATGTCAGGTTAACCGGCGCTGTCGTCTACCCGGAGGTACCTTTCGCGCCGGCCCTGCGAGTAGGTTGTCGTGCTCGGAGGCCTTTCCGGCGCGGAAGAACGCCCCAAACGAAAGACCATCAGGCTTATAACCTGAAGGTCGAAGGTTCAAATCCTTCCCCCGCAACCACCTAGACCCCTCGGGGGTCCACCGGGGGTCCAAAATATCGGAGCCGATATGGTCCTCTATGGACCCGGCTTGCGGTTGGCGGTTGGACCCCCGCCGGCGATTGCGCTCCCAACGACGTGCTCTCGTTTTGACTCAGTCGTGCTCATTTCGGCGCCAATCCGCAGGAGGAGGAAAGCGATGCACGGTAAAGCGATGATCATCCCGGCCGACGTCGGTTCCGTTCGCGAGATGGTGCTCGACGATCCGGCGACTCCGGCTACCCTCGAGATCTTGCAAAAGGCTGTCTGTGGATACCTCGAGCTGGTAACAGGGTTTCACACGATCGATCGCAGGTCATGTGCGGTGTTCTGCAACGAGGACGGCAAGTTGAAAAATCTGCCAATCAACATCCGCGCCACGGAGCTATGGGACCAGGCACTCGACGGGCGCTCTATACGATTGCCGCACGATGTTCTTGTCGGCGATGTCGTCGTGGTCACAGGCGACGATGAATTCATGGCCGAGCTTTAAAGCCGCATATCGATTTCATCTGTCAGGAGGCGTCTTCCTCCGAGCACAATAATTCCATTTTGCTTTCATAGATTGACACTTGCGAAATCAAATTGTATATGGCTCCTAACATACCCTGGAGCGCCGCGTGTCGGAAAAGGTCGTTTATCTATATCCCCAGCCAGAGCCGGTTGCGCATTGCCT
>JASHOB010000046.1 GCA_030041335.1 Alphaproteobacteria bacterium | reverse complement strand
GCGGAAAAGCGCACAGAACTCATCAATCGTCTGCACCTGCAACTGAGCGATGTCTACACCGCCGTCTATGAAGACTACTTTGGCAAGCTCAGCAGCCCGATCACGCTGAAGTTCTTTAGCCGCTTCCCGCTGCCTCAAGACCTCGCCGGTCATGATGCCGCGATGTTGGGCGGCCTCATTCTCGACCTGGCGGGCGGGCGGGTCGGACCGCACAAGGGCGGTAAACGACTCGTCGCCATGCGCGAGAAGGCACAACGCATTCTCAACACCACGGCGGACTTGTGCGAGGCGCCACGCACCCTTGTGCAAATTTCGGAGTTTTCGGCGGGCGATTTCGGCTGAAAGCGGCAGGTGGTTTCGGTTTGAAACCGGCAGGCCGTTTCGGTCCAAAGCGGCACCCCCTTTCGGGGGGTGTTCGGTGCCGGCTTTGGCGGAACCGCTGTTGCAGAATAGATTATATCTTGACTTGAACTGACAAAGCAAGTATTATTAGCGGTAATATTGATTTCGTATTGTTTTGGTCTGTTGTGAATTATGTGAATAACGTTGATAAGTGTTACTCGTTATTTTCTTTAGCTAATGCTTTTCAACCTCGGGTTGAACGGATTGACGTTGGCGCAGCGACGGACCGCGCAGCTCGATGCGGTAGGCGTTGTGGACGAGGCGGTCGAGGATGGCGTCGGCGTAGGTGGGATCGCCGATGGCGTCGTGCCATCTCTCCAGTGGGATTTGCGTCGCCAGGATGGTGGAGGTGCGCTGGTGGCGATCGTCGATGATCTCCATCAGGTCGCGGCGCTGCTCGGCGGAGAGCCGGGCCATCGCCCAATCATCGATGATGAGGAGCTGGATGCGGGCGAGCTGGGCGAGCAGCCGGGCGGCTCTGCCATCGATGCGGGCGAGAGCGAGCTCGTCAAGAAGCCGGGACAGGCGTTGGTAGCGCACCGAGAACCCGTTGCGCGCGGCGTGGTTGCCGAAGGCGCAAGCAAGAAAGCTCTTGCCGGTACCGGTCGGGCCCAAGACGAGGATGTTGTTATGCTCGCGCAGCCAGCGGCCGCTGGCGAGGGCGTTGATGAGGCTGCGGTCGAGGCCACGGGGGGTTCGGTAATCGATATCTTCGAGACAGGCGGCTTGCCGCAGCCGGGCGCGGCGCAGGCGCTGCGCCAGCGCGGCGTTGTCGCGCTCGACGGCCTCGCGATCGACGATCATCGCCAGACGCTCGTCGAAGCTGAGGCGATCGCGATCGGCGAGGTTTTGCTGCTCTTCGAGAGCCTTGACCATGCCGGTGAGCCGCAAACGGCGCAAGGTATCGATCGTCGGGTGGATCATGATCACTCCTGTGAGATGGTTCGGATCGGCGCGAGGGGCTCAGTTGTAATAGCCGGGGCCGCGCAGATTGCGGTGCGGACCCAGGCCGTCCTCGGCCGGAGCGTCGAGGAAGGGTTGCCGCCGGTCGGCCTGGAGCAGCCGCTCGACGTAGCGCGAAGAAGCGACACCGGCTTTGAGCGCGCGTTCGCAGGCGCGCTCGAGCCGGTCCTTGCCGTAGGTTCCGGCGAGCCGCAGCACACCAAGACAGGCGCGCACGCCTTGCTCGGGATGCTCGCGGGCGCCGAGCAGGTGGTTGACATAGATTCCGATCGCCGGCCCGAGGGCGGCGGCCTCGGTGCGCAGCTTGTCGGGAGTACGGCGGGCGATTGCCTGGTGCGCCGGCGGCATATGCTCGTGGGTGGTGGTATGGTGCGCCTTGGCGGTGCTGCGCGGATGGCTGGCGATCCGCGCGCCGCGATGGAAGATCGCCACCGCGGTCGCGGTCAGGAAGACGTCAACCCGCTGCCGCACCAGCCGGTACGGGACGGAATAGAAATGACCGTCGACGGCGATGTGGTAGTCGATGTTGACGCGTGCCGTGAGCCACTGGCCGACGACAAACGGCGTTGCCGGCAAGGGCTGCAGCGCGTCGCGCTCGATCGCCTCGAACAGCGAGCGCCGGCTGCCTTCGCGAGGCGGCGACAGGGGGCGGTTGTTCCACTCCTCGATCTTCTCGGCGAGCGCGGCGTTGGCCTCGGCGAGCGAGAAGAACTGCCGGTGCCGCAACGGCGCCAGCACCCCCATCTCGACCATTTTAACGGCATTTTCCGCGGACGGTTTGTCCCGGGGCCGCCGCACCCGTGCTGGGACGATGGCAACGTTGTAGTGGCGGGCGAACGATTGATAACTGCGGTTGAGAACCGGGTCCCAATAGTGGGCGTCGGTGACCGCGGTCTTGGTGTTGTCCGGGGTCAGCTTGTTGGGACTGCCTCCGATGTAAGCGAAGGCGCGGACATGGGCGCCGAGCCAGTCTTCGTGACCTTGCGTCCAGGACGCCTCGGCGTAGGTCAGGTTCGAGCAGGGCAGGCAGGCAACGAAGACCTGCGCCTGGCGGGCGACACCGTGATCGACGATGCTCAGCGTCATGCCGGCCCAATCGACTTCGAGCGCCTCGCCGGCGCGATGGAGTTGGCGCATCGTCGGCGGTCGCGAGCGTTGTTGCCAGGCGTGGAAATGCTGGCAAAACTGCGTGTAACGATACCCGTCCGGGTGCCGGCCGAGATATTCCCGCCACAGCAGCTGTAGCGTCACGCCGCGTCCGCGAAGCTCCCGCTCGACCACCTCCCAGTCCGGCACCGGACGATCCTCAAGGCGCGTGTCGGCGGCGACGAACAGGCGGCGGTCGAGCTCCTCCTCGCTCAGCGATGCGGCAATCTTCCAGCTCAGCCCCGCCGCCGTGGCGCGATCGAGATAGTCCTTCACCGTCGATCGCGCGATCCGAACGCTGCGGGCCACCGCCGCGTCGCTCAGCCCAAGCCCATCTTTCAGCCGCAGCACTTCCTTGATACGCCGCATCGCCACCCTCGGTCTCGCCATCTCCCGTCCCCCCAAATAAAAGGGGCGACGGTAGCCGCCATTACTTGCCGCGCGACAGCGACGCCAACGCCGGTCAGGGGTGCCGAAAATGCCGAAACAGGGTGCCGAATTGGAGCGAAATCAGGTGCCGATTTGCCCCGAAATCACCTGCCGCTTTCAACCGAAATCAGGTGCCGATTTGCTCCGATTTTTGCACGTTATGTTCTATTGGCGGGATATCTGAAACCCCGTCAATAACGCCACGCCCAACCAGATGTGATCGTGGTCCCTGGTGACGGGTCGATCTCGTGGCTTTTGGCTGCACTGACATCATCTCACCGAGGCGCCGCTGGGGCATTCATTCGGATCTCGATAGCGTCGGCTTCTAAGTTTTTGCTTTTGCCTGATGAGCA
>JASHOB010000045.1 GCA_030041335.1 Alphaproteobacteria bacterium | reverse complement strand
AACGATAAGGGCGATAACGACCGCGGCAACTACGGGTAACGAAATCGC
Source organism: Alphaproteobacteria bacterium (assembly GCA_030041335.1). Classification (GTDB taxonomy): domain Bacteria; phylum Pseudomonadota; class Alphaproteobacteria; order ATCC43930; family CGMCC-115725; genus JAATGI01. The sequence goes on along the minus strand of JASHOB010000045.1, from coordinate 6,168 downwards.
CGCCAAGCCGATGATAATGGCGAGGGCGACCGCCAAGGCCGAAGCGATAAGAAGGATTGCGACAATGCCTGTGAACAAGCCTGGCCGCCAGATATAAACGCGTTCGCTCCGCATGGAAAACCGTGCAGTGCCATCGCTTGGTTCTGAGTCTCGTTTCGGCGGAATAATCTCAGGTTCGGACCGCGGCGACCCCGCTTCTTTCGACGGTTCCTTGGGCTCGCTGGGAACGCCGGAGTTCATGACAATAGCATACAATGACTCAGTACGTTTGCCGAACATGATACATTCTGTTCTACCAGCATTTCCTGATACGCCATTGCGAAGCGGAAGCGGCATCGCCGCCGTCGAGGCAATATTCCGGAGTGGGTGCCCATACTTTTTTGGGGGTCCGATTGGCGTAAGGATGCGCTTGCTGGATGCGATCATGATCCGCAAGCCCTTCAGTTAATGCTCGCTCGTCAAATCAATCGAGCCGAGAACTCGCCGGCGCCGCCATCAATGCTGGTAGCCGGCAAGAACGGTCGGACGGATGACCACGCCACATCGCAGTAAGTTTGGAGCGATTCCCTGGCAGGTCGGCGAACCGGAGGCCGCTATTCAAGCCTTGTGTTAGTATCCTCATTCGTGAGTGCACTGTCGAGGGAATGGAGCAACGACCGCACGCGAACCAGTCGCCGGCGACCGATCCAAAGCGTTTCAATCATGCCTTGCGCCAAGAGCTCGTAGAACTTGGTCTTGCCAAGCCCCGCAGCATTGCAGGCCTCCGCTATCGTACAAGTAGGACGTTGCTCAAAAGGAATAGTCGACTGCACCGAACCGTACCTGCGTCCTTTCTCAAATCCAATCTCCTGTTTCACGGTCACTCACTCCCCGCCGACATTAGCCAGTCAGCGGGCCGGAGCGAGCCAACGATCTGGACGATGCAGCCGGCAAGGCCGCTCGAAACCGCGATCGCGCCGGCCCTGTTGAAGATCGGCGGTGCGTAGGCGTCGTACCAGAACCACCACGCGAAGAGCTGCCGTGGGCGATGAAACGGAAGCCGAGGCAGAATGAACCGCGATGCGCAGACCTGTGCCTGGAAGTCTGGCTCAGAGGCACACCATTCTGTCGCGAACCAGATGCCCGCACCGACGATCGCAAATAATACCAGAATCTGCCCGATGAGGAGTTTGGTAAGTGCCATGATCGCTGTCTCCGCCGGAGCGCAAGACGGCGCCCGGACAATGAGACAGGAATCCGACAGGCAGCCGAAAAGAGAAATCGGCTTTATTTGCGCCCAAACAGGTTTATCTGCGCCCTACCGGACGCGCGGCTATTTGGGAGTACGAGGGCGCAGGTGACTCGCGAAACGTATGTTGCTCCCTTTACGCTAAAAATGAAGACGCCAAAAAGCGCCGGTTCGGTATGACTGCGTTTAGCCGAAACCGGCTCGACCGCAATGGGCCGTCAAAGAGCGGCAGCGGACTTTCACCTTACTCTGCGTCGTCTCCATCTGACTCGCGGCGTAGAAAAGGCCGACAGAGCAAGGGCCTTGGCGTTCGGGACTAAGCTGGCAGCTCCCAGTAATCATTGCCCACGAGAATGCCTTTTCCGGCGGCCAGTTCCTTTGTTCTGTTCCGGAGCACGGTCACCGCGGGATAAGGGCGCAGCATCACTGTCAGATCATTGATCTGTCCCTGATCGTTCAGTTTCTGAATCCACATCCCTTCCATCGGATATCCATCTGCATCGCAGTCAAACAGTTCGATGATCAAGTCCGGTGTCGCGATGATGGTGGTGTAGGAGGAGCGGCTTTGCACCTCATGAGCAGCACCGACGGCGTCCTCGACCTCCTTTTTGCCCCTCACCGATTTTGCCAGCATCGGGCTGTGTAACACCATGTCCGCCGCGGTCTCGATCGGTTTTAGGGCTATCGTCGTGAACTTGCGTGAGGTACTCATATCGCTCAGTTTTGGCCCTAGTTCCCAGTAATCCTGCGGAATGGTGGCGGATAGTTCCTTGTACATGGCGTTTCGGAAAAGCGTCGAGACCGGCCACGGACGCATTAGCACGCGGACTTGCCGGATCAGGCCGTCGTCGTCGTCCACCAGGATGGTCGCCGCCTCCAGTGTGTGGCCGATCACCTGCCCCTTCCAGAGCAGGAAGGTCTGCTTGGTGTCGCTGAACTCGTACGTAAACTGAACGGGGTCCGCGATTTTCGCGGCATGGCCGATAACCGTCAGCACGGCATCCACGCCCGTGACGGGCTTGGTCAACATCGGCGCAAGAAGAGAAACGTCCGGCGAGAATGTCTTGGCGAAGTCCCCTCTGCTTGCGCCTGATTCAATGGCAATTCGGAATGGGTGTTTGGTCATAGGGGTCGCCTTTCTTGGCTCAGGCCGACTCGTAGTCCCAGGCGCCGGCGGAAATGCTATCGCCGACGGCGGCGCGCTGCTTGTCGCGGAAGATCTTGAGTGCCGGGAACGGACGGTCCACGACCGTGCGCTCTTTGGGCTTTCCATCCCGCCCATCGGTCGGGAGCTCCTGGCTCTCGAACTCGTGGCCTTCGATCGTGCCCTTACAGCGCAGGAAAGTAGTGTTCTCGTCGAGCTTGCCTTCCAGCACGTAGTTACCGCCATTGTCGCGATTGTGGGCCGCGGCTGCCATCGTCTTAGCGACGGCGTCCCGACCCAGGATCGCCTTGATAAGAAGCGGACTGTGCGTGACGACGTCGTCCGCCAGGAGGACCACCAACAGTTCCCGCGTTGCGTGGCCGGATTCGCGAGGCGCACGGATTGGGTGCATGGGAGGTTTCCTCTTTTAGGTTCAGGGGTGGACGATTGGGGGAGGCGGAATGGGCAACGCGATGTCGGTCGCCATTTTCCAGCCGGCTGCCGTGCGAACCCAGGTTGCGATCATCAGGAACGGCTTCGGCACCGGCGTCTGGCCTCCATAGGCGACAGAGATGCGAAGCGGGGCATAGGTTTCCGCGACGTCGGCGGTGAGGCCTACCGTTTTCACGCGGGTGTAGTCGGGGTCCATCACAAAGGTGCCAGAATAAAGATCGGCAAAATGCTGCATGACGACGTCAGTGCCCCAGAACCCGGCCCAGTTCCCTTCGGCTGCGGTCGCAGTCTTGGCAACAAAGAGCGTATCGGACGATTCCCACACCATCCTGCGCACGGCGGCGAGGTCGTGCCGGTTCTCGGCCTCAATCAGCTGGTGATATAGTCCACCGATACGATCAAGCGTCGCCTGGTCCAGCGGAGCGGTCCGGGGGTCCGCCGGCGGCGCCGCGGTCACGGGCAGCAGCGGCAAAAACGCTGCCACCATTGCGGCAATGAACGACAGCCTACGCATAGGTCTGGGCCTCCTTTTTGGGAAAGAGAAAACGAAGCTGATGGTCGAGAACCTTGCGGCAACCGTAATCGGGAAAACGGGCGAGGATGCGTTGCCGAAATTCGTTTCCTGTCGATGACGACTCGAGCGCGTTTTCGGCATAGTTGAGATATTCGCTCATCGCGTCGTAAAGCGGCTTTCCGCCGGGTCGACCATGTCCCGGCAAAACAACGTCGTAAGGCAGCGCGCGATATTCGCGCAGCGCTGCGCGCCAGCCGTCGAAGTTGCGCTCACCGAGAAACAGGTGCGAGCGCTCATAGACGAGATCCTGGACGATGATTGCGTTCGCGTCGGGCAACACAATGACCAGCGCGTCCTCTGTCTCCGCCCCGCGCAGCCGGCGGTGTTCGATACGTACACCGTCGACAAATTCCCAGCCTTCGGCGATGAGCCTGTCAGGCTGGCGCGCCGTAGTCACGATGTCGTCGCCGACCTTTTCATGTTCCTCGCGCGCCACGCGCTCGCCGGCCCTGCCGATTTTATCGGCAACGCTCTCAAGCGCGTAGAGCGGTGCGTCGAACGCCGCAGCGCCTAGCAGATGATCGGGATGATAGTGCGTGACGTAGAGTCGAGTGAGCGGCTTATTTAGTTCGGCGGCACGACGTACGACTTCGCGTGCGAAGGGCAGCGTGTACTGGGCGTCTACGATGAAGAGTTGCGATGGCAGTTCGATAACGTGCGACGTCACCAGCCAGCCTTCTTCGGGCGCAGTGAACGCGTGAATCGGCGCGAAAGCGTTGTCTATGGTTGTCCAACTTCCCGGCATGCCAAAGCATCTCGTTTTTTGATGAGACAAGCTCGGGCATCGAGAGCGGCGGGCCAATTATACGAACGAAACGATTGGTTATACTTCCGTATGCTTGAGGAACACGGGCAGCGTGAATCGAAAGCGCGCTCCACGGCCAGGCAGGTTCGCGGCCTCGATCCGGCCGCCATGCGCTTCGACAATCGAGCGGCAGATGGCGAGCCCGATACCCATCCCACCTTCCTTTGTCGTAAAAAAACTCTCAAACAACCGGCCCAGATGATCGGGGGCAATGCCCGGCCCGGTGTCTTCCACATCCGCGCAGATCGTCTGCGCATCAACACGCACTGTGCGAATGGTCAAGTGGCGCTCGCGGCTATTTGCCATCGCATGCATCGCATTGACTGCCAGATTCGCGAACACCTGTTGAAGCTGAACGCGGTCGGCCACTACGTCGGGCAGATCCGGCGCAAGATCGAGCGACGCCTCTACGCGTTGGCGCGTCAATTCGTGTCGCAGGAACAGCGTCACTTCTTCAATTACGCTGTTGAGCGCAAGCGGCGACTGTTCCGCCCCAGTAGGTGTCGCCATGCCCCGAATTCGGTGGATGACGTCCGCCGCGCGCCGCGCATCAGCCACGGTGCGGGTGGAAAGCGCACGCAATTCGTCGAGATCAGGGTGTGGCCGATTTAACCAGCGCAGCGCTGCCTCGCCATTTGTGAGGATCGCGCCGAGAGGTTGATTGACCTCATGCGCGATGGACGCGGTGAGTTCGCCCAGCATTGACACACGGGCGGCATGGGCGAACTGCGCCTGGACCTCCGTCAGCATCGCCTGCGCCTTCACTCGGTCGCTGATATCGACCAAGCAACTCAGCCCGAGCGCATCTTGGCCAAAGGCTTCCGGAAAATAAGCGACATAGAGCACCTCGCGAATCTGGCCGTCGAAGGTGCGGATGTTCATCTCCGCCTCAAAACGCGAGGCGCCGCTGAAACGGGAGGCCATGGAATTTTGGATCACGGCGGGTGCCTCGCTCCAGACCCGCGCAGCTGGGCCCAGCAGCTGTCTTTCGTCTTGCGCGCCGAACAGTTCGACGGCGCGACGGTTGACCTCGACTACCCGGATGGAATTGGCCGCATATTCGTAGAATCCGGGATGAGTGTCGAAATGGCCCTGGAGATCGCGCACGCCCTCCGCCTGCATCTGCGCGAATACGGCCGCCAGTTCTGTGCGATCGATCTGGACCATCGCCACGGGGAGAAAATGAAAGAGCGAGCGGTAGCGTTGTTCGCTGGTCTCGAGAGCCGTCCTCGCCTTCCTATCCGCGGAGATGTCGATGATGCCAATGAGAAGCTTACCACGGGCCAGCATTTCTGATGGAAAACAGGCCGTGAACCGCACATCGAATTCGCGCCCATCGATCGTGGAAAGTCTCGTTTCGCTCGTGTAATGCGGCTTGCCTCCTACTGCGGCGACCACGCTTTCCGCATAAACGTGCTGGCTCGCCAGCGGCCAATACGGTTCGAGGCTAGCGAGCATTTCCTTTTTGTCCCCGCGGCCAAAAAGCTGAACGCTCTGATCGTTTACGTCGATGACGCGCGTGGCGCGGATCATCTCACGCACGATCTCTGGATGTTCAGCGAAGTATCGCGACAGATCGGTCGTTCCCGAACGCAGGAGCTGCTGCACCAACGCGCCCACTCGGGTGAAGTCAAGTTCCCAGAACGACACCGCCATGGCCTGGAAGACATTGTAATAGCGGTGCTCCGCGCGCTTGAGTGCCTCTTCTGCATAGCGTTGTGCGCTGACGTCGATGGCCGTCTCGACGATCTCGGCCTCGGCGCGCGTCACGCATTTCAGCCGCACGGTGATGAGAACGCCGCCTGCCGTGCGGCGCATGACGTCGCCTTCCCAGAAGCCGTTTCCGGCCAGCGCGGCCTCGATAGTGGGCGCGATTTCACGCTGCGTTTTGAGAAGTTCGTGAACCAGCCGTCCGGTGGCATCCGCGCGGCTCCAGCCGTAAAGTCGTTCGGAAGCGGCATTCC
>JASHOB010000044.1 GCA_030041335.1 Alphaproteobacteria bacterium | reverse complement strand
TGATCATCACAGCAGCCCCCTACGGCCCGCAGTGGTTGCCAGGCGATGCCTCCGATCTGCCTCTGAGCTGGGACGAGCAAGTGCAGACCGCGGTGGACTGCTACAACGCGGGCGCAACCATGCTGCACTTCCACGTCCGCGATCCGAAAACCGGACAAGGTTCGAGCAACTTCCAGGAGTATTGCGACCTGCTTGCCAAGGTCAGACAGGCAGTCCCAAAGATGATTATTCAAGTGGGCGGGTCGATCTCCTTCGCCCCGCACACGGATGATGCCAAAGCGAAGTGGCTCGACTACGACACCCGGCACATGCTCACCGAGCTCGAGCCGAAACCGGAATTCGTCACGGTGACAACCGGCACAACGCTGTGGGACGTGACGATGGCGATGACGGCAGACGACATCAAGGGAACGCACCTAGATAATCCGAAGGTCCTGGCCGCTTGGCGCGGCATGGTCGTTGATTCCACCCCGGCCTTTTACGAGGAGCACCTGAAGAGGCTGCGCGCCCACAAGATTCAACCGTACTTCGTGCCCGGAACTGTCCACCAACTCGAAATCATCGAGCGCCTGATCCGGACGGGCGTCTATATGGGCCCCCTCAATCTCGCGCTTTGTGGTTACGGAGGCGGGACGATGGGTCGCAACCCCTTCGACTGGATGGAGATGGTGCGGCGGACACCGCACGGCACCTCCAGTGTCACCTTCTGGAGCAGTATGCGTGGCAATATCGCCATTCAGAACCTGGCCCTGATTCTCGGTTGCCATATTCGGGTCGGCAACGAGGACAATATCTGGGATATGCACAAGAAACGCTGGACCAGCGTGCAGCAGGTCGAGTGGGCTGTGAAGCTTGCTGAGCAGCATGGCCGCAAGGTGGCCACCGCCGACGAGGCGCGGAAGATCATGCAGGTCGGCATTTGGTACGACAGCGTCGAGGACACGCTCTTTAACATCGGTCTGCCCCCGAACCGGGCCGAAGGTCAGAAGGGATTCCTGGCTTACGATACAGATGCGAGGCTCTCGAAGGCGGAGAAAGCGCTCACGAACCCCAGCAGCATCCTCTAACGCCCACCACGCCATCGCAAGCCTTCACTTGGGTGAGCAGCCCGTGGTTTCAGCGGCTACATCCGGGCTTTCCGCGTGGGTCAGCCAGATGACCCAGCATTGCTCACGAGGTAAACAAAATGGTCGATGAGCAACCACCTAAGAGGACCTCCGCAACCGGGCCTTCGGACGAAACTGGCCCGTGGGAGGCAGTGCTAACGAAGCTGACGGAATGGGACCAAGGTTGGGCGGCGACCTGCCAGAAGATGACCACGAACCCCTGGAGCGGAGGTGTGCTGTCCCGCAAGTTCATAGAGCTGGTGAGTGTGGCACTCAATGCCGCCTGTACGAACCTCAATGCGGAAGGAACCCGTCGCCATATTCGCGCCGCCCTGCGCGCCGGCAGCAGCCGGGACGAGATTCTGATGATTTTCAAGATGGCGTCGCTTCTATCCATCCATTCCTGCAGCCTGGGCGCGCCGATCCTACTGGAAGAGGCGGCTGCCGCAGGGGTTAAACCTATCCGCAAGGATGCCGCAGTCACCCCCGCCTGCGACAAAGTGCGTGCCATGGGACAATGGAACAGCGCATGGGATCCGTTCCTGGAGCTCGATCCGGTATGGACCGATGAATTCATGGCCGCCGGGGCGGCAGTCTACACCAGCAAAATCTTCTCACCGAAGGAGGTCGAGTTACTGAGCATCGCCTTCGATGCATCATACACACACATGTACGCTCCGGGCACGCGTCGGCATATCAAGGCTGCACTCAAAGCTGGCGCAACCATGGAGGAGATCATGGAGGTCCTGAAGCTATGTGTGGTCCAAGGCGTTCAAGCTTGTAACCTTGGTGTCGCTATCCTCGCCCAGGAACTAGATCAACAAAAGTAAGAAACCATCCGGCACCAGGGGAGCGTGCCGATGTCGCGACGAATAGCGAACCGATTCGTGCACGGGGTTGCTCCTGGCTCCAGCGGTATCGCCACGGCTAGACCGCCCGCGCCGTGGACAACTCCTCAGAGCCGTGATCGCGGACGGCTGGCAGCGCCAGCGGCCACACGGTGAAACCTCTGTCGCGTCGCACCCTCCGACCATCGACCATCCGCGGGACGCGTTGGAGTGTGGTAAGCGATTGCGACCGCACCAACTGCGATTTTCCCGAAAAAAAATCAGGGACCCGGGCCACGTTCGCGCCCGCCATTTCAAGCGCCGTCGCGCATACCGCATTCGACCACCACTCAATCTCCGATGCTGCCATCCAGGCCATATGCGGTTTCGACATCACCGAGGTCAGACCGAATAATCGCCCCCACGGCCTATGTGGGTCGCAATCGGACATTGGTCAGGTCGGGTGGGCCCTCGGTCTCCCATCTAGGGCTTAGCTAAGACAATCCATCGCCGATCTGTTGTCGCCTGGTCGACTAGGCCGAAACACTGATCGCTCGACGGGGGCAAAACAACGAAACGCAGGCCCGGACGCAAACGAGTGCGAATAAATACGGCAGCAGAGCAGTCTATTCCTCAATCCCGATGCGAGATCGCCTAGCGGAGGAGATAACAATGTTACGCTCAACCACGATGTTTGCCGCCGTCTTGCTTCCGATCGGATATGGGGGGATGCACGACGCAAATGCCGCCACAAGCCCCGCGACGGTTTGTGAGGCAGCAGGCTTCGAGCCCGGCGAGGCGACCTTCGCCGATTGTGTGAAGTTGCTCGGCGTGCGGACGGAGCCGTTTCGTGCGGCTAACGACAACATGGCACGGGCGCAACGATTGTGCGCGCTGCTTGGCTATGCCGTCGACAGCGAGCAATTCTCAAGCTGCGTTGCCAACGTGACACAGACCCTGTTCGATCGCTCCGGCCCGCAATCGTGAGAAGTAGTGCGGCCGACTGTTTGGCCGGAAATAGCCGCATGACATTTTAGTATGTCCATGTGTAATTGCTACTGCACGCGATCTTGTCGGCGCCGATTTACTCGCGCTGTACTTAGAAAAGAGGGATGGACCAGCTCTCGTCTTAGGAACGAAGCGAGCGGCCGCGACGGGATCGCGATATTGCTCGGGGAGTTTGGGCCGGTGAACCGATCAATGGCGGTCCATTACCGCGCTGTGTCGGGGTCCAGCCGGTCGAATCCGCGAGCACGGTAGATTACCCACGAGCCGAGCCAACTGATGATGAAAACACCTACGATGACGAAGCCGATATTACCGAAATTGTCGTTCAAGCTGCCGATAAGGTCCCAGAACGGTCCGCCAAGCGAAAGCTGGTCGCCGATAAGGCCTAACGCCTCGATCCCACCCACGATCAACGCAATGACGACGGAAACGAAAGTGATGCTCAGGTTATAGTAGAGCTTGCGGATCGGCTTCACGAAGGCCCAGCCGTAAGCGCCCAGCATCAGCACACTGTCCACGGAATCGATGAGCGACATAC
>JASHOB010000043.1 GCA_030041335.1 Alphaproteobacteria bacterium | reverse complement strand
AACCCCAAACGTCCTGACCCCAAATCAGAGGCTGGCGGCATGATGGTGGCGCCTGGCCCTCGAGAGCCGTCGCGACCATCCAAAACCCAAGACACATCGAAACTAGAATCAGAAGCCACAGCCGCCACCATCGGCTACTCAGCCCAACGGTGATGGCGGCCTCGGTCATGCGGTCCTAATAGACTGATTCGCGCGTTCGCAATAGCGGCTTGGACTCTAGCCATTGCCGGAGGCGCGGTAGGTGATGCCTTTCGCGAGAGCAGCATCTACTTCAGCGACGCCGAACAATGGATAGAATTCGCCCTCGCCAACTGTTCCGGCAGCCCTAGCGGCTGTGCTTACGGTGACCAAGCTCACTCCTTCGGGCACGTCGGCAATGATCACGAAGCTGTACTTTCCAGCGGTGTAATAGAGGGCTTCGAGCTTGCCGCCGACACTTTCAAATGCCGCCGAGGCTACCGCCTCGCGACCGCTGGCCTTTTCTTTCAACAGCCCGTTTGCGCCATCTTTCGTAAAGCGCCCAAGGAATAGGTATTTCGCCATTCGATTCCTCCCAAATGTTGAAGATGTATTGTTTGCATGCCTGAAAACTTCTGCTAACGCAGCACCGCTTCTTTGCACGCGGCCGTAGAATATTATTGGAATGGTTGCATATTTGTTTCGTCGTGCGAGATGTGATGACTGATTTAAGTCTCCGCTTGGACCGCTGCACCGCCGGGCTTCTTTAACTTCTTCTGCGCATACGTCATCGGGGACCTCTGCTAAACCCGATGCCAGCGGGAACTATGATATAATAAGAAACGCCAAGTTCCCCTTGCTCGCGGAGGGTTCGTGGGCAATTTCCCCCTGGGGCGCCCTCGCCCAACCCCGATTGAGGGCGCCCCCTTTCACTCTGGCCCGGCTCAGGCCTTCCCGATCTCGACCTTCGCGTGCTCGACAGTGGCAAGCAACTCCGCCCAGTCGTCGGGAGATTTAATCGAGTCGGACTGAACCGGCAATCCTGGCTTCCCATTCTCGGCTGGCGCCCACCTGACCAATGACATGACAAGGAGACACTTGCCATGACCGTGCCGCTGCGCGCCGCCCTTTACTTGCGTGTCTCGACAGCGCGACAGCCATTCCTGACCAGAAGCGTCAGGGCGAAGCCTACTGCGCCTCACGCGGATACCGGCTCGTCGAAACCTATGTCGAGCCGGGCGCTTCGGCTGTCGGCCACCAACGGCCGCCGCCCCGAGTTCCAACGTATGATAGAGACGGGCACGTCGAAGCCTGCGTCCTTCGACGTGGTGATTGCTAAAAAGGAGCGCGTTGTTGGCCTGAAAGCTACCAGGGACCAGGCTCAGGCTGACGCCGAGCGCGCCCGGTCATGCTCGAAAGCTCAAGCTCGGGCCAACAGGCGATTACACCCGCGATGGTCCGCAAGTTCGCCAGGACGGCGTGTGAACGGATACGGCTCCAAGGAGCCGGCTACCGGCGCGACCATCTCACACCGGGCGCTCGCCCAGCGTGTCGAGGTTGCGGACAAAGAGGCCCTCACCATGGGATCGAAAAGCACCTGCTGCGGACGCTGGCCGCTGCGTCAGGCGCAAAGCCGGCTACGTCCGGCGTTCGCAGTTCTGTTCTGAAGTGGCGGATCCCGCGAGATTCGAACTCGCGGCCCTGCCTTCGGAGTGATGCCGCCGGAAGCACGCGTGCAGCCGCGATGGTGCTGGGGCAAGGCTGCCTCCGCCTGATCATCAAGCCAAAGCCCGCGCTCCCTTGAGACCAAGTGCATCTGCAGGGCCAGGAGCGGAATGCAGCGATCGGCGTGAAAGCTCGAGGCAGTATCGGAATCTTATTTTGGCCGGCTCACAGATACTGTTCGGTGCGAAGGGACAGCTCGACCATCCGCTCAAGCAGCTGTTCGGCAGGCAGGCCCGCAAAATTGCGCATGATGAGCTCTTTGGCGTAAAGCCTGACCAGGTAACGCAACTTGAGCGCCTTGCTGCGTGAGGCGAAGACGAAGTCACGATGCCCGCTGTTGACGAGGATCAGGTTGCGGGTCGCGTTGAACCTCGACCGCCAGAACTCGCCGGCGGCGCGCTCGAAGCTGTAGCCAGGCAGTCCCTGCGCGGGAACAGTCGCCCGATCGAAATTGGCCAGCAGCTCCTCCGTGACTGTCACCACGGCTTCGGCGGAAGCGACCGTGTCGCCCTGGCGCACCTGGACCTCGACGCGGGTCACGCCCGGCTCGCTAGGCGCGTGAAAGACTGCCATTTGGTCCTTGGTAGCGGTGAGCGCGCCCAGGCCCTCTGCCACCCGCCATGCGAACTCGAGGTCCCGCTCGACGCGCCGTCGGGCGCGGTCGCGCGGCAGGGCGCGCAGCTCGCGGCGTTCGCCGACTCGCACGATCGAGGAAGCCGGTGAGACCGCGACGCTGAATAACGGGCCCGCGTACTCGAAGAACTGGCGCTGACGCGGCTCATCCCACGGCGGCTCGGGTGCGCCTGGTACCGTCCCGTCCGCAAGCTGCAAAGTCTCCGGCGACTCGGCTGTGCCGACGCTGCTTACCGCCGGCCGGGACGTCCGTGCGCGAATGTCGAACCAATCGTACTCTTCCGCCGGAAGCGCGAGCAGCGCTTCTCGGAATGCGCGCTGGATTACCCGGAGCTGGTCGCGGCTCACGCGCTCCTCCTCCGCGCGGCGCTGCTCGTCGATGAGCTGGATCAGTCGGCGCTCCAGGGGCTCCAATCCCAGCGACAGTGCCACATAAGCCGCGTCGCGGATGAGGCCGGTCCGGGTGCCCGGGGTCAGGCTGACGAAAGGCGCATCGATGTGCCCTTGCAGATAGTGCAGGGTCCAAGGCGGGCGCGCGAAGTCGTCGAGCGACGTCAGGTCGTCCGCGACGCGGGTGCCTTGCCGGAACAGGGCGACGCGATTGGTCTCTTGCTGCTCATTGAGATACAACTCCGCATAAAGGTCACCGAGCGGGGTGCGCGCCGGCGGCAGCTGATGCAGAAGCTGGCCTTCGTATTGGCGTGGCTCGACCAGATACTGCTTGCGCGCGAGCCTATCGATGACGGTGATCCTGACCCCGGTTTCGCGGATCCGGTCGCGCAGCTCGGAGGCGAGGTACCATTGAATTTTCTCGCCCGAGAGTCCGCGCATTCCCTCGAGGAGCGGCGCGATGTGGACCTCGGTGCCGCCATCGGCGACCAAGGTCCGTTTCGGCGAGATCGAGTAACCCGGATCCCCCTTGCGCATCACCATCTGATAGCTGCGCGAATCCGCTCCCGTGCAGGTCATGGCAAGCGACTCGCCAATCGTCCAGAAGCTGAGCAATCCGATGCCGAACTCGCCCTGAATACCGGTGACACCGCTCTCCTTCAGACGACGCTTGACCGAGTCGCAAATATGCGTGGCGACGTAGCGGAAGTCCGGCCTGCCGTCGCCGTCGCGCGGCACCCCGCCCCCGTCGTCGCGGATGCTCAGGTACTGCCCCGCGCCCTGCCGACCACGGGTAATCGTCACCGTCCGCGCGTTAGCGTCGATGCAGTTCTCGACCAGCTCGGCGATGGCCTTCAGAGGATTCGACTGGGACAGCGCGATAATCGTGATAGCGTTCCAGTCATCGCCTATCCTCAGCCGGCCCTGTCCATGGCCTGGGTCGCGCGCTGGTCTGCCGGTCATTGTCTCGAACGCCCGATATCGGGAAAGCCGGTCGTCAGACCGAGGCGACAATGGCAAATGCCGAAGGCGGCCGATATTCGGAGGCCCGCTGCCACCCCAGCAAAGCAATCGGGCTTCCCGTCTTCCCCACCTCCCGCAACTCCTCGCGAGCGCGCGGGCGCGATCAGCAAGGCGAGCGCATTCCTGATTTCCGACCGGGTTGATGTGCTGCCCATCTCAGTAAGCGGCGACTGCATCTTCTTTGGCCAACCATGCACGAAATGACGAGCAGGGTCGATAGCACATTCTGCCGCGATGTATCTCTGCTGGCGTGAATGGCAGCAGCCATGATGCTATAAAGTTGACCGGTCATGCCGCTCGGCGAAATCCCAGCCTTTTCCTGGTTCCAACTCGGTCGGATTAAGGTCGCAAGAAACCTTGCCGGTGCGATCGACCACCGAACCGTAGCTCTTGAGTGAGATCCAATCCGATGAAATCCAAACGCCGAATCCTGGGTTCCAGGATCACCCCGAATACGGAACCCAAGCTTTCGCGCACCCATGCGCCCGCCGATCTATCGCCCGTGGAATGGCAGAGAGGTCTGCGGCGCCAATTCGGTCGCGAGCAGGGTTTTGGGCTCGAGAACCTCACGAGTGAGCCATTTTTCTCCGAGTTTCGGGTCAGCAATCCCATCTCGAAATCGAACTACCGCGTCGCGATCCGAGGCCTGGGGCCCGGCGGTAACTTCTGCTCATGCCCTGATTATGCGACGAGCGAGCTCGGGACCTGCAAGCACATCGAGTTCACGCTCGCGTGGCTGCAGAAGAAGCGTGGCGCCAAAGCGGCGTTTGCGCGCGGCTACCGGCCGGCCTTTTCCGAGCTCTATCTCCGCAACGACGGCAGGCGCCGCATTCATTTCCGGGCGGGAACAGACTGTCCGCCAGCGTTGCGCGCGGCCGCCGCGGCATTGTTCGACGCCGGTCATGACGGTTTGCTGCCCGATAACCGCTTCGACGAACTCGAGTCTTTCATGGCTATCGCGTCGAAGGCGGGTCACGAGTTCCGCGCCTATGACGACGCGCTCGACTTCGTTGCGGGAAGGCGGGATGCGGAACGCCGGGCCTCGAGGCTCGCGGAACTGTTTCCTCAAGGAGCTGCAGACCCCCGATTCGGAGCCCTGCTGAAAGTGCCGCTCTATCCGTATCAAGCCGAAGGCGCGCTCTTTGCGGTCAGGGCCGGCAGGGCATTGATCGGCGACGATATGGGACTGGGCAAGACGGTCCAGGCCATCGCCGCCATGGAGATACTGGCGCGGCATTTCGGCGTCACCAAGGTGCTGGTGATCTGCCCGACCTCGCTCAAATACCAGTGGCAGAGCGAGATTCTGCGCTTCTCTGGCAGGCAAAGCGAAAACACGGCGCGGGTCATCAATGGTGGCCGGGCACAGCGCCAGAACGACTATCGTCTCGACGATTTCTGCAAGATCACAAATTACGAGAAGCTCAAGCCGGACCTCGATCTGATCGCGGCCTGGGCGCCCGATTTCGTGATCGTCGATGAAGCGCAACGGGTGAAAAACTGGAACACCATTGCCGCACGGGCCTTGAAGCGCATCGACAGTCCCTACGCGATCGTCCTGACCGGCACGCCCTTGGAGAACAAG
>JASHOB010000042.1 GCA_030041335.1 Alphaproteobacteria bacterium | reverse complement strand
CCAAGGGTTCGGCGTCGACGGCGGCTCGTGGGGATGGCAAGTCGGCGCCTATGTCACCTGGGCAGCCAATAGCTGGCTCAACCTGATCGCCGGTTACCGCGCACTCAACACCGAGCGCATCGGCGATTCAACCCAGGCGATTCGCACCCTCGACGTTACCGCATACGGACCCGTCCTCGCCGTCGGCTTCTCGTTCTGAGCAGGCGTTCTCAATCACGCCGATTTGGTCGATTTGCAGCACTCGAGCAGCAGCCACTCCTCCGTCTTCGGACCGCCTGAGAAATAATACTGTCGAGAGATCAGCGGGCATACCCGGTAAATCAACGGGCCTAGAATTCATCGACCCGACAGCACCACCACCGGCATTGGGGTTTTGCTACGGCATCGCTACGACACGATAATAGACGCCGTTCGCGCCGTAGGCCGGGCTGAACCACGAACCATAACAGCTGTAATAGGTGGCGCCGGCTACTGGCGTGTACGCACAGCCAGCCGGCAAGGTCGAGTAAAACGTGCCAATGGGGTAAGATCCGGCCCCCGCGGCGGCCGCTGCCGCCCCAGCGGCGTAGGCGTTGCTAGCGGTGACCATCGCGTAAGCATTGGCGTTTGCGGCGTTGGTGGCCGCAACGCCAACGGCTGTGCCCACAGCCAGTCCGGCTACGCCCGCCCCCAAGGCAGCACCCGCGGGCGCCGCCCAGCCACCGCAACTGTAGCACCCGCCGCCATAATAGTGATTGACCACAGCGGGCTGCCCGACGCCACCCGACCAGGTCGCGCTAGAGCCGTGCCATTCGCCACCGTAGTTGCTCTCGTGAGTCGCACCGCCATAGCCGACGCTAGTGCTGTGCTCGTAGCCCCCGGCATTACCGTAATGTGTGACGCCGCCAGGTCCCGCGACCGTGCCGTGCGACCAGCCGCCATAGCCTCCCGCATGGTAGCCATAGCCTCCGGCCGACCCGCCAGCGTGCCAGCCGCCGGCCGCACCGCCTCGATACCAGGCATTCGCCGCTGGCGATGTCAGCGCACCAAAGAGCAGTGTTGCGCCCACTAAAGAGATCGTCGCTTTCATGGTCTATGCTCCACGGCCGCCGGATTGGTCGGCATGGCCTCGTCCGTTGGGGGTGCGAAAGGCATGAGTTTGGCTTTGCTGGCGTCCGCCGCCATAAAGGTTTCGGGCGGAACGTCGATATTCAGTTTCCAATCGGTGAATACGGTTTCGTAATGCGGCTGGCCAGGCTGGTCGCCATACACAACCCGCACCATCCTGGGCAGCTTGTCTTCGGCTCCCAACCAAAGCTCACCTTGAACCTTGTCGTTGGCAAGCGCGACCATGTCGGTAACCGTTCCGTCGATCACGTGCGACTGGCCCACATAGAATGCGGATGTCACTTGCTTGGACAGGGCGGCGAAGGGATCGACGGCGACGACGTCGTCAAAGGGAAAATAGATACCGCCCTTCTCCCACGCCGCCTCGAGCATCGCTTCGATTGTCGGTGGCGCCGGCGCGACGGCTTTCAAATCGGCAGACGGTACATAGGCCGTCATCGTCTTGCCGTCGTAATAGAATTCGTCAGGGACGCCGTCACCGGGGGTGATCACCCGCAGTTTGTCCGGCCGCTCCAACGTAACGTGACTGACCGTTGTGTAATAAAGCGGCTGACCATTGGCCGCGGGCACCTCGTAGGTGTTGATGGCCGTGAACGACATCGTTTTAGCCGCAGCGAGCCGTGCCCCTGCGGCCTTCAGTACCTCGATGGCTTTGGCAAGCTCCGCGGCCTTCGCTTCAAGGGGGCTAGTCGGGGGTGCCGTTTGGGCAAAGGCCACGGGAACGAAGATGGCCACAGTCACCGCATACGCCAAAGCAGCGGCCTTCATCATCAGAGTCAACCTCCGCGAGATAAGAGTGTTAGCCCGATCGCCAATATTGATGCGTACGCAGTATTGTTCAGGTATCCAGAGGCCGCGTGACATCGTTGCGCGCGTTGAGGAGATCGGCGGGCTGGGACACCGGGTGACAGAAATGTTTGCGCCATTGCCCAACATGATCTTTGTTCACGTCCGCGGACCCACACTGATCTGCGTGCGCAAGTACGACCATGACGAAGCTGATCCCAGATGCCCCGCCGCCGGTTCACTTTGGTCGGGGCCGTCCGCTGTCCTCACGAGCGACGAAAACTACCGAAGTCAGATGCCGGCGTGCAGAAGCAAGATATACCCCCGCTGCAAATCGTGTGATATCGGGGAAAACCCCGAGAACATGCTCAACCGTTAGGGAAGACCTCGGTGTCTTCTTACCCCGCCAAGGTTGACTTCTCATGTAAGGAGCTGGAGGCAAAGCGGGAGTCCTCGAGAGAGGCCCTCCGTCCGATTACCTGGTTATGTCGCGAAGATCTTAGCCGCAGCAGGTGACCAAGGTCCTGGTCGTTGGTTATACTGACGACGCGCCGGTCGGACCTAGGCCCCGGCGTGGGGGTGTCACATCCAATCTGGAACCCCGTCAAAAGCGCGAAGAAGCCGTCGCGCACTTCGTGATGTCTCTGCTGTCGGGGAAGGCGAGCGGAGCCCGATTGCGACAACGCGTAGCACAGTCGCACACAAAAGCGCCGGGATCTTTAGTGACGTGAACTTGTCGTCGCCAACTGCCACGGGAGGACTGTTGCATGAATCGGCGTCAATTGTTCTTATCCACGGCAAAGGCAGCGCTCGCCACCACCCTCACGGGCCTCGGTTTTAGGGTAGGAGCCTACGGCCAAAAGGCGCCGGCGGTCGAATTCCCAAACAGCACCGTGCTACCCGCCCCGACGCCGCGCTTCGCGGGCGTGATTGAACCGAATCTGGTCGACAGTACGCCGGACTGGCCGCCGACGATTGCACCGCCTGTCGGCGCGCCTAATGTGCTTCTGATCTTAATCGACGACGCAGGCTACGGTTCCAATTCCGTGTTCGGCGGTATTGTGCCGACGCCAACACTGGAAGGTCTGGCCCAGCGTGGCTTGCGCTACACCCAGATGCACAATACGGCATTGTGTTCCCCGACGCGGGCGGCGTTGTTGACCGGGCGCAATCACCACGCCGTTCACTATGGAACCGTTAGCGAAGCCGCAACTGGTTATCCTGGCTATGACTCGATGACGCCGCCCGAGACGGCGCACGTGGCGAGGACACTGAAGGAAAACGGTTACGCCACAGCCTGGTTCGGCAAGGCCCACAATGTTCCGGTCTGGGAAGCGACTCCGGCCGGACCCTTCAACCATTGGCCCGTCGGGCAAGGTTACGACTACTTCTACGGCTTCGTCGGCGGCGACACCAGCCAATGGCAACCGGGGAACCTATTCCGGAACACGACACCCATCCATCCCTACAATGGCAAGCCCGGCTGGAACCTGAATACGGCGATAGCTGACGAGGCGATTGAGTACATCAACACGCAGACGGCGACGAATCCAAAGCGACCATGGTTCATCCACTACGCGCCTGGTGCGACTCACGCGCCACACCATCCGACCCCGGAGTGGGTTGAAAAGATCAGCCAGATGCGTCTGTTCGATGACGGCTGGAACAACGTTGCCGAACGCATCTTCGAGAACCAGAAGAGGCTCGGCGTCGTGCCGCCAAATGCCAAGCTGCCACCCTGGCCAGACGATTTGCTTCCGAGGTGGGAGAACCTGTCGGCCAACCAGAAACGCCTCTACCTGCGCCAGATCGACATCTGGGCCGCGTACCTGGCTTACACCGACCATGAGATCGGTCGCATCATCGACACGATCGAAAAACTTGGTCAGTTCGACAACACACTGATCTTCTTCATTTGCGGCGACAACGGCATGAGCGCCGAGGGATCGCTAAATGGCACTCCGAACGAGGTCGCCTATTTCAACGGCTTGACCTTCACCGTCGAGCAGATGTTGCCCCTGATCCCCGTGTGGGGTAGCGAGCGCACCTACAACCATTTTGCCGTGCCGTGGGCGTTCGCGCTGGACACACCCTACCGCTGGGTCAAACAGGTCGCTTCACATCTCGGCGGCACCCGGACCGGGATGGTGGTGACATGGCCGCAGCGAATCAAGGATCCCGGCGGCATTCGCAATCAATTCCATCACGTGATCGATATCGCACCGACAATCCTCGAAGCGATTGGCATCCCTCAGCCCACGATCGTGAACGGGATCGCGCAGCGCCCGTACGATGGCGTTAGCCTCGTCTATACCTGGGATAGGACCAATGCCAATGTCCAGTCCACGCGCAAGACCCAGTATTTTGAGATGCTCGGCAATCGCGCGATCTACCATGATGGCTGGATGGCCAATACCGTCCCGGCTGCGCCCCCGTGGGAAGGAGTGAGAGCGCACGTGCCGACCGACGTGCTGAATGGCTACGAGTGGGAACTCTTCAATCTCGCCGAGGACCCAACGCAGACAAACGACTTGTCGGCCCATGAACCCGAGCGCCTGCGCATGCTGCAGGAACTATGGCTGATCGAGGCCGCGCGCAATCAGGTCCTGCCATTGAACAACTCGCAGGTCGCGGTTTTGACCGGGGCGCGGCCCGGGCCAGCCACAGGGCGAACGCAATTTGTCTATACGGTGCCGATGATCGCGACCCAATTTGCGGTCGCGCCCTCGATCCTCAACCGCTCGTACCGCATTACCGCCGAGATCGAGGTGCCACAAGGTGGGTCGAACGGGGTACTCGTGACGCAGGGAGGGCGGTTCGGCGGCTATGGTCTGTACCTCAAGGACGGAAAACCTACCTTCACGATAAACCTGATCGGCATCGAGCGACCGAAATGGCAGGGTGACGAGGCGCTGTCGCCCGGTAAACACACGATCGTTTTTGATTGGAAAATGGATCAACAGGGCCTGCCTGTTGCGCGCGGCGGCACTGGTACCTTGTCGGTGAATGGCACGCCGGTGGCGCAACAGTCGCTCCCCAAAACTTTGCCATTCACCTGGGCTTGGGATGAGACCTTCGATGTGGGCCTCGACACCGGTACCTCGGTTGACGACACCGACTATGAGACGCCGTTCCCCTTTACCGGCAAATTGGAGAAGATCACATTCGATCTAGGTGAATCGAGTATTACGCCCCAGGCCATTCGCGTCATGATGGAATTGCTAGCAAAGAAGCGGGATAGGTGAGAGAGACATGCGGCGGGGAACCGGACCAAAGCAAAATGCTATCACCGCAGACACCGTGCCGACCAAGTCCAACGCGCTCGAGGGCAAACTATGAGATCGATCATTTCTATTTTTGGCGCAACATTGCTTTTGGGCACGATCACATCGCCTGCGGCCAACGCCTGGTACAGCGGCGCCGCGGCCTATGCCTTCCAGAGTGAGTATGGCGGCTATTTCAATGGCCCGACCGGTACTTGGAACGGCAGCGTTGGACAACCCGCCGTGGTCAATCATTACTATGGCAACGGATGCTATAGCTGCGGGGGCTGGGCCGCACCTGCCGGCGCCGCCTCGACAGGGGGCAGCACCAAATTGGCCCTCGGAACCGCTCTTGGAGCAGGCGCTCTAAACTCGGAAACCGCCGACAGCTCGGCCAACACTGACGGTCCGGCCAACGCTCATGCCGCAGGATCAGCGCGTCCGTACCCGATAAACGCGAAATACGCAACATTACCAGCCGGCTGTGCCTACCATCCCGTCGGGGGTATGACGTATTACATCTGCAATGGCTCTTGGTTGAGTCCGGCATATGGCGCGAATGGGATCTACTATCGGGTTGTGGCCATGCCATGACGTGAACTTATGGTTCGAGGTTGCTGACGGCAAGCCAACGCCGCCGGACCGGGCGCTCGCGTCGGGTGCCGGGCGACGGCGAGCAGGCCCGATCGAAAGTAACGTCTTGCTACGAGGACTGCGATCGAGGGCAGCCGGCGACCGTCGTCATCGCGGCAACCTTCCACGTTTTTCGATCTGTAGTCTTCAATCGTCACGGTGCACGCGACGCGTTCGCGTTGTGTGTCGTCGCGCTTAGGTCGACCCCAAGAGACGGCAGCGCAGCGCTCGACGGTGTGAGAAATTGGGGTAAGCTTTTGCCATGACTCTTCTGCAGTTGCGCGGCATCGGCATGGATTACGGTGCGATTTGTGCGCTCGCCGAGGTCGACTTCAGTGTCGCACAAGGCGAAATCGTCGGCCTCATCGGCGACAACGGCGCCGGCAAATCGACCTTGGTCAAGATCATCGCGGGTAATTTTCCGCCGAGTCGCGGCAAGATGCGCTTTGATGGTCACGAGGTGCGCTTTCGTCGACCGGAGGACGCGCGTAACGCAGGTATCGAGGTGGTCTATCAGGATTTGGCGCTTGCCGACAATCTCTCGAGCGCGGCCAACCTCTATCTCGGCCGCGAGCTGCAGTGGCGCATCGGCGGCCTCAGCATCATGGATCACGCCGCGATGAGACGCCGTGCCGAGCAGCTCTTCGCGGAACTCAAATCCGACACGCGGCCCGACGCCCTCGTGCGCACCCTCTCGGGAGGTCAGCGTCAGGCCGTGGCAATTGCACGCACTCGGCTTGCAGCCGCGAAGCTCGTGGTGCTCGACGAGCCCACCGCCTCAATCTCGGTGCGTCAGGTGAGCGAGGTCCTCGACCTGATCCGCCGTATGCGCGACCACGGCCAGGCGGTCATCTTCGTCAGCCACACGCTGCTTCACATTTTCGCTGTCGCCGACCGCATCGCTGTCCTGCGGCGCGGCCGCAAGGTGGCCGACAAGCCAAGCGCCGCAACGTCGCCCGAAGAGGTGACCGCACTCATCACCGGCGCTATTGAGGAAGCGTGATGGCGCGCGACGAAAATCTTCCGACGCTGCGCGCATGGCTGCGGCCCACCTGGTGGCGCCGCAGCATGCCGCAGACGCAGACCGCCTATGTCGCTCTCGCCTTCGCGGCTTTGGTCATCGTCGTCTGGATGCTCGCGCCGGTGTTCATGACACCGCGCAATCTCCTCAATATCTCGAAGAACTTCAGCTTCATCGCGGTCATGTCGCTGGGGGAGACGCTGGTCATCATCAGCGGCGGCATCGATCTGTCGGTCGGCTCGGTCTGTGCGCTGACCGCTGTCGTGACGATGATGCTGATGCGATTCTTCTCAGCGACGGCGGTTGTGAATGTGCCGGGCGCTACGATCGTGCTGGCGGCGATCCTGGCGCTGGCTCTCGCCTCGCTGATTGGTTTCGTCAACGGGTTGCTTATCGCCGGCCTGCGCCTTTCGCCTTTTGTCACCACGCTCGGCATGCTCTCCATCGCCCGCGGCATGACCTACGTCCTGACGCAGGGCCGGGCGCAGTATCCGGTCGGACCTGACATCGCTCTCTTCACCCGGCTCACCAATGGCGCCGTGCTTGGGCTGCCGCCGCAGCTGGTCTACCTCCTGGTGATCGCGATCATCATGGCTTTGGCGCTGCGTCAGCTCGTGTGGGGCAGACATCTCTACGCCGTCGGCGGCAACATGCAAGCGGCGGCGCTCACGGGCGTACGCGTTCCGCGCATCCTGATCTCGGTCTATACGCTGAGCGGTGTTGCCGCAGGCTTCAGCGGCGTTCTGATTGCGGGCTGGCTCGGCGCCGCACCCGCCAATCTCGCGTCGGGCTACGAGCTGCGGGTCATTGCCGCGGCGGTGATCGGCGGTGCCAACCTCGCCGGCGGCGTGGGCGGTGCCGCCGGTGCGGTCATCGGTGCTGCGTTGATTGAAGTGATCCGTAACGGATTCGTGCTGATCGGCGCTAATACTTATTGGGAAGAGGTCTTCGTCGGCGTCGTCATCGTTCTTGCCATGCTGGTCGATCAGATTCGCACCCGACGGCTTTTCTGAGCGGTGACCGGCACGCCCCGTGACGCGCGCCGGGGGCGGGAGTATCCTCCCCGCGGGAACGAGGGGTTACACGACAACAGCAAAACAAAAGGAGGAAAGCCATGATGCGAGTGGTTTTCGCGGCACTCGCCGCGACGGTGCTGGCCGCCCCGCCTGCAGCTGCCGATCCACTTAAGTTCGCCGTCGTTCCCAAGGCTATGGACAATCCATTTTTCGACATTGCACGCGATGGCTGCATGAAGCGCGCGAAGGAGCTGCACAACGTCGAATGCATCTATCGCGGACCAATCGAGCACGAGCCTGCGACCCAGGTGCAAATCATCCAGGACCTCATCACGCAGCGGGTCGATGGCATCGCGATTTCGGTTTCGGACGTTGGCGCGGCAACCGGGGTCATAAAGGCGGCGCGCGACGCCGGCATCCATGTGATCACCTTCGACGCCGACGCGCCGGGTTCGGCGCGCGAGGCCTATATCGGCACGAATAACAAGGATCTGGGCAGGGCGTTAGGCGATATGCTGGTCAAGACCCAGCCGCACCCGGGCTTCTACGGCATGGTTTCGGGTGGCCCCGCCGCGGCCAATCTCAACGAGCGAATCGAAGGGGTCCGCGAGGTCGTGGCGAAGGCGGGCTGGAAGGAGGTGTCCGGATCGCCGACCTTCTGCAACGACGATCCGACCCTCGCCATCCAGCAGCTGAACGATCTGACCACGGCGCACGCCGATCTCAATGCCGTGATTGCGGTCGGGGGCTGGCCGCTCTTCGTGCCCGAGGGTTACCGGAATTTCGTCGACAACAATGCCGAGCGTTTCAAGAGCGGCAAGCTGGTGGCGGTCTCCGCCGATACCCTGCCATCCGAGCTGCTGCTCCTCAAACAAGGCTATGTCGCGGCGCTCGTTGGACAGCGACCCTTCGAAATGGGTGAGAAAGCGATGGACATACTGCTCGCGCTCCACGACGGCAAGCCGGTGGCGCAGATCGTCTATACCGGCGTCGATCGGGTGACCAAGGACAATCTCCGTGAGTTCTCAAAGTAATATAGCGGATTTTCTTTATAACTTACTGTTATTGAACAATATATTTTTGGAAGTTAGGCTTGGCCACGTTCTCGTCGAAAGCCGCCGCGCCAACGCATGCCGGCGCTGCGCCCGTGTACCTCCCCCTCCGCCCGCTCCCTAGGCGACGACCTGGTGTGGCCTCCTTGAGGGCGAGGTCCGGCTGGGCCGGGCATGGGTCAGCGGCAAGCGGCCTCAGCGGGGAATGTCCCCCTTCACTGTCGTTCGATGCATGTGACGACGCAGCTCCGGCGGACAACCGTGCGCCAGATGAATCGTACAGCGATTGTCCCAGAGTACGATGTCGTGCTCCTGCCAGTGATGGCGATAGGTGAAGTGTCCCGCCGTGCAATGGGAGAAGAGGCGGGGCAACAGCTCGTCGCTCTCGTCCTCCGTCATATCGACGATGCGCGTCGTGAAGCCTTCATTGACGAAGAGCGCCTTCCGGCCCGATTCCGGATGGGTGCGCACGATGGGGTGATCGACCTCCGGAACCTCCTGCTTCTGGGCTTCGGTCAGGGCCGGGCGGTAGGTCGAACCAGCGATCCGGTCATACGTCTTGCGGTAGGAATGGGTGGCGCGCCTGCCCTCGATGCGGCGCTTGATGGAAGCGGGCAGCGCCAGATAGGCCGCATACATGTTGACGAACGATGTGTCGCCGCCTTCTTTCGGGATCTCCTGGGCATGCAGCAGTGAGCCGAGGCTCGGCTCGGCGAGATAGGACAGATCGGAATGCCAGTAGCGCCCGGCGTCACCCAAGCCAACCGGCCTGCCATCTTTGATCACGTTAGACACGAGCAGTATCTCGGGATGTCCCGGCAGCAGAAATTGACGTAGCACATGAATGGCGAGCGGTCCGAAGCGGCGGCTGAAGAGGATATGCTGCTCCGGGCCAATGCGCTGGTCGCGCAGCACGAGCACGCCCTGACTGTCGAGAAAACATCGCCGCACCGCAGCAAATGTCTCGTCGTCGAGCGGGCGCGATAGATCGAGCCCTCGGATCTCGGCGCCAAGTGGCGCATCGAAGGATCGGTATTCAAAAACAGCGCTTGCGGTTCGACGACGCGGGGCGGTTGTCTGCATCGGCCTGGTCTCCCTTTTGAGTGCCGCCAATGACCTAATGATTCTACAACCGATGGGGCGCACGACCCAATGGCGGAATGAGCCGATCCTGATTTTGAAAAACGCTCGTTCGCCCCAATCTGTAATGCCGTTTACACGGACCCCGCCGAGCGGCGCGCGGTTTTTCGCGGCTGCCCCCAATCAAAGGCACCGGCAGCGCGCCCTTCACACCGAACACGAAAGGTGCCGACCGGCGCGCTCGACCGAGGAAGCACCTCACAAGCCAAGATAAGCCCGACGAATTTCCGGACGGGTGGCCAGTGCCTGTGGCGAGCCTTCGGTGAACACTCGACCATCGGCGATGACGTAGGCATGATCGCTCAGGGCGAATGCGAGATGCACGTTCTGCTCGACGAGCAAGATCGTGAGGCCATCGCCCTTGAGCGTCTTCAGTGCGCGAAACAGCTGATGGACGAGTACCGGGGCGAGGCCGAGCGACATTTCATCGATGATCAGCAGTTCGGGATTGGACATCAGTCCGCGTCCGATCGCGAGCATCTGCTGCTCGCCTCCGGATAAGGTGCCACACAACTGGCGTCGGCGTTCCGCGAGCCGTGGAAAGAGCGCGAAGACACGATCGAGGTGATGCGCAAACTGGCGCGCGGCGCGGCGCGAGAACGCGCCCATCTCGAGATTCTCCTCCACCGTCATGGCGTTGAACAATTGTCGGCCTTCGGGTACGAGCACGAGCCCGCGTTCGACCTTGGCATGCGCCGGAAGGCGCGTCACGTCCGCGCCGCCGAAGACGACGTGCCCGGACCGGGGCGAAATGCTCCCGATGATCGCCCGGAGCGCCGTGGTCTTACCCGCGCCGTTGGCGCCGACTAGGGTGGTGACGCGACCGCGCGACACCCTTAGCGAGACGTCCCACAGCACCTGCACCTCGCCATAACCGGCGCCGAGTGAAACAACATCGAGCATCACGTCGTTCATTACGAGCCACCGTGCAGTTGGCGCGCAAGCTCAGGATCGCCCAGATACGCCTCGATCACCTGAGGATCGTTGGCGACCTCGGCCGGCAGGCCTTCCGCCAGCTTCTGACCCGAATTGAGCACGATGACCCGATTGGAGAGACTCATGATCGCCTGCATGAGATGCTCGATCATGAGGATGGCAATGCCGCGCTCGCGAATGCGGCGAATGACCCCGATCATGTACTCGACCTCGGTCGGGTTGAGGCCGGCGAGCACTTCATCAAGCAGCAGCAAGCGCGCCTGGGCGGCAAGTGCCCGCGCCAGCTCGAGGCGCTTCTTGCCGGCGATGTTCAGATGGGCGGCCGGGATCGCCAGGCGGTCATCGAGTCCGACGAAAGTCGCGGCTTCGTATGCCGCCGCCTCGGCCTGCCTGCGCGACAGGTTCCGGCTGCCGAAACATGCACCGACCGTGCAGTTCTCGAGCACGGTCATCGCCTCGAGCGGCTGCACGATCTGATGTGCCCGGGCGATCCCGTACTTGGCGATCCGGTGCGGCGGCGCGCCGGTGATGTCGACGCCGCCGAACCGTACGCTCCCCTGGTCGGGCGCGAAAACACCGTTGATCAGGTTGAAGAGTGTTGACTTTCCAGCACCGTTCGGACCGATGAGACCGAGGATCTCACGCTCATGGACAACGAAGCTCAGCCGATCGATCGCACGCAGCCCGCCGAAGCTCTTGCCGAGCCCGTCAATTTCGAGGAGCGCGGTCATTCGATTATGCGTCGCAGGTCCGGCCAGCGCGCATGGGCCGTGCCGATGAGGCCGCGGGGCAGGAACAGGACGATAATCAAAAGAAGCGCGCCGGCGACCACGAGCTGAAAGTGCGAGAATGTGTCTGAGGTCAGGAGCCAACCCCGCAGTTCCTCATAGAAGAAGGCGCCGATGGCCGGCCCGGCGATGGTCCCTTGCCCCCCCAGCATCACGATTGCAATGGCCTCCGTCGAGAAAGTGAGGTCGAACGCATCCGACGGCTGAATAAAGGCCGACTTGAAATAGTAGAGCCCGCCAGCGATCGCCGGCAGAAACGCGGTCGCGCTATAGGCCAGCGCCTTGTAGAGCCGGGTGGGCACGCCCAGCACCGCAGCTGCATCCTCGTTCTGGCCGATCGCCAGCAGGCCGAGGCCGAATTTTGAGACCTTGATGCCGTAGCTCAGATAGAGCGAGAGGCCCATGACGGCGACCAGAAGGTAATAGATGGTCCATAGTGCCTGCCGCGGTCCGCCGAGCGGCGCGAACAGTTCGGTCGAGAGATACATGCCGGCGGCGCCGCCCCAGGGTGAGAAATTCATCACGAAGGCCTGCACGCCTTCGTTGACACCGATGGTGGCAAGCGCGAAATAGGCGCCGCGCAGACGGAGAACGCCGAAGCCGAACACTAACGCGAGGGCACTGACCACAACGCCTCCCGCCAACGCCGCCACCGCGAGTGGAAATCCCGGCCTGCCCACGAGCCAGACGCAGAGATAGCCACCCAATCCGAAGAAGACGATACTGCCGAAATTCACATACCCGGCATAGCCGATCATCACATTGAGATTGCTGGCGAGGATGATGTAGACGGCGGCCAGCAGCAGGCTTTCACGCAGCTGCACGTCATTGCCGATCGTTGGCGCCACCACGAAAGCCGCGATCGCGAGCGCGATGATCCAGAAGAAGGGCCGATGCAGGATGGTTCTGGGCAGTGCGTCGATGCGGGTCGATACCTGTTGTGTTGCCACGTTACGTCCGCCTCAGCGCGAAGACACCGCCGGGCCGCGCGACGAGCACTGCGACGAAGAGCCCGAACTCAATTACGAGGATCCAGCTCACCGGCATGAACGGTGTCGCCAGCCCTTCGACCAGCCCTAGCGCGATGCCCCCGAACAGCGCCCCGGCCGGATTTCCAAAGCCGCCCAGCACGATCACGACGAAGCTCTTGAGCTGGTAGGCGTCACCCGACAGGACCGTGAAAGGAAACAGGGTCGCGATTAGCATGCCCGAAACACACGCGAGCGCGGCCCCCAGGGCGAACGCGAAGGACAACACTCGCGTCGTCGGAATACCGACCAGCTCCGCCGCGCCGCGATTGTTCGCGACCGCACGAATCGCTTTGCCCAGCCTTGTGCCATAGAGAAAGGCGTAGAGGCATCCGGCCAACACACCCGCCAGCACCGCCGCGAGAATATGCGTTCCCGGGAAAGTGAAGCGCTGCAAGGTAAGGCCGGGCAAGCTCACGGGGACATTGAACAAGCCCGTACCCCACACGGCAGTGCCGAGGCCGACGAGAACCAGATTAACGGAGAAGGTCGACAGCAGGCTCATTAGCGGCGGCCGACCGATCATGCGGTGAACCGCGATCCAATAGAGAAAAAGCCCGACCGCAAACCCGCCCACCACAATCGCGGGCAGAGCGGCATAAGGCGAGAGACCCGTGGCATCCGTCAGGAGGTAGAGCGCGAACATGCCGGCGACGATCAGCGAGCCGTGCGTGAGATTGACGACGTCCATCACGCCCCAGATCAGCGTCAGTCCCATCGCGGCAAGCCCGTAGACAGAGCCGACCAACACGCCATCGATGATCGATGCAATGATGCCGAACATGCGTGAACGGGAGCGGCGCGACGCCGCCGTTCCTCAGCTTCGCTCCATCAATGTGCCGGGATCGGATAGAGAAGAGCCGCGCTCGCCGCGTCTTTCGGCCAGACGACCTGGCGCGTAAGCTTGCCGTCGTTCATCAGCCATTGCGCCAGCACCATCTCATGCGCAACCTGGAGACCATGGTGCTGCGGATCGGTGGCAAATTTGACGCGGCCGAAGAACGTCATCACATCCATTGCATCGAGCGCCGCCGCAACCTTGGCCTGGTCGATCGATCCCGCTTGCTCGATGGCGTGCTGGAGGATGAGGCCGCCAGCATAACCCGAAGCGGCATGATAATCCGGATCGCTCTTGAACTTCGCCCGGTAGCGCTTGACAAACTCCGGACCCGTCGGCCCGAATTCCGGCTTGTAGCTCTCCGATGGCTCCCATTGTGAACCTGTGGTCACGCCGAGCGCCGCCGGGCCAAGGGTCGCGAACTTATCGTCTCCGGGCGCCACGAGGATCGAGATCCATTTCAGATTTGCTTTCTGCTCGTAAAGTTGACGCGCCAGGGTGGCGCCATCCGAATAATGGCCGCCTCCCATGAAGGAGTCGGCACCGGAGGAGATGATCTTGTTGATGACCGGTCCAAAATCGGTCGTGCTCGGCGCATAGGATTCGTTCATGACGATCTCAAGCCCGGCCTTTTTGGCCTGTTCGCTCGTTGCGGCGAGCACCGCCTTAGAGAATGGATCGTCGGAATAGACGAGCGCGACTTTGGCGTGGGGATTGTGCGCCTGCAGCGCTTCGACGGCACCCTTGAGATAGCCGCCCGCGGGCGTGATTACCTGATAGAGATATTTGTTGCCGAGCTCGTAGGTCTTGGGTTCGGCTCCGCCGGCGGTCAGCATCAGCGCGCCATATTGCTCGCTGATCACCGCTGCGGTCGCGGTCAGCCCGGACGAGTAGGGACCGAACAGAAACTGAGCTTTGTCCTGGACAACGAGGCGGGTATAGAGCTGCTGGACACGGCTGCCTTGCGACTGGTCGTCGTAGGTGACGAATCGCACCTGGTAATGTTTGTCGCCGACGGCGATTCCGCCGGCGGCGTTAACGTCGTCCCGCCACATATTGGCGCCCTGTTGCAAACCCAGCGAGTCGACGTTGAGGGGGCCTGTCTGCGACGTGGTCATGCCGATGGTAATGGTGTCACTGTCCGCGGCGAAGGCACCCGTCGCCATCGCCGCTAACATAATCGCGGCAAGAATAGGCAATCTCATTTTTATACTCCCTTGTTCTTGTTCTCCTTTGCCGGCGGCTGGTTTTTTGCCCGCGACACCGTTCCGAAGCAACCTGCATAATACTGCAATAACGCAATCAACCTCTATTCTTATTCGCAGACGGTTAGGAGGAACATCAGCAGGTTCATCAGGCGCGTCCAGCGATGCTCGGCGGCGCCACAGATGAATAGAATGACGCTCCCTTTCGCGCGGCCAGCGACGCGCGAGGCAATGACATTTGCCCTTTGAGACATCCAAAAGTGCCGCAAGTACCATCCCAAGTGTTGTCACGATGTGCGCCCTGATATCCGGCATCGGTCAACAGGCCACCGGAGAATCTCACTAAGGAGAGGAGCCTCCGAAAACGGAGCACCGATCGGAATCCGACCACCCATCCGGGCTCGCTGCGTGGCCCACGCGATCTGGGGTCGCTCATGGCACAGGCTTTGTCCAACGCGACGAAAGTGCCGAGGCGGCAGTGTGTAAGCACTACCCGCGCACTGTGAAAGAAGTGCTCCGCAACCGACAAATGGCAGGAACCGACATTGTCGCCGACGGGGAGTGCTCAAAGTCCAACTGGGCGACCTACGTTCAGGATCGGATCTCTGTGGAAGTCGATGTGTTGACAACAATGCGTGCCACCAAAGCAGCAGACGGTCGAGTATCGTATCTCGGCTTGAATTCGAGTCGCTGGACCGTCGGCCGCGCGCGTATGCTTTCCCGCCCATCCGAAGTCAAAGGTTGAGGGACAATCACTCGGTCGGTTCGAGTTCGTCGATTCCACCCGATTTGATTGCAAATTGGGTCCGCCTCTCCTCCGTGCCTGGCAGTCCGTCCGATGGCGGCTCCGGAGGCCCGTCGTCTACAGGAACAGTTATGCACGCTCTGCAGGGCGGGGTCGCGCGCGGATAGACCGCCGGATGCACGCCGTTGTTCCATAGGCCAACGGCCTTCCATGCACGGCGGCCGCGGCTGTTTGGTTGGGTTTTATCTTTTTGTTGGTTCGAGTGACAACGACGAAGAAACGGTTATGCAGCAATTACACCGGAACCGTGCATGCGATTCCGAGACCAGGAATGCGGCGTGACATTGCCCGGTACTGGGCGGTGCTCGCCATGCCGGCCATGAGCGCGCGGCGCGCGATCATGAATCTTATCGAGAATCTGAAGGCGCGGCTCTAACACGCAAGCGGGCCGTCCGGCAGCCAAGTAAGTTGACTCAAAGGAGGCGATCATGGGTCGCATGATTCTGACGCTAATGTCGTTAACCGGATTGTGTGCGCTAGCGGTGCCGTCCATTGCGCAGGCCCAATCGGACCGGCAGTTCGTCGTTTATTTCCGTGACGGTGATGCCGCGCTGACCGGTGATGCGAACGCGCTTGTCGATCGCGTCATCGCGGCGGCACGAGCACACCGCCCGATGCGAATCGAATTGACAGGCATTAATGACGGCTTGTCGACAGCGCGGGAGCATGTTGCCGACAAACGGGCCGACGCCATCGCGCAATCGCTGGTGAAGGCGGGTGTGGATCCGGCGATCATCATGCGCGCTGGCATGGAAAAACCAGCAGGCTCTGGCGTCTCGGCCCACGAGGTGGTCATCCGCTTCGAGAATCGTCAAGAGGACGAACAAGTCGGTGCTGTCGAATAGAGGTTCGTGTTCAGAGCTTGCAGCTCTTAGCGTATTGCGCTTACACGCCTTTCGCGCCATGATTTTTGGTCAATCGCGAACGCGCTGGAGCGCCGACACGCGGCATGTCGGGTGCCGATCCCGCCGTTAAGCGGGGGCTTCAATTGGACATCGAAGCGTCTGCGAGAATGCGGATTGAAGCCGACAACATATGGCCAGCGAGGTCATTGGCGCACGGTCATGATGGCACGCGACAAGAAATGGTCGGCAGAGGTAACGCGCGAGAGCCGCGCGCTTGGCCTCGACAGCGGCATATTCACGTCGCGCGACCCGAAACGGGTCGCGGTTTCGCTCAAACGGGCCGCTGACCGCAGCACGCGGCGCAAATCAGACCCGTACCGCTCGGCCATGTCGATGCTGAACTTTTACATCAACCGCGCGGGCCGCAATCTTTCACACTCGCGCAAGCGCGTGCTGGAGCGGGCCAAGGACGAGTTGCGCCGGCTTTACCGGAAATCGTCACGGACAGCCAAGGTGAAAAAACACACTACCTGATCATCCTGCGCATCTGCCAGTTGAGCGCAAGCACACCGGTTTTTCCGGCAAGGAACCGTGGTCGCTCGTTACTCAGGCGTGAAATGTCGGACGTCCGATCTAACAAATGCCCGCCCACCGCCGAAATTCGCAATGAGCTGGGATGAGGCCGCAGACATAAAACCAAGGCTCTGCATTGGGAACCCGGGTTCGGTGCCAGGTTCAAGCAGCTGAGAACCTGCCGTCATTCTACGGAGAACGTCGTGCCACGAGGCGATAAATCCAAATACACGGACAAGCAGGAGCGGAAGGCCGACGATATCGCAGAGGCTGCGAACCACGCGGCATCGCGGTGGAAGAAACACAACGCCGGACGTGGGCTCCGGTTAACATGGAGAGCGGCGGCGGCAAAAGGAGCGGCGCCAGTAGGGGCATCACTAAAACCATGCTTCGTCGCGGAAAGGGGGACGGCCGGGCGGTCGAGCCCCAGCTTCGCGTTCGCCCAAAGCCCGATCTGCGTCGGCGAGAAGGACGGCAGCGACCCGCGAGCGCAATGCCAAATCTATGCACAGCGAGGCCTAAGGGGAGCCTGGTGTCGCTATCCACGAAGCATTTGTTTGCCGCTTCATGGTGAACGTTCGAGCAGGTGGCCCACGGCGTTGAGCGGGCCGACATGGTCACAGACCACCTTGAATGCCGCGAGCATTGGCACTGCCAATAGCACACCCGGGGTACCCCACATCCAAAACCAGAAAACAAGCGACACGGCAACCGCGACCGCATTGAGGCTGAAGCGCCGGGCCATCACCGAAGGCGTGATCACTTGGCCTTCGATCAGCACCAAGCAAGCATAGATACCGACCGGCAGCACCATCCGCCATCCGTCGAAGCTGAATAACCCGACCATAAAAAAGATCGCTCCGGCGCAGAGCGGTCCGATGAATGGCACGAAGTTGAAGCAGAATGCGATCACCCCCCATAGCGCTGGCACGGGCACGCCGCAAAGATAGAAGCCAAGGGCAGTCAGTAGTGCCAATCCGACGTTGATCACGGTGATCCGGAGCAGATAGCCAGATATGCTGTCTTCAATTTCGTTGATGATCTCGACCGCGCGCTTCTTATCGCTAAAGCGCGGCATGATCTCGACAAGTCGTCGTCTGAACGTGTCACCCGACGCAAGGAGGAAAAAAAGCAGGAGGATTACGGTGCCGACTCCGCGGACGAGCGATTGCGTGCTTGACGCGAGTATTCCGCCGATCCCTGGCCCGGCGAGGCTCACGGTCGGCGTCGAGGACGATGGCGCGACGACAATGCGCTCGATCCGGTGCGCGGTGTCCTCCAGAATCTGCAAGGGCTGCTTGATGAATTCGACACGATTCTGGATTTTGCTGAAGCTCGAAGGCGCCTTTGCGATCCAGTCTGCAGCCGGTCCGCCGATTGCTGTACCTAAGAGACCCAAGCCGCCGAGCAGACCAATCATGACGATCAGGACGGCGATTAATCGCGGCATGCCAAGCCGGGTGAGGAAATTGAGCGGCAACTGGAGGAAAAGCCTTAGCAACATGGCAAGGAGCAACGGCACGAATACGGCACGGGCGAAATAGAGCGTGTAGAGAATCATAATTGCCAGGATTCCCGTCAGCACAACATTCCGGAATTCCGTCGGCAGTATGATCTCCGGCCGGGGCGGCTCCGTCGGCAATGCCGTGGGCTTCGGTTCAATATTGCTCCCAGCCATGATGACGCGCCAAAAGCGGTGGCTCCTCTCTCTTGCCGCTGGTTGTCCTCGGAAGCGAGGCAGCGGGCTGTAACGGCCATAAGGGGCCTGATTACGGAATTCTCATGGTAAGATTGTGATCATGGCTGGGATTTCTCGCGGCACGTTTTGGTGCTCGCTCCACGAATGGTTGGACCCCATCCTTGATTGAGTTCGAGAGCCGCAATTCCCGCTGTCTCAAAGGGCAGCTTTGCGAACCGGATGCCGCAAGCAGATACTGGCCGCGCTGGCGCCGGCGATGCGGCCGAGCGCCACCGCCGTCAATAGCCCGTTTCCAGACAGATAACCCCACACGGCGGGGCCAGAAACGCCGCGCGCGGCGCCACCGCCGGCGAAGAGATTGGGCAAGGACGTGCCGTCATGGCGCAAGACGCGCGCCTCGCGGTCAATTGCGAGGCCGCCCTGAGTGTGAAACAGCGCGCCGGTCACGCGAACGGCGTAGTAGGGCGCCTTGAGCATTGGCTTGCCGATGAAATCACGGCCAAACGGATCGCCGTCGCCGTCGCAATAGCGCGCCACCGCAGCGAAGGTCTCCGACAGCGCCGGCGCCGGGACGTTCGCTATTGCCGCCAGGCTCGCGACATCGTCGGCATGGCGGATCGCACCTGCAGCCTCGGCATCGCGATAGTCTTCGAAATCGCGGCCAAGCGCGTGGATGCGCGAATCATAGATACACCAAGCGATGCGGTCCGGTTGCGCCAGCACGGCGACCGCCTGCTCCGAGTAGCCAAGATGTTCGTTGCAGAAGCGTGCGCCCGCCGAATTGATCTGGAAGCCACCCTCCATCATCAGCGCCCAGGTGATCAGGATGTTGTGCGGTGTTGCCACCGAACCGTGGCCCTGATAGGCGCCCATATCCAGTGCCACGCCACCGAGTGCTTCGCCCCAGCGCACCGCGTCGCCTTGATTGCCGGCGTGCCCGAAATAAAGCGCGTCGGCCATTTCCGGGATGTAGCGCCGCAGCATTTCGCCACTGCCGCCATAGCCGTTGCACGCCAGCACGAGTGTGTCGCAGCCGATTTCTTCGCGACCGCCACCGGGGCGAAGGCAGGCGAGGCCGCGGACGCCGCCGTTGGCATCGGCATAGAGATCGACGACATGCGCCTCGGTGACGATGTCAATGCCCGCACGGTTCGCGGCGTCGAGCAAGGCGCCCATCAGCGCCTCGCCCGTACGCCGCGGATGCGCATGCATACGCAATACCGAGTGGCCTGGATAGAGAAAGCCGTCGACCAGCACGAATTCGAGGCCGTGCCGGTCCGCAAGCCATTCGATGGTCGGACCGGATTCGTTTGCTACGGCACCGGCAATCACAGGGTCTGACTGACCGTGCGATTTGCGCTGAATGTCGCTTAGCAACAGCGCGGGACAGTCGGCAACACCGCGGGCGCGCTGATAACGCGTGCCCGCGGCGGGAATAAAGCCGGAAGACAGCGCCGTCGAGCCGCGCGGTAGTGCATCCCTTTCGAATACGACCGCTTCGGCTCCGATATCGTGCGCCGCCAACGCCGCGATCAGGCCGCACGCGCCCGCGCCAACGATTGCCACCGGAACCGTAACCTCGAAGCGCTTGTCGGCTGCCGGCAAAACGCTCATCGGCGGGTCAACAAACCGGTGAGCTCCTCGCAGGTCAGCAGCGTCGCTAATGTGCCTAGCGACACAAGACAGGCCTGATGCACCGCCTCGGAAAAGGCCGCGCAGCCGTCGCT
Organism: Alphaproteobacteria bacterium; assembly: GCA_030041335.1. Classification (GTDB taxonomy): domain Bacteria; phylum Pseudomonadota; class Alphaproteobacteria; order ATCC43930; family CGMCC-115725; genus JAATGI01. The sequence goes on along the minus strand of JASHOB010000042.1, from coordinate 93,903 downwards.
CAACACCGCGCAGCGGAAATCGCGCACGTGGGCGTCCCGCACTGTGGATTCGACGCCGCCGTTGGTGACGATGCCGGCGAAGATCAGCGTCTCGATGTTCGCCATCCGCAGCACGAATTCGAGCCGGCTCTGGTAGAAGGCGGAAAACGCCACCTTTTCGATGGCGAAATCGGCAGGCTTTAGCGCGTCGACGAGTTGATGGCCGAATGCGCCCGGCCGGAAATCGCCCCTGGTGAGGAACGGCCGCAGTCGTTTCAGATGATCGGACATGAGTGGCATGTCATCTTTGCCCGGCACCAGGGTGAAATGGGTCGAGACGACGAAGCCGCCGGCAGCACGCATCGCTATCGCCGCCGGCTTGAGCCGCGTGGGCAAGGCCGTAATGGCCGGAGCGCTGGTGCCGGAGCGGCCGTAGGCGCCCTGCGCATGGAGAAAATCGTTTTGCAGATCGACCAGGACCAAAGCCGTCTTGCGGGGCTCAAAGGCAAAATCGCTCATGGCTGTCGGAACATCAGAAGGTTGCCGAAGCGATCGACCTCGGCTTCGTCGCCGGGCGCAAGAAACACTGTCGTGTCCGGCTGCTCGAAGAGCGCCGGTCCGGCGATGCGCGCGGCGACGGGCAGCGCCAGGCGCTCAAAGATCGTCGTCTCGTGCCAATTGCCCTCGGCGAAGACGCGGCGGCTGCCGCGGCGCGCTGCGGCAACGGTCGTACCTGGATCCGGCGCCAACAACGTCAGATCGAACTTCGACCGCTTGCCGATTACGGCAACGCGGACATTCAAGAGGCGGATGGCGATGCCGTCGAGGAGTCGGCCGTAAATCTCGCGGTAGCGAGCCTCGAAGGCGGCAAGGATCGTCTCGCGGGACAGTTCCGCTGCGGGTGGCAACGGTACGGAAATGGTATGGGTCTGCCCGACATAGGACATGTCGAGCTCGTAAATGGTGGCTCTCGCCTCAAACCGCATTTCGGCATGGTCGAGCAGTTCCGCACCGTCGCGGTCAAAGCCGCGGATGGTCGCGTCGAGCGCCGCGGTGTCGATTTCGTCGAGCAGCCGGTTGATGGTCTGTACGTAATCGTGGCGCATATCGGCGATGAGGCAGCCAAGCGCGCTGGTGACGCCCGGATAGCGTGGGACCAGTGCCTTCGCCAAGCCGACTTCGCGCGCGAGTGCGCCGGCATGAAGCGCGCCGCCGCCGCCGAACGGCAGGATGACGAAATCCTTAGGGTCGTGGCCGCGTTCGATCGAGACGAGACGGATGGCGCCGGCCATGCGTGCATTGGCGACGCGGATGATCGCGTCGGCGGCGGCGACGGCATCGAGCTTCAACGGCGCACCGATCCGCCGCTCAACCGCGTCGCGCGCGGCACCGACATCGAGGCGAGCGAGCTTGCCGCCGATCGGACGCTCGGCGTTGATGCGTCCGAGCACTAGATTGGCGTCGGTAACGGTCGGCTCATCGCCGCCGAGCCCGTAACAAACCGGCCCAGGGTCGGCGCCGGCCGATTGAGGCCCGATCTGCAGGACGCCGCCGCGATCGACCCAAGCGATCGAACCGCCGCCGGCGCCAATGGTGGTGATTTCGATCATCGCCGTCCGCACCACCAGGCCGAAATCGATTGCGGTCTCTGCCGCCAGCGCGCTGGCGCCGTCGACCACCAACGACACGTCGAAACTGGTGCCGCCCATGTCGCAGGTGATGACGTTGGGATAGCCGGCGCTGGCCGCGATATGCGATGCGGCGATGACGCCAGCCGCCGGGCCCGACAGGGCCGTGCGAATCGGCAACCGTCGCGCGCTCTCCACCGTCATAACCCCGCCATTCGACTGCACGATCAGGATCTGGCCGCCGAATCCTTCCTCGCGCAGCGATTGATCGATGCGCTGCAGGTAATCGCCGACGACGGGCTGCAGGTAAGCGTTGAGCGCGGTGGTCGAGGCGCGTTCATACTCGCGGATCTCAGGAAGAATCTGGCTCGAGGCGACGACATACTCGTTGGGCCACACCGATTTTACCGCGGCGAATGCAGCGCGCTCGTTTTCGGCATTGGCATAGGCGTTGACGAAGAAGATGCAACACGCCTCGGCGCCGAGGCGCAGCAATTCGCGCGCGGCGGTTTTGACGTCTTCCGCATCGACGGGTTCGCGCATGGTGCCGTCCGCCAGCGTCCGCTCGGCCACCTCGAGCCGCAGATCGCGGCTGACAATGGGCACGAATTGTCCCCACAGTCCCCAGGTGCGCGGCCGGTCACGCCGGCGCATTTCGAGCACGTCGCGGAAGCCCCGCGTTGTGATCAACCCCGTCTTGGCGCCCTTGCGTTCGAGCAGCGCGTTGGTGCCGACGGTGGTGCCGTGAATCACCGTCGCCAGCGTGCGCAGGTCCTTAGCGCCGCCGCGGAGCCCGTCGAGAAAGCCGAGCGAGGCGTCGCCCCGTGTCGACGGCACCTTGCCGACGAGGCAGCTTCCGTCGTCCTGGTCGAAGAAGAACAAGTCGGTGAAGGTCCCGCCGACATCGACACCAACGATCAACGATCGCTTCGTCACTACTCGGCTGCCCGGCGGCGGAGCGCGTCGGCGGCCGCCGGATAGTCGCGCGCCGCAGCTTCCGCGGTGATGTAGCCGAGCCGCAGATCAGCCGCGACCGCCGCCGGATCGCGACGTTCCGCTGCCCCGTAACCACCGCCGCCGGGGGATTCGATACGGACATGCTGGCCGCACTTGATGGTTACGCCGACAATTTTCGACGCCATCGGCGGTTCGTGGAAGCCATCGTCCTGCTCGAACAGAAAGCGGTTCAGCGCGGCGTCACCGCCGCCTGCCACGCCACGCGGCGGGAAACGGCCGCGTTCGCCGAACAGAAACACCTCCGCATTCTCTTCCAAGAGCTCGATCTCGTAGATCGCTCCGAGGCCGCCGCGATGCTCCCCTGGGCCGCCGCTGTCGGGACGCAGCGCCCATTGCGTGAACATTACCGGGTAGGCGGCTTCCAGGATTTCGATTGGCGGAATCGTGGCGGTCGAGATCGGCGCATTGCCGTGATTGAGCCCGTCGCCCTCGGGATGGCCGCCATGACCGCCGCCGAAGAAGGAGAACATCACCCAACGCCGCCCATCGTGACGATGACCCGCGAGCGACAGTGCATTTATGGTGCCATAAGCCGGACCGTTGGAACGCTCCGGCGCCGCCTTCGCCAGCGCGCCGAAGATAACGTCACCGATGCGGAGGATTGTCTCGGTATAGCCGCCGACCGGCTTTGGCGCGGTCGCCGCCAGAATCGAACCGTCGGGAATCACGATGTCGATCGGCTCGAGTACACCGGCATTGGCCGGCACGTCCTGAAAAACATGCTTCAACGTGACATAACAGGCGGCGATCGCCGTCGAGCGCGCGATATTCACTGGCCCGGCGCAGCCGGGCGCGCTGCGCGAGAAATCCAGGGTCAGCCGGTCGCCGGTTTTGCGCAGGTCGAGCGCGATCTTGAGGGGCCGATCGATAATGCCGTCATTGTCGAGGAAATCGTCGCAAGAGAACGTCCCGTCCGGCAATTCGGCGATATTAGCGCGCATCAATTGAGCCGCACGCGCCGTCAGTTCGGCAAATGCTTCCTCGATCACGGCCGCGCCATAGGCGTCGAGCAGCGCATCGAGACGCCGCACGCCGAGATCGAGAGCGTTCAGCTGGCCATTGAGATCGCCATAGAGACTGCCAGGCTGACGCGAATTCGCTTGCAGGATATCGACAATGTCTTGGCGGAGCGTGCCTTTGACGCAGAGCTTCACCGGCGGGATGTGCATGCCTTCCTGGTAGCTCTCGGTCGCGGCCGGGTTGTAATTGCCAGGCACATTGCCGCCGACATCATGCCAGTGACCGACCGAGGCTAGGTAACAAAACAACCCGCCGTCGCGGAAATAGGGGCGCACCAGCTTGAAGTCGGAGAGGTGCGTGCCGCCATCATAAGGGTCATTGAAGATATAGACGTCGCCATCGCCGAGATCGCCATCGCGCCGCGCCTTGTCGATGACCGCCTTCACCGCGAAGGCCATGACGCCGACAAAGACGGGCAGGCCGGATTTGCCTTGCACCAGGGTTGCGCCGGTGTCGCGATGGTAGAGCCCGTGAGATGCGTCGTGGGCCTCGGCGATGATGGGGTTGAAGGCGCTGCGGAACAGCGTCGCGTCCATCTCGTCGGCGAGCTGTTCGAGACGTCCCTTGAGCACGGCGAGGGTGACTGGGTCGATCATCGCTTGGTCCCGGAAAAATTGCCGGCGTCATAGCGCTTGCCGCGCGCCAGCAGGTCGGGCGTGCCAATTACGGCGTTCAGCCCGTCGAAATCGAGCATGCGGTTGCGGAACGGCGCGGTGCTGCCGGCGCGACGCAGCGAGTGTAAGTATTCCTGCGCCATATGGGCAAAGGCGCGCGTCAGGCCGGCGGCAAAAATTACGATAGTATAGCCCATATCCTGCAACTGCGCGGCGGAATGGACCGGGGTTTTGCCGCCCTCGACCATGTTCGCGAGCAGCGGAACGCGGCCCCTGAAGCGCGCCGGTATGGCCGCGAGTTGCGCGTCGCTTTGGGGCGCTTCAACGAAGAGAATATCGGCGCCTGCCTCGATGAACCGCTCGGCGCGTTCGATAGCGGCGTCGAGGCCCTCGACCGCGATGGCGTCGGTGCGCGCAATGATGAGCGTTGCGGTGCTGCGCCTGGCGTCGAGCGCCGCCTTGAGTTTACCGACCATTTCGCCCGCGCTGATCAGGCTCTTGCCCGCCAGATGCCCGCAGCGCTTTGGGGTCGATTGGTCCTCAAGTTGAACGGCGGAGGCGCCCGCACGCTCGAAGCTACGTACCGTGCGCTGGACATTAAGCGCGTTGCCGAAGCCGGTATCGGCATCGACGATTACGGGAATGCCGACCCGATCCGTCACCAGTGCCAGCGTGTCGGCGACCTCCGACATCGACACCAGCCCGACATCGGAGCGGCCGAAGCGGGTGTAAGCGATCGCGGCACCGGAGAGATAGGCGCAGGTGAAGCCGGCTTGCTCGATCAGCAGCGCGGACAAACCGTCGTAACACCCCGGCGCCTGCACGATGGTGCCCGCGGCGATTTGCTGGCGGAGAGTCATGCCTGCGCTCCTTGTCGGGCGAAACGCTTTTCGAGATGCGGCACCAAACCGCCGTCCGCGATCATCGCGAGAAGGTGAGGCGGCAACTTTTCGCATGTCAGGCGCTCGCCCGTGGTCTCGTCGATCACGGTGCCGGCGACGCCGTCGACGACCACGAGGTCGTCCTGACGGATTCGGTGGATGTCGGATGAGGCCAGCGCCAGCAAGCCATAATTCAGCGCGTTGCGGTAAAATATGCCGCCAAACGATAGGGCCAATACCGCGACCACGCCGAGTTGCAACAGCGCCTCCACGGCTTGTTCTCGTGACGAGCCCATGCCAAAGCCGCGCCCGCCGACCACGACATCGCCCGGCCGAACCTCTTTGGCGAAGCGCGGCTCGACGGCTTCGAGGCAATGGGCCGCAATTTCGGCAATCGGCTTTTTCATGTAGATCCCCGGGGCCAGCACGTCGGTGTCGATATTGTCGCCGAAGCGCCACACCCGATGCGCCGTCATGACGCGTGCTCCGCGAGCAGCGGGCGCGGATCGGCGATGCGGCCAGCGACGGCACTGGCCGCGACCGTGTAGGGCGATCCGAGATAGACCTGTGCCGTGGTCGCGCCCATGCGGCCCTTAAAGTTGCGTGCGGTCGAAGCGATGCAGACCTCGCCTTCCGACAGCAGGCCGGAACCGTAGCCGGCGCAGGCGCCGCAGCCTGAGGCGAGGAGAATGGCGCCCGCCTCGGTCAAGGTGGCGAGCGTGCCGTCAGCGGCGGCTTGTGCCGCGATGCGCGTCGAGGCCGGTGCCACCAGCAACCGAACGTTGCTCGCGATGCGGCGGCCCTTCAGCACCGACGCCGCCATGTGGAGATCGACAAGCTTGGCCCCCGTACAGGCGCCGATATAGGCGCGATCGATCTGCACCGCGCCAACATCGGCGACCGGGGCCGAATTCGCGGGGCTGTGGGGCGCCGCGACCTGTGGCGCCAACGCCGTCGCATCGACGCGATGGCGCTCGGCGGGCACAGCCTCGGCATCGCCTTGCCAGCGCGCGATGTCGCCGGGATCGGCGCCCGCGGCGCGGATATAGTCGACGGTGGTCGCGTCAGGCGCGATCAGGCCGGTCTGGGCACCTAACTCCGCCGCCATGTTGCACAGCGTCATGCGCTCGGTCATTGGCAGCGCAGTGACAGTGCCGCCGACATACTGCACCGCCTGGTACCGGCCGCCGTCCATGCCCAGGCGAGCGCAGAGATGCAACATGACGTCCTTGGCCGCGACGCCGGGACTGAGCTGGCCTTCGCATTCGATCAAAATGGTTTCCGGGACGCGGAGCCAGATCTCGCCGGTCGCGAGCACGCCGGCCATCTCGGTGGCGCCGACGCCGAACATGTAAAGGCCGAAGGCGCCGCCGGTCGGTGAATGACTGTCGCCGCCGACCACGAACATGCCGGGCTTGAAATGGCCGCGCTCGGGCAGCACCACGTGGCAGATGCCCTGCATGTCGTAGAAATTCGGCACACGCTGGTCGGCGACCCAATCCCGCGTCAGCTTCTGGATGGTGGCGGTTTCCGTGTCATAGGCGGGGACGAAATGGTCGGTAACGACGACGATCTTCTTGGGGTCCCAGACTTTGACCCCGAGCCGGTCGAGGATCGGTTTGGCGCGCCGCGGTCCGCCGGAATCGTGGATCATCGCCAAATCGACGTGGCAAGTGACAACGTCGCCGCTAGCGACAGAGTGGTGACCGGCGGCACGGGCGATGAGTTTTTCGGCCAATGTCTGCACCATGGTCAAATCCCGAGATAGGAACGTTTGAGGGTGGCATCATCCATGACCGCCGGCGCACTGCCTGACAAGGTCACCATACCGTTCTCGAGCACGAAAGCATGGTCCGCGATCGTCAGCGTCTGCATGACGTTCTGCTCGACCAGCAGAATGGTGCAACCTTCCTCGTTGAGCCTGGCGATCAAGCCGAACATCTCCTCGACCAGGCGGGGCGACAGGCCGAGCGACGGTTCGTCGAGGATGAGCAGCCGCGGCTCCGCCATCACGGCACGGCCGATCGCCAGCATCTGCTGCTCGCCGCCCGACAGAGTGCCGGCGAATTGACCGAGCCGTTCGCGCAGCCGTGGGAAGATAGCGCAGGCCCGGTCGAAATTGGCTGCGCGCCGCGCGCGGGCACGGCGATAGCTGCCGAGTTCGAGATTCTCCCGCACAGTGAGCGTGGGAAAGATCGAACGACCTTCGGGCACTTGGATGATGCCGCGTTCGACGATCGCCTGCGGAGGCCGGTTGGCGATCACTTCTCCTTCGAAGCAGATGCTGCCGCGCCATGCACGCAGCAATCCCGACAAGACATTGTTGAGCGTCGTCTTGCCGGCGCCGTTGCTGCCGAGCACGGCGACGATCTCGCCCTCGTCCACCGCAAGAGCAATCCCGCGCAGAATCTCGACCGCGCCGTAGCCGGCGTGGAGGCCGTCGACCTTGAGCAGCGGCTCAGCCACGCGCCAATTCCCTCGCTGCTGGCGGCGCAACGCCGCGCCCGAGATAGGCCTCGATCACCGCGGGGTCCGTCGCTACGTCGGCCGGCTTACCCTGGGCGATGAGCCGGCCGTTGTTCAGCACCAGGACCCGGTCGGACAAGCGCATCACCGCGCGCATAACATGTTCCGTCAGCAGCACGGTGATGCCGCTGTCGCGGATCGCGAAGATCGTAGGCACGATGGCGTCGATTTCCGTGGGATTGAGCCCGGCCATCACCTCGTCGAGCAGCACCAGGTGCGGCTCGGTCGCGAGCGCCCGCCCCAGTTCGAGGCGTTTACGTCCTGCTACGGTCAATTCGCGCGAGGGTCGGTGGAGCCACTTGCCGAGGCCGACCCGCTCCGCGATTTCGGCGCCGCGCCGCAGCGCAGCGCCACGCGAAGCGAGATGCAGATGGGCGCCGACGGCGATGTTCTGCGCCACGGTCAGCCGCTCGAACGGCTGGGCGGTCTGGAAGGTACGCACCAGACCTAAGGCAGCGATCCGATGGGGCGGCAGGCCCGTCACGTCGCGGTCCTCGAAGCGGATCGCGCCAGCGTCCGGTGCCAGGAACCCGGCGATGAGGCTGAAGAGCGTGGTCTTGCCGGCGCCGTTGGGACCGATCAGGGCGACAATCTCGCCGCGCGCGACCGCGAACGTCACGTCGGAAACGGCCTGGACGCCGCCGAACCGCTTCGCGATGTGGTCAAGCGTCAACATCATGCAGCGCGTCCCCGCGGCAGGCCGATGCGCAGCCGCGCCACGCCGGCGATGCCTTCCGGCAAAAACGCGATAATCAGCACGAGCACCGCGCCATAGAGCACAAGATTAAGACCGGGGGCGGCGCCGATCGCCGATTCAGATACTTCGTTGAGCAATTGCAGTGCGGCGGCGCCAAGCAACGGACCGCACATGGTGCCCAGCCCGCCAACGATGGGCGCCAGCAGTGCCGCGATCGAAACTGCCGGGCCGTAGGCGATCTCGGGATCGATATAGAGAAAATATTGCAGATAAAACACACCGCCGAGCGCCATCAGGATGCCGGAGACGACGATGGCGCCTAGCTTGACCCGATAGACATTGACGCCCAGCGCCTGCGCTGCGTCCTCGTTGTCACGCACCGCCATGAGCCGCGCGCCGAAGCGCGAGTGCTCGATGTACCAGACCACGGCTAAGCCCAGTGCCGTCAATACCAGCATGGTGAAATAGAAGCCGGACTTGCCTGCGAACTGGAAATTGACCACCGCGGGGTGCAGCGGCACTTGCAGACCGACGCCGGCGCCGGTGAAGCCGAGCGAATCGGCAAGGATGCGCAAGACCTCGGCGAAGGCGAGGGTTATCAGCGCGAAATAGGATCCGCGCAGTCCGTAACGGAAGCTAAGGCCGCCGACGATAGCGGCCACCACGCCGCCCGCGACAGAGGCGAGGCCGACGGCGAGCCAGGGATTGAACCCTAACTGCAATTGCAACACTGCGCTGGTGTAGGCACCGGTGCCGAAGAACGCGGCATGGCCAAAGGAATATTGGCCGCCATAGCCGCCGAGAATGTTCCAAGACTGGCCGAGAAACCCGTAATAAAGCGTCAGCACCGCGAAATTGAGCCAGAAATCCGACCGCACCAGCCACGGCAACGGTATCAGGGCGAGCAGCAGGACGATGATCGCGGCTGCACTCTTCATGGCGGGATCAGACCCTTTGTCCGAACAGACCGGTCGGACGGAACAGCAGCACGGCGATGAAGATGAGGAAGACGCCGATCTTGCCGAGACTCTCGCCAAGGAAGAGCCCACCGAGTGATTCCGTCACGCCAATGATCAGGCCACCGACGAGGGCGCCGATGAAGCTACCCATGCCGCCCAGCACCACGATCGTAAAAGCGATCAGGACGAAGGCACTGCCGATATGTGGGCTGGCATAATAGCTCGGTAACAGCAAGCAAGCCGCGGCGCCGAGGCAGGCGATGCCGATGCCGAAGCTTACCGCGTAAAGATGCTCGACATCGATGCCGACCAGTTGCGCCCCGCGCCGCTCCCTGGCCAAGGCGCGGATGGCCTTGCCGAGGTCGGTCCAGCGCATAAGCGCCCACAGCACGGCGGTGATCGCCAGCGCGCCGACAAACGCGACCGCCTTCGGCACCGCGATCAGTGCGACGCCAAGATCGACCGTCGCGAAGCCGTAAGCGGTCTCGATGGTGCGCGTGTCCGACGACCACAAGTAGAGCGCCAGATTCTCGATGACGATGGAGAGACCGAGTGTCACCAGCATGACATTCTCGTCCTTGCCGTGGCCGGCGCGGCCGATGACGTAGCGCTGCAGCAAGTAGCCCAGTGCAAACATCGCCGGGATCATGATCGGCAGTGCCAGGTAGGGATCGATCCCGGCGAGCGCATAGAGAAAATAGACGCCGTACAGCGCCACCATCAGCAACGCGCCATGCGCGAAGTTGATGATGTGGAGGACGCCGTAGATCAGGGTAAGGCCAAGCGCGACAAGCGCGTAGACCGCGCCAGTAGTGAGGCCGTTCAGAATCGCGGGGACGATGATTGCGGCCTCGACCATGTCGCTCAGGCCGGCATCGGGAAGATCGGCTTGGCGTTGGCGAATTCCGGAGGCAGGATGACTCTTATATCGTTGTCTTGCACCTGAAGATTCACTGCGCGGGCGCCCGTGTTCTGGCCGCCGACGAATCGGGTCGGACCGTAAGGCATGAAGTGGCCGGCCCACTCGCTCGACGCCAGTGCATCGATGATCTTGGCCCGGTCAGTGCTGGCGGCGCGCTCCAGCGCGTCGGCCAGCAACATGACGGCCTCGTAATTCAGGAACACTTCGTAGGTAAAGTAGAGACCCTTCGCCTCGGTCCTTTTGCGAAGCGCCAGCGCCGCTTCCTTATGCGGATTATACCAGTGGTTGCAATCCATGATGTAGGCCGCCGCCTGCGGGAAATCCTTGACGAATTTGTACTGCGAGGCAGCGCCGCCGAGAACCGAGTAAATCGCCTTGGGCCGCACCCTTTGTTGCAGCATGGTGCGCGCCAACAGCACGTACTCATTGTAGTAGTTCGCCGGGATCACGAGGTCCGGGTTAGCTGCTTTGATCCGCAGCACGATGTTGTTGAAGTCGAGATTTGGCGTCGGATGCTTCATAACTTCGAGCACGTTGATGGCGATGCTGCCGAGTTGCTTCTGGAGAAGTTTGGCGGTGCCGGTGCCGAAGGCCGAATCTTCGTGGACGATCACGGCTGTCTTGGCAGGCCTGCCTGCGGCAGTATTGATCTGGTCGAGTGCCTTGATCGCCGTGTCGACGAATACGCCGTAGCCCGGGCTGAAACGGAAGGTGTTTTTCAATCCCGCTTTGACGATGCGGTCGTCGGTGCCGACATCAACGACGTAGGGAATGCCATGCTTTGCCGCGGCCTGCGTCGTTGCCAGACAGATGAAGCTGGCATAGCCGCCAACGACCGCGCTGACACCGGCGTCGTTGTATTTCTCGATTTGCGCCGCGCCGACATCGGCCTTCGACTGCGCGTCGGCGAGAAGCGCATCGATCATGGCGCCGCCAAGCGACTTGATACCGCCGGCGGCGTTGATTTCGTCGACCGCCATCATGGCGCCGGCGCGCCCTTGGGCGCCGGAATAGGACACGGCGCCGGTCACGGGATGGATGATCCCGACCCTTACCGGCGCCGCGGCGCGCGCGACATGGGGCATGGCGATGGCGCCGCTAGCGACGGCAAGCCCGCCGACCGCGGTGCCGCGGAGAAAACGGCGGCGGCTCAAGGAATAGCCGCGATTCCCTTGTGACATGTTCAGAGCTCCCGTTTGTGCTTGTTGAATTGGGCACGATGCCTCGATGGCAGATCGTCATGCCACAGCGGCTGGCTGCGGTCCTGTATCCGGGACAAAGACATCGCATATTGATAGCGATCGGGACGGTAGAGGCCGGTGATGAACTCGACTGGCCGGCTGTGCTGGTCGCGCACGATGCGCGTGATCTTGAGCAGCGCCGCGCCGACGGCGACTTCAAGGTAGCGCGCGGCCTGTGCGTCGGCGAGCTTTGCGGTGATCACCTGATCGGCGCGGGAGACGCGAATGCCCGAGCGCTCAAGCAACGACAATAGTGGCTCCGAAGCCAGATCGCGCCGGCTGTAAGTGCGGCCGATCGCTTCCGGCACGAACGTGGTGAGGTGGGAGAAAGGCCCGCCGTCGACATGCCGGATTCGGACCGCGCGTTGGACGGTCTGACCGACGGTGCAGCCGAGCGCTGCCGCCGCCTCTGCGGGCGCCCGGACATACCCGAATTCCAGCAGTACCACCTTGGTCTTCAGGCCCATCACCAGCAGATTTTCCAGCAGCCCCTCGATGGAGGCGCGGAACGGCGGGGTCGGCGGCGCCGAGCGGACGCGCGTGCCGCGGCCGCGCTCGCGCACCACCAGCCCCTCGGCCGCCAATTCGTCGAGGGCGCGCTTCGCCGTGACGCGTGACACGCCGTAAAGCCGGGTCAATTCCTGCTCGCCCGGCACCGTGGCGTTGCGGCCGATGGACCCGTCGGCGATTTGCTCGCGCAGAATGAGATAGATCTGATGGTAAAGCGGAGTCGGCAGTCGAGAATCGACCGTCGCGATGGTCGCGGGTAGCCGCTTCACACCTGTCGCCACCGTCACTCCGCCCACAAGAACCTAATGACCGTATAATAGGTCATTTCGCGTGCCGAGTCCCGCATGCCGCTGCAATCGGGCCCACCCCATGTAGGCTGAGCGGAACGACAGGACGTCATGATTGGCTCGCCGCCTTTTGCCGGCAGGTCGTTCTGATCCGGCATCGGGCAAAGAACCGCGGCTTGTGAGCGGCGATGAACTATTTCATCGTATCGACGTGGCAACGAAATGGTGCGCGGTCAATCGACTGGCCTCAAGTCGCAATGCGGCCTTTTCGGGCCTCGGCGCAGCGGGACGATGCCCGTTTGGACTTTGCTAGGCGGTAGCGAAAAGCCAGGGCGTTGGCGAGATGGTGCCCAAGATCGTGCAGTTTGGTCAGGACGGAAGTGAACCTCTTGCCGTCCGGGTGCGCTATCAATTCACCAGCGCATGCGCGTGCCACACCATGTGATCGGCGATGAAGCTTTGGATAAACCAGTAGGAGTGGTCGTAGTGTTCGTGTCGGCGCAAAGCGAGTGCCTGACCTGACGCTCGGGCGGCGGCTTCGAGGGCGTCCGGATGAAGTTGATTCTCAAGGAATTGATCGGAGAGACCCTGATCGACAAGAATTTGCCCAGGATAGGGCCGCTCGCGCATGAGGAGACTTGCATCCCACGCTGCCCAGCGCGCGCGGTCCGGGCCAAGATAGTGACTGAACGCCTTCTCGCCCCAAGGCACGGCCATTGGATTGGAAATCGGCGCAAAGGCCGTAACTGATTGATAGCGCGCCGGATTCTTGAGCGCGATGACGAGCGCGCCGTGACCGCCCATCGAGTGTCCAAAGATGCCGCGGCGATCGATGCGGGCACTGAAATTCGCCTCGATCAGCGCGGGCAACTCCTCCGACACATAGGAATACATGCGGTAATGGCGCCGCCATGGTTCGGCTTCCGCATCGAGATAAAATCCCGCGCCTGTGCCGAAATCCCAGGCATCATCCTCGCCCGGAAGCCCGAGCCCGCGTGGGCTGGTATCGGGTGCAACGAGGATGAGCCCGAGTTCAGCGGCAAGCCTCAGGGCCCCCGCTTTGATCATGAAGGTCTCCTCGGTGCAGGTGAGACCGGCGAGGTAATAGAGGACCGGCAACTTTGCGCTCCTTGCCTGCGGCGGGAGGTAGACAGAAAAGCGCATCGCCGCACCGATCGCGCTCGATGGATGAGAATAGAATCCGATCGTGCCGGCGAAACAGCGCTGCTCGCTTTGAATGGTCAGCATTGGCAGATGATCACGGCGAAGATGGATCTGGTGTCATAAATTCAATAAAATCAATGCGGTGGTTCCCGAGCGCGGCGCCAAAATTGCTTTCCATCACTTAGTCCTTGCTTGATTTTGTCGACCGTCAACGCGGCCAACGGCGATAGCATTGGCTTGTCGGCAAGGCGATTTGGCAAGCGCGACCAAAGGCGCCGAGTTGCCGCAGGGGCGATTCTACGCGCCACATGAGGCGGCAGCAATCGCTCCGCGTTGTCAACCAACCTCGCGGATCGTTGAAAGGATTTCGGATCGCATTGGCTGTTCAGAAACGAATCTCCGTGCTGCGATCCTTTTTCTCTGGTGTCGCGGCTAAGCAAATCAGAGCCGCTCCAAGGCATGAGCGCGCATAAAAGACCTCAATCACCGAGATTCCGTCTAGCGGTGCGACCTAGATCGGACGTGCACCGCGATGCTGCGGCGCCGCCCGCTACTTCCCCAAGTCGCGAAACTGAGGGTAGACTTGCCGCCAACACAGAAATGGCGCCGGCCTCCCCAGGCAGAGAATGGCGCCGCCCAGAGGGAGGTTGTGGTGACGGACGCCGTCACGCCGGATACGTTTCCAAAGCTGCTTACCCTGAACGCCCGCCGTTTCGCCGGGAGGCCCGCGTTTCGCCTTAAGGATCGCGGCATCTGGCGCAGCTGGACGTGGTCTGAGGTCGAACGCGAAGTGCGGGCCTATGCCGTCGGCTTGTCGCGGCTCGGGCTGAGGCGCGGCCAGGTATTCGCCATCATCGGCAACAATCGCCCGAAGCTCTACTGGTCTTTCTTGGCAGCACAATGGTTAGGCGCGATACCGGTGCCGCTCTATGCCGACAGCATCGCCGACGAGATAGGTTATGTGCTCAATCACGCCGGCGCGCGGCTCGCCGTGGTCCAGGATCAGGAGCAGGTCGATAAAATCCTGACGGTGTCGGAACAACTGCCGGTACTCGCGGCCGTCATCTATGAGGAGCCGCGCGGCCTGCGCGATTACGATCATGGGCGGCTTTACCCGATGGATGAAATCCTGGCTTCGGGTCATCGTGCCTTGGCCGAAGAGCCGTCACTCGAAGCCTGGCTCGAGGCCGAGCTGGCGAATGGCACGGCCGACGACATCTGCGTCATTCTCTATACTTCGGGGACTACGGGACGGCCGAAGGGAGTCCAAATCCTGTCCGGACGTGCCATCGCCGCAGTGAGCGATTCGATCGCTTTCGACCGGTTCACCGAACGCGACGAGGTGCTGGCATATCTACCGTTGGCGTGGGCCGGCGATCACTACCTGACCTTCTGCCAGTCGTTATACGCCGGTTTTTGCGTGTCCTGTCCCGAAAGCGCCGCGACCGTGCAGGAGAACATGCGCGAGATCGGCCCGACCTATTATTTCGGCCCGCCGCGCGTGTTCGAGACACTGCTCACCGCAACCACGGTTCGGATGGCCGATGCAGGCGCCTTCAAGCGGGCGATCTATCGTTTTTTCATCGCATTCGCGCGCCGTCACGGCGAGAAAATCCTGAATGGCCGAGAAGTACCCCTTCACGTTCGGCTTTGCTATGCGTTGGGTCGTTTCGTCGTGTACGAGCCCCTCAAGAACGCGCTCGGTTTTTCGCGCATTCGTGTCGCCTACACAGCAGGCGAGGCGATTGGGCCGGACCTCTTCTCGTTCTTCCGCTCGATCGGTATGAACTTGAAGCAGGCCTACGGGCAGACCGAGACGTTCCTTCTAGTGGCGTCTCAGGCGGATCATCAGGTCAGAGCCGACACCGTCGGGCAACTCATGCCGCGCGTCGAGGTGCGCATTGCGGAGGATGGCGAAGTCCAATACCGCAGCCCGGGCCAATTCATCGGCTATTTCAGGGACGCGGAAAAAACCGCTCAGGCGATCACGCCGGACGGCTTCGTCAAAACCGGCGACGCCGGCTTTCTCGACAAGACGGGCCACCTTCACATCATTGACCGATCCAAGGATGTCGGACACTTGCGCGACGGCGCCCTGTTCGCGCCCAAATTCATCGAAAACAAGCTCAAATTCTTTCCCAATATCCGTGAGGCGGTGGCGTTCGGCGACGGGCGGGACTACGTCACCTGTCTCCTCAATATCGATCTGACAGCAGTCGGCGATTGGGCGGAGCGCAATGACGTGGTGCATGGCTCCTACCAGGAGCTGGCCGGACACGATCGCGTCATCGCGCTCTTGGCCGAGCACGTCGGCGCCGTCAATCGCGATCTGGCGTTGGAACCAGCCACGGCTGGTGCGCAGATCCGTCGCTTCCTGGTCCTTCACAAGGAACTCGATGCCGATGACGGCGAATTGACGCGTACGCAGAAAGTCCGCCGGCGCTTTATTGCAGAACGCTACGCCAAGCTTGTTGAAGCGCTCTATAGCGGTGTCGAAACCGTAGAGGCCGCGACCGAAGTGGTGTTCGAGGACGGACGCAAAGGCACGATATCGGCGCGGATCAAAATCTACGACATGGAGCCGGTAGCAGCGCTAGCCGAGCTCGCGGCATGACCAACGCGGCCGCCGGGGAAACGCTGCTGGCGGTTGAGGAAATTTGCCTGCGCTTCGGCGGCGTGCAAGCGCTGAGCGAGGTATCATTCGACATCAAGCGCGGCGAGATTCGAGCGATCATCGGCCCCAACGGTGCTGGCAAAACCTCGATGCTCAACGTGATCAACGGGTTCTATCGGCCGAACCGCGGCGTGATTCGATTTCGTGGCCAAAGCTTCACTCGCATGCGTCCGGGTTTTGCGGCGCGCAACGGCATCGCGCGGACCTTCCAAAATGTAGCACTTTTCCGCGGCATGACGACACTCGACAATCTGATGACTGGCCGAACGTTGAAGATGAAGCGGGGCTTCTTCTGGCAATTGTTGCGCTATGGTCCGGCGATGGACGAGGAAATCGAGCACCGCCGCGCGGTGGAGGAAATCATCGATTTTCTCGAGATCGAAGCGATCCGGCGGGTCCCGGTCGGGCGCTTGCCCTACGGCCTGCAAAAGCGCGTCGAACTCGGACGCGCCCTCGCTACCGAGCCGGAGCTTCTGCTGCTCGATGAGCCGATGACGGGAATGAACCTCGAGGAAAAGGAGGATATGTGTCGCTTTATCCTCGAGGTGAACGCCCAGTTCGGCATGACCATCGCGCTTATTGAGCATGACATGGGCGTCGTGATGGATTTGTCGAACCGGGTCGTCGTGCTCGATTACGGCCGCAAGATCGCCGACGACGCGCCCGCGGTCGTCAAGCAGGATCCCGCGGTCATTGCGGCCTATCTCGGTGTGGCGGGGTAACCGGGCGGCGCGCGATGGATCTTCTCTATCTCATCTTTGTCGATCCGTTCGTGCAGATGGGCCAAGCCCCTGATCTGCTCGTACAGACGTTGTGGGATGGACTGGTGTCGGGCGTGCTCTATGCACTGATCGCGCTCGGGTTTGTGCTGATCTACAAGGCCTCAGGCGTGTTCAACTTTGCCCAAGGCATCATGGTCGTGTTCGCCGCCCTGACCCTGGTCGGGCTCTATGCCGCCGGCATTCCGGCACTGCCCGCGTTGGCATTGACGGTTGTCATCATGCTGGCGCTCGCCGTCGCGATCGAGCGGCTCGTGCTGCGGCCGCTGTTAAACCGGCCCGACATCGTGCTTTTCATGGCCACGTTCGGGCTCACCTATTTTCTGATCGGCTTCGGCCAGTTGCTGTTCGGCGGCGAGACCAAGCAGATGATCACTCGCCAGCTCCATTTGCCACAGGGCGCCATCGACCTGCACATCCTAGACGGTCTCGTCACGCTGCAAAAGATCGACATCGCCGCCGCGGTCATCGCGTCAGTTATGGTCGCGAGCTTGGCGTTCGTGTTTCAATATACGCGTATCGGCCGAGCGCTGCGCGCGGTCGCCGATAGTCATCGCGCGGCGCTTTCGGTCGGCATTTCGCTCAATCAGATCTGGGTCATCGTGTGGTTCGCCGCAGGCGTCGTGGCACTGGCTACCGGCATCATGTGGGGCGCGCGATCCGAGGTTTCGTTCGCGCTCGAAGTGGTCGCACTTAAGGCGCTACCCGTGCTGATTTTGGGGGGGTTCACCTCCATTCCCGGCGCCATCGTCGGCGGCCTGATAATCGGTCTAAGCGAAAAATTGTTTGAGCTTTACTGGGGGCCGCTGATAGGCGGCGGCACTGAGGCGTGGTTTGCCTATGTCGTGGCGCTGATCGTGCTTTTGTTCCGTCCGCACGGTCTGTTCGGCGAAGTAATCATCGAGCGGATCTGACCGTGCTCTACCGCGAAGTTGGTCAATACCACGCCAGCTACCGTACCGACACGGCGATCTTTCCCATCCGGCAGGATCGCGTCGGTATGCTCGTGATATTAGCCGTCGCCTTCATAATCGTGCCGGTGTTCGGCAACTCGTTCTTGCTTGACGTGGTGGCGATCCCGTTCCTGATCTATGCATTGGCGACGATCGGGCTCAACTTGCTGACGGGTTATACCGGCCTCTTGTCGCTGGGCACCGGCGGCCTGATGGGGATCGGTGCCTATACTTGTTACAAACTTGCCACCTGGTTTCCCGGCGTCGACATCATTGTTTGGATCCTGGCCGGCGGCGTTACGGCGGCAGCGATTGGGGCTCTGTTCGGCGTGCCGAGCCTGCGCATCAAGGGCTTCTATCTTCTGGTCGCGACATTGGCCGCGCAGTTCTTTCTGCAATGGGCGTTCGAGCGTGTACCCTGGCTCTACAACAACAACGTCTCCGGCGACATCGAGGTGCCGACACGGACACTGTTAGGTCTGCCGGTCACGGGGCCGAATGCGACGCCCGCGACCCGATACGAGGTGACGTTGTGTATCGTCGTCGTCCTAACGGTGCTCGCGTCGCATCTGGTGCATAGCCGCGTCGGAAGGTCGTGGATGGCGGTGCGCGACATGGATATCGCCGCAGAACTCATCGGCATACCATTGTTGCCGACCAAGCTCCTGTCCTTTGCGGTGTCGTCCTATATCAGTGGCGTTGCCGGTGCGATGTTGGTCTTTCTTTGGTACGGCAGCGCCGAAGCCTCGGTGTTCTCGATCGACCTGTCCTTTACCATCCTATTCATGACGATCATCGGTGGGCTTGGCAGCCTTCTCGGCAGTTTCCTCGGCGCCGCTTTGATTCATATGTTGCCGATCGCGCTGCGCAACGTGTTGCCGGGGATCGGTCTCGATCTCAGGCCGGCGACCGTCGAACATCTTAACTTGATGATTGTGGGCGCCCTCATTATCTTCTTTCTTGTTGTGGAGCCGCTTGGCCTCGCCAGATTGTGGCAGACGATAAAACAAAAGTTACGGGTCTGGCCATTTCCCTATTAGGCGCCGCGACAAACAACAGGGAGGTATAACATGTCTTTCAAATGGACATCGATCGCGGCTGCAGTCGCAATCCTCGTCGGTACGGCGCTACCGGCGCTGGCGGCCGATCAAATATTCGTTCCCTTGTTCACCTACAGGACCGGCCCCTATTCGGGCGGCGGCATCCCCATCGCGAACGGGATGCACGACTATCTGAACATGCTGAACGCACGCGATGGCGGTATCGGCGGCGTCAAGCTCGACGTCGAGGAATGCGAGACCGGGTACAACACGCAAAAGGGCATCGAGTGTTATGAAGCGGTGAAAGGCAAGAACCCCACCGTTATTAATCCGTTTTCGACCGGGATCACCGAAGCGCTGATTCCGAAGGCGGCGGTCGACAAGATTCCGATTCTATCGATGGCCTATGGCCTGTCGGCGGCGGCGCTTGGCGACACGTTCCCCTGGATCTTCAATCCACCCGACACATATTGGGACGGCTTGTCGGTGATCGTGAAACAGATCGCCGCGCGCGAGGGCGGCTTCGACAAGCTGAAGGGTGACGTCATCGGCTTCATCTACCTCGACGCGCCGTACGGCAAGGAGCCGATTCCGCTGTTGCAGCAGCTAGCGGACAAATACGGCTTCACTGCCAAGCTTTATCCGGTCGCCGGCACTGAAATGCAGAACCAGTCGTCGCAATGGCTCGGCGTGCGGCGTGATCGTCCAAAATACATGATTATGTGGGGTTGGGGCGCGATGCAGCCCACTGCCATCAAGGAAGCTGCCAAGATCAGTTATCCGATGAACAACTTCTACGCCAATTGGTGGAATGGAGACGAAGATCTGCGGGCACCTGGCGAAGCCGGCAAGGGTTTCCATAATCTGAATTGGCACGCCGTCGGCGCCAATTTCCCGGCGCTACAAGACATCAAGAAATACGTCATCGACAAAGGCATGAGCCAAACGCCCGCAGACGAATTTGGCGACGAGTTCTACGATCGGGGTGTCTATAACTCGGTGTTAATCGCCGAGGCGATTCGCAACGCGCAAAAGCTCAGCGGCAAGAAAGTGGTGATCGGAACCGACGTCCGCCGCGGCCTTGAGAATCTGGACCTGCCGGCCTCGCGCTGGAAGGAACTCGGGTTCGAGGGTTTTGCCAACCCATTGTCTCTGTCTTGTACCGATCATAACGGTCACGGCGATCTGTTCGTTCAGGAGTGGGACGGCACCAAGTGGGTGAAGGCGTCGGGCGAGGTCAGTCCGATGAGTGACGTAGTCATGCCGCTGCTCGAGGCCGCGGCCAAGCAATATGTCGACAAAAATACCGGCTGGCCGAAGCGCACCGAGGCTTGCGACCACACCAGCTGATGGGCTCTGACGGGTCTGTGTCGAACAGAGCCGGCGCCGCCGCTTCCATGGAAGCGGCGGCGCCGGCTCTCGCTGTAAACAATATCGAAGTCGTTTACGACCACGTCATTCTGGTGCTGAAGGGCGTGTCATTATCAGTGCCGAAAGGGGGAATCGTGGCGCTGCTGGGTGCCAACGGCGCCGGCAAGACCACAACCTTGAAGGCGATCTCCAATCTGCTTCGCGCTGAACGCGGTGAAGTCACGAAGGGCTCCATCACTTTCGACGGCATCAGGGTCGACAGGCTGACACCCAACGAATTGGTGCGGCGCGGCTGCATCCAGGTGTTAGAAGGCCGGGTTTGCTTCGGTCATCTGACCATCGAGGAGAATCTACTGACGGGCGCTTTCTCTCGCCGCGACGGCCGTACCGCGAGACGGAGCGATCTCGACATGATCTATGAAAGCTTTCCGCTGCTTCGCGACCGCCGTCATTTGCTGGCAGGCTACGCGTCCGGGGGCGAACAGCAAATGTGCGCTATCGGCCGTGCGATGATGTCGCATCCGAGCATGGTACTGCTCGACGAGCCCTCGATGGGGCTTGCGCCGCAAGTCGTCCATGAGATTTTCGAGATCGTGAGCAGCCTCAACCGCAGCCACAGCGTGTCGTTCCTGCTTGCTGAGCAGAACGCGCATCTTGCGCTTCAATTTGCCAACCATGGTTACATTCTTGAGAACGGCCGGGTAGTGATGGACGGCAGTGCACAGGCACTGCGTGACAATGCCGACGTGAAAGAGTTCTATCTCGGCGTCTCGGAGCACGGACGCCGCTCCTACCGCGACGTCAAGAGTTATCGCCGCCGCAAGCGATGGTTGGCCTGAAATGAGCGAGCATTACGATGCCACCGAAACCTGCGATCCGAGCGAGCGCGAGGCGTCGCTGTTATTCCGGTTGCCCCGCGTCATCGAGGCCGCTCTGAGGGCGCCGGGCTGGCGAGACCGGTTTGGCACGATAGATCCCGCCGCGGTGAAAAGCCGGACGGCGCTTGCAGCGCTGCCGCTTTTGCGTAAATCGGACTTGCCGGCGATGCAAAAGGAAGCGGCACCCTTTGCCGGCTTAACGCCTGCGCCCACTGCAGAATTCGCGCGCCTCTTCGTCTCGCCGGGGCCGATCTACGAGGGGGAGCCGCGGGAGGCCGACCCGTGGCATGCCGCGCGTGCCTTGTTCGCGGCCGGGTTCCGCCCGGGCGACATTGTGCTCAACACCTTTTCCTATCACCTCACGCCCGGGGGCTTCATCACGGACTCGGGCGCGCGGGCGGTAGGCTGCGCCGTGATTCCGGCAGGGCCTGCCAACACCGAGCAGCAGCTCGATGTGATCACCGCCTATCGCCCGAATGCCTATGCCGGCACCGCGGATTTTCTCAACATCCTGCTTGAGGCCGCGGACAAAGCCGGCCGGGACGCAAGCTGCATAAGCAAAGCGACCGTCGGCGGCGCTGCCTTCCCGCGTTCGCTACAGGAGCGGTTCGTCACTCGTGGCATCGATGCCTACCAGACTTATGGAGTCGCCGAATTGGGTGTTGTCGCCTACGAGACGCCAGCGCGCGAAGGCTTGGTTGTGAGTGAGGATCTGATTGTGGAAATCGTGCGGCCCGGCACGGGCGACGTCGTGCCGGAAGGGGAAGTCGGTGAAGTCGTCGTGACCTCGCTCGAGTCCCGCCATCCGATGATCCGCTTGGCCCTGGGCGATCTGTCGGCGGTCTTGCCGGGCACGAGTCCTTGCGGGCGCACCAACATGCGGCTCAGAGGCTGGATGGGCCGTGCTGATCAGACGACCAAGGTCAAAGGCATGTTTGTGCGCCCGGATCAGCTGGGGGAGATCGCGCGCAGACATCCCCAGTTGGGGCGGCTTCGCCTCGTCGTGACGCGCGAGAAGGAGATCGACACAATGACGCTGCATGCGGAAAGCAATAGTGCCGATCTGGCGCTCGCCGACGCCGTCAGCGCCACATTGCAGGCTGTAACCAAGCTCAAGGGCTCGGTCGCGCTGGTGCCGCCTGGTTCGCTGCCGAACGACGGCAAGGTAATCGCCGACGAGCGCCCGGTTTGACCGCCTGAACTTCGTGGTCCAATCGGGCGTCGTCGGCTGTTGACGCTCCCAGAGCGGATCGAAGCCGCAAAGGAGATCATACCCGCCCCGGGTTGGCCGCGACCGGTATGAGCATCAGGATCAATCCGGTGCCGGCGCGTGGAGGTTCGGCAAGGCGTCGCATTGCCATTCCGCCCTGAGCAGCACCGGCATTCGGTGATCGATCGACGACCGTTGCAGTGGCCCTGGCGCACCGATACTGAAAGTCAGCGGCGACTTGCCAGAGAGCTGATCCTTCGCCAGGTCGAATGCGGCGTCGGTGTCATCGCTAATGGTGATGGTCGGCATCGGGTCGCAGCGCGGTGGTCGTTTGAGGTGGTCCTTGAGGTCCGGGCCGCGCCCTAGAAACCAGGCTTCATTCTCGTGCGCGAAAAGAAGAGAATGGGTCATCGAGGTTCGCCGGCTGGCCGCGTTAACGAGAGGTTCGATCGCATGATGCTAAAAGCGCTAGGATATGTTGGTTTGCGCGCGAAGAGTCTCGACGATTGGGTTGCGTACGGCACCCGCCTTCTCGGCATGCAGGTGGTAGAGCGAGGCGCTTCCAATCTGGCCCTGCGCATGGACGACCGGCGGCATCGGCTCGTCGTTAATGCCGACGGTGGCGAGGGCTTGCAATTTCTTGGTTTCGAAGTAAGCGAGCCGCGCACCATTGAGGTGCTCGGCGCTCGGCTCGAACGGCAGGGGTTCCGCGTCGAGCGTGGGTCGCGAACCCTTGCGGACCAGCGTTACGTCGAAGACCTCATCGCGTTCACGGATCCGTCCGGCAATCGTATCGAAGTCTTTTACGGCCAAGATGCGGCTGTCGATATGTTCGAGCCCGGCCGCCCGATCTCGGGATTTCGCACGGGTCAGCTTGGCATGGGCCATGTCGTGTTAACCACATCGCATTTCGAGGAGATGGTCACCTTCTACCGCGACTTGCTCGGCTTTCATCTGAGCGACTATTTTACCAAGCCGATCCAGATTCACTTCTTTCACCTCAATCCGCGTCACCATACCTTGGGCCTCCTTCAATGGCCCACCGACGGCGTCCATCATTTGATGATCGAGGTAAATTATCTCGACGATGTCGGTCAGGCCTACGATATCGCGCAACTCAACACAGACCTCGTGGCACAGACGCTCGGTCGCCACATCAACGATCACGTGCTCTCCTTTTATACGCGCAACCCATCAAACTTCATGACTGAATATGGTTGGGGCGGCCGCTCGATCGAGCCCGATTCCTGGACGCCTAGGGAGGTCATCGAAGGGCCAAGCCTATGGGGCCATGAAAGATTGTGGTTGCCGCCGGATCAGCGCGCGCTTTCCCGGGATCTCCGGATGAAGGCCGCGTCGGAGGGGCTGCGGATCCCAATTGATGTGCAGGAAGGCGCGTACAAGGTCGCGGCGGGCACCTGCGTGCCGCAGGACAGTATCGCCGAGGCGACGCGGCGTGGGTATATATGACGGTCAATTGGCACCACGGGGCTCACAGCTTGCCTTCGCGGAACCGCTGGTAAACATAGGAACATCGCAGCCAAAGGCGGCGCGTTGATCGGGCAGCGGTTCCTCGATGATTGCGTCCTCGCTCATCGAGCCCGAGGGTCGTAGACCCGGTAGTCGTCGAGAGCTGATCCGATCGCAAGCACCCATCCCGAGATCGGGTCCCATGATAACACCCCGCTCGAGCGCTCGAGCGAATAGAAATCCGACTGAAAACGCCGGCAGCATCCGCTCAGCGATGCATTGTGCGGGCCAACCGTCAGCGCGATGCATACAGCGAATCGAGCGCGGTTAACTGAACGAAATAGCTCGTTCTTCCGCACGCCCAAGATTTGGCAGTCACGTCCTTCGCCGCGCCAGATAAAAGGACGGCCACCATCGGTGCGATCTTGTCTGGGCTCGTGGTTTTGGCACGCTCGATGCGTGCCCGCTGTGCTTCGGTCATCGCCGGGATCGATTCCGTCATGCCAATCCACGCGAACGGCGACACACGGTTGGGGCGCACATTACTCTGGGCGGTACGGTTGTTGAGCATATCGAGTTCGACAGAAAACAATCTGCTTCAGAGCTGAAGCGCTGCATGGGTCACTGCACCGTGCCTGACGCTTTCTGTCTCCCGTTGTGTGGAGGGGAGGGGTCCGCCAAAGATCCGCGACCGATGCGAATGCGCAACCGATGCGTATTGTTTCGATCAGAACTTATGCGTCGATAGCAACAGACTTGTCTCGGAGCCTGAAATTCCCCTGATGAGCCGGATGCGTTGCAGAGCCTGATCGAAAGCCTCCAAGCTTTCGACGCCGAGTTCGACAACAATGTCCCAGCGGCCGTTAGTGGTGTACAGCGCTTGCACTTCGGGAATGCCACGCAGCGATTTGAGCACGGCGGCGGCATGCTCGCCGTCTACGGCCACCATGGTGATGGCGCGCACGCGTTGTGGTTCGGCGTCTGGCTTAAGCCGCACGGTGAAGCCGCTGATCACGCCGTCGGCGGTCAGCCGGTCGATGCGATTTTGCACCGTACCGCGCGAGACCGTGAGGAGATGGGCCAGGGTTGCCACCGGCAACCGCGCATTTTCCCGCAGAAGCGCGATCAGGCGCCGATCAGTGTCGTCCATAGCAGCTCGACAATATGCCTAAAGTTCTCTGACAATTTGTCTTATTTTGATGTCATTTTGTCAATAATGCTAGCTTTTCGTTGACGTCTGGTTGCGGAATTGTTGCCGTGCCGTGGACTGGCCGAGTGCGGCTACCGCCTCAGCATGGTCGATTTCCGGCCGTTATCTGTCCGGCCGCGATGCGCGTTGCATGACCTGTCGTCTCGATAGCCACAGTGCCGAAGCCAGCGCGTTGCGCCCCGTCGAGCAACGCCTTGCCGTCATTCGAGGAGAGCGAAGAGGTTCGAAATGAACATGATGCCCAAAGATTCTCCGGCGGCGTCGCACGTCAACTACAACGCCCTTGAGCGCCAGTACGGCACGGGCAACTACGCACCGTTTAATGTCGTGCTGACACGCGGCCTCGGCGTCTGGGTTTGGGATGTCGATGGCCGCCGCTACCTCGATTGTTTGTCGGCCTATTCGGCGGTCAATCAGGGCCACTGTCACCCGCGTATCCTTGCGGCACTCAGCGAGCAGGCGTCGCGGCTCGCCATCACCTCGCGGGCTTTCATGAATGACCAGCTCCCGCTGTTCTGCCAAGAGCTCTGCGCCGCGACCCACTCGCACAGGGTTCTGCCGATGAACTCAGGCGCCGAAGCGGTGGAAAGCGCGATTAAGGTTGCCCGCAAATGGGGCTATGAGGTTAAGGGTGTGCCGCCGGACCGGGCGGAAATCATCGTCTGCACCAACAATTTCCACGGGCGCACTCTTACAATCATCGGCTTCAGCACTGACGCGACCGCGCGCAACGGCTTTGGCCCCTTCACACCCGGCTTCAGCCGCATCGTGACCTTCGGCGACGCCGCCGCGCTCGAAGCGGCGATCACGCCGAACACGGTGGCCTTCTTGGTCGAGCCCATCCAGGGCGAAGCAGGAGTGATAATTCCACCCACCGGTTATTTCAAATCGGTGCGCGAGATGTGTACGCGCCACAACGTCATTCTGATTCTTGACGAGATTCAAACCGGGCTCGGTCGTACCGGCAGACTGCTCGCCGAAGAGCATGAAGGCATCGAGGCCGATCTTACCTTGATCGGCAAGGCGTTGTCGGGAGGCTTCTATCCGGTATCTGCTGTCCTCTCGAATGACGAGATCCTCGGCGTTTTGAAACCGGGGGAGCATGGCAGCACGTTCGGCGGCAACCCTCTTGCCTGCGCCATCGCACGTTCCGCAC
The DNA here is from genome assembly GCA_030041335.1 of Alphaproteobacteria bacterium. Taxonomy (GTDB): domain Bacteria; phylum Pseudomonadota; class Alphaproteobacteria; order ATCC43930; family CGMCC-115725; genus JAATGI01. Next base: position 67,717 of record JASHOB010000042.1, on the reverse strand, counting down.
TCAAAGTCCTAATCGAGGAGGGCATGGTCGAAAACGCTTGCACAACGGGCGCGCGCTTCCTTACTGGTCTGCGTGAGATCAAGAGCTCAGCGGTAAAAGAGGTACGCGGCCGCGGCCTCATGATCGCCATCGAGTTACACCCGGAAGCGGGTGGTGCTCGGGGCTACTGTGACGCGCTGCGTCGGCGCGGCGTTCTCTGCAAGGACACACACGATCACATCGTCCGCGTTAGTCCGCCCCTTGTGGTCACCTCCGACGAAATCGACTGGGCGCTCGAACAATTCGATGCAACCTTAGCGCAATCGGTTGCGGCCTTTGCGTAGACGATTAAAGTGATCCCGGGTTAAACCCGACGGTCGGCGAGATCCCCTCCCGGAGCCGCGAATGCGGTCAGATCCGTCGCGCCTGCATCGAAAGTTGCTCCCTGGCCCCGGTACTGCTGACGAGGTTCAAAGGGCGAGGCTTGTGCTGGTTCGCCGTTGCCGCGACGGCTCAAGCGCTTTGCTCTGCGATGTCATTGGCTGGTTTGATAGGGAAGCGAGAACCCTACGACTTTTGCCTCGAGCCACCTTCGGGGGCCGATCATGGGCCGGTCGACAGGAGGCGGACCGCTTCGCCCTCGCGAGCTCGCTCGCGAGGGCCAGGATCGCCGTGCTAATCTTCGGTATCGACAGTCAGTTCGTGGATATGAGATTTGATACAGGGTCTCCGCCGAACCTCGTCGCCTATCTGGCGCCAGAGGGTTTTGTCCCCGAGTTGCGGCATGAAATCGGCGACAAAATCGCACATGTCTATGGCAGACTGATCGTCGCGTATGCGCCGGTGTTGGCGGCGGCATGGGTGGCGAACGTCTGGCTGGATGCGATAACCATTCCGATTAGGTCGATCGGCGACGGCGCGGAGAAGCTGCGCGCGATGCAACGTGATTGGGCACTTTATTCCTTTGCCTTGCACCGTCGTGCCGTGCTGATCGAGGGCCGGTTGCCGAGCGTATCGGCGAAACCCATGGTGTTCGGCGCCGATCCACCGAAGGCGGCGCTTGGTTCGTGGACTTTGATCGATGCAAACACGATCCTCGCGTCGACCAATTGCTCGAGCGCCTTCCCTAATGGCGTGGTCGGCTTTGTTGAAGATCGTCGTGCACCCCCTAGCCGTGCCTGTCTCAAGCTGTGGGAGTTCTTTACGCTCTTCGGTCGCAGACCTCGGCCCGGCGAACTTTGCCTCGACCTCGGTGCCCGTCCGGGAGGCTGGACCTGGGTGTTGCAACATTGGGCGCTCATGTGATCAGTGTCGATAAAGCGCCGCTCGATAAACGGATTGCAGCCCTCCCAAATGTCGAATGCCGCGGCGAGAGTGCGTTCGCGCTCGAGCCGAATGCCGTCGGCCAAGTAGATTGGCTGTTTTCTGATGTCGTGTGTTATCCGAAGCGGCTGCTGGCGCTGGTCGAGAAATGGCTTGCGGCAGGAAACGTCCGCAACTTCGTTTGCACCATCAAGTTTCAAGGCTCGACTGACTTTGAAACATCCCGCCGCTTCGCCGCAATTCCCGGCTCACGGCTCGTCCATCTCTACCACAACAAGCATGAACTGACTTGGTTTAGGATCCAATGAGAGTAAGCAGTTAGCGCGCCAGCAACCGGCACCTCATCTCGCCGGCGCGATGTGATGGCGCCGGTTCGCCGCTGTGAAACGTCCGCCTGACGGCTCGACGAGATGCTCATTCGTTTCAATCGCAGGGCTCCCGGTAACGGCCTTTTTCCGGCAGTGCCCGATCGCGACAGACGGCATTTCCTTGGAACATAAGCCGTGCGGTGGGAGCTTTAGTTCTCGGCGCGGGAAGGACCAACCTTTCCCCACCCTGGCCCTCACGGCCATCCGTATCCATGTGCTGGGCGCCAAACGGCGCTCTGCTCCGGGTTCGATGCCCGTCAATCGGTTTAATGGATTCTGGCGCGGATCCACATGGAATTTTTATGGCCATCCATCCAGATAACACCGAGGTGTGTCGGTCGCGTCTGATCGATGCCTATCCAACGGGTTCCCGGTTACTGGCCTTGAGATTAAGTGATGGAGAACGGGGAGATTCGCATGCGCGATCTCGTCGACATGGCCATTCCTGCCAATGCGCAGGCGGCTGCCGAAGCTCTGGGGCTTCGCGTCTCACGGAGCGTGACGAGCGGCGCTCGTGTCCGACAAATTCCGCGCGAAGATGCGGAGATCGCTATCGAGTGCCTGCGCGATTGGGGGTTTTCGGCGCGCATCGTCGAAGACAACCCCCATGGGATCGATACACCCCCGCATGGCATGAAGCCCGCCGCTTAGCCGAAGGCGGAACCGTCAGACCGACGCGACGTCGCAAACTTCGTGTGTCGATTTCGGTTGGTTAAGCCGAACGACGTCCTTTACCGTCTGATGGCGGCCGCCAACGAGCAAGAGATGGGTCGCACCATCGATGAAAGCCGGATTTGTTGGGCAATGCCCTTCAAGTCGAGCAAGCACGGATCCCAGCCGAGAATCGGTTTCGATCCCACAGTGGGATTCCACCGGGAATCCGGGGTAAGACGTGTCGTCCGATTAGGTGAGATCCATCTTTCGACTAAACGCTTTGACGCGGTGGGCCGCTTCGCGGAAATTCCCCTTTCTGTATGGGGAATGCGCGCCCGAGCGTACTCCAGCCCCCGGTTTGCTGTCGCCCAATCGCACCGAAAATCGGGCCGGATGCCACGTCTGCAAAATGCACTATCAAGGAAACCGGAGTCGGCTATCAATTGCAGATTAAGCGGCTGACAGCGAGATTAGTGCTGTGATCGACCTACTAATGCTCGTTCTGCTCGCGTGTGCCTTTGCAGGCGCAGTCGGATACCTTGACGCCTGCGTGAGACTGCTTGTCAAAGGCAGGGACACGGAAGACCTCGGATGACATTGGCAGGCTGGGCGCAGATAGCACTCTTCGCGGCATTGATCACCGCGGCGGTTAAGCCACTGGGTGGATACATCGCTCGCATTGCCGACGCAACCAGACCTGGCCCGCTGACGGTCGTAGAGAGCGCGATCTACCGCCTCGCAGGCATCGATGCGGACCAGGAGCAAAGCTGGATCGGTTATGCTCTCGCCCTTTTGGCGTTTCACCTCGCCGGTATGGTTGCCCTCTATGCGCTACAGCGTCTCCAGAACATACTGCCTTTGAACCCGCAAAGCTTTAGCCCCGTGGCACCTGACTTGGCGCTCAACACAGCGGTAAGTTTCGCCACGAACACTAGTTGGCAATCCTATAGTGGTGAAACAACGTTGAGCTATCTCACGCAGATGGCAGGAATCACGGTTCAATCGTTTCTCTCCGCGGCCACTGGTGTGGCGGTGGCACTCGCATTCGTACGTGGTATCGGTCGCCGGTCCGCACAAACTGTCGGCAACTTCTGGGTCGATATCACTCGAATAACGCTTTACGTCCTGATGCCGATCTGCGTGGTTGCGGCGCTGTTTCTCGTGTGGCAGGGCGTGCCCCAGACCATCGGACCCTATATTGACGTGAAAACTCTGGAGGGCACGCATCAGGTTCTCGCCCGCGGGCCCGTGGCATCGCAGGAGGTGATCAAGCTCCTCAGCGGTGATGGCGGAGGGTTTTTCAACGTCAATTCGGCACATCCCTTTGAGAACCCGAACGAACTAACCGGCTTCATCGAAATGCTGCTGATCTTCTTACTGGGCGTCGCACTGACCAACACTTTCGGCAGGATGGTGGGAGATCAGCGCCAGGGCTGGGCGCTGTTCGCAATTATGGCAATTTTGTTTATGGCCGGCACGACCCTCATCTACGTCAATGAATCGGCGCAACCTCGGGCGGAAGCCGCAATGGTGGGGCTGGAGCATGCTGGCGGCAACATGGAAGGGAAGGAAGTCCGCTTCGGCGTAGCGCAATCGTCGCTGTTTGCATCAGTTTCCACGGCTTCATCGGACGGCGCGGTTGATTCGATGCACGACAGTTTCATGCCGCTGTCCGGATTGGCGTTGCTAACCAACATGATGTTGGACGAGGTCATCGTGGGCGGTCCCGGCTCCGGCCTGTTCGGTATGCTGCTCTTCGTCATTGTGGCAGTATTTGCCGCGGGACTCATGATCGGCCGCACGCCCGAATATCTCGGCAAGAAGATAGAGGCCGACGAAGTCAAGATGGCGATGCTGGCACTCTTATGCGTGCCCGCCTTCATTCTGGGGCTTTCTGCGGTGGCGGCGATGGTGCCGGCGGGGCTTGCCGGCGCGGGCAATAGCGGCCCGCATGGGTTCTCGGAAATCCTCTATGCATACACCTCCGCGGCCGCCACGAACGGCAGCGCGTTCGCAGGTCTCAATGCAAACACGCCGTTCTACAATCTGACTCTTGCCGCCGCGATGTTTGCTGGGCGTTTCCTGGTGATCGTGCCGGTCTTGGCAATTGCTGGCGGATTGGCGCGGAAGAAGCGCGTTCCAGCTTCGGCCGGGACCTTGCCAACCCACGGTCCGCTGTTTCTGGCGCTGATGATCGGAACCATCGTGGTGGTCGGTGGCCTCACCTTCTTTCCCGCCTTGGCGCTTGGTCCCGTCGCCGAACAGTTTGCGATGACGGCGGGAACTTCATTTTAAGGGATGGGTACCGATCATTGCCTTTGGCAATGCCCTGAAGCTAGTTTGACCTCCGTGATTTTCAGACGTTTACGACGCGGAGAGACGCTTTCGTTTGGTGATAAACATCTGTCGCGACCGCGGCCGACCAAGGAATGACGCCCGCGCGCTATGGCCACGGCTGGCCGTTCCGCATCGCGCTGACTATGATTGCCCGGGTCCGCATGAGAACATGGACACGCCATGGACATTGCACGACTGAAGGGCTTCGTTGATCAAAGCTGGGACGATGCCGTCGTTCCCGCCCTGGTCGAGTACATTAGGATTCCCAATAAGTCGCCGCATTTCGATCCCGATTGGCAGGTTCATGGCCATATCGATGAGGCGGTCGCGCTGTTCGAGCATTGGGCGCGGTCCAGGATGGCGGCGTTGCCCGGCGCCGGCCTCGAGGTGGTGCATCTCCCGGGTCGTACTCCGGTGATCCTGATCGACATCCCCGGGGATCGCACGGAGACCGTCCTGCTTTATGGCCATCTCGACAAGCAGCCCGAGATGATAGGGTGGAACGAGGGTCTCGGGCCATGGAGCCCTGTGCTCGAAGGCGACAAACTGTTCGGACGGGGCGGCGCCGACGACGGCTACGCCATGTTTGGCGCAATGACAGCGATTCTGGCGCTGCGCGACCAGCATCTGAAGCACACGCGCTGCGTCATCCTGATCGAGGCTTGCGAGGAATCGGGCAGTTACGACCTGCCATTTTACGTCGACCATCTCGCGGCGCGCATCGGAAAGCCGTCGCTCGTCGTTTGTCTCGATTCAGGCTGCGGCAACTACGATCAGCTCTGGTTGACAACGTCGCTGCGGGGCTTACTCAATGCCACGCTGACTGTGCGCGTATTGAACGAGGGCGTTCATTCCGGCGATGCGTCGGGCGTGGTGCCATCGAGCTTTCGCATCGCGCGCCAGCTTCTCTCTCGGCTCGAGGACGAAGCGACGGGCGAAGTTCGTATCGCGGAACTGCAGGTACAAATTCCCCGGGAACGGCGTGAGCAAGCATCCCGCGCTGCTCGCGCCCTTGGCGACCAGGTCTATGCCAAGTTTCCATTCGTTCCGGGGACGACGCCGATGGCCGGCGACTTGACCGAACTCGTGCTGAACCGGACGTGGCGGCCGCAACTCGCGGTCATCGGAGCTGATGGATTGCCGAACCCGGAGGACGCCGGCAACGTCTTGCTGCCATCGACCTCGCTTAAGCTTAGCCTGCGCTTACCGCCGACCTTGGATGGTGACCGGGCGCGCGCTGTCGTGAAGGCCTTGTTCGCCTCGCAGCCGCCCAATGGCGCCGCGGTCGAGCTCGCCGTCGATCCTGTCGCCCGGGGCTGGAACGCACCAACCTTGGCGCCGTGGCTCGAACAATCGCTCGAGCGAGCGTCGCGCAGCGCCTTCGGTGCAGCGGCCGCCTATATGGGCGAAGGCGGCACAATTCCGTTCATGGCCATGCTTGGCGAGAAATTCCCCGAATCGCAGTTCGTGGTGACGGGCGTTCTCGGGCCGCAATCCAACGCCCATGGACCGAACGAATTTCTCCATATCCCGACCGGCAAGCGGGTGACTATGGTGATCGCGCAGGTTCTGGCCGATCATTTCGACGACGTCGTACGCCGCCATTGAGCGGCGACGACGATCAGCATTTAATTCCTTGCAACGCGAGCGCGATCCACTTAGGACAATCAAGCCGACATCCGGACGGATCACGAAATTGCGTTTGTCCGTCCAAGAGAGCTGGTATCGAATGACACCGCGCCGACGGAAGGATCTTCCCGAAGCGGCGTACAGATGCCTTCAAGTCGTGAGGACAACTTTATGAAAATCGAGATCGAATACTGCGGTCAATGAGGCTATGAACCGCGCGCCCGTGAGGCGCGGGAACTCATCCTTAAGCTTCGACCCTCAGTGGAAATAAGCCTTCGCCGGTCAAGTGGCGGTGTCTTCGAAATTCGAATTGACGGCCGACTCGCCTTCTCAAAGAAGGCGACCGGTCGCTTTCCAACAAGCGAAGAGATAGCTAACTGTCTCACCTGAACGTCGGCGACGTGCGCCGAGTTGGTCCTTTTTGGTTCGATGCGGCTATTGCTGTCGTCGCGATCCCCGGCGTGACCCGCGCGCAAGCACGACACTCGCGTCGCGCTCCACGGGATTGGAGACGCGCATCCTTCCAGCTGCCGGCGTAGTTGCGCTCGCCACAGTTCGGGCCGCTCGGCGAACTCGGTGCCGGTTGCGTCCCATAGCGGCTTCAAGATCATGATGCGTTTGCGATGGTCGATGCCATCGGAGCCCTGGACATGTTGTTTAGATAGGGCCGATGGCGGGAATGGCAAAACCCTCGACCGAGCTCTTGGGGGAAGGCCGGACAGTGTTCTGCGACCGATCTGGACCTAGCCACGGCGGCGGCCACCTTGCGGGGTCGTTCACTTGCAAATGCCGCGCCCGAACGGCAGAATACCCGGTACGGCGGGCAAGGGGGAACCTTGCGAGAATTGTCGGGCCCAACGGCACCGGAAGGCTTCGCGCCTCGGTTGTTGCGCGATGAGTTGGGGACGTCTCTCCTTCGCGACGCCGGGCCGCGGACAGTCTTTCCCGGAATCGTGCTGTTCGTCGACCTTGTCGATTCGACGTCAATGACGGACAGGGTTGCCGCGCTAGGCCCAGACGGCGCCGAGCGCCTCGGGGGCGCTCTAAACGCGTATTTCAGCGATGTCATCGATGCCGTCGACGGCGAAGGCGGAGACATCGTCTGCATCGAGGGCGACGGCGTGATCGCCCTATGGCGCAGCGATCCGTCGTTGCCGTCGCCGCATTTTCAAGCGGCGCGGGCCGCACTTGCGCTGCGCGAGAAAGCACAGCTGTGGCCGCTCGAGCCTGCGCTGCCAATGCATCGCCGGCTCACCCTTGTCGCTGGGATGTTTACGACGATCCTTCTTACAAGCGACAGCAAGCGAAGCTTTCTTGTTCTTGCCGGCGAACCGTGGAAAACCATCGGGGCGATCTCGCACAAGGGGCAGCCTGGCGACATCATCCTCGACCCACGAATGGCGCAGCTCATCGCTCCATCCGCAGTGATCGAGCCCATCCCCGACCCGGACGACCCTGCAAACGGGGTGGTGCGTCTCCTCCGGTTGGAAGGCGAAGCGCGGGTACCACGGACTCTTAGCCCAGACCATCCGGTGCCTTCCGTGGCGGCGCCAGACTCCTTCGTGCCGCGCATCGTGATGTTACGCAGCAAGCTCGAATCATGGATGACCGAGTTTCGGATAGTCAGCCTCGTTTTCGTTCGTCTCGGCGAGCCTGACACGCCCGACCTCGCCGGCGCTCGTCAGTTGCAGATGACTTTCGAAGCGGTCGCCAATGCTGCGCAAGCGCTCGACGTCGAGATATTCAGCGTGATTGCCGGCGAAAAAGGCGTCGTTGCAGTCGTTGTCTGTGGACTTCCGCCCTTTGGGCTGGAGAGCAACGCGTCCCGGGCCGCGGGTATCGCCAAGCGCGTTCGCGATAAATTATTGGCTCTGAACATCCCGTGCGCGATTGGCGTCGCCACCGGGCGGGTTTTCTGCGGCGTCGTCGGCAACGCTATCCGGCGCGAATACCTTCTCGACGGACCCGTGCTCAACTATGGCGCCAGGCTGATGCAGGCAGCGAATGGCGAGGTCTTGTGCGACGCTGAAACAGCGGGCGCGACAGCGGCGCTGTTTGTGTTTTCGGCGGCCGAAGAACTGATCGTCAGAGGACGCGCACAGCCGCTAACGGTTCATCGTTTGATCGACAGCCAACCACAGCCTAGTTTCCCTGCAACTCGGCGCGGCCGATTGTTCGGTAGGGACGCGGAACTTGCGGAACTCCGCGATCGCCTCGAGCGCGTTGGCCGTGGCGACGGTGGCCTCGTGGTTCTCGAGGGCGAGCCAGGCGCCGGCAAATCGCGACTGCTTCAGGAGACTGGTCGCGACGCCCGCGCCAGCGGCTTCTGCATGATCGAGACCAGCACACATGTGATCGAGCGCGCAACGGCCTATTATTCGTTCCGGTCAGTGGTTCGGCAGCTGCTCCAGGATCCGGGAGAAGGAAGCGCATCAAGCACGTCGTCCATGAGGAAACGGCTCGGCGATGCCCTGCGCGAGGCCGATCTTGCCCAGAAGGCGGCGTTAATCGAAGATATCGTTCCGCTCGGTGTAGAAATTTCCGAGCTCGCGGCGCAGATCAAGGGCGCCGCGCGAAAGACGGGTATCGAGGACATCGTGGTAACGCTCGCGGCGATGCGGGCGAGCGAGCGGCCTGTCGTCATTCTGATCGACGATCTTCATTGGATCGACGCGCTTTCGGCCGAGCTCCTCATCACGTTGTCCCGCCGGCTGCCTCAGATGCTGATCGTCGCGACGTCGCGGCCGCGAGATGCCGCCACCGCTCCCTATGCGGCCCAGGTCATGGACCGTGCCGTGCGACAGATCGAAGTGCGGCGGATCGACGCCAGGGCCACGGCGCAGATGCTGTCCGACCTCCTCGGCGCGCCGTCGATTCCACGGCGTCTCACCGAGTTCGTGCACGGGCAGTCGGAAGGCCTGCCGATCCACGTCGAGCAGCTCGCGTTGGCCCTCAGGGAGCGCGAGTTGATCGAGACGGTAGATGGCAGATGTCGTGTCGTCACACCGGACCTTGCCGCCGCGGCGGTGCCTTCCAGGCTCAGCGACGTCGTGGTCGATCGCATCGACAAGTTGAGTCAGACGGATCAATTGGTGGCAAAAGTCGCGAGCGTGATCGGCCGGACGTTCGAGTTTGAAGTACTGTTGGCTACTTACCCCTTTCCAATTGAGGCAGAAACCCTCGACGAAAGCATTAGCCGTCTTGAGCGAGCCGGCATACTGGCGCCGATTTCTGGCGAAGGGGGCCGGACCCACGCGTTTCGCCACCTGATCATCCAAGAAGCGACCTACGACCTGCTGAGCTACGCGCAGCGCCGCCCGCTCCACCGGCGGCTTGTCGACCTCATCGAGCGCCGCCACGCGAACGCACCGGAGCCATATTACGCGGAGCTCGCGCATCATTGCGAACATGCCGGCGAAACCGAGAGGGCGATCGCGTTTCGAATGCTGGCGGCTCGTCTTTCGCTTCGCCGCCACGCGAACGACGACGCGCTGATGCACGTCGAACGCGCGGAGCGGCTGGCGGCACAGGCACATCTGGCGTTGGCCAATGCGCAGCGCGCGGAAATGGCGCTCGTTCGGGGCGAGGCGCTCCACGAACTTGCGCGGTTTCCCGAAGCGGGCAGGCAATTCAACGACTGTCTGCGTCTCAACGGCGTCAGACGGCCAGCGTCCTCGATGGCGATGGGACTTTCGGTGATGGCGCAGGTCGCGCAGCAAGCTTCGCACCGGCTGGGCTTCGTTCGGAGACCACACGATGCGGAAGTACGCGCGCGAAAGAAATTGTCGGCACATCTCAACACTCGTCTCGCCGAGCACGCGTATTTCATGAGTAATTCCCTCGAATTGGCATATGATGTGCTCGCCGCGCTCAATCAGGCTGAACGCATCGGTTCTGTGGGGGAGACGATCGAAAGCTACGGCGCCTTGGCGATCGGTCTCGGAATTGCCCGGCTCCACTTTCTCGCCAGATACTATCGTCGCCGCTCGATCGAAACTGCGAAGAATGCCGGCGAGTTACGCGACCAGGCTTTTGCTCAGCTTTTTGCCGGCGTCTACTCGCAACCGGCCGGCGACTGGTCCGCGGCACGATTGCATCTCGCCGAAGGCGCCACGATCTTCGGCCGACTGGGCGATCGGTTTCGCCTTCAGTCCTGCCTTTGCGTGAGCGCCTATGTTGCGATAGGGACAGGCGACTTCGCGCTCGCGCGGTCGACTTTCGACTCGTTTGGCCCTGACGCCGAGGCGGTGGACAATCCCTCCGTACGCGCCTGGACCCTCGCCGGGCTCAGTACACTCGACCTGATTGAGGGGCGTTCGCCTCAACCTGCGCTTCGTCGCCTTGAAATCGCGCGGGATCCAAACTTGCATCGCGCGGAGCAGCTGCAATGCGAAGGTTTGGTCGCGGCGGCGAGCCTTCAGGCTGGCGATCTCGAAGGGGCCGAACGCAGCGCCGACGTGGCGCTTCGGAACATGCAGCAAGCCGCCTGCACGATGGGCATCGCGTGGATCAGTGTGGGCGCCGTGGCGGAAACCTATCTCGCGCTGCTGGAGCGGGCGCTTGCCCGCGGCGAACGCAGAGAAGACCTGGGCATGCGAACCCAAGAGGCGTGTCGCGCTGTGCGCGCCTACGCCTCCGGAACCCGGATCTGCCAGCCGCGTGCGCACTGGCTGGAGGCGCGGCGCGCGCTGCTCGAAGGGCGCACAAGCCGCGCCGCCAGCTTTTGCCGCCGCGGGCTCGAATGGGCCGAACGACTCGCGATGCCGCTCGATGAGGCATTTTGCCACCTCGGACTCGTTGCGACGCTCGCAGAGGGGCAAGCCCGCGCGACGCAACAAGAGCGGGGGTTGAGGTTGATGAGGAACTTGGGCGCGCGGCCCTGGGGCCACGAGGCGGGCGCATGGGTTCCGGCCATATTCAACGGCGGCGGGTAGGGCCGAGAGAGGGGGGACGCAGGCTTGGCGAAGATCAAAGTCGCGATTCTGGGTGGGGGCATGGCCGGCCTGAGCGCCGCCTACCAACTCAGTAAGACCCAAACGTTGCGCGACCAATATGAAGTCGTCGTTTACCAGCTGGGCTGGCGGCTTGGCGGCAAGGCGGCGAGCGGGCGAGAGGTCCGCCGCCACGATTCAGAATGTATCCCGCGCAATCTAGAGCATGGGCTCCATGTCTGGTTCGGCTGCTACGAAAACGTTTTCCAAATGCTTCGAGAAGTCTACGACGCGCGTGGCGCGGGGCCGGGTTCGAAACTGGCCACGTGGCAAGACGCGGTCAAGCCCCAGCGCTACACGCCGGTCGGTGTCCTCGGTAACGATGGCAAGTGGCGATATTGGCCACTCACATGGCCCGCCAATGACGGTGTCCCCGGAGACGGGACGTTGCTGCCGACATGGGGTCAGATCATAGAGACGGTCATCGGCTGGCTCCTCGAGTTCGTCGCGGAACCGGAGCAGGGAGCGCCAACCGAAGCTCCACAAGTCGCAGGATCACCAAAGCTCGGGTCGGTGCTCGGCGCCGTGCGCGAGCATTTGCGATCCGTCGGTTTCTGTCTCTTTGGACGAAACAAGTCGAAGGTCGGGTCGGCGCTCGCGGCCGCGCGCGAGCATTTGCGATCCCTCGGATCCAGTCTCTTCGGACAAAACGAGCGCGACTTACGGCACCTCGTTGATCTCTTGGGCGAAGCGCGCGATGCAAACTTAGCTGCGGGCGGGCAGACCATGCTGCACGACGTCCTTGAGGTCTTTTGGGCCGTGGTTAAGGGGATCACCGAAGATCTCGTGCTGCCCGATCGCCCACTTGAGTCGATCGACGACCGTGACTTTCGTGAATGGCTCTGTAGCCACGGTGCCAATACGAAGGTCGTCGCGACCTCAAGCGTCGTGCGGACGGTTTACGACACGTTGTTCCAATATGAGGATGGCGACGTCGCAAGTCCATCGTACGCCGCGGGTGCCGCGCTAGGCGTGATCATGCGCCTAGTAGGCACCTACAAAGGCTCGATGATGTGGGAGCTTCAAGCGGGTATGGGAGAGGCCGTTATCGCGCCAATTTACGAACATCTCCTCGGCAGCGTCAGCTTTAGGTTCTTTCGTAAAGTAACCAGTATCGAGTTATCGGCCGACAAGAAAAGTGTGCAGACGATCCGGCTCGATGTGCAAGCCGATACCATCGCCGGCGACTACATGCCCACATGCCCGCTCGACGGCTTAACGGTTTGGCCCGCCGAACCGCTCTGGGATCAGCTCCGCGACGGCGACAAGATGCGTGACGCACGAGTGAATTTCGAGAGCCACTGGTGCCAATGGCCAGCGGTCCGAACCGAAACGCTGGAACGCGGACTAGATTTCGACCGGGTGATACTCGCGATTTCGCTCGGCGCATATAAGCCTCTGAACGATGAGGACCAAAGCATGTGCGCCCAATTGATCGAGGCAAGCGAGCCCTTTCGTGATTACGTCACCAACGTCGGCATCGTTCCTTCGCAAGGAGTCCAACTCTGGTGCGATCGGAGCGCCGCCGGGCTGGGATGGACCACGGCAAAGGCGGCGACTGTCGCAGGCCCGGAATACCTCGACATCTGGGCGGATATGACCCAAGTCCTTGCTTTCGAGCCGTGGCCACCGCCGGCGCCGCTGTCGCTGCACTATCTGACCGGCACCTACAAAACGACTCTGTATCGCCAGCCATCTTCGGATACGAGCGTCCCGGCGACCGCGAGCCAGGAGATCCGCCAGGCGGCGATCGAATGGTTGAACAAATCGTCATACGCGATGTGGCCGCGGGCGAGTTCTGGCGACGTCTTCGATTGGAGCGTGCTTCACGCGCCGACGTCCGTCACAGGCGAAGCTCGATTTGACGCGCAATTCTGGCGGGCAAACATCGATCCGACCGAGTGTTGCACGCTCTCTGCAGCGCGAACCACCCAATACCGGCTGTATCCGAATGAGACGGGCTTCGACAATCTGTTTCTTGCTGGCGAGGGCACTCGCCACGGCTTCAACACAACCACCATCGAAGGAGCAGTCATGTCTGGCGCGGCGGCGTCGCGCGCGATTTGCGGCGAGCCGGCCGTGATCGTGGGATATGATTTCCTTCGGCGTCGGCCCTCGGAAGGGCCCGGAACGTGAGCGCGCCGTTCATCTCGTGGCTCCGTCACGGCGCCGCCTCTCTTGCACCGCCGGGGGTGTTCACCGACGCGAAAGCACATGTCTTTTGTGTCGAAGCCAGCACGCAGGCATTGCAGAATCTGGTCGATACGCTCCTCACTCCGGCAGCGGCCGGGTCGGTTCGCTATCAAGTGCCACTGCCCGTCGCCGTGTTCAGCTTCATGGATATCGCGCGGTGCACATCCGGAGCCGACGTCGTCGGTTGGCTGCCGGGCCGCGAAGCCGCAATTTGGGCCCCTCTCCTGGAGTACCGTTCGGGGGAGCTCCTGCCGCGACTGGTATTTTGGGCCCCCTACGTTTTCATTGACTACACTATCGGCATGGTCACGGGTCGAGAGGTCTGGGGCTGGCCAAAAGTCGGTGCCAAAATCCGCGTCGCCGGCGATGCGCCCGGCGTAACCGATTTTTCCTGCAAAACGACCTTCTTTCGCACGTTGTCGACGAATACCCAAGGCGAACACGACGTTCTCTATTGCGCGGCGCAAACGCAGTCGGCCGGTCCACCCACGTCGGTCTGGCCAAGCGCGGCACAAGCCGCGGAAGGGTTGATCACCGGTCTGCTGGGCGGACTGGGTGCAGAGGTCCTTCGGGCGCTTCGCCTGCAGCCGACGATCGACTGCATTGTCTTGAAGCAGTTTCGCGCGTCCGACGTGCCGGATGAGGCATGCTACCAAGCCATCGTGAACTCGCCGATCAAAGTGACAAGCTTCGCTGGCGGAGGACCGATATGGGACCGATTTGTAGTGAAAATCACGACCTGCGAAAGTCACGGGATCGTGAATGATTTGCTCGGCGTCGCTCCAGGGGGCGCCTCGACCACGTTGCCGGTCACGTTTGCCGCGTGGGCGACTTTCGATTTTGAAGCCCTTTCCGGTTCCGAGATTGTCGTTACTTCGTAGCGGGTCCTATTTCGACGTTTCAGCTCTCTGGTTGAGCGCAGGATAGAGAGGCGAAAATGACTAACGGACAGGGAACCCAACCCGCTCCGACGAAAATCGTCATTCTCGGTGGCGGTCCGGCAGGCGTCGCCGCAGCGTTCTGGTTGACTGCGCCTGAACAGCAAGACCGATACCAAGTGACCCTCTACGCGCAGGGTTGGCGGCTGGGGGGCAAATGCGCGAGCGGCCGCGCCGCCGAGCACCACGACCGGATCGAAGAGCACGGCCTGCATATGTTGCTCGGGTGCTACCAGAACGCGTTCGCGACGATTCGCACGTGCTATGACGAATGGCAGCCGCCGCCCACCAGTCCGATCCAGACCTGGCGCGATGCTTTCCTCCCCCAACGGCAGTTCACGCTCATGGAGACGGACGGTCCGGGAGGCAGTTGGGCACCCTGGAATTTCGCCAACTTGCCGCAATGGCCCGGCGAGCCCGGGGACCAAACCGTAGCTGATCTTGCCGCTGCCTCATCTGCGCCGATGGTGGGACCTCGGGGCTTGATCTTGAGACTCGCCGATTGGGTCGAAAACACCGTCGGTGTCGGAAAACTCGTCAGGAAGGGCGGAGATGCGGTTGACGCGATCCGCGAGGCTGTCGCCAGTCCGACCGAAGATCATTTTGAACAGCTGGCGAGAGTGAAGACGGCCAATCTACAATTGCAGTTGGCTCTTGGAAGTCGTCGCACAAAGGCGATCTTGCCCGCTTATGCTCCACGGCCGCTCGCAATGGCACAGAAGACCGATCGCCTTCTGATCCTGGCAAACCTGGGACTGGCGATGGCGTACGGCTTCTTGCGCGACGTATTTGGCCGCGGGGAGGCCGGCTACGACGCTCTCAACGACCAGGACTTCCGGGCATGGCTCTCCAGCTGCTACGCATCTGATGAAGCTCTCGAATCAGCGCCAATCAGGGCGATCTATGATCTCACGTTTGCCTTCCCCGGCGGCGATGCGGAAAGCATTGCCAATGGGTCCATCGCAGCCGGCGTGACGCTGCGCTTTGCGATGGAGGCGGCATTCGGCTATCGGGACGCACCGGTCTGGAAAATGGCAGCGGCCATGGGCGACACCGTGTTCACACCATTCTATCAGGTTTTACAGGCCCGGAAATCAATGTCGATCCAGTTCTTTTCGCGCGTGACCAATCTCCTTGCGGGAAATAGCGGAGGTATCGCGGCGATCGAGCTATCGATCCAGGCGCAGACCGCTGACGGCGGCCCGTACGATCCCCTGGTCGAAGTTAACGGTCTCGCATGTTGGCCGAACCAGCCGGATTGGTCCCAGCTCAAGGACGGCAACGTGATCAAGGGGGCTAACTTTGAATTAAGCTCTTGCACAATTTCGGTGGGAACCCTGACGCTGACCGCGGGGAAGGATTTTGATATTGTGATTCTCGCCCTTCCGCCGGCTGCAATCATGCATATGCAGCCCTCCTTTGTTCAAGGAAGCTCCGCGTGGATGACGGCGCTGAACGGCAGCCGATCCGTCGCGACTCAGTCGCTGCAGCTTTGGCTTGAGCCAACACTGAGCGGGCTCGGCTGGTATCTCGGCCCGACCGTCATGACCGCTTTCGCGGAGCCTTATGATTCCTGGGGGGACATGTCGCAACTCTTGCCGCGGGAATCGTGGAGCGGCCCTAACGCTCCTCAAACCCTCGGCTACTTCTGCGGCTGCATGGATGTTGGTTCGACACCCCCCACGCCGAACGCGATGCTACAGCTTGCGATCAATTGTGCGAATCAATGGATGGCGCAGTCACTCCAAACGCTTTGGCCGCAATATCAATCGTCGCAGATCGTCGACCGCTACGATCTGGCGAACTATGATTTTTCCGATCTTTACGTTCAAACGCCCGCGGGAGGAAATGTTGCGAGCCGATTTTCGTCGGCCGAAGTGGCCGGGTTTTCTAATCTGTACGTCGTCGGCGACTGGACGCAAACCCGTTTCAGCGGAGGATGCTTCGAATCAGCGATAGAATCCGCCATGCTCGTGAGCAAAACGATTAGCGGGTTCCCGACGCAGGTCAAAACGTCGTAAGCAGCTCTCGCCCCCTTTCGCGTCGTCGCCCGCCCGATGGCGACATGTACAAGATCTTGTTTGGGCGATGCACAAAAAAGGACGCCGACGCCCGCGAATCCGGGAGGAACTGCCAGTGCCGGAAGTTGCAGCGGCGACTATTCTTGGCCCTGATCGGTCCGCCACGATAACGTGCTGAAAAAAGCGTGACCTCATTTCAAGTGAAGCCAATCAGATTTGGTTTTGCCTGACTGGTCAATGCTGCTGCACTGCGAGAGTTCTCTCCGCACCGGCGGCTTCAATTGGGGGACGGGTAGCAAGCCTTCGATCTTCCGGCGCGTGTCGGCGGCTCATACTCTGCGTCGGAGCACCGCATTATGAGGCGAAACACCGTGACTTTGACTTTAACTCGTCCAATGATCGTTCGCGAAATATATGACATTTCTTTAATTTGGAGTTCGTCCCACCGGTCGATACTGTTTCACTAGTGGTTACTCGCTAGCAAGCCGGGGTTGGGCACGCCCTTTTGGGCCCATACCCCACTGTCGAGGGCTCAGCCCTTGAAGCGACCGGTTCATCCCCAAAAAATGATAAGGGAGGGTACGATGAAACGAAATTTATTCGCCACCGCCTGCGCCGTCGCCTTCGCCGGCGTTTTCGTCGCCCCATCGGTTTTCGCCGAGGAGCCGACCGTCGGCATCGTCGCCGCCTTTTCCGGCGCCTATGCCGAATGGGGCCAGGACTACAAGCGCGAAATCGACCTTTATATGCAACAGCATGACGGCAAGGACGGCAATCCGAAGATCAACCTGATCCTGCGGGATGCGCCGGGCACCGACTACGCACGCACCAAGCAGATCGTCGATGGCTTCATCACCCGCGACAACGCCGCGGTCGCGGGCGGCGGCGAGTTCACGCCCGAGGCGCTGTCGGTCGCCGACCTGATCACGGAAGCCAAGATTCCATACGTGATCTTCAACGGCGCCACCTCATTCATTGTGGACAAATCGCCCTATTACGTGCTTGCGGGCTTCACCATCTGGCAGCCCGACGTGCCGATCGCCGAATACGCGGCGGAGCACGGTTGCAAGAACGCCACCGTGATCATCGCCGATTACGCGCCCGGCGCGGACACGGTCAAAGCCTTCAGCTACGGTCTCGGCAAGCACGGCGGCAAGATCGGCACGGTGATCAAGGTGCCGCTCGGCACCACCGATTTTGCCGCCTACATGCAGCGCATCCGGGATTCGCATCCGACCTGCGTTCTGCCGTTCATGCCGGGCGGGCCGATGTCGCTCCAGTTTACGAAGCAATATGTGCAGCAAGGCTTCAAGAAGGCCGGCATTACGCTCTATGACGCGGGCGGTATTACCGCCGAGAATCAGCTCGACGCCGCTGGAGACGCCGCGCTTGGCATTATCTCATCGAGCAACTACGACACCTATCTCGACAATCCGCAGAACAAGACGTTTATCGCTGCGCTGGCGAAGATATATCCGAGCATCCGCCGCGATTTCGTCACCACCGATGCCTATGTCGGCATGCAGTTGATTTATCACATGCTGAAGGCGACCGGCGGCGCGCGTGACGGCGACAAGGCCATGGCGTCGATCAAGGGTTGGTCGTTCGACACGCCGCGCGGGCCGATGTCGATCGACCCGAAGACCCGGGACCCGGTGCAGAACATTTATGTTCGGACGGTCGTGAAGGACAAGAACGGCGTGCTCTACAACAAGACCTTCGCCACCATCCCCGACGTTCACGACCAGTGGCACGAGGTGCATCCCGCGAGCTGAGCCAAACTTGGCGTTCGATCGGCCGTGGGCTGCGGGAATGCAGGTTGACCTTTGGGGTTGGGCGCGTGCCGCCCAGGAACCCGCTTTGGAAGGAGTCCGTTTCGATGAAGCTGCACCTGGGAATGATGGCGGCTGCCGTCGCGATGACGGCCGCCGCGAGTGCGCAGGCGCAATTTTCCGACAACATGATCAAGCTCGGTATTCTTGACGATTTTTCCGGGCAATATTGCACCGGCAATTGCCAGGGGCCGATCATCGCGACTCAGATCGCGGTCGATCAATTCCACGGCAAGATTGATGGTGTGCCAATTGTAGTGGTGCATGGTGACCACCAGGACAAGCCCGATATTGGCGTCGCCATCGCCGAGCGCTGGTACGATCGCGAAAATGTCGATGTGATCCTCGACGTCGTCAACTCCGCGGTCGCCCTCGGCGTGCAGAACGTCGCAAAGCAGCGCCACAAAGCGGTGCTCTACAGCGAGGCCGGCTCCGCCGACCTCACCGGCAAAGACTGCGCCCCGTACAGCGCGCAATGGACCTACGACACCTACGAGATGGGCAAGGCGATCGGCGAGGCCGTACCCTATCTCGGCAAGAAATGGTTCATTCTCGGTGCCGATTACAATTACGGCCATCTCCTTGCCAACTCCACCGCAGCGGCGGTGAAGCAAGCGGGTGGACAGGTGCTGGGCATCGTTTTTCACCCCTTCGGCGCGTCGGACATGTCGTCGTTCATCCTTCAGGCGCAGTCCTCGGGCGCCACCGTACTGGCGCTTGCCAACGCCGGCGGCGACACCACCAACGCCATCAAAGCGGCGAAGGATTTCGGGCTGATCGCGTCGGGGGTGAAGATCGTGCCCCTGAGTCTCGACGTACCATTTATCGACAGTTCGGGCGGCCTCGCAACGCTGCAAGGCGCGATGATGACCTTGCCCTGGTATCCGGGTGCCAATCCGCCGCAGTCGCAATGGTTCTCGACCGAATTCCAGAAGCGCCAACATACGCTCGCTCCCTATCTTATGGTCGGGCTCTATTCCGCAGTTCACACCTATCTCTTGGCGGCGCAAGCGACCAAGTCGGACGATCCGTCCAAAATCTTCCCGTGGATGCGCGCGCATAAGATCGACGACGCCTTCACCAAGGACGGCAAGCTTCGTCCTGATGGCCGCATGGTGCACTCGGTATTCCTGGTGCAGGTGAAAACGCCAGAGGAGTCGAAAGGCCCGGATGATCTGGTCAAACTCGTCGCGACCATTCCCGGCGACAAGGCGTTCCGGCCGATGGACGAAGGTGGATGCCCCGATATCAAGTCGGCGAGCAAATAGCATAAAGCGTGCCTACACCGTGTACGGATTTTCGGCGGCAATGATGACCGAGATTTAATCCAGCGACACACTTCGGCGCGCTGGGCCGTTGCCCATGTCGGGTAAGAGGGAGGACAAGGAGGCCAGCATGGAGCGGCTTACCTGGCTCGCAATGCCGATGGCGGCGACGACCGTGACACTTGCTCCGGCAATGGCCACCGAGATGGCGAACGGCAACGTCGATACCATTGGCAACGCTGAGACACTCCTTCAATTGCCACCGGCGCTAAATGGAAGCGCGGCGCCGAGTTTCGAGCGTGCAAGCTGGGCGGGCGCCATGCTCCGTCGAGACGGTCTGAGGGACATCCATGGCTTGAGCCGCGTCGGCGATTATTGGGAAGCTGAGGCGCTATCCGATGGCCGGGAGATTGTGGTTCATTTGATCGACAGCGGCACGTTGCTGATCCAGCACCATTCGCCTGGTGCATTGGCGGCTGCATTGGGCCGAACGAGATGAACCACGTCGTTGCGTCCGGATTCCAACTGCAAGGCCAATAGACTCCTCGACTCTCGTTCGAAGGAACCGATTGTAGCAACGCGCGTGACCCGTGCTACCGCCCATCGCTGCTTTTTCCACGCCAGCCTAGGCAGGGTCGGGCGATGCTGACATAGTGATCCATGATGGTAAGAAACTCGGGCAATCCATCCCGCGAGTAGCAACGAAAGGAGCGAACCCCGAACTCCCGCGGGAAGAAAACCCAAAACCAGAGGAGGATAAACGATGACATTCTGCCAGCAACTCAGAGCCGGCGCGGTGTGGCCGGCACCAGCCACTCTTGGCATCTCCGCAATGATCTTCTTCGGCACTGGCGCCGCCTGGGCGCAAGACACGCCGAGCGCCACAGACTTCACCAACGCCGCGACCGATACAGCGAACTGGATCCTGCCGGCGAAGAGCTATACCGGCAACCACTATACCGACGCGACGCAAATCAACCCCGGCAATGTCGGCTCGCTGCACGTCGCCTGGAGATTCAGTCCCGACGATACCGGGCCGATCGAGGTGTCGCCGATCGTCTATGACGGCACCATGTACGTGACGACGGCACACGATCACCTTTATGCGCTCGATGCTGCCACCGGAAAGGTGAAATGGTCCTTCACGGATAATCCGCACGTCATTTCGTTTGCCGCCAATCGGGGCATCGGCCTGGTCGACGGCAATGTCTATCTCGGCACGCTCGACGGCCATCTCATTGCCTTCGATGCCGCGACCGGCAAGAAGGTCTGGGACAAGGTCACCGTCGACGATACCGCCAATTCCTTCTACTCGATGGCGCCGGTTCCGTATTTCGACCCCCGGACGGGTAACCCCGTGCTGTTCGTCGGCGTCTCCAACGGCGACTGGGGCGGTATCGGCAACATCGCGGCCTTCGATCCGAAAGACGGTCACGTCATCTGGCGCTGGGAGACGGTTCCCGGCCCCGGTCAGCCCGGACACGATAGCTGGAGCGGCGATTCCTGGAAGCGCGGCGGCGCCTCGGCCTGGACTGGTGTCACCATCGATACCGCGACCCAAACCATGTATCTCGATCTCGGTAATCCCGGCCCCGACTTCAACACCAGCCAGCGTCGCGGCGACAACCTTTATTCGAACTCGATGGTCGCGCTCGACATCTCCGGTCCCCAGCCGAAGCTGAAATGGTATTACCAGTTCATCCCGCACGACACGCACGACTGGGATCCGCCGATGCAGCCGATCCTGTTCATCGGCAAGGTCGACAACCAGGATCGCAAGCTGGTCGCGGCCGGGGACAAGGGCGGCAATTTGTGGATTCTCGATGCCACGAACGGCAAGCTGGTCGATCACACCGTCGTCAGCTTTCAGAAGGGAACCGACACTGAGCCGACCATCACCGGCAACTTCGCTTGCCCGAACACGTTGGGCGGTGTCGAGTTCGAGGGTGGCTCCTATGACCCGGCGACCAATTCCCTCTTGATCCCGAGCCAGAACGAATGCGGGTTCTGGACTGCGACCAAGGATGTCGTCTACGTCGCGGGGCAGTTCTACCTGGGCGGCGCGTTCCCGAAGCTGGTCGGCCCGCAGACCGGACAGATGAACAGCGTCGACGTGTCCGACGGCATCTTCAACTGGCGTCATCACTTCGACTTGCCCGATTACGGCGGCGCGCTCGCCACGGCCTCGGGCCTGACCTTCTCTGGGACGCTCGGTGGTGAGGAGCACGCCTTCGATACCCGGACCGGTAACATCCTGTGGAGCTATGACACCGGCGCATTCATCACAGCGCCGACCGAGGCCTATGAGGTGAACGGCAAGGAGTACATCGTTGTCGGCGCCGGTCCAGCCGGCAATGCCTCGATTCCCGAGCTGCCGAGCTCGTCGAGCTCGTCCGGCCCAGCGCCGCGGATCGTGGCCTTCACGCTCGGCCAGTAATCAGCGGACGGACGAAGCTCCCGATGGGTGTGGCGGTTAGGAATGGATGGTGGCCGGCCCGGATTTCCGGGCCGGCTTTCTTTTTCGCGTTGGCGTGCGTCATCTCGTGGGTGATGCCGGGGCCTGCGGCCGCGATGGACGATCACGGCGCGGCGCGCGCCGCGCTCACCGATCTTGAGGCGGCGATCGGCGAGATTGTGACGGTCAGCAACGGCTACGCGACCGACCGCCATGTCTATTACCGGGCGAGTCAGCGGGCGATCAACGCGCTCGAAGGCACACACGGCCGTGAATATGTCGCCGCCGATGGCAATCCGGGCGACGCCTCCGGCGCCGTCGGCCATACCGATGCCCTGCTCGACCGGGCCGAAACGCCGGTTTGGGCGGTGGCGCTCCAGGGCGCCGAGGCCAATATGCAGGCCGCGGTGGCGCATCTCCTCGATGCCAACCACGCCCATGACCTCGACAGCTTCAGCCTCGCGGCGTCGCGGGCGCTCACCTATCTCGAAGTTGCACGCGGTCGCCCGACTGAGTTCGGCGCGCTTGGCGGCTTGGAGGGCGCGCTCGCCAACACCGTGCTCGGCGTACCCCAGGGCGCGACGATGGTGGACGGTTGCGCCGAGCCGACGACAGCCCCCGCCTACGGCGTCGACGGCGGCTGGATCGCCTGGGTCACGCTGTCCGCGGGCGCAGGGACCTGGCGGCTCGCCGAGAATCCCGGCGGCAGCGCCGTGATCATGCGGCCAGGCATGACGGTTCTGCCCACGGCCGCCGCGAGCCTCGTGGCGAAGAACTGCGCCGGCCGGCACGCCGCGGCGCCAACTGCGGACGCGCCAACCGAGATCGCAACCAATGCCGTGAAGCCCGGCGGGAGCTCACCCGCGGCGCCGGCCCTTTATACCAAGCAGCAGGCCGAGGCCGGCTCGCAGATTTTCGCTGCTCAATGCGTCTCCTGCCACGGCGCCAATCTCCAGGGCACTGCCGCGCCCTCGGTCGCGGGCACCGACTTCATCTCCACGGCGCACAAGAACGGCTGGTCGCTCGCCAATCTGCGCGACATTGTCGTCGTCAATATGCCCTACAAGGCGCCGGGCACACTGTCAGCCACTGCCTACGCCGATCTCCTCGCCTTCCTCTTGGCGTCGAACTGCTATCCCGCTGGCACGACCCCGTTCCCGACGAACCGCGATCCTGCGTTCACAAAGATCGAGCTCGGCCTCGTTCCAGGCGAGCACCAGGGCGAGAATAAGCTCGGCGTCTGCCCGGTGCCGTGACGGCGACCGAGGCCGACGTGCGGAAGAATGCGAGCAGCGGGAAATCAACACCTAAGGGGGATCACGGCAACATCTAAAAATAACGTACAAACTCATCAATTTGAACCTCACGTGGACGTCCGGGCTGTCCGACTGACCCGATATAGATAAAGCCTACGATGCTATCGGTTTCTGACAGCCCCAGTGCTCTCTTCACGTCCGGGTCGTAAGCGAGTGATCCCGTTCTCCAAAAGCCGCCGAAGCCCAAGGCATGACTGGCAATCAGAATGTTCTGGGCAGCCGCGCCGACGGCCAAAATCTGCTCAACCTCTGGTACTTTTGGATTGTCACGCGGAGCGGCTGCGATCCCTATAATGGCGGGTGCACGAAACGCTTTTTTCCGCTCTGCTTCGAGTCTCACCTCGGTCGTGCCAGGTTCGCGGCGCGCTAGCGATTCCGCCATAAGATCGCCGAAGCGTAAGCGGGCATTGCCCTGTATGAGTACAAAGCGCCACGGCTTCATTCGACCATGATCGGGTGCAGAAGCACCTGCGACCAGGATTTTTTGAAGCTGTTCCCGAGTGGGTCCGGGTTCGACGAGCAACGTTGGACTGACGCGCTCTAGCAAAACGTCGAGTATCTTCACGAGAAATTCCTCCATTCCACCGCTCGAGGTTCAGAGCGACGACCTTCGCTCATTGGATAACACCAGCAGCGGCGATACCAACGTTCCCGCCCGAGGCACCACGACCGAGGATGAATTGGATCGCCTACTATCGCTACCACAACCCGCAATTCGCGCCCCATTGAACCTGCAAGACAAGCTATAACTTATTGGAAATAAAACATAAATCTTTGGCGACCTGATGTGGCCAGCGGTGCCCAACGCTCTCCTTAATGGCCCCGACCGCCAAAGACGTGTGCCTTCCTTTGCGTTCGAGGCTCGTTATGACGAGCTGCAGCTTGTCGCTACTTCGCTTCGTCTTCCACGATGTGATAGAGCGTGCCAACGAGCGCATTGAGCTTGTCCGCATCGGTGGCAGGCTGCGAATTTGTTTGCAAGGTGATCATCAGGTTTTGTTTTTCGAACCAGACGTACAGTGTCCGATAACCGAGAGTCTCGCCCTGGTAGAACCACTGCGCTCCGAGCGGTCCGAGAATCGCCTTGCTTAAGCCGAGCGAAAAGCCGCGAGGATTGTCGGACGACACGTCCGCGATCGGCTCACCGGTCTTTATAGATACCAGAGCCATCCATTCCGCCTGCTGCCTTGCCGGTACCACGTGTCCCCCGAACACCGCCCGCATCCAGCGATTGACATCCCGCGCATTGGCGATCGCGCCTCCTGCCGCCTGTGCCCAAGAGGTGCTCATGCCACTGACGTCGCGGCCCATGAGCGGCCGGTTCCACGACTCCTTGCAGCCCGGCTGATAATCGGCGCAGGCCGGATTATCGAAATAGCCGCGCGCCAGACGATCCATCACTGCGGTAGGATAGGTTCCGCTCTCATAGAACGTGCTCTCCAGCCCGAACCTATCGATGACCATCTGATGGACGAGGTCGCGATAGGACCGACCAGCAGCCTTAGCGGCGATCATACCGGCTAGGACGTAGTTGGTGTTTGAGTAGTAATAGCCGTGACTCGCCGGCAGATCGTTCCTACCCGTGGGATAGACGATCCGTACCAATTCGGCTGCCGTCAGATCGTGCGTCGGTTCCTTGACCCACTCGCGCGAAAGAGTCTCGGTCTCGGAGTAGTTCGGGATGCCGCTTGTCATATTGAGGAGGCGCCGGATGCTCACATCCTTCCAGGCTGGGTATTGCGGCAACCACTTACCGATCGTGTCGTCCAGGGACAGTTCACCGGCGGCCTCCAGCTTCAGGATCACGGCAACGGTAAATGATTTGGAAGTGCTCCCCATCTGGAAGAGTGTGTTCTGGCGCACCGGGGGATCGTGTTGATCGGCGCCGACTTTCCCGGAAAATGCCTCGATCGCCGGGCCCGGATCGCCGAAGCTGATATACGCGGCAACGCCGGTTATTTTCTCGGGCGTCGCCCGTTCCGCCACCCACGCCGCGAGGGCGGCTTGGACCCGTGCAGTCACGTTCTCCGCCCGCGTTCGTGGTGCCGCGAGGAACGCGGTGGCAATCGCGACAGCAAGTAGGACGAAACCGCTGCTGAGCTTCATTAACCCTCCGCGACGTGATGCAAACCAGTCTACATCGCGATCGCGCCGCCGCAACGCGTGGTCTCACGGAGCCTTGTTCATCCGACGAGGGTGCGCCCCGCAGCGGCATTAAGCAACTTGCGCATCTTCGACGTCAGCCGAGCTTCTTTTTTGCTTCGGTTATCATCCCGATCTTGAATCAAGACCCACCCAAGACAACAAGCGGACACTACGTTTTCGGTAGACGCAGCGTCCGATGAACGAGTGCGTAAGCGCGATTCGCTGTCGCGCGGTCGATGCCTCGGTCATGCCCGCAGTCGTCTGGGAATGCGATCCGCAACTTCATGTTGGGCGAGAAAGGTGCCGCCATGATCCTTAAGGACGCGACGGCCGCCTAAGGCACCGTTACGACTTATCCATGGCGTTGTCGGCGACCAGTTTGGCGCCGTTGATGTAGCTTGCCGCGTCCGAGACCGCAAAGAGGATCAGGTTGGCGATCTCCTCCGGCGTACCCCACCGCAAGTCGCGCGCGCCTTGATTAGTCGACCATAGCGATCGCTCGCGGGCTGCATCGTCGGCACTGAGCTGGCGTTTTGCCAGCTCCCGCTCCCATTTGGCAAAGCGCTCTGGTGTGTTGATGAAGCCCGGGATCACGCAGTTGACCCGGATGTTGTGCGGCGCAAGCTCGCTGGCGAGCACCTTGGTGAATCGGATCTCGGCGGCTTTCGCCGGTCCAGTGCAGGAGGATAAGAACGGCGGGTTCAAGGTCATGATCCCGGTCTCGCCGCTCACGTTGACGATACGACCGCTGCCTTGAGCGATCATCATAGGCACAATTCGCTGGCAGATTCGGAATTGCGCGAAGAAATTGATCGCCATGCCCTCGACAAGCTCATCGTCGGTGACTTCGAGGAACGGCTTGTAGGTACCGGTGCCTGCATTGTTGACGAGGATATCGATGCGGCCAAGCTTCTCACGGACGACGCGCGGCATCGTTTCGATCTGTTCAACTTTGGTTACATCCAATGGGTGCGTCTCGATCTTGGCCTGGGTGGTCTGCATGATGTCGCGCGCCGCGTCGGCAAGCGCCTCTTCGCGGCGCGCGCAGATCAGAACTTTTACACCCTCGCGTGCGAGCACGCGGGCCGTCTCGAGGCCTATTCCCTTGCTCCCGCCCGTCACGAGCGCTGTCTTCCCCGCAAGCCCGAGTTCCATATCTTCGGTTCCTCCCAGACTATGAGGTTTTATCTTTGCACCGGCCCCGGTGATCCGCGCCAGTGGGAAATGTCGCGAAGGTCTCAGTCTTTTGAACGGATCGCAGTTCACATCCCGTCTTATTACATCAACCGTCCCCGAATGGCGCTGCGATCTAGCGGCTGATCGCGCAGCCGCCCGCGACGCGGATGCAGACCCTGGCACGAGATCGCCGTAAAAAACGATCGCGTTCGAGCTATCGCGCGGATGCGCTTCTCGCCTCGTGCCGCCGGCGCTATATTGGGGCGCAAAACCAAGAAGTTCTGCGAGCAATTGGGAGTTACCGAAGACCCGCAGGGAGGAATTCGAAATGTCATTGACACGTCGCCAAGCGCTGGCGTCCGCCGGTGCCGTCATCGCCGCCAGCGGCCTACCCAAACCTGCGATCGCTGCAAACGAATCGATCCGCGTCGGCTATCTGCCCGCCCTCACAGGCCCCTCGTCAGCCACGGGCATCGGGATCAATCGTGGGATCCAGTTGGCGGTGAAAGAGATCAACGAGGCCGGCGGTATCAACGGCCGGCAAATCGAGCTGATCACGCGCGACACCCAAAGCGACCCGACCAAAGCCGTCAACGGCGCCGCGGAACTGGCGCATGGCGAGAAGGTGAGCGTCGTATTTGGCCCAGTCAATTCCGGCGAGTCGTTGGCAGTCGTGCCGATGCTCGCGCGCACCAACACGCCTCAAATCCATCCTTGCTGGGTGGACAGCCTGACCGACCCGCAGAAATATCCCATGTGCTTTCGCAACGCGCCCACGAATCGCCAGATCGGCGGCGCCGCCAACCGCTATGTCGTCGACGTTCTGAAAGCCAAAAAGGTTGCGGTGATCAGCGACACGACCGGATATGGCACCGCCTCTGTCAACGCCTATGTGCCGATGCTCAAGGCTAAAGGCGCCGAAGTCGTCTATCAAAGCAATGTCGACGCCGCAAATCCGGATCTCAAGCCCGAGCTCCTGCGCATGCAATCGGCGGCTGCGGAAGCGATTATGCCGTGGAGCGTGAATGCCGGCTTTCTGTCTCGCATCATCAACACGCGAGGCGACATGGGATGGGACGTGCCCATCGTCGGCCAAACCACGCTCGGCTCCGGACAGACCAAGGCTTTGTTGGAAAAACCCGAATACTGGGCGAAGGTGTATCCAAACAATTTCCGCACGGTTTGCTACGCCGCGGGCGGCAAGCTACAGGCTCGCACAGTTGCCTTCCTCGACCGTTTAAAGCGTGCCAACATCGACATGGGTGATACGCTGCTGTGGTGGATTGCGCTCGGCTACGACAGTCCGCGGATGCTCACCGAGGCGATGAAAGCCGTCGGCACCGAGCCGACCCAGATCGTCGGCTATCTCAACAAGCTCAAGGGCTTCCCCGGCGTCTACGGCGACATCAGTTTCACGCCCGAGCAGCACAACGGCTACCCGGACGATGAAGTGGTGATGGTGGAAGCCAATTCACTCAGGGACGGCGCATTCAACCTCGCTCCCGGTTACAACGCTTGAGCCAATGCTCGAATCGATCGTCTTGTCGGGAGTGGCGATCGGGTGCATCTATGCATTGATCGGCATCACTTATAATGTGATGTTCTCGGCCTCGCGGGTGTTCAGCTTTACGGCCGGTGCGCTCGGGATGCTTGGCGGGGTGCTCGGCTCGCTGTTCATCGCACAGGTGGGCATGCCGCTCATCGCCGGATTCATCCTCGCGCTGTTTGGCGGCGTTGTTCTAGGCATCGTCACCGAGATCGTTGCCGTGCGGCCGGTGCTGAAAAGCCTGGATCAGCATCTCTACGTCCTTTCCACGCTCGCCCTGGCACTAATGGTCCAGCAGTTCACGGCGATTGAGTGGGGCACGGACGCCCGTCCCTTTCCGCGACTCCTCGATTTCGCCCGTGGCGGGTTCGATCAGCAGTTCTGGCTGCCGATACTCGCCTGCGCCGTCGTGATCGTCGGCCTGGAATTGCTCTATCGGCACACGCTGATCGGCCACGCCTTCATGGCGATCGCCGAGGACACATACGCCGCGCGCGCGCTCGGCCTGCCGGAGCGCCGTTTACGCATGACGAGCTATGCGCTCGCTGGCGCAATCGGTGCGCTCGCTGGCTTTGCTGGCGGCGAGATGCTTCTCGCCTTCTTCGGCAACGCGCCACTGCTGACTTTTTACGGATTCGTTCCGGTAGCGTTGGGTGGGGTGGGCAACAACCGCGGTGCAGTGGTCGCCGGCCTCCTACTTGGCCTGTTTCAACAAGCGGCGAATTTCCTGGTCGGCGGAATCTTCGCCTCCGTGGCGGTATTCGCCGTTTTCATCATCGTTCTACTGGTGCGGCCTGAAGGCCTCGCTGGCGCTGCGCTGCAGCGCCGCGTTTGATGGAAACGCCGGTCGCACAATCGCAACCGAGCCGCGCAATCGCGCTCGGCTCATTGAGTGCCCTTAGCGCTGGGTTGCCTTTTCTCGTGCTGTTCGTGGTCGGCGTCGCACTGCCACTCTTCGGCGGCGGCTACTGGGGCGTGATTGCGACGCGTGCTTGTGTCTATTGGGTGCTCGTCTCTGGCCTCAATCTGGTCGTTGGCTTCGCCGGCCAGATCGCGATTGGTTGGGTCGCACTGCTCACGCTCGGCGCGTATACGGCGAGCGTCCTCGTTGCCGGCAATGTCACGCCGCCGTTTCCGCCTTACCTGGCGTTGGTGGTCGCGGCAGCGGTTGGCGCTGTTTTTGGCTTGGTTATCGGCCTGCCGGCACTGCGGTTGCGCACCTTCTATTTCGCCATCACGACGGTTGGCTTCGCCACCATTGTCACTCAAGTGGCGCTCGCGTGGCAGAGCGTGACCGGCGGCGGCGTGGGCGTCGCCGGCCCCATCTTTCCGCCACCGTTCTCGTCGGAGTGGGGCTTTTATTACTTCTGCCTGGGTCTTGCCGCGATCTGTACGTGGACGACGGCGAACATCGCGTCGAGCCGGTTTGGCCGAGCGCTCACCGCGATCCGCGACGCAGAGGTTGCAGCGGAAGCCAGCGGTATCGCCAAACCCGCCTTGCTGGCGATGGTGTTCCTGTTCAGCGGTGCCGTGGCGGGGGTGGCGGGCGGGCTGTTCGCGGCATTGCAATCCTACATCACCCCGGACGCCTTTACGCTCGACCTGTCGGTCCTCTTTTTCATCGCCATACTGATCGGCGGCCGCAGCTCCATTATCGGGCCGCTACTAGGTACGATTCTATTGACGGTGCTGCCAGAATTCGCAGCGCCGCTCGTGGCGTGGTCTACTTTTCTCTATGCGGTGCTGCTGCTTGTGATCGTGCTCGCGATCCCCGGCGGAATTGCCGAGATTCTGGATTTCAAGAGCCGCCGCCCGCTGGATAGCCATCGCGCAATCATCCCGCGGCCCGATCTTTTACCTCGCCTGTTCGGTTCGCCGACCGATGGCTCCCTAACACTGGAGCAAGTGGCACTGAGTTTTGGCGGCGTGCAGGCGATCGACGGTCTCGATCTCGAAATCCGGCCGGGTCAGGTGCATGGACTGATCGGTCCCAACGGCAGCGGCAAAACCACGACGCTCAACGTCATTTCCGGCTTTTACGTCCAACAACGCGGCATCGTCAGGCTCAACGGCACGGCATTGCCGGCACGTGCGCACAACAAACGCGCGCACATGCGTATTGCGCGGACGTTCCAGACCCCGCGCATCGTCGGCTCGGCGTCGGTGCTGCAGAACGTGATGATCGGCGGCACCATCGACGGCAAGGGCACGTTTGCCGAATCGTTGTTCTCCCTTCCACGCCATCGCCGCGACGAGGCCGTACTTCGCGACACTGCCATGCTGGCCCTGTCAGCAGTTGGCCTCGAGCGCCTCGCTTCGGTCCGCATCGACCGGCTTCAACACAGCGAGCTGCGGTTCGTTGAGATCGCCCGTGCCTTGATGCTGCGTCCAGCCTATCTGTTGCTCGACGAGCCGGCGGCCGGGCTCTCTGCGGAAGAAATAAAGCGGCTCGGTGCATTGTTGCTGGCGATCGCCCGCGCCGGCATCGGCGTGCTTGTCGTGGAGCATCACCCCGATCTGATCTTCGATATCTGCGACCACATTACCGTGCTTAATCTTGGCAGGAAACTTGCGGCCGGGACTCCCGCCGAAATCCGTACGCATCGGGAGGTGGTTTATGCCTATCTCGGCGGATGAACCGCTGCTGCAGGTAGCGAACCTCTCTAGCGGCTACGGCAAGATCGTAGTCCTGCACGGCGTCGACCTGACAGTTGCGGCGGGCGAAGTGGTCGCGCTGCTTGGCCCCAACAGCGCCGGTAAGACCACGCTGTTGCGCGCGGTCTCGGGTTTGTTGCCCCGGTCGGGCAGCGTGCGTTTTGCCGGTCGCGATCTCCTTGGCGCGAATGCGCGTGAAACCGTGCAAGCGGGCCTCGTCCATGTCATCGAGGGACATCGGGTATTCACGCAGCTTGCCGTGCAAGACAATCTCCTGCTTGCGGCCCGCGATCTGCCCCGTAGGGAACGCGCGTCGCGCGTCGACGAAATGTTCGGACTCTTCCCCGAAATCGCCGCCAAGCGCCACGAACGCGCGGCCGCGCTGTCGGGCGGTCAACAGCAGATCCTGGCGGTGGCGCAGGGCTTGGTCAGGCGTCCGCGCCTCCTCATGCTGGACGAGCCGTCCGCCGGCCTGTCGCCAGTTCTGGTCGATCGCGTGCTCGAGGTTGTGCGGCAGTTGCGCGAGACCGGCACCGCGGTATTGCTGGTCGAGCAGTTGATCGAAAAAGCGCTGGCGCTGGCGGATCGCGTTTACGCACTCGCGCGTGGTGCCATCGTATTGGAAGCGCGGACCAGCGAGGCTGACCTGCCGCTTCGACTCGAGAATGCCTATCTGGCAACCGCTACGACCGAGACGGCGAGTTTGGCAATCAGATAACGCTTAACCCAACATGCGTCGGCGTGTGCGGTTTCATTTCAGATGATTGCCAGCGCCGTTGGTCCCAGGGCCCCAAGTCACGGCGGGCGACCGAGCACCACATCGGGTCAGACACGGCTCAGGATATATCCAGTTCCGCGCCAAGTGCCGACGCCGCCATCGCTTCCGACTCTGTCATTGCCACGTCACCAATGATCCGTGCCGCCGCCGCTAGGCCGCGATGGCAATGGAATGCGAGCGGACGCATCCCAAGAGGCACTGCGATGTCGAGCGCGGCGCGAAACGCGACTATTGCAGCATCGTGCCGACCTTGCGCCAGTTCGATTTCGCCCTTGAGCCTCATTCCCCAGCCTTCGGAACTGCGCTCACTGCTGCGGCGCGCGACAGCGAGTGCGAATTCCAGCCGTTCGCTGGCGGCCAAGGTGTCGCCAATTGTCAACAGTGCAGCAGCAACCCATACGTGTTGGCCCGCATCGTTAGTCTGGCCAACACCGCCGAGGTCGGCGGCACGCTCCATCACCGCTCTCGATTCTGCCGCCCGCCCGAGCGACGCATAGGCATAGCCGAGTTTGGTCGCGATCCAGGCGACAGTGGCGCCGATTCCGTGGACGTCGACCAGCTCCATGCCGCGTTCCAATACCGGGATCGCGCGGTCCCATTGCCCGCGATAGAGATAAGGATAGGCGAGCCCGAAGCTGACTACCGAAATGCTGTAGGCTTGTTGGGCCTGTTCCGCGACAAGCATGCCTCGCCTGGCCACTTCTTCGGCCTTGGTAAATTCTCCAAGTTCGGCGAGAGCCCAGGCGTAGAATGAGCTTGCAAATGCAAACACTAGGCCCCCGAAGCGGAACAAGGCGCGGCCGTGTTCGTTATCGAGCTTTACCAGCGCTTCGTCGAGCACTGCCGCGGCCGCGTTAAAATTGCCGAGCGTGACGTAGATCGTGCCAAGCCGATAACGCGCCATCGCCGAAATGTCAGTATCGCCGAGTTGGTCGGCAAGCCCCAGGGCGATCGTGCCGCGCTCGAGCGCCTCCTCGGTGCGCCCTTGCTGCCAAAAAAAGGCACACAAATAGAGAGTAGCTAGGACGTGGCGTCGGCGGTCGCCGATTTGACGCGCCATCGACTCGGCACGCTCGAGATGAGGCAGAATCGAAAACATGTCGTTGACAACGAAGAGGGCATCGCGCAACTCGAACAGCAGATCGATATGGGCGGCAACGCGCTCCTGTGTTTCAGGCAGTCGGCCCAACGCGTCGATCGCGATCCCGAACGCCTCAAGCGCTGCGCGGTTCGCTGAGCGCTCTGAGGCACGACGTCCGGCCTGCAACCCGAAGGCATAAGCCTTCTCCCAGACTGCGCCACGGCCGGCGTGATATGCCAGCTGGTCGACGTGTTCGACCAGGCGATCAGGGTTGAGTCGCTCGATGGCGTCGACAATGGCGGCGTGTAATGTCTGCCGCCGTTCAGTAAGCAGGCCCGCGTAAGCTACATCATGAGTCAGGGCGTGCTTAAACGTGTATTCCGGCTCGGGGAAGAGACGGGTTTCGTAGATGAACTCGGCGGCCTGAAGATTGGCAAGACTCCGATGCAGCGAATCGGCATCCGCATCGGCCACCTCGTTGAGAAGCGCAAGCGAGAAGTCCTTGCCTACAACTGCAGCCGATTGCAAGAGTCGTTTGTCCTCCGGCACAAGCCGGTCGATCCGGGCGGCCAGCACCGCCTGAACCGTCACAGGCAGCCGGACATCGGTCAGCGGCTTGACGAGACGGTAGCCGCCGCGGTTACCCTCCAGCGCGCCGCTCTCAATCAGCGTGCGCGCGCTTTCCTCGAGGAAGAACGGATTGCCTTCAGTGCGCTCGATCAGAAGCTGGCGCAGGCCTTGAAGCGATGGGTCGTCACCAAGCCGATCCTGCAACAGCTCCGCCGCACCTTGCGGCGGCAGAGGATCAATGCGCAGGTGGGTGTAGTAGCTCTTAGCGCTCCAGCTAACCCGAAACTCGGGACGAAAATTTACCAGGAGGAGCAGCGCCGCGCGGGGCAGACTCTCGACCAGGCTGTCGAGAAAGGCGAGGCTCTCGGTGTCCATCCAATGGAGGTCTTCGAAGATGAGAATGGTTGGTTGAACCCTTGCCTCGCGCAGCAGCAACGCCCGACAGGCATCGAGTGTTCGCTTGCGCCGCTGTGCCGGGTCGCTCTCGGCCCAGGTCGGATCGTCCGCGGGTACGTCGAGCATCGCGAGAAACGCCGGCACCGTCGGACGCAAACTTTCGTCCAGTGTCAGTACCTTCCCTGTTATTTTTTCGCGAATCCGCCGTGCGTCGTCGGCAACTTCAATCTGAAAATAGCTTTTCAGCAGATCGACGATTGGCAGATACGCCGTCGCTTTGCCGTGCGACACGGAGCCGCTCTCAAGCACCAACCAATCCCGCGTGCGATGCGAATGGGCAAATTCGTAGTATAGTCGCGATTTGCCCACGCCGGCTTCGCCCACAACGGCGATCACCTGACCAGTTCCGGCGCCGGCGTGCGCCAAAGCCTGATTGAGTATATCCATCTCGCGCTCGCGGCCGACGAATCGTGTGAAGCCAGCTGCGGCGGCCGCCTGCAGACGTGAGCGGAACTGTGCGGCGCCGGTCAGCTCATGAATCTCTATCGGCTGTGGCAGGCCTTTGACCGGAATTGGTCCGAGCGGGCGAACTTGCACGAGCCCTTCCGCCAGCCGTAATGCATCAGCCGTGAGGCGAATCGCGCCAGGCGGAGCAAGCTGTTCCATGCGGGCAGCAAGATGGGTAGTCGGCCCGATCGCGTCGTAGTCCATGGTTAAATCGTTGCCGATCGTGCGGACGACGACTTCTCCCGAATGTATCCCAATGCGTATTTGAACTTCGACGCCGAAGGCTCGCCGCGTATGTTCTGATAGATCACGGATCGCCCTCTGCATAGCGAGCGCCGCGTAGCAGGCTCGCACCGCGTGATCTTCGTGAGCGAGCGGCGCGCCGAATAGCGCCATGATGCCGTCGCCGAGCACCTTGTTGACGGTACCCTCGTAACGATGCACCGCATTCATCATCGCGGCGAGGGTCGGATCAAGCACCTGACGGGCGTCCTCGGCGTCGCCGCTCTGAATTAGTTCCATCGAACCATGGAGATCGGCGAACAGCACTGTTACTTGCTTACGCTCGCCTTCAAGGGCAGCCCGGCTTTGCAGGATGCGTTCGGCCAGCGGCCTCGGCGTGTAGCTCTCCGGCGCGGTTGGTCTCCGCACAGCAGCGTCAAGACGCGCGCCACAGCCGCCGCAGAACTTGGCAGAAGGCTGATTCTCAAACTTGCAACTGGAGCAAACCCATGCGAGCGGCGCACCACATTCGGCGCAGAACCGGCGGTCAAGCGGATTATCCGCGGCACATCTGGGACAATGCATGCAACGATCCCCCCGGTCTCGCAACCGCATGCCACCCGAATGATATTACCATCCGCGCGGCACGCCAAGCATTTATTTCTCTTCTTGGTTGTATATCATTTCAAGTGCTCCCTATTTTATGGTGGTGTTTGGATGCGGCGCCATGTTAAGGTATTTATCGAGGATGGGTGTGGGGGCGGAACGCACCCTTCGCTAGGGGATCCATCGTAGGAGCATGGGGGGTCAATGCCAATGCCAACGATCAGCAAACACGCCGAGACCGTCGTCCTGCATGCGGGCTACCGCAGCGATCCGACCACCAATTCTGTGGCGGTCCCGATCTACCAGACCACCTCCTACCAGTTCAACGATACCGGGCATGCGGGCAGGCTCTTCGCACTGCAGGAAATGGGGAACATCTACACCCGCATTATGAATCCGACACAGGCTGTTCTCGAAGAGCGCGTCGCCGCGCTGGAAGGTGGGGTCGCGGCGCTTGCCTTATCTTCGGGACAGGCCGCCACGCTGTTTTCGATCCAGAACATCGCGCACGCGGGCGACAACTTTGTCGCCTCGACTGATCTTTACGGCGGCACCTGGAACATGTTCGCCAACACCATCGGAACGATGGGGATCGAGGCGCGTTTCGTCGATCCGGCGGACCCGGAAAACTTCCGCCGCGCCACCGACGCACGGACTCGCTGCTATTACGCCGAAACTCTACCCAATCCCAAGCTCGAGGTGTTTCCGATCGCCGAAGTGGCGAAGATCGGACGATCCCTGGGCGTGCCCCTCATCATGGACAATACCGCCGTCCCGGTATTATGCCGGCCGCTGGACCACGGTGCGGCGATCGTCATGCACTCGACCACCAAATACATCGGCGGTCATGGTACATCGATCGGCGGCATCCTGGTGGATGGCGGCAACTTCGATTGGGAGAAGCACGCCGACCGTTTCCCGATGCTTAACACTCCCGACCCAAGCTATCACGGTGCCATTTGGACTCAAGCGGTCAAGCCCCTGGGCCCGATCGCCTACATCATCAAGGCGCGTGTCACATTGCTGCGTGACATCGGCGCCGCAATGAGTCCCTTCAACGCCTTCATGTTCATCCAAGGCCTTGAGACACTGCCGCTACGCATGCGCGAGCATTGCGCCAATGCAGCCAAGGTCGCCGCGTATCTCCATAAGCAACCGAAGGTAACGAAAATCATCTTCCCAGGCGTGATGAGCGGGGAGGCACGGCGTCGCGCCGATGCCTATCTTCGGAATGGTTACGGCGCACTAGTGGGGTTCGAGCTGCAAGGCGGCAGGGACGCAGGACAGCGATTCATCAACGCGCTGAAGATGCATTATCACGTAGCCAACATCGGCGATACGCGCAGCCTTGCTATTCATCCTGCTTCGACTACGCATTCGCAACTGTCGCCGGAGGATCAGCTGAAGACGGGTGTGACTGATGGTTATGTCCGCCTCGCTGTCGGCATAGAGCACATCGATGATATCATCGATGATCTCGATCAGGCCTTCGCCGCTGCCTAAATCTCTGCCTCGCGCCAAGAAGTGTCTTGGTTGAGCATTAACGCGGTCGATCGCGGCGAGGGCTGCATTTATTTTATTCGAGCGTTCAGATCGCTGGTGCCGCCGAAGAGACTGAAGGCGACCCCGATGGTCAGATGGGTCCACATTGCCAGAGGTCCGGAAAGCATTTTGCCCGGGCCGCCCGGCTCAAACCGGCACACCATGGAGGACGGCCGCACCAATGCGCAAGACCGCCTCTGCGGTCGAGACAGCGCGGGCCGCTGGCATCCTCGGGGTCGAGATGGCGGCGGCGCTTTACGCCTTTGCCGCCGTGCTGAAGCGGCACGTTTAATGCCTCTCGTGCGTCACTAATCAGATGGGCCAAATCGAGGGTGATTTTGAAAAAAGGGACGGGTGACGGCGCAGCGGATTCGTTGACTGCCATCGACATGATGGCGCGACGCTGGTCGGAGGATTCGACGCGATGAGCTCTTGCGCGCACCATATTTTCCGGTCTCTGGTCGACCTGGCTTGTGAGACGGTCGCTGTGGTGACGCTTTGGCAAATGAGTCTGCGACCGCAAAGCCGAGAAAAGGTCCGATTAACTGATCAACCGGCCGCAATGCGCCGGCCGACACCAAGGATAATGCCGATGAATACGGCATTGATGGCGGTCATCACCAATGCGAGGGCCGCTACCTGCGGAAAGCTTCCGTAGTTCCACAAATCCATGAGTATGCGGCCGACGACGGGGTTGGCCGTGCCTGACAAAAGGGCCGATGCGGTTAGCTCTCCCGCGGTATGGATGAACACGATGGACCAGCCCGCGACCAAGGCCGGCAGCGCCAACGGCAATAGAATGCGCCAGAACGTGCGCGTACTGCCGGCGCCGAACACCCGGGAGGCGTCGCCCAGTTCGCGACCGATCGCGTTGGCGCCGGTGCTCGCCGTCTGACCGGCATAGGGCAGGGCGATCACGACGTAAGCGAGCAGCAGGATTGCAGTCGAGCCGTATAATCGAAACGGCGGCAAGCTGAAGGCCAGCAGCATGGCGAGGCCGATCACCGTATGCGGGACGGTCGCGGGGAGACTGGTGACGACGTTCGCGATGTAGCGCGCGAGGCCCGAAGCAAACCGCGTTCGAATCATGACCAGGCCCGCGATCAACATCACCGCGGTCGCCGCGACGACCGCCAGCACGAGGCTGTTGATCAGTGCTTGGGATGTGGGGCCGTTCTCGAATAGCACGAACCGGTATTGCTCCAGGGAGAGTGTGCGCCAGTTGATGCGCGGCGTCCAAAAGCTCTGGCTCGAGACAACGATCAATCCGATCAGCGGCAAAATCGCGGTCGCGCCGAGATAGCCGCTCGTGATGAGACGGGCGGCGATGCGCCAGCGGCCGAGCGATATCCGCGAGTGGCGTTGCCCGCGTCCGCCGATAGCGGCATGCCGGCTGCCGGGCACCAGGACACGCTGCAAGATTAGAACCGCCTGAACGACGGTGACCATACCTGCTGCGAGCACGAGCGCGAAACCAGTTTGGGGTGGAAAATTTTGGATCAGCCGAAAGATGTAGACTGACAGAACGTCGATGCGTGCGCCGGTGCCGATAACCACCGGAACCGAAAACAATCCGAGACCGCCGATCACCGACAGCAGCGCGGCCGCCGTGATCGCTGGCGCGATCGACGGCAAGGTAATGCGGAACAGCGTACGGGCGAGGCCGGCGCCAGCGATGCGTGACGCTTCCTCCAAACCCGGGTCGAGACGCCGCAGGCCGGCGGAAACAACGAGATACGTGTACGGCACGAGATAGAGCGCGGTCACAGATACTAGGCCGGTCGCGCTGTAGATGTTCAGTGGTCCGCTCGAGAGTTCGACGCCGACGATAATGAGAGCATTGCGAACGAGCAGGTTGATGTAGCCAACGCTGGGGTCGAGCAACACGCACCAACCCATAACACCCGCGATCGGCGGCATCAGCAGCGGCGCCAGCGGCAATAGTTCGCCGAGAATGGGAAGCCCCGCATCGGTGCGTTCGTTCACCCAAGCCAAGCCGAGACCGACGATCAGCGCAAACAAGGTCGCCGCCACGACCACACCCGCGGTATTGAGCATCACCGCAACTAACGATCCGTCGGCCCAGGCGGCATCGATGTCGGTTGCCGCGCCGGCGCTCGAGCGCGCGAGATCGACGATGGCAACGACCAACGGGTAAGCGAGAAGCGATACAAGCAGGATGAGGGTTGCCCAAATTGCGGGCGTCACGGC
Source organism: Alphaproteobacteria bacterium (assembly GCA_030041335.1). Lineage (GTDB taxonomy): Bacteria > Pseudomonadota > Alphaproteobacteria > ATCC43930 > CGMCC-115725 > JAATGI01. The sequence continues at coordinate 28,981 of JASHOB010000042.1, read as the reverse complement.
GTGCAGGCCAGCGCGCACGGTACCACGAGCCGCGAACGATTGAATCACGTCGCCGCTCCGCCAGCGAACGCAAAGACATGATCGGGCGGAATCACGAGCCAAAGCCGCGCTCCGGGCTCGTTAGCCCATCCGGACGTTGTCCGCACGATCAACGAGTAGCCGCCGGCCTCGACCACCTGCTCGACAGAGCCACCGAGGAACTGCGACCTCACCAACCTCGCCGCGAATCTGTTGGGGCCGGCACGCTCCTCCGCAACAAGGCCGCATTGTTCGGGCCGGAACAGAATCGTCACCGCCGTCCCTGTCTGTAGCGTCGCACGGTCGCCGGTCGCGAAGACGTCGCCGATTCGTGTCCGCACGCGATGATATGGCCCTTCGATCCCGATCACACTGCCCTCGATTTCGTTCGGATTGCCAAGAAAAGCGGCGACAAATCGGGAATTGGGGCGGTGATAGAGTTCGGTCGGCGTACCGATTTGAGCAATATTGCCTTGATTCATCACGACCACGCGATCCGCCAACGCCATCGCCTCGGCCTGATCGTGCGTGACATAGAGCGCGGCAAAGGCGAGACTCTTCTGCAATGCCAGCAACTGAACCCGCAGATGATCGCGCACCCGGGCATCGAGATTTGACAGCGGTTCGTCGAACAGAATGAGGCCGGGTTCGCCGACGATGGCACGCGCGAGTGCAACCCGCTGCTGTTGGCCCCCGCTCAGTTCGCCGGGATAATTCTTCGCCAGTGCCTCGAGGCCGACCAGTCGCAGGACATTGTTCACCCGTTCGGCAATAAGGCTCGCCGCGATGCCGCGATTGCGCAGCGGGTAGGCGATGTTGTTCGCGACCCTCATGTGCGGCCACAACGCATATGACTGAAAGACCATTGAGAGATGGCGCTTCTCCGGCGGGACGTAGAGCCGGCGCTTGGCTGCGAACACTGGATCCCCGTCGATCTCGATCTCGCCGAGATCGGGCTGCTCCAGTCCCGCGATACAACGGAGCAACGTCGTCTTGCCGCATCCCGACGGACCGAGCAGCACCAGGAACTCGCCCTGTCGTACGGTCAGATCGATGCCGGCGAGCGCCACGTGCGCGGCGGCTCGCGGGCCGTAGACCTTGTGCAGCTGCCGCACCGTGACTTTCGGCGCGGCGGCGCCCGGGTTCGCGATCGGCGGTGCTGTCGCTGCGGTCGATATCGTCTCAGCCAAGGCCCAGAAGCTTCGCGTATTCCTTCGCCTTGCCCAGGGCGGCGATCGAATCGATCTCGACCAGTTTCGGCAGCGGTCGGCTGCCCGGCACGTTCGGCCGGGTCGGCCAACCGTTGGGATTGAGCAATCCTTGGCCCTCCGCAGAAAGGAAATAGCCTGCAAGCAGTCGCGCAACGTTTGGGTGTGGGGCCTTGGCGATGATCGACATGTAATTCTCCGTGGCCACCGTCGGCTCCGGGAAAATCTCGGCGATCGGCGCGCCTTTCGCCAGGAGACTGTCGGTCACCAGATGCACCGCCGGCGCGTAAACGCCTTTGGCGCCGGCAGCAACCTGCTGGAGTCCGGGAACTACGCTGGCGACAAACTGCGCCGACAGACCAAGCCCCCTGAGGAACTCGTCGCCATACGTTTGCTGCATCAGCATGTACCATTGCGCGGGCCCAGCGCCGATCCGCGGCTCGATCAGCAATAGCCGCCCTTTGTATTTGGGATCCAGCAGACTCCGCCAGCCGGTCGGCGCTTCCTTGAACTCGTTCGTGTTCCACACCAGCGAATAGGGAATATGGCCAATATTGATCCAGAATTTGTCTTGGTCGCGGGCCGGGATCGCCACCCGATTGGGAATGTCAGCCACCGGGGCAAACCAGTTCCTGCCGATCGCCATCTGCACCATCGACTTGTCAGTGCTGATGATAACGTCGGCGACCATGTTGCCGGATTCTTCCTCAGCGCTGAGCCGCTGGAGCAACGGCCCCGCGATCAAGCGATCGACTTCAATCTCGACGCCGTATTTGGCAGTGAAGGCGGCGATGGTCTTCCGGGTCACAGTCGGCTCGACGACAGAATAAAGAGTGCCGTGGCCTTCCTTCTTTGCGGCGGCGATCAGCGCTTCGTCGATTTCGGCCGCGAAGGCGGACATTCCGAATGCGGCCATGCCGACCAAGCTCGCGCCGACCAACATTTGACGTCGGGTCATCGCTCGGCCGGAGCCCTCAATTTCTAGTGCCATTCTTTTCCTTCTCCGACATGCGGCCTTCCCACGCGATACGCAGCTGACTTGCCCCGCACCAAATCGAGCAGCGCCTCGACATCCTCCGGCTCCGCGTCGCCGCGCCAAGCGATGTGGCCGTCAGGTCTCACCAGGATCAGCCGACGATCATACTGCTCGGTGTGGTCCAGCGGTACGATCTTCAGTGGCAGGCCGATTTTTGCCGTTGCGCGCGTAAAGCCGTCGACTTCGGCGTTCCGGTCGCATTGGAGAAGCGAAAAATCGGGACCCAACGCGTCAAGCACGGACTGGCCGTCTTTTAGGAAAGAATGCGGCACACGGCAGCCGGGCACCGTCGAGGGCGTAAAGCGATCCATCGTGTAAGGTGGCTGCTCCGCCCCGTCATAGGCGATAACCGGCGAGCGATCGTAAAAGTACCCGAAGTTCAGCCCGCCCACAAAATATTGGCGGTTATTCAGTTCGACGAGGAGCCGCCCATAGTCGCGCCTCGCCTCTTCTCCAGCAGGCCCCGCATCCGCAATAGCCGCGGGAATCGTGGCTCGGCGGTCCCGGCTTTCGTTTGAATGGCCCTTCACGAAGCGCGACACCTGGTTGGTCACGGGCAATCGTTCCGCCTCGTAGGCGGCGAGCAGCGTCGGCGGCGCCCAACCTTTCAATACCGCCGCCATCATCCAGGCGAGATCGACCGCGTCGCAGATGCCAGCGTTCATGCCGAAACCTCCGGTCGCCGGCCAAAGATGAGCAGCGTCGCCCGCGAGGAATACGCGCCTGTCGCTGATGCGATCGCACACCAACCGTGAGTCCTTCCAGAACTCCTCGTGCAAAATCCGATACGGAAAGCAGTCGGACACGCCGAGAATATCGAGAATGCGACGATCCCGTTCCGCACGCCCGATATCAGCCGCCCCGTCCGTTATCGGCCAACGCACGAGCCACAGGTCACGGCCATCGATCGCGGTGACACTGCCCGATTGCGTTCGACTGACGGTGTGGCTGCTCCAGGCGGGCTTGCCGCAAAGCGTGCGGAGCTCCGGGGCACGCAAAAGGGCCGACGTGCGGCCGGGCCCGCTGTCGGGGTTGCCCGACAAGGTTGCGCCGATGCACTTGCGGACGGTCGACCGTCCGCCGTCGCATCCGACGAGGTAGGCGCTGGTTATCTCGATGCGGCTATTGTCATCGAGATTGACCGCCGTCGCGACCACACCGTATTCGTCCTGGCGTAGGCCGTCGACACGTACGCGATTCAGCAGACGGATTCGCCGCCTGCTCGCCACTTCCTCGAATAGAATCGGTTCGAGGTAGGTCTGATTGATGCGATGCGGCGGCTCGGGCGTAGGCCAATCGGAATCCAGCGCCCATTTCGCGGTGTAGCGCTCGGCCCGACAGGGAATGGGAATGCGCGCAAATTCGATGCCAGTGAACGAGGTGCGGAAGCACACATCGTTGGGCCATTCCGCCGGCAAGCCCGCGTCGCGAACGCGCCGTACGAACCCCAATCGGCGAAACGTCTCCATGGAACGTGGGGCGACGTGGTTGCATTTCGGCGATGGCGGCTCGCCCGGCGGCCGGATTTCCGCGACAGTGACCTCGATGCCGCGCCACGCAAGGTCGAGCGCGAGCGTCAGGCCGACGGGACCACCGCCGACGATTAGAACCGCCGTTTTCACGTGTAGTTCGGACACGGGTCTTTACTGATCGCTCCCAGAAGCGCGTTGACGACCGGTCGCCGCGACTTTATCCTGATTTCACACAATGCAACAGAATTTCACATCTTGAAAATCAACGCAAGCCACGCCGCGATCGCGCCGAAGCGCACGGCAACCGCCTCACGCCGCAGCCGCGGCACTCCCGCCTATCGCGTGAACGTGCTCGAGCGCGCCATCGACGTGCTCGAAGCATTCGAGCGTGTGGGATTCGCCCTGCGCCTTGCAGATGTTGCGGCGACCACCAATCTTCACCCGACAACGGCGCTGCGCCTACTAACGATCTTGTGTCACCGAGGCTTGGTGACGCGCGATAGCGAGACGGGGCGGTACAGTCTCGGCTACGGCCTGCTCGCCTTGGCGGAGGTCGCCAAGGCGCGCACCGGTTTGGTCGAACGTTGCCTCCCGACAATGCGACGACTGCGCGATTCTCTGAACGAGACGATCTTGCTGAGCGTGCGAGACGGCGACTGGCGCGTCGATCTCGAACAACTGGTCGGTCTTCAGGAGAACCGTCTTGTGGTGACGCTGGGCGGCCGCAAGCTTCTTTATGTCGGCGCGGCGAGCAAGTTGTTGTTGTCGGCGATGACGGACAACGAGATCGAAGATTATCTGACCCGGACCCCACTGGTTTCGCGTGGCGAGCAGACCATCGTTGATCCGGACGCGCTCCGTTCCGAAGTCGCTCGGATCCGATCTCGCGGCTACGCCGAATCGTTGAGCGAAGGGCCTAGCCGCGGCGCGGCGGTCGCGGCGCAGGTATTCGAGGGTGATGAGATGGTCGCGTCGTTGTCGGTATTTCTGCCAGGTCAGCGCTACGGCCGACATTTACGACGAGGCCTCATCGAAACGGTGTGCGCTGCTGCCGCGTCGCTGGCGCAGCGTAGCGCAAACAGATCGGAGAACAAGCATGCCGTCACGGCCCGGTGAGACCGCGCTGGCGACGCTGCATCGCCATTATAGCGATCGCGAAGGCGAAGCACGACGCCGCCGCGAAACCGGCCAGAAAGTCGTCGGCTATCTTTCCAACAACGTGCCTGAGGAATTGATCCTCGCTGCCGGAATGTTTCCGGTTCGGCTCACGGGCGATCCGCGCGACAAAACCGAGATCGCGGATATCTACCTCGACGAGGTGTTCGACGGCGGCATCAAGTCGATTTTCAATCGGCTTTTTACCGGGCATTTCGATTTTGTCGACCTCGTGGTCGTACCGCGAACCTCGGAAGCATTCCTGCAGCTCTATTATTTCGTCACAGAGGTGCGGCGCTGGGAACCCGAGCGGCGTGTCCCAGACCTTTATCTGTTTGATTTCTTGCAGACGCCGTTTTATCTGACGAATCAATGGGACCGCAGTCGATTGGCTCTGCTGCGGTCTCGTCTCGAGCATCTTGCCGGCGATCCGATCACGGAAGGTGCCCTCCGGGAAGCCATCGCCACGGTGAACAAGGACCGGCGCCTGCTGCAAACTGCGGCGGCGCTGTGGCAAGGCGCGCCGTCGCGGCTTAGTGGCGTTGACGCGCTTGCAATCATCGGGTCCGGCTGGTTCATGGATCGTGCCGAACACGCGACACTGCTTGAATCCATTATCGAAGGCGGCGCGGCGCTTCAGCCGCGTTCGGGGCCGCGAGTGATGATCAAAGGGAGCCCGCAGGACAACGCCGATTTCTATCGTTTAGTGGAGAAAAGCGGCGCCGCGATCGTCGCCGGCGATCATGTTTTTGGCGATCCAACGTTCGCCGCGCTAGTCGATGAGGACGGCGATCCGATCGACGCTCTGACCGGATACTATCAATTACACTCGCCGAGCATCCGTTCCTATCCGCAAGCCAGGCAGGACGAGCGGTTCATGGCCTTGGTCGGCAGCGCGGCGGTCGAGGGCGTCGTGTTCTACCACGATGAATATGACGACACGCTCGGCTGGGATTATCCCGACCAGAAAAGGCTCCTCGACGCGCGAGGGATTCCATCGCTGTTCCTAAAGCGGCAATCCTATCGCCGTCCCGATCACGTGGCGCAGCGTCGTGCGCTCCGCGAATTTCTCGAGGCGCTCACCGCACAGACGGTCGCTGCCCGATGAGCACCGATGCAGAAGCCCGTCGCCGCCCCCCGCGCGATCCGTCCGAACGCCTGGCCAGCACGCAGCGTGCCAACGAGCATCAGCGCGAGTGGTTCCAGGATTTCAGGCGCGCCGTCATGGAACAAAGCGCGCCTTATGTGATTGCGGACGCGGTATCGCCTCACGAGATCTTTCACACCATGGACATCCCGGTGTTGTCGATCGCGTGGTATTCGGCAGTTATCGCGGCAAAACAGCTGTCGCCGTACTATTTCGATCTGATGGATCGGTTGGGTTATCACGACGGACTGCCGCGATACGGCAGCCTCCCGTTCATGACCACGCTCGACAACAATCCTGAACGCGCGCCCTATGGCGGTTTACCAAAGCCGATGCTGATCCTGGACCGCCTTCGCGGCGACTACGTCCAGCGGATCGCGGAACAATGGGCGCGCGCCTTCGGCACTGGAAGTTTCGTGCTCGATTGCACTTCGCCCGTCATGTTGCAGCGCGATTGGTTCAAGCGCGCCCAGCATGACTGGGAGGCGCTTTACGGGGCGGACAGGCTTGATTTTCAGGTGAAACAACTCGAGGCGCTGGTGCGAACGGCGGAAACGCTGAGCCGACGCACGTTCGACATGGTCGAATTCACGCGGCAGATGCACCGGGTCAACCGCGCCGGCGAGCTCGCCGCGCAGGCGCGCGACCTGATCGCGCGTACGGTGCCGGCGCCGGTGCCGCTGACCGAGCAACTCAACAATGTGATGGCCGCGACGTGGAGCCGCGGCAGTCAGTGGGCGATCGACCACCTGCAATTCTACAACGACGAGCTCAAGGGACTCGTCGATCGCGGTGTTGCCGCCTGTCCCGACGAGCGGGTTCGGCTGTTGTGGCTCAACAACGGACTTTGGTTCAACACGAAATTCTATCGCGCTTTCGAAAGGTCGCATGGTGCCGTGTTCGTATGGACCATGTACACGAACTTCTTCTCCGACGGCTATCGCAAGTATTTTGATCACGATCCGATGCGCGCGCTCGCGGCGCGTCATATCAATATGAACGAGCAGCTCCATTTGCCTCCCTGGATGGCAGATTGGATCATCGAGCAGGCGCGGGATTTCGGGGCGCACGGCGCGGTGATGCTGAACCCCGTTGGCGATCGCATGTCCGCCTTCGGCGTCCGGTTGGCGTCGCGGGCCCTCGAAAGGGCCGGCATTCCGGTACTGGAGTTGACCGCGAGCATGGTTGACGCCCGCCTGTGGGATGACGCGGAAATGACGGAGAGGGTTGCAGATTTCATCGAGCAGCGCATCTGGCGTCGATAGCAAGGGACTTCGCATGAGGCCTCTCGACAACATCACGGTCCTCGATCTGAGCCACGCGGTCGCAGGACCCCATTGCACTTATCATCTTGGCTTGATGGGCGCCGACATCATCAAGGTCGAGCGCCCGGTGCTCGGCGACGACCTCCGTCACTACACCGAACATGCGGGGCTGAAGACGCTTAGCGCGCCGTTCATCGCTTATAATACCGGCAAGCGTTCGATCACCCTCGATCTGACCAAGCCGGCGGCACGCGAGATCCTCGCGCGCCTTATGCCGCGCGCCGATGTCATGGTCGAGAATTTCCGTCCCGGCGTCGCGAAGCGGCTCGGGCTCGATTACGACAGTGCCAAACAGTGGAATCCGAGAATCATCTATTGCTCGATTTCGGGATTCGGACAGACCGGCGTGATGCGGGATTGGCCCGCTTACGATCACATCATTCAGTCGATCTCCGGCGTCATGATGATGAACGGCAGTGACGGCGAACCGCCACTGAAAGTGGGACTGCCGCTCGCAGATGTGTTTTCCGGCTATGTTGCGGCCTTTGCGATCGTTTCCGCCCTGTTGCAGCGCGAGCGCTCGGGCGGCGACGGTCAATACATCGATGTCGGTATGCTGGACGCGCTGATGATCATGATGAACGCGGGCATCGTGACCTATCGACTATCAGGCGAACCGCCGCGGCGCACCGGCAATCTCGGTTTTCGACTGGTCGCGACGTCAAGCGTGTACAAGACGCGCGATGGCTATCTTGGTATCGGCGCCAACCACCAGCCGCAGATTGAGGCTTTGTTCCGGATCATCGGCCGCCCCGACCTTCTCGTCGATCCGCGGTTTGCGGATCACGCTGCGCGCATGAAACACAACGAAGCGCTACGCGATCTCCTTGCCGATCTATTCGCGACCCGGTCTGCGGAGGAGTTGGAACCCAAACTTGCCGAAGCCAAAGTCCCCGCGGGCAAGGTCAGAACATTGGCGGAGACGGTAGACCACCCCCATATCCGGGAACGCGACTTGTTCGTGACGTCGTCGGTGCCGGGGCTGAGGCAAACGGTACCGATCGTCGGAGCGGGGTTTCGCTTCCAGCATGATGGACCGAAGCGCAATGGAGCTGTTGCGACGATCGGCGAGCACACCGATTCGGTGCTCCGCGAAGTCGGCTTCAGCAGTGACGACGTCGCGGCGTTTCGCGCGGCAGGAACGATCTAGGGCAAACGCCCAATCTCGAGGCCGCGCGAGATCAACGGCGATCCCGCCGCCGGAACCATCGCCCTCCGGCCAAAATCTTGACCGCGGAGATGAGAGCCTGGCGCATCACGCCCCTTCCTGCTCAAGCTCGCGTTTCACCACCGCCAGCCCTTTTTCCATATTGTCGGCGAAGGTTTGGGCGAGCGTGTCCGGCAGCACGTCGGTGATCCAGACCAGACGGCTCGCGCTCCGGCCGCTTGCGAACACTTGGAACGACGCGTTGTGATGCTTCCGCTCTGGCACGCCGACCGCCGCGTAAGCCATGCGCCGCATGGTGCTGTCGATGCCGACGATGCGCTCCGGCACGACGCGGCCGTCGGCGAATGTCACAATGCGGACATCGCCTTCCATACGCACGTCAACGACGAAGCCGGGCGCCAGACGCCTATGAACCGCGCCGACGTCGCAGATCGCATCCCACACGCGCGCGGGTTCGGCCTCAATCTCGATTTCCCGATAGATGGATGCCATCGCTGCCTTCCGAGACGAATGAGTCGTCACTAGATGCGGGAGAGTGGCACTACGCGAGGTTTCCGTCTGGCTATTTTCGGCTGTGGTCACTTTTCCGGCAATGGGACGAAGACTACCTCGGCCGCCCCGGACGCTGCGCTCCAAGCGCTGATGTACTATTGCCGCTTGCACCATACCGGCAGGCGTCCGCGCGATTTCGGTGCATAAACAGTCCGGCGAAGGCGCTAATGGAGAGAGCTGGCGCAGAATATCGATGATCGACCGCATGGACGCCCCGGTTGGACGCGGGGAGTTGGTGCGGTTGGTGAAATCCCCATGCGATGCGCGTGTGGCCGCTAACAGTCAGAAAATCTTGGTTTCGAACGCCGCAAACCCTCGCCGAGAAACCCAGTCAACGCATTCGGGTTGCCGATGACGATCTCGGGCTCGGCGGCCCGGACCGCACGCGGCGAGGCCAGGGAAGCGACGGCTGTCATCAAGGCTGCGAGCCCCTCACGTCGCGATATTTCGGTCATCGTATTTCCGTTCCTTGGATGCGGACCCCGTCACCATCCGTGCGAAGCGTTACCGTTACTTTTTGCCGCTTCGCAAAAAAGCTAACCGCGGGAGTCCGCGCTGTAAACATGACCGCACTGCTGCATTTGCCTGCTGGGCTTGCCGCCATCTTCTTGTAGTCTGAGGTTTCCGCCGGGCATGGGAGCGCGCCAATGATCAAGGTGTTGGTGGTCGGGGCCGGCATGGCCGGATTGTCAGCGGCCCTGACGGCACGCCAGGAAGGCGCTGACGTTACCGTCCTCGAATGCGCACCGCCGGAGGAACGTGGGGGCAATACGCGCTTTTCGAACTCCGCCATGCGATTTGTCAGCACCGGCGCCGAGGATGTCTATCGCCTGGTACCCGATCTCACAGCGGCGGAGCGCGCTCGCGGCCTTTTCAGCAGCTACAGCCGCGCACAATATTTCGAGGACATAGCCCGACTGACCCAACATCGTTGCGATCCCGATCTCGTCGACGCTTTAGTCGACGACAGCTATCAGACCTTGCTGTGGTTGAAGGAACAGGGTGTGCGCTTCTTGCCGATGTGGGAATGGGCGTTGAAATTGCCAGACGGCCGGGTCGATTTCGGCGGTGGTGGTGGGTTAGAGGCGTGGGGTGCCGGTGCCGGTATTTCCGATGCGCTTTTCGCCCAAGCCGAGAGGCGGGGCGTCACCGTTCATTACGATACCCGTGCCGAGGCGCTGGTCGATACCGAGGCAGGAATTCGCGGGGTGTTGGCCCGGCAAGGCCGGAGGCACATTGAGTTTGGCGCCGACCGGGTCGTGCTCGCAGCCGGCGGCTTTCAGGCCAATCCCGAATGGCGCGTTCGTTACCTCGGGCCAGGCTGGGATCTTGCTAAGGTAAGGGGCAGCCGGTTCGATAATGGTGACGGGCTGCGAATGGCGCTCTCGGTCGGTGCGCAATCGTACGGCAACTGGTCCGGTTGCCATTCGGCGAGTTGGGACTTGAACGCGCCTGACGTGAACGAACTCGAATTCGGCACGGTTTGGAAGCGCGACGATTTCCTCTACGGCATCATGGTCAACGCGCGTGGCGAGCGCTTCGTCGACGAGGGTGAAGATGTCCGCAGTCACATCTATGCAAAAATGGGACGGGAAATCCTGGCGCAGCCGCGCCAGTTCGCTTGGCAAGTCTACGACGCCAAGGTTGCCGCTTTGATCCACGCCGAATATCGCACTCGCCGCTCCTGCCGAATCGTAGCACCTTCGTTGGAAACGCTGGCCGCGAAGATGGAGGGTGTCAACCGCGAAGGCTTTCTGGCAACGGTAGCCGAGTTCAACCGTGCGGTTCGCAACGACATTCCCTTCGATCCGGGACGGAAAGATGGGCGCCGTACCGTTGGGCTCGCGATCGACAAGACCAATTGGGCCCAGACGATCGACACACCGCCGTTCGAGGCCTACGGCGTCACTTGTGGCGTGACCTTCACCTTCGGCGGCGTTCGCACCGATGCTGCGGGACGGGTGCTTGATGCCGCGCGCCGGCACATTCCGGGCCTTTATGCCGCGGGCGAAATGATGGGGGGCTTGTTCTATTTCAATTATGCTGGCGGTGCGGGTCTCTCCAGCGCCGCGGTATTTGGCCGTCGTGCGGGCAAATCCGCGGCTATGACCTGACGGCTTGCGTGGGTTCCATACCGCCTGCCAACGGAAATCCCTCACGAGGTTCCCGAACAAAGGCCGACGGTCCAACAGTTCGAGATCCGGCTCGCGGCCCGCACCGAGTAGTGGCCCAGCCGGCGTTCACGCGGCCGGAGCTGCGGCTATCGGACGGTTCCGGGCACCCGTCACCAGGGCCTTATATTGGGCCTGCATTTCGGGGGTGAGGAATTCAATCATCAGGCTGTTCTCGAGCCAAAACTCGACGACCTCAAATCCGCCGCGACTGCAATGGATAGCACGCCAGCTTTCGCGTTTGCCGATCGCGACGATCTCACCCTTCGACAGCTTAGTCCCAACCGCAAGGTGGAAACAGCCATAACGCGGTGGATTGTCGAGATGGTCCTGGCGGACCATGTCTTCGTCGCCTGTACCTGGCATCATCACTTCATCGCGGGGATAGACCTCGATCGCGGTGCGGTGCTCGTCATCCGCACCGCCACGCGCCATGAAGCTGCGTCGGCCGACGTGGAAGGGGCTGTATCCACCACCAAGGAGTTCGCCCAGCACACGTGCGACGTGCTCGGGATCGTCGGCCGGAATCGATGCATGAAAAATCATTGACGCCTCCCGAAATTGTGAGAACGACGTGACGCTGATGGTAGGTGGTCCGCAATGATTGTCAACGCATGACGGCCTGGCAGAACCCAACTAACCGGCCGCGCCATTGCAGCGTTCGCAGAGCGCCAGATCGTGCATTGCGCCGATTTTAGCTTGCGAGTGCGACGCGTCGCCGGTGCAAGGCCCCAGATGTCCGCGAGCAAAGTCTACGGCGAAACCTCTTCGAGGAGCCGTTTGCGCGTCTCCACCCCGAACAAGACCATGATCAGCGCCCCAAGCAGCGCCAGAGCCGCAAGCATGAGGAAATCGGCGCCGAGGCCGGCATTCTGCAACACGTAGCCGATGATAATCGGGCCAATGATGGTGCCGAGCCGCGTCCAGATGCCCGTGATACCAGCACCTAGCGCCCGGATACGGGTGGGATAGAGTTCGGCAGGATAGAGCGTCATACCGAGCTGCAGTTGCGGGAAAAAATACGAGGCCACCGTCGAGAGGAGCAGCATTTCCACCACCGTGACATGCTCTCCCAGCGCATAGATGGCGAAGAGCGGCAACGCGGTCATTGCGAAAGTGAACGAGAACCATGGCCGGCGCCCGGCGCGATCGATGACCAATGAGCACGAGAACACGGCGAGCAGGATCATGATGTTGCTCAAGACGCTGAGCAGTAGTGCCTCCTGGTTCGGCAGCTTGAAGACCGTCTTGTAGATGCTGGGCAGCCACAAAGTCACGCCGAAGCCGACGAAGTTCGCAAGGAAGCTGACGCTCCAAACCATGAGCGACCGGCGGAGATACGGACCGCCGAAGAGGTCGCGCCAGCTGCCTCGCACGGTCGAGACCGCCGGTACCGTCCGCGGCTGCGGCATTGGCACCTGGCCGTCTTTTGAAATCTCTTTCTCGATGCGACTGACAATCGCATTTGCCTTATCGATGCGGCCTCGGCTGGCAAGCCAGCGCGGCGATTCCGGCAGCGAACGGCGTAACGGGATCACGATCAGTGCTGGTATTGCGCCGATGATGAACATCCACTGCCATCCGAGATGAGGAACGATCCACACTGCTACCGACGAGACCACGACGATGCCGAGGGCATAGATGCTTTGGTAAATCAGTACGAACCAGCCGCGACGCTCCGCGTTGGCGAATTCGTTGATGTAGGCGATGCCGATCGGCAACTCGCCGCCAAGACCGAGGCCGGCTAGCACTCGCAAGACAAGGAGCGAACCGAAACTCCACGCGGCTGCGCAGCCGAGGCTCGTCAAGGAGATGAGCACGACCGTCCAGATGAGCACGCGCACCCGCCCGTAACGCTCCGCCGCCCAACCGAAAACCACGCCGCCCACAGCCTGCCCTATAAACCCGGCGGAGATGAGAAGCCCGACTTCTGTCGGCTTCAAGCGCCATTCGCCGATGAGTGCTGGCGCGACGAACGCGATCGTCAACGCATCGAAGGCGTCGAAGAAGGTAGCGCTGCCGACGATAGCGCGCATGCGGACATGCCAAGGCGAAGGCGGCAGGCGTTCCAGACGCGCGACAATGTTTTGTGCGGTGACAGCAGGTTGTTGCATCATTCCTCCCCTTCTTCATCGGCGCTAACGTTCTTTTTGGTGCGCGGACCCAACGCAAGCAAGACGGCGGCTCATGGCCCGAGTGAGCCAATCAGCTCGTTGCCGCCGCATGGGAGTAGAGCAATTCGCGCACTGCCTCGGGGTTGCGCCCGTTTTCGCATTTGTCCGCGGTGCCGAAAAATCGGTGGCGACCGCGATCGCCACGGCCCTGTGGCGCCTTGTTGCCTTCGCTCAGTCCATCCGGCAACGCCGAGATAGAGTGCGGTGCTGCCGCGGCAGGCGCGGTTTCGGAGTGGCGCGGAACATTCTGTATCCGTTCGGGTCGACCGCGAGCGACCCGCCAATCGAGCGATCTTTGCGCGCTGCCGGGGCTGATGAGCCGCCATTTCGACCACTTTGCCGATGTCGCGCGGAATGACAAAACGCTTGCAGTCGAGATCGACGCAGCAGGTGGAAGCCGGGTTCGACCACTCACCAGGCGGCATCCGTCAGCAACACAGGCCGAGCAGCCTGGCTTGAAGCCTCAATCGCGTCGTCCATCGACGAGAATGAAGGCAACCCTGCAGATGTCGCCGGAGCGATTGCTCCAAGCGTGATTGGTACCGCGCTGAACGAGCACGTCCCCAGCTTTCATCAGCGTTTCGCCCTCTTCCATGACGGCGTACATCTCGCCGAACAGAATGATGGCGTAGTCGACCGTGTCGGTAATGTGCATGCCGGGATGCCGCGACTTGTCGGCGGCGCGGCGCTCGCGGTCCGGGAACATGTTCGCACCGGTCGCCCGGTACCACGTCTCCAATTCCTGCGCGTTCTGCGGCTCTGGGGGGATATCCATGATACGGATGACCGTGCCATTCCTCGGTGGGTAGAGCTGCTTGTGTTGGGCGATGCGATCCGGCTCGTTGACAGGAACGGGGGTACCACTCGTCGCCCAGATATTGGCGTTGCGTAACCCGGGCCGCTCAGCAATGGCCGAGATCACAGGCGGCGGTCCGTCCTCGCAAATACGCGAGCGCCCATCGGGCCCGGTCCAGGTGACAATACGACGGATTGGTGGCAATTCCCTTGGCATCCTTTTTCTCCCTTGCTGTGCGGGCGCGATCTCAAACCCGGCGGCTGATTATGGCGTTCGCCTCTCGATGATCTCCTTGAGCCGTTCCGGTGGTCCGGGATCGAGCTGAAAGGCGCCGATCGCGAGGAGCATTCAACAACCACGCGGCAGCGCTCGAAACGGCACGCCATGGACTGGTTCCAGCAGATCAGGCAAGGGCTCCGCGGGCCCGACAAGCGCGTCGAGCACGACGGCATTTTCGACCGCGAGTGGCGAAGGTGACGCCTGTCCGGATCACGACACCTCCTGCTTCTATTGCCTCGGCGAGGATGCGGTGCGGCACCGACCGCAGGATGCCACCCGACTGGGGACCGATGCTGACGCTGCCCAGATGCGGTTTGCGCAAGGCGTCTTCGGCCGCGATGCGGTCGAGCATGCGGACCCGGCGGAATACGGCGAGGCTCGCACCGTTGAGGGTGAGGCCGGCAGCCGGCATGTTCCAGTCGTGCCGGACTTCAACCAAAAAGACGGCGATGCCTTGCCGCGCCAGAGAGATCGCCGCCTACATGCCGCCATGCGCTAGACCGCGTCGGGCGGGCGATGGCGTCGGACGGCGTCGGGATGCGTCGAATCGACACCCATGTAGATGCCGCGCTCCCAGCTTCGCTTGAGCGGATCATGAACCTTGAGCGCCATTCGGCCAATACCTTCGATCTCGATCTCGACCTTCTCGCCGTCCTGAAGGGCGCCGAGGCCTTCGTGGTTGGTGCCGCAGGCGATGATGTCGCCAGAGAACATCGTCATGACCGTCGTCGCAAATTCGACCAGCTCTGGCACGCGGTGCTCCATATCGTCGGTGTTGTAGTTGTGACGGAGTTGACCGTCGTTCCAGAAGCGCACTACGAGGTCGTTGGGCTCGGCGATCTCGTCGGCGGTGACGATGCAGGGGCCGAGGGGCGCAAAGGTGTCGAAGGATTTGCCGAGCCAGCTCATCGGCTGGCTGGCCGGCCAAGTGCGGCGGCCTTCGCCGCGCGCGGTCACGTCGATAAAACAGGTGTAGCCGAAGACGGCCTGGCGCCAGCTCTCGTGCTTGACCATTTTCGCCGGGCCTTTGATGACCAGAGCGAGTTCCGCCTCGTGCATGAACATCCAGGGGTCGGTATAGGCCGGTAGCTCGATCGTGTCGCCGGGGCCGATGACCGCGTCGGGATTCTTCATGAACATGTTGAGCGGTCGCGCCTCGCGCTGTGCATGCTCCCAGTAGTTGGCAAGGGCGCAGAGGATCTTGTGCGGGCGGGGCAAAGGCGCCCTAAGGCGGACTGAGGCGATGGGCAGCGACGACGCGGAACGATCGAGCTCGGCGAGAGTCGGGCGCAGCACCTCAAAATCGTCGATGATCCCTTCCATGACCAATTGGGGCGTGTGGTTCGGCCGCACCGCCGCGGAAATGTTGACGATGCCGCGCTCGTTCATGAGCCCGGGCAGGACCGGGCTGGTTTCGCTCTGCTGAAAGAGGACGAGCTTCACTGTCGATGACCTCGGAGATGGTGCGTGAAAGAGCGGTCCGCGACACTCAGCCAAGGAAGCTGAGGTTCCAGACGGCCGCGGTGTCGGGTCCCATCTGCGCCTCGCGCGGAACCCAATTGTCGTCAACGACGTCCATGTCGGCGTCGTATTCGATGGCTCCCCCGAAGGGGCTCTTGAAATACCAGAAATAGTTCGAGCCGAAGATGTGCCGGCCCGGCCCCCATCTGGTTTTCCACCCCTTCACGGTGAGGCGCTTGCCGCCGAGCATCAGCTCAAGGTAATCGCGCACGTGAAAGGCGATGTGCTGAAGGCCGAGAGCCTCGCCCTTGATGAGAAAGAGATTGTGGTGGTCTTGTGAGCCGCCTGAGCGCAGGAACACGCCCGCCCCGGTATAACGATCCGTGATCTTGAAGCCGAGGCGCTCTGTGTAGAACCGTGCGGCGCGATCGAGGTCTGGCGTCAGGAAGACGAGATGGCTCATGACGCTCGGCTGCACCGGCGAATCATAGTCGGCGACGATATTGGCCTTTCGCATCGGTGGCAGACCAGGGACGTTGACAAGGCTCGGCCGCGCCTCGAAGGCGTGGCGTTCAGTCAACCGGAAACCGATCGGGTAGCCATCATCGTCGACGGTGCGCATCACACCCGCGGCATCTTGCGACACTTGGCGATCGACACTGAGAGCGGCGCCGATCGCTTCAAGCGTCGACTTGTCCGCGACACCCCAAATCGTCTCGCGGAAATTAGGTGCGGGCGCCACGGCCATCGGCAGGGATTCGTCGTCGGCGCGGCGCAGCACAAACCCGGTGCCATCCTTGGCGTGAAAGGTCGCGCCCGTCGCGGCGGTCTCAACCTCGGTGAGGCCGTAGTCCCGGCAGAAACGCTGTCCCGCCTCCATGTCGAGAACGCCCAACGTGATGAGGTCGATGCCGAGCACATTCATTGGAGAACGTCCTCCGCTTTTTCCGGCAAGTTGCGAACGATAGCGAGCATGAAAATTCGAAAATAGCGAAATCTTTTCGCTAGGATGATGCGAAAGCGTGATCATACCAGGAGCGGGTCATGACCGAGGAGCAGTTGCGGAGCGTCGATGCTGTGGTCCGCGCCGGTAGTTTTCGAGCGGCAGCGGCGCAGCTCGGTCGCTCGCAATCGGCCGTGAGTAAAGCAGTGATGGCGCTCGAAGCGCAGCTCGGCTTTCGAATCTTCTCGCGCGAGCGCTACCGGCCGGCGCTGACGCCGCGCGGCGGCGCCTTCCTCGACCGGGCCCGCGCCCTCATCGCAGATTTCGACCGCCTCAAGGACTATGGGCGCGAGCTCGTCGATGGCCGCGAGCCGTTTTTTGCCCTGGCAGTTCACCATCTTTGCCCGATTGAGCGCATCCTTGCGCCACTTGGCAAGGTCAGCACGCGCTTTCCGAGCACGCGGTTCGACCTTTCGATCGAGGCGGGCCGCGGCGCCCTCCATCGGCTGAAGACTGGCGAGGCAGATCTCGCGGTCAGCCATGAAGTCAATTCCGATCCCGAGCTCGAGTTCACGCCGCTGTTCAAGGTCACAATGATGCTGGTGCGGGCGCCGAATTTCCTTCCGGAGGTGTGCGAGCCTGATGTCGTTCCGCGCAGCACTGCACTGCGCCTGCCTCAGGTCGTGGTGCGCGAGGTTGGCGGCGCCGAGGGCGGCGTCCCTTTCCCGCTGCTCGAGGGCAAGGGCCATCGCTGGCTCGTCAACGATTTCGCGACGAAGAAGCAAATCATCCTCGCCGGTCTCGCCTGGGGCCGCATGCCGCTACACCACGCGCAGGCCGAGCTCACTGACGGCCGTCTCATCCGCATGCGCGTTGAAGGAATCGCGGTTGCCAACCCCGTCCGGATCAAGGCGCTACGCCGGCGTGCCACTTCCTACGGGATCGTTGCGCAAGCTTTTTGGCGCGCCCTGAAGAGCAGCGACCGGTTTGAACCGGCACGGGATTCACCGGGTTACAAACGCTGGTCGAATGGCGCCCGGGTCGCTCGTCGCTCGCTCGTCGGTGAGACGCGGGACGGCTGAGATGTCAAGCGCCGCGGACAACTAGATAAGCCGTCGTTTACCCTCTTTCCCGACGGCTACGGCGTCTAGGAGGCGGAATAATCCACGGCGAAAATCCGAGTGTGCTGTGCATTGGGTTCGCTGCGGGAGTTGCCAATGAAGGCGTGGCAATTCATCCGGCGCAACTCTGGCGCGCCGGTCTCGATCATTGGCGTCAGGCTCGCCGCGGAGCAGCTTATGAACAAGCTCGGGGCTGCGTGGCGCCGGCCCGATGCGCGGACGTAAATGAGGTGGCCGCTCTCGGTGCGGAGGCTGTAACGGGCGTCAAGCTCGGCCAGTCGGTCGCCGTGCAGGATCTGCCGGTCATAGCCGCCAAACGCGACGCCGCGCACAGTCGGGGTAGAGAAGGTTCCCGCCGTCTGCGCGAGGATCTCGAAGGAACCTCCGGTGAGGCCCATGATGCAGAGGACGCCCTTGCCCACATCGCCAATCGGCTCGAAGGGCGTGTGCGCTCACTCGATCGTCATGGCAAGCCGCAAGATCGGATTGTGCGCGGTGGCATCCTTCATCGTCCGGCGCCGTGCGGCGGCCATTCGACAGCGGGGCTGATCCGCGCTCGGCACTCGCCGAAACCGATACCGATAAAGCCGTTGCGCTCGGCGCGGCCGCGGAAGATTACTTCGTCACCATCGTCGAGGAATGCACGGGTCTCGCCATTCGGTAGATTGAGGGGCGTCGCACCGCGCCGCGAAATCTCGGCAAGGCACGCCCGTGATTCATCGGTTGGCCCAGAGGTAGTGCCGCTGCCGAGTAGATCTCCCGGCTGGAGGCTGCAGCCATTGCTCGCGTGATGCGTCAGCATCTGCGCGAAGCTCCAGTACATGTAGCGGAAATTGGTCCGAGTCACGACCGCCGGAGCCGAGCCCTCAAGGCGCATGCGCGGCGTGACAAGGTAGGCCGTAAGTGCGAGGTCGAGCCCGCCCGCTTCGGCATCCTCCGGCGTCGTGAGGTAAGCAAAAGGCTTGGGCTCGTCGGCGGTTCGCTCGCGCCGCTTGGTGCGGAAGGGCAGAAGCGCCTCGGCCGTGACGACGAAAGGGGAGATCGAAGTGGCGAAACTCTTGCCGAGGAAGGGACCGAGTGGCGCCGATTCCCAGCCTTGGATGCCGCGAGCTGACCAGTCGTTAAGGAGGCAATAGCCGAAAATGCGGTCTGGCGCCGCGGCGAGCGGGACCGGCTCACCCATCACGTTGCCGATGCCGACCCAGGCTGCCATTTCCAGTTCGAAATCGAGCGAAGGCTCGGGCGCGAAGCGGACGACGCCGTCCTTGTCCCTGAATTGGACGTTTGGACGGTGAATTGTTGCCGCATTGGTAACCGTGCTTGCGCGGCTATGATACGCGATCGGTAGATGTCGGAAGGCAGGCGGAAGTTCGCCCGTCCGGGACATCCGCAGCGTATGATCGATCGAGCACAGGAAGTCGGTGAACGTCCCGACCCGGGCAGGAACCTCGAAGCGCGCTGCCGCAACCGGTACCAGCGCCCGGCGCACGCGAGCCTCGTCCACATTACCGGCGCTCAGCAGTTCCGCCGCACGCGCACGGAGGGCCGAGGCGTGGCGGTTGCCTAGCGCCATCAGCGGATTGAGCGTAGGGCCGGCCGCGGCGCGCGCTGCCTCTTCGGCCTGCCCGACGAAAAGCCCGGCCGCCAGCGCCGCAGTAAGATCAAGGACCTGATCACCGATCGCGATACCGCCGCGCGGCGGCTCAGCGGCGCGGCGAAAGATGCAGAGCGGCAGGTTCTGGATCGGAAAATCGCAGCCCGTCTCATTGGCGGCAGCAAGAAAGCTGCGGCGATTCGGGTCGTGGGTCTCATTGAGGTTCATCTCGTCTCCTCCATTCAAGCTCAGCCACCGGCGTGTTCCCCAGTCTGCGATCAGAGACTCGCCATCAGGTGCGGCGGACGTGCCGCATCGGCGCCCGCGACGACTTTTCGGGCATCGTTCCACAGACGCCCTGGAACCCGACCGGATCGGGCTCGGACGTGTCGAATGGATCGTCTCCGGGCAGCGGGTGATCGGGATCGCATGCCCCTATGGAGGAAACGAACTGATCGGCCGCTTCGATGCTATTGCGTGTACTATTCTATGTGCGTTTGAGGACCTCGAGCACTTCCAAGTGGCTGCTCTTTCCCGTGATCGGGGGGCGCGGTAGCTTCGAGCGGCCTGGCTCGACGATGAACGTATAGTCGAGGGAGTACCACGGCGCCGCCATGTCCTCGCGGTCATCTTCGTGCTTGACGAAATTCCCAACCAGCGTGCGCGTGACGCCGAACTGACAATCGGTTTCGAGGTTCGCGTCGTCGTTCACGTAGACCTGTGAAATGTGAGTCTTCAGCCCTTCCTTATGGATCAGGAAATGCAGGTGCGCCGGCCTCATATTGGCGCGGCCTTGGATTCGCAGCAGATCGCCCACCGGACCGTTGACCGGAATGGGATAGCCGGCCGGCTTGACGCTTCGGAAGGAAAATCGGCCGTCTTTATCCGTCGTGAACACACCCCGAAGATTCATGTCGTCCTGTGTAGGATCCTGGTTTTCGTAGAATCCCTGTGGCGACGACTGCCAAACGTCCACGAGGGCGCCTGCGACAGGCGTCCCGCTGGCATCTTTCACCTGTGCCTTGACGACCAGTCCAGGACCGGGCGTCGGTGAACGAACGATCGACGCACCGTTCTGCTCGCGCGGCGCATTCGCGCGCCAGAATGGGCCGAGCAGATTGGCGGTGGTTTCGGTTTGTCCTTTGTTGCCGTTGTTCAGCAGACATACCAACGTCGATACGCCCAGCGATCCGCACGCGAGAACGACCTCATTGTGGGTAGCATTCGTGTGCTGACCCAGGCGCGCGATTTGATTGGCGACCTGGTGAAACTCGTCCTCGGACAGCCCGACTTCACGCACGAAAGCATGCAAGTGGCGCACCGCTGCCGACATGATCTCGACAAAACGCGGGTCCGTGGATTTGGCGCGGTCCAGCTCGTTCAGGACTGCCTCGGTCACTTGTTCTTGTCTTTCGATGATCATAGGTCGCACTTTCGAGCCCGACTTGCCTCGGCTTACCCGTCAAGGTTCGCGTGAGCAAGCCTCCCACGGAAGCCGGATCGACGTCAACAATCCGGTCGCTAATTCTTAATGTCTTCTATGGAAGCGGCGCACCTCTCGGCCATCTTGCGGGTAACATAATTGGAGTCTCGTCGGCTTCGTGCTGGAACGCCACTGATCAGAATCGAGCCGGCGGGTGTATGTTATTTTTCGTCAGGCATAACGGTATATCACTGCGTTTCCGTGTTGCGCCCTGTGCAGCGAGACATAGCCCCGTGCCAGGAGACTATGCCGATGCCCGGAGTGCCTTCGAGCCGGTGAAAGAGACAAACCCACCGCTGCTGCTCGTTTCGCGGCGCCCGTAACCCGAGGTCCATGTGATGCTTGTTCGCGCCGACGCGATCGAGCCGCATCCGCACGAGCTGGAACCCCATCTTTCGTGCCACATCCAATGCTCGGCTCGAGCCCTGATAGGGTTCCGCGAGTTCAAGATGCAAAGTGAGCAATGCCATGGCGCGCCTCCGGCGTTCGGTTTCTCGAACGCGCACGCTAAGCCCGGGGTCGAAGAAGGTGCTTTCGATTTGCGCCTCGAAAACACCGAAATGTAGGATATCCTTCTGTGGAAGATGCCCAGGGATGCGTTCCTCTTAGGCGTGTTATCCACTGGAAGAGCCAATGGACGAAATCGACAATCGAATCTTGCGCGAGTTGCAATTCAACGCGCGTCTCAGCAACGCCGAGTTGGCCAGCCGCATCGGCCTTTCCGCCAGTCCGTGCTGGAACCGCGTCCGGACGCTGGAACAGCAAGGCGTGATCGAGAAGTACATTGCTATCTTCAATCAGGCTGCATTGGGTTTGCCGGACACCGTGATTATCGAGGTCAACCTTGATCGGCACGACGACGATATCCTGAAAAAGTTCGAAGCCGCGTTAGAGCGTATGCCTGAAGTGGTTGAGGCTTACCTCATGACCGGGGAGTACGATTTCTTCATTAAAGTTGCGGTCGCAGGCACGGAAGGCTACGAGAGATTCCTCCGCGAGAAACTGTATAAGATTCCCGGAATCCGCCATTCGCGAACCAGCTTCACACTCCGCCGGCTAAAGCAGACTTATTCAGTACAGCCGCCCTACATCAGGCGCGACCGATCGTCCTAGTGATAGACCGAACCGCCGTCGACGGCGAGGATTTGCCCGGTAATGAAAGCGGCATCGTCGCTCGCCAGGAACGACACCGCGCCGACCAGATCGTCAGGGTAGGCGTCGCGCGGCAACGCCCGCGATGAAACCGCCGCGTCGCGTTGCGCGGCCAGGAACTGCGCGTTTGCGAGGTTGCCTTCGCTGAGGGTATAACCGGGCGACACGGCGTTGACCGTGATGTTGTCGCCGCCGAGCTCCCGCGCCAAGGAGCGCGTCATCGACATGACCGCTCCCTTGCTGGCTATGTAGTGCAGGAGAAACGGCGCTCCTTTGAAGGCGGTGCCTGACGCGATGTTGATGATGCGCCCGGATTTCTTCTTGCGCATCGGCAACGCCACCGCGCGGCAGCACAAGAAAACGCCGATCGTATTGACGCCCAAGACATGCTGCCACTCGCCGACGGTCAACTCCTCGAACGGCGTCAGCTTCAACGTCGACGATACAGCGGCGTTGTTGACGAGAATATCGACGGCTCCGAAGCGATCGACCGTCGCCGCGACCATGGCGGTCACGCTCTCGTCCGACGACACGTCGGCGCGCAGGCCGAGAACGCGATGGCCATGTTTCGCCAGGGCCGCCGCGGGCTCGTCGGCTCCTTTGAGATCGGCCAGGGCCACATTGGCGCCGTCGGCCGCCAGCCTCTTTGCAAAGGCCAGTCCCAACCCTGTGGCCGCTCCCGTTACGAGCGCCGTTTTACCCATCAGTCCCATGGCTTTCCTCTTGCTCTGCGATGCCCGCGTCGAGTTGACGCAAGGACTCGATCCCACGCTGTTCGGTGTCGCGACCCGGCACCGACCAATCATGTTCCAGCTCGACGAGGCCGCGATACCGCCGGCGATACAGAAACCGCAGGATATTTGCAAAATTCAATTCGCCCGAGCCGGGCTCGAGCCGCCCGGGGTTATCGGCAATCTGAACCAGGGCGATAGTGTCCCAGCAGGCATCGAGATGACTTAGCAAATCGCCGTCCATCGCCTGAATATGCGCGGTGTCGAAGATCAACCGCACACAGGAGTGATCGACATTGCTGACGATCTGATAAGCATCGCCGATATGATTGATCAGCATGTTCGGCAGGCTGCGCCGATTGATCGATTCGACACAGAGGACGACGCCGGCGCGCTCGGCCAGATCGGCGGCCCAGCGCAAATTCTCAGTCATCGCCGCGCGCTGATACGCGAGGGGCAGCCGCGGATCGGCCCCGCTTAATACCGCCACGTAGCGTGAATTGACCCGTTTGGCAGTCTCGAATGCGCCGGCCAGCTCGGCTGCGAGCACGGCCCGCGCGTCCGCGTCGCTCCGGCTCCACAGCGGTGCTGACAATTTTTCGCGCGCCGTGTAAATCACGCAGCCGGCTTCGAGGCCGTATTCCGCCAACGCTCGCGCAACCGCCTCCTGCTCCGTCACCGGCCGTGCCTTCGCCATCGCGTACTGCACGCCACTGAACCCTATCGAGGCCGCGAATTCGACATGCGCGACGGGGTCGAGCGACCCGACGATGTGCCGATACAAAGGCTTGTCCGGCTCGCGGTAGCCTAGGTGTGACGCGTATCGCAACGTCCACGCCATCTTCTTGCGCTCGACAAACTTTCCGCCATCCGCTCTTCCATGGAAGGTATGAGAAGGCAGGCATGGCGGCAAGCACGGTTCGCGTTGGGCCCGCTGTTGCGCCCGGCATGGCTTTACGTTCATCTAGCGACCCACAACGGTAGCGACGATTGAAGCGAAAGAGGCGGCAGTGACGGCAAAGCGGCTTCCCACCAACGGCTTAATTTACGAGATAACGCGCCAATGGCACACCGAGCGGCCCGACCTCGACCTGCGGAATTTCCTGATGCAAATCTATCTGCAGCGCATTGGCCGTATCATCGAGAGCCGGTTTGGCAAGATGTGTCTGCGGCGCTTCGGCATCAGGGCACAGGATATGCGGTTGTTGTTCGCATTGCGGCGGAGCGGTGCTCCCTTCGCGAAACGGCCCACGGATCTGTTCAGGGCGACTCTCGTGACATCGGGCGCGATCACGAAACAAGTCGACCGTCTGGCGGACAAGAGATTGGTGCGCCGGTTGCCCGACCCAGACTATGGCGGCGGCTTCCTGGTGCAGCTGACTGAAAAAGGATTAGCGGTCATCGACGACGCCTCCACGATGGTCGCAACCGAATCCTTCATCGGACCGGCGATGGCGGCGATGAAGCCGAGAGAGCGGGACGCTGCGGAGCGATTCTGCTTGCGTCTGATCGCGACCCTGGAAGCCGCCGATTCTGAGTCTGGCGGCAAGCCCGGGTCACGACGCTCCGGCCGTCCGGTCGCTAGGAAGAGACGAAGCAAGGGCGCGCCCAATAGGCGAGGGCGTGCTTGACGGCTTGCGTCTACGCATGATCTTCTGTGGAAGGTGATATAGCAGGTCGCCATGAGCGCTTCCGATTCCAGCCCGGTTCCCCAATATCGCTCGCTCCTCGACCTCAAGGACCGCGGCTTCGTGGTGCTTGGCGCCGGTCAAGGCATCGGTCGACAAGCCGCCCATGCTTTAGCGCAATCGGGCGCCAAGCTGCTGTGCGTCGACGCCGACGCGGGGCGCGGCAACACCGTCGCGGCCGAGGTCGGCGGCTCCGCCCTGGTTGCGAATGTGACGAAACGCAGCGATGTCGAGCGGATCTTTCGCGAGGCGCGCGGACGGTTGGGGAGCGTCTCGGGGATCGTTGACATCGTCGGCATCGCGCGCCTCAAGCCGCTCCGGGCGTTCGACGACGCGGCCTGGGACGAGCAGTTCGACGTGGTCTTGCGGCACGCGTTTCTCACGTTGCAAATCGGCGCCGCTGCGCTAAGGGAGGCCGGCGGCGGGACCATCACCTTCGTCGGCTCGATGGCGGGGTTGCGCAGTGTGCGCGATCAAGCCGTCTACGGCACGGCCAAAGCCTCGTTGCACCATTTGGTGCGCTGCATGGCGGCGGAACTGGCGAAGGATCAGATCCGCGTCAACGCCGTGGCGCCGGGCTTCATCCGCACGCCAAGGCTTGAGGTTATCCTCGCTCCCGATCAATGGCGGCTGGTCGATCAGGCGATTCCGATGGGGCGTGCCGCCCAACCCTACGAGATCGCGGCGCCGCTGCTGTTCCTGGCGTCCGATTTCAGCTCGCACGTCACCGGTCAGGTTCTGTCGGTCGACGGAGGCCTCGGCAACGAGGCAGCACTGCCGCCGTTGCGGTTTGGAGCTCCCGCCGGCGCCCGGACGGGCTAAGCGACTTACGCCGCGGCGACACCGTCGTCCGCGGCGCGTGTGCCGGCGACCACGTGGTGCTGCGGCACCAGGGACCGCCAGTGAACGCCCGGCGCCAGCTTGCCGGATGCGCCGATGATATGCGCGGTGTCGGCGTTGAGCCCAAGCGGGTCCTGGCCGGCGCTACCTTGGCGGGCGCAGGTCAGGAGTGCGCGATAGAGCTTCGGTAGCGCGACATCGGCGACCGACAAAATTTCTTTGGAGCGGTCGCGGATCGTGCCGGCTGACATGCTGACGGCGGCATCCTCCTGGGTGAAACTCGGCAGGCCGGTGAAATGCCCGCGCCGCTGCGCGTCGCGGTCTTGCAGGAAATTGTTCGCGCGACTGGCGGCGGCCGGCGTGTCGCAGGTCTTCAGACTGAGCCCGAACGCATCGAGCGCCGTCGGATCGAGACCGACAAATTCGAGCTGCCGAGTTCTGAGTGGCTCTTCGCCGAATTTCTGATCTCGATCCCACCAGACATGGAAAAACAGACAGCGGTGATCATTGACCGGGACGATGGCGAAAAACAGGTCACCATTCGGGTTGAGGACGAAGCAGGGCGGCACGAAAGCGGCGACACGCGCGATGACCCCGTCCTCCGGCGCCTCCGACACCGGCCGCATCGCGACATAGTGAAAGCCGAAATCGGTCTCTTCCGCCTCGATGCGGGGCGCCGCGTTGAACTGCATGTGCGTCGTCTTCCTGGCGAAATCGAGTTCGGAACCGCCTGTAGTCCTAAGCGGTGACGTGTGCAGCACGCTCAGATGTGAAGAATCGACCAACCCCTCCATGACCTGAACGAAACTGCAACTCACCACCGCATAGACGGCGAGACGATTCGACGCCGGAACGTCGAAACAGCGCCATTTCGGGAACGCCGGCATCTGCGCAGCGGGACCGAAATAGACCCACACCAGCCCGCCGGCCTCGTGCACGGGATAGGCCCTGGCCTTGAAACGTTCCTTGAAGCGCGGGTCGGCGACGTTGGGCGTGTCCATCACCGTGCCGTCGACGGCGAATTTCCAGCCATGATAGAGGCAGCGGATGCCGCCTTCCTCGACCCGGGCAAGCGTGAGCGACGCGCTGCGGTGGCAACAAAATTCGTCGAGGATTCCGACCTTGCCGTCGCTGTCACGGAAGGCGACGAAATTCTCGCCAAGAAGCTGAACCCGTCGCGGATCGCAATCGGGATGCGGCAGCTCCTCCGAAAGGAGCGCCGGCAGCCAGAAGCGGCGCATGGCAGCGCCCATGGCGGTAGCGGGACCGACCCGGCACATCAATTCGTTGTCCTCTTTCGACAGCATCGCCGGCCCTCCCTTGACATCCTTTCCCATCAATAGCTTAACCTTCCATGGAAGATCACAACAAGTCAACAATTCCGGCCACCGTTCAGCTCTTCCATGGAAGGTCATTGCGAATCGGCGGTCGTGGCGATACGATCTTGCGTGGAAGAACGGCCACCCGCGTTTGAGGAGATCGCCGATCATGATGTCTCGTCAAGACAACGAGTTGATGTGTCGGGTCGGTCGCGACACGTTGATGGGCAAGACGCTGCGGCGCTACTGGCATCCACTCTGTCAGTCCGCGGAACTGCCCAATCCAGACTGCGCGCCGCTGCGCGCGCGCCTCTTGGGCGAAAAGCTGGTTGCGTTTCGCGACAGCACCGGCCGGGTCGGATTGCTCGACGAATACTGTCTGCACCGCGGCGTGTCGCTGGCGCTCGGCCGGGTCGAGGAAGGTGGCATCCGTTGCCTCTATCACGGCTGGAAATTCACCGCCGACGGCAGCCTGGTCGACACCCCCAACCACGCCGATCCGCGTCTGTGTAAGGCGCTCAAGGCCAATGCCTACCCGGTGGTCGAGGAAGCCGGCATCGTCTGGGCCTATCTTGGTCCGAAAGATCAAGAGCCGACGTTGCGCCGCTTCCCGTTCATGGCCGCACCCACGGAAAACCGAACCGTGGTGCGGATCAATGTCCACGCCAACTATGTCCAGATGTGGGAAGGCGGCGCCGACAGCTCGCACGTCGGCATCCTGCACAGCAATGCGGCGCGCCCGGGCTGGATGAAGAAGACATTCGCCGCCGACCAGAATGACCCGCTCAATCCGGCGGCGTTTCCGGTCGAGGACAACGCACCCGCGCTCGAGGCGCAAGATACGGAGTTCGGCTTCTATTATTGCGCCTCGCGCAAAGGCGCCAAACTCGGTCCGAACGGCGAGGACACCAAGAATGTCCGTGTCTATCCGATGATCATGCCTTATACGCGGGTCATTCCCGCGCCGACGCTGGATTTCACCGTGTTCGAAGTTCCCGCGGACGACGAGCACACCTCGACCTTCATTGTCCTGCACGGGCAGAAGCCGATCGATCGCCGCGCAATCCTCAAGATCCTCGGTCTCGACGACCCGCGCTATTGGTCCGAAAAGGATTGCCAGTTCCGCGCCACCTGGGACGACCGTTTTGGCCAGGATCGCGACAACATGCGTGAGAGCTGGACCGGCTTTACCGGGATCGAGATCGAGGATGTCGCCATGGGCATGTCCCAAGCGGCGATCAACGACCGGACGATCGAACATCTTGTTGCGGCCGATCAGGCCGTCGTCAAGATTCGCCGACTGCTGCTCGATTCCGCGCGCCGCGTTGAGCAAGGACGCGACCCGATCGGCGTCCATGCCGACCTCTCCAAGGTCCACGCACCCTGCGACGTCGATATTCCGGTGCAGGCACGGTGGCAGGATCTGGTGCCGGATTTCTTTCCCTCGTCGGGGCGCGAGCCCGCGATGGCCAGGTGAATCTGATTGCTCGGTGCACCCGACCCGGCTTGGTGCAACCTCCGGGGTACAAGCCGTCGCCCGAAGTCGCCGCTTTTCGGCTCTAATCGGGTACCAAAACGGGCGCCAAGGCGCTCTCGTTCAATGCCGCGACGTGTCTTTCGTCGGTGAGGCGCGCGGAAATGGCCTTCTCGCGAAACCATTTCTTGCGCGTCGCATCTTGCACTCGCGCGCCCCGACCGGACGCGTAGCGACGACCTCAAGATATTTATATAAGTTAATGAATTTAAAAGAAATATTCTTAAAAGCGCTCGGCGAGCGCCTGATTTGTGAGATCGCGGGCATAAATGCTCGCCATCGCTTTGCCGTTGACCTTGCCCTCAACCTTGGACACCAGGCGCTGGAAATCTTTGCGTCGTCGTGCGGCGCGGCTGGTCGGATCACCCGCCGACCGATGAAGCATGATGGGCACTTTATTGCCGATGGGTGACAACCGCGTGAAGGTATCAACGATGGTCAATATCCCGATTCCGCGGCGGTAATTGCAACGGTGAAGGCACGCGCGGCCTGCTGGGCCAACCGGCTTGACTCGACGATGGCCGAGGCACGCTGCTGGGTGACTTCCGAGACGATTTTGGTCACGTCCGACAGGGCCTGGATCGCGACCGCGGAGCCGAACAGCACGAAGCCCC
>JASHOB010000041.1 GCA_030041335.1 Alphaproteobacteria bacterium | reverse complement strand
AAACGCTAGGATACGGATATTTCCTTATTTCGCAACGAGTTTTGGAGTTTATCGGGGCAACAGGAAAACCGAGGGTCACCCTGGAAAAACGACTAGCTCGGTTTTGTAAACCGAAGGTCGGGGGTTCAATCCCCTCACCCGGCACCATTGAAGAACACTGGAGCGACGCTTTCCTGCACCGCGTGCGCGGCGAGCTTCTCTTGAAGCGCGATCCGGCCTATATCGCTCCGGCCGCAGCGGCATTCCTTACGGAAATTGCTCTCGCCCAGCAGGAGAAGGTGCGCCGTTTCAGGCTGCGCGCGGCTCTCGATTTGGCACAGCTCTATCATTCCACAGGCCGTTCCGCGGACGCTCACGCCTTGCTCACGCCTGTGCTCGAAGGCTTTTCGCCGACACCGGAATTCCGGCGACCGAACAAGCGCAAACGCTTCTCACCGCGCAGACGTCATGAGTCAATCGAAGGAGGCAGCCGCCAGAGGGAGATCAGGGCAAGGCGACCGGAGGGAGCGTAGGCGGAGACAGAAAAGGGGCAACGGGAAAGATCGACTCACGGCGTCGGCGCATCCCTGATCTCGACATGGCGCCCGTTCTCGACACGTTTACCTGCTGCCTTCGTTTGTCTGCTGCTGCATCGCGGGCAGCCCAGACCATGGTCCCAATGTAGCCGTCAATGTTGCGTTACGCGAACGGTCCGACAAATGCAGCCGCGCGCACAAGGCCTCGATGACCCGCCTCCGATGAGACCCTGGAGTTCCGTACGCCTCGCCTGCTTTAGCGCGTCACCGCCCGCATGCGTGCCGCGTCAGTTTGCTGCTATAGCGGTCGGACCGTTCGCATGACGCAACATTGACGACAGCATAGACCCTGGGCTGGGATGCCCGCGCGGCCAGCGATTCCCACTGTGACGGGGAAACTTCGAGAAAGTTCGGATTCGCCGCGGTACCGTTTGCATTGTCCGTGGCGACCAGCGGTCATCCGCTGTACCGCAAGCCCGGAAAAATCTCGAGCGACATCTTGCGAATGATCTCCTGCGCTTGGGCGCCCGAAATGCCCGTATCGCGCGAGATCTCAGGTACCTTCGCGCCGAGGCTTTTCTCAAAGGCGAGGATTGCAAAGAAAATCCCCTTACCAAGAACGGACAGCGGCAAATTTGGTGGGAGCAGCGCGGTGTTGAACGGCGGCACCACCTGCGGTGTAACGTCCGGCCACTGATCGGGCGGCCTCGGCGCATCGAGGGAGAGAATGGGCGCGATATTGGCGGCAACCGCGTCGCGTGCCGTCAGCGGCGGTCCGAGCGACCATCGCTCGCGCAATGTTCGTATGAGCGATGTATGCCGATACTCCTCCGTAACCACGCGGCGCTCGGGAATCCACGCCGAAATCGCGATCGCCGGCACGCGCTGGCCCGAGCGGTCAAATGTGAATCCCATCTGTCCCGGCGGGGCCGCCGCGTCCGGCGGAGGAGCCGCCGGCGGCGCGACGTGATCGTAGGTACCGCCCGCTTCGTCGAAGGCAACCAGTAGCAAGGTGTTGAGATGATTCGATCCGTTCGATGCTGACGATGTTCTGACGGCGTCGTAAACCTTCGCAAGTAATGCTTCGCCGCCAAGGAGTGACGACGGCGGATCCCACGGCAAGCCATGTAACAACGCTGAGACTGGCGGGTGCATATCGTTATGGCCATGCCACAAATTTGGCTCAATAAACGCATAGTTGGGGAGGCGACCGTTCTTCGCATCCTCCATGAAATCTGCGACTGTGAAAAAGTTCGTAGCAAAACGGCGGTGCAGCCGAGAAGCATGAATGATGCCGGTCATTGACGCTGGGCTCGGCGCGTCGCAATAGACGCGCCAGGTAAGACCTTTTGCTTCAAGCCGTTCAAAGATCGTTTCTGCGGTATTGTGAAGGGGAAAGGCATCGGCGGGTGGAAAGTTTATCAGATAACCGGACGCGGTAGCTGCGTGGAAGAACGAGCGGTTGGTGAACGTCTGAGAGGGTACTTCGCAAAACCAATGGTCGAAGGTGGCGAATCCGCGCGCGAGCGAGGACGTCACCGGCAGCTGCGTGGGCGAGTAGCCCGTCATAATTTGGGCGTACTCTTCGTAGGTCGGCTGTCGCCCTATCTCGGCGGTAAATGCGCTGATGTAGTCGCTGATGAATCCGTCCATTGTTGGCTGCTGCCCCGGATTCGGAGCGTTGTAGGGGGGTACCATCTTTTTCAAGGGTACGAATCGGTTTTTTGGATCCACAACGCCGAACAGATCGGTGTTGATGTGCGGATATTCTTCGCCTGGATCCGGCTTAGGTGTGTTCATGTTTTTCGCGACGCCGTACTCTACTAACTTGCGACTCGCACTGTTTTCCGCCCATTCGGGGATGGGATTTGTAAGGCTCTTGCCGATCACGCCCTCGAATGACTCGACTTCCCCCGGGCCATAGAGCCTGCCGAGCACGTTGTCGAACGAACGGTTTTCAAACATGATAATAACGATGTGGTCGAGCGCGTTCTTGCGATCGGCTGTGGATTTGATGCGCTGGGCCACCGCGAGGCGCGGCAGTGCGGCCGCAACAGACGCTATTCCGACACTTTCCGTAAACTTGCGCCGCGTGATTTTGCTGTGCGTTCGGTCCGACATCTTGTGCCCGCCTTCCATCCGACTCACTCTCTCAGAGGATAGCGCGGGTGCCTTTCCCTATTCAAAAGGAACCGCGGTTCTTCAACCGCAATCACGTTGGTCCTGCTGGCCGGCCACGGCGATGGTCACCCTGATTCTGGCCCCGGCGCCAGCTCTGGCGAACATTGTTGCGAATCGATGCCCCGTGATGCTCACCGAGCTTTTTCGCGACGTGCTGACGCAACCAGCGTTGCTCCTGACCATCAGGCCGCTGCCTTATCGAAGCGGTCGGCGATGTGGTTGCCGCTGCGAATTTTGGCGGCGGCAATGCCGAGTGGGTAGGCGAAAACCGTGTCGTCCACATGACCGCCCACAGTCGCGAAGAACGCGATGCCGGCACTGTTTCGACCGCCTTGGGCTCCTAATCCTGCCGAGCGCCTCGCCTCCCGGCCGGCCGAGCAGCTGCGCCGCAATCCGGAGAGGAAGCTAACGGCCCGCGCTCGTGGTTATGGTCGAGATTGGGAAGGGCTCCGCGCGGTGATTCTGGCTGAAGAGCCCATGTGCTGGGAGTGGCCCGACACGGAATCGGGCGCGCTGCCCACACAGTCGACCATGTTATTCCAATCCGCGAGGTACCCCAGCGCCGGATTGATGCCACCAACCTGCAGCCCCTGTGCTGGCCGTGCCACTACAACAAAATCAATTCCCGCGATGGCGATTTCGGTCACCGTCACCGCTAATCAGATAAAGAAACCAAACGATTGGTTTTCGACCTTCAGCGAGCCCGTGGAGGTGACATCCATGCCGCGGAGAACGTCAAAAAAGCCCCGCCCGTCGAAGGCCCAGGCCGAATGCCCGCTAGTGGATGCCGATGGGGTCATGTCGCCCTATCTGTCTATCATGAACCGGGCCACACCCCTGATTTCGAAGCTTGCGGCTCAGATGGGCTTTAGGCCGGTAGCGCGCACGACCTTGTGTGCCGATGACGACGTTTCGTGACGCGCCCGGCGAGCGGGCATGAGCTGTTTGACGTGATTCTGCCAACGGGCGAGCGGATTCCTTATGGAGCAAGGCGCCCCGACTGATGCGTTACTGAGCTGTGTCGGGGTCCAGCCGGTCAAATCCGCGAGCACGGTAGATTACCCACGAGCCGAGCCAACTGATGATGAAAACACCTACGATGACGAAGCCGATATTACCGAAATTGTCGTTCAAGCTGCCGATAAAGTCCCAGAACGGTCCGCCAAGCGAAAGCTGGTCGCCGATAAGGCCTAACGCCTCGATCCCACCCACGATCAACGCAATGACGACGGAAACGAAAGTGATGCTCAGGTTATAGTAGAGCTTGCGGATCGGCTTCACGAAGGCCCAGCCGTAAGCGCCCAGCATCAGCACACTGTCCACGGAATCGATGAGCGACATAC
>JASHOB010000040.1 GCA_030041335.1 Alphaproteobacteria bacterium | reverse complement strand
ATTCGAAGACCGCCGCGGGCATCGCGCCGATCGCGGTTGCGGCCGGCCTCTGGCTGGGCTTCGGCGTGCGGCGCGGGCCGCGCACGCTCACTGCCGTGTTTGCCGTTCTTGCCTTGGCGCTTGCCGGTTTTTTGCTGCCATTCGCCCTGGAGCCGTCGAGCCGGGTCCTGGGAGCTCTCGTCGGCGACCCGACCTTCACCGGGCGCACCTACGTCTGGGACTTCCTCGCGCGGTGGATTGCGCGCTCGCCCCTGACCGGCGCCGGCTTTGGATCATTTTGGCAGATCGGCGCCAGAGGGCCGGCGGACGTGGGTGGCCTCTGGTTCGTGGCGGTCGCCGGTGAAGGTCACAATGGCTATCTCGATCTCGCCGTCACGGTCGGGTATGTGGGACTGGGGCTGTTTCTGCTGCTTGTGACGCTATGCGGAGTGCGGTTGTTCCAGGCAAGTGCTGTTGCGCTGCCGGAGGCACGGCGCATCGCCCTGGGCGGGTTGCTTTCGCTCCTTGTCGCGGCGCTGGTTCACAATCTTACTGAAAGCAGTTTTCTCCGCGCCGACTTTCCCGTGTGGGTGCTCGCGCTCTTCGCGATGGCGCATGTCTTCCTGATCGCGAAGCCGGGAGGCTCGCAATGAATACTCACCGCATCTCGGTTTTCGGTCTCGGCTACGTCGGCTCGGTCACGGCCGCGTGCCTCGCCGACCACGGAAACCAGGTCATCGGCGTCGATCCGCAAGCCGCGAAAGTCGACGCGATCAACCGCGGCCGCGCGCCCATCGTGGAGGAAGGGCTGGGCGATCTCGTCGCGCGCAACGTGACCGCCGGCCGGCTCCGCGCCACGTGCGATGCGGAGGAAGCCGTAAGCAGGAGCGATCTCACGATCGTGTGCATCGGCACACCGAGCCGCGCCAACGGCGACCTCGATCTCAGCAGCGTTCTCCATGCCTGCGGCGAAATTGGCGGCGCTCTGCGACACCAATCCGATGGCCACATCATCGTGGTCCGCTCGACCGTGCTACCGGGCACGATCCGGGACCGGGTGGCGCCCGCGCTCGAAGAGGCAAGCGGCAAGCGCAGGCGCGACGGGTTTTCGCTCGCGCACAATCCGGAATTCCTCCGCGAAGGTACCGCGATCCGCGACTTCCACAATCCGCCAAAGACCGTGATCGGCGCCGACGATCCGCGTGCAGCGGCCGCTCTGCGCGCGCTGTGCACGGAGATCGACGGGCCGGTTCTCGTCACAACGATCGAGGCCGCGGAGATGGTGAAATACGCCGATAACGCGTGGCACGCGCTCAAGATCGCCTTCAGCAACGAGATCGGGAACGTCTGCAAGGCAGCCAGCATCGACAGCTACGAGGTCATGCGCATCTTCTGCCACGACACGAAGCTCAACATCTCCGAGGCTTACCTCCGGCCGGGCTTCGCCTTCGGCGGCTCGTGCCTGCCGAAGGACCTGCGCGCGCTCACCTACCTTGGCCGCCGGCTCGATCTCGATCTTCCGGTGCTCGGCAGCGTGATGCCGAGCAACCGCGTTCAAGTCGAGCATGCGCTGCGCCGGATCGTGGCCATGGGTCGCCGCCGCGTCTCGGTACTGGGCTTCAGCTTCAAGGCCGGCACCGACGACCTGCGCGAAAGCCCGCTCGTCGAGCTTGTCGAGCGGCTCCTAGGCAAAGGATTCGACATTCGCCTTTACGACCGCAACGTCAATCTCGCGCGCCTCATTGGCGCCAATCGTGAGTTCGTATTCCGCGCCATCCCGCATATCGCGTCCTTGATGGTCAATAACGTCGAAGCGGCGCTCGAGCATGCGGAGCTGGTCGTCGTCGGCTACGACGAGCCCGAATTCCGCAGCATCGCGCGACGCATCCGAAGCGATCAATTCGTGCTCGACATGGCGCGCATCAGCGAGCGGGACGCGCTCGAGGAACGATACGATGGCATCAACTGGTGAGCCGGCACGCCTTGGCGTTCTCATCATCGTCGAGAACCTGCCCGTGCCATTCGACCGCCGCGTCTGGAACGAGGCGCGCGCACTGCGTGCCGCAGGGTACTCGGTCGCCGTCATCTGCCCGACGGGAAAGGGCTTCGAGGCGCGACAGGAGGTGATCGACGGCATCGCGATCTATCGCCATCCCTTGCCGGAGGCGAGCCGTGCCGCCGCCTATCTCGCCGAATACGGCGCGGCGCTGTTCTGGCAGATCGTGCTGAGCCTTCGCGCGTGGCGCCGGATGCGCTTCGACGTGATCCATGCCTGCAATCCGCCCGACACTATCTTTCTCGTGGCGGCGTTCTGGAAGGTGCTGTTTGGCACGCGGTTCGTGTTCGACCAGCACGATCTCTGTCCGGAGCTCTATGAGGCGAATTTCGGGCGACGCGGACCGCTCTACTGCGTCCTGCGCGGGCTCGAGCGCATGACGTATCGCATCGCCGACGTCGTGATCGCCACCAACCGCAGCTATCGCCGCATCGCGCTCGAACGCGGCAAGGTCGGTCCCGATCGCGTCTTCGTCGTACGCTCCGGTCCCGACCTCGAGCGCATGAGGATCGGGCCGTCGCAGCCGGCACTCAAAAACGGCCGGCCATTCCTCGTCGGCTATGTCGGCGTGATCGGCAAGCACGAGGGGATCGAATACCTGCTCGATGCGGTCGCGCACATCGTGCACGAGAGAGGACGCCGCGACATCCAGTTCGCCGTGGTGGGCGGCGGGCCGGAGCTCGACCGGATGCGGGCTGCGGTGGAGCGGCTCGGCATCGGCGCATTCGTGAGCTTTCCCGGGCGCGTGCCGGACGAAGCATTGCTGGCGTGGCTTAACACGGCCGACGTCTGCGTCAATCCGGACGAAGTCAACGACATGAACGACAAATCGACCATGAACAAGATCATGGAATACATGGCGTTGGCGAAACCGATCGTGCAGTTCGACGTGACCGAAGGTCGCTTCTCGGCGCAGGCCGCTTCGCTCTACGCGCGTCCCAACGACGCTCTGAGTTTCGCTGCGGCGATCCTGGAGCTTATCGACGACCCGATGGAGCGCGCGCGCATGGGCGCCTTCGGCCGCGAGCGGATCGAGCGGGCGCTTGCGTGGACCTACGAGGTGCCGAAGCTCCTCGCCGCCTACGACGCCGTGGCGGCGAAGCGCCGGCGCCGCTCGTCGCGCCGGGGTCGGGTACTGCGTGAGCTTCCCGCGACCTCGAGCTGCGCGACGACGGCGATCGCGGGCTCGAGCCGGCCCGCACTCACGAGCACCGGGGCGCGCTCGCGCGCTCCCTGTGAAGAGGAGTGCCAGCCATCCGACCCCGCGCTCGTCCGCAACAGCGGCGAGGGCCGGATCGAGCAACCGGAGCCCGCCGAGCGACCCGGTGCATGTGCCGCTTTGTTGGATGAGCTCGAGACCGGGATGAAAAAGAAAGCGGATTTCGACAGGGCCGCCGATGAGTTCCTCGCGCCAACCCCGCGACTCGTCCGGTTTTTTTCTTCTCGTCGGCTGCTACTTCGCACTGATCGCGCACTTGGCGCGTTCGGCACGGGAGACGCAAGGCGTATCGATGGATAATTTCTTCATCATCGACTACTTCGATTGGCAACCGCAGCGCCGCTCCGTCGTCGATCGCTTCGTCAACCGCTGCCTGCGGAAAGCGGGCATCCCGATGCAGCTCGCCTCGGCCGCTGCCTTCGACGCGCTCATCAATCGCCTGCGCTCACGCTCCGGTGTCGCGTCAGAACCGCTCGCCGCCATCTTTTCCGGATCCATGACCAATGTCGAGCAGCGCATGAACATGTTCCACCTGATCGATCAAGTGCTTGCCTATGGGGTGCTGGGCGACGTCGTCGAGCTTGGCTGCTATCAGGGCCGGTCTGCCGCGTTATTCGGGCGCGTGATGATGGGGCACAAGCCGCAGCGGAAACTCCATCTCTACGACAGTTTCGCGGGACTGCCGGGTGGCGACATCAGCGATGGTAACGTCTTCAAAGCTGGCGGGCTCTGCACGAGCGAAGAGGTCGTGCGCGCCAACTTCCGCCGCTACGGCCTGCCGGAACCGGTGATCCACAAGGGTTGGTTCAACGAGACGCTTCCTGACGCCTTGCCGGAGCGCATTGCCTTTGCGCATCTCGACGGCGATTTTTATGAGTCGATTAAGGTGAGCCTTGAGCACGTCTACCCCAGGCTTTCGTGCGGCGCGATCTGTCTCCTCGACGACTACAATGATCCGGCGGTGAATCCGGGCGGCTGGAACCTGCTGCCGGGAGTCAAGAAGGCTTGTGATGAATTCTTTCTCGACAAGCCTGAACACGTTGTACCGATCTATTCCGGCGGCTATTCGCACGCCTTCTTCCGCAAGTTCTAAGTCGGCGCCGGGAGCCTCAGCGGAAGATGAACAAGGTAATGGAATACATGGCGTTGCTGAAGCGGATCGTGCGGTTCGATATGACCGAAGGTCACGATCCGGCCCAGGCCACTTCGCTCTGCCCGCGGCCCAACGACGCTGCGAGCCTCGCCGCGGCGATCCTGGAGCTCTTACCGACGATCCGGCGCGCCGCACACGGGCGCCCTCGGCCGCGGGCAGATCGAGCGGCGCTTGCCTGGACTTGCGAGGGACCGAAGCCGCTTGCCGCCTGCGAAGCCATGGCGGCGGCGCGATGGTGCCGCCCGTCATCGCCGCTCGTCGTACGGAGGTCCGATGTCGGGTGAGTGTCCCAGAATCCCGAATTACGTGACGGCGGCGGCGACCACGGGCTCGAGCCCGCCTGCGCTCGCCAGCACCCGGGCGTGCTGGCGCACCCGGTATGACGAGGAGCAGCTGTCATCGGATCTCGCGCTTGTCCGCACCAGCAGCGAAGGCCGGATCCGCAGCAACGGGCGCCCGCCGCGCGACGCGGTCCAGATGAGGGCGGCGGAGCCAGGGCGGGTATTTTGCGTCCGTTATTTCGCGAACGATGAACGCCGGACAGACAATGCAGGCCCGATCGTAGCCATGAAGGACATCGGACACTATTGGTCGGTACTGAGACAGGAAGAGAAGCCGTTTTTGTTTCTCCTCGCGAAAAGCTTGCCGCTGGTTGTCGGAAGCTCCCGGTTCAGCTTCCGTCGCGGGACCTATAGGCTCTATCTGGCGTCAACGAACCTGTCAGTTCAGCTTTGGCTCTACCCGCAGCGGCGAGTTGAAGAAGAGACCGCGCTGGCGGGGCTCGTTCAGCCAGGCGACCACGTGATCGATATCGGCGCCAATATCGGGAACATCACCTTGGCATTGGCAAAGAGGGTCGGCCCCAAGGGCCGAGTTTATGCGTTTGAACCTCACCCCAGGACGTTTCGAATACTCCAGGCGAACGCGAAATTGAACGGCGCAAGCAACGTGCAGCTGTACAACTATGCCGCCGCCGAAAATGAGCAGGCGCTCGCGATCGAAAGCCGGTCGTCTGACGATATGAATTCCATTGTCCTAGCCGGCGATGGGACCGAGGTTTTCGCTCGTCGCATCGATTCGCTGATCCCGCCTGGCGACAAAATTCGGCTGTTGAAGATCGATGTCGAGGGATACGAGTTGTTCGCCCTCCAGGGCTGCGCCGGCGTTCTGCCCCGGGTCGATATGGTCTGGTTCGAATGCTCGGAGGTGCAGTGTCTCAAATACGGTTACGCACCGGCTGATCTGCTGCACTTCATTCGGCAGGCAGGTTTTGAGGTTTGGGACCCAGCGGCCCACAGGCGGATAGAAGCCAGCGACGCTCCGCCTCGCAAGGTTACAAACCTGTTAGCCATCCGCTCCGTGCTCGTCGCGACTGTCCCGTGGCCGTGCCAATGAAATGTCGTTTTCGGAAATTCCGCGCGAAAGCGAGGAGGACGGCGGTGGCGGTGAAATGCCTAAGCCGCGCGTCACCGCTGGTCGTCGCCCGGAGGTCCGATGCCTTGTGAGCGTCCCGCGATCTCGAACTGCGTGACGGCTGCGATCCCCGGCTCGAGCCGGCCCGCGCTCGCAAGCACTGGGGCGCGCTCGCGCACCCCATATGACGGGGAGTACCAGCCGTCCGACCTGGCGCTCGTCCGCAGCAGCGGCGAGGGCCGGATGCGCAGCAGCGGGCGCCTGCCGCGCGACACGGTCCATGCGCCGCGTTCCTGGATGAGCTCGAGGCCGGGGTGAAAAAGAAAGCGGATCTCGACAGGGGCCCCATCCCCACCGACGAGACTGTCGCTCACAGTGAAGCCGCTGTCCGCGCGGCGCACGTCGCGGCGGTGAACCACTCCGAAGCGCGCGCGATAGCCGTCATGCTCGGCGGCGATCGACCATCGCGCCGGATCGTGCACGACGGCGAGGACGCGCGCGCGCGCCTGGCTTTGCCAAAGAAAAGGGCCGGCGGGCTCGCTCGAATTGGCGCCGGCGACAGCGACCGTATTGTGGGCGCGCGTGCCCCGGAAATGACGGCGGACTTCAGGGTCGCCGAAATAGAGAAAGGTACCGGCATCGACGAGCACGGGCTGCTCGTCGACATGAAGCCAGAGCGCCAGCGTGTCGGCGTGGCCGTGCGCGGCGATGGGGGACAAGCCGGCCGGGCCATGGTCGAAGACGAGAAGCATGGGCCGCCCGTCGCGTGTCTCGCGGATCACTGTGTAACCGCCCTCGGTGAAATGTCGGACGCCGTCGGGAACGGACTGCTCGGGGATCCCGCCCAACATTGCCTCGCGGAGCGGCGGGACAAGGACGACGCTATCGTCGTCGTCGCCGATCCGCGGGAGGTTGCCCGCACCGTCGCCCAGGGTTGCGATCGCGCTGGCGGCGCGGTCGAGGCGCTCCCAGTAGGCGGCCGGGAATGCCTGAGCGCTGCGCGCCGCGACGGTTCCGGCGAGGGCGAGCCAATCGCACGTCACAGCCGCATAGCTCGGACTTTGCTCGGCGCCGATCCCATCGGCCAGAATCTGGCGGTCGCATTCGCGGATGAGCCGTGGGGCGGCTTCGGCCTCCGCTGCGGCCGCGCCGGGGAGCCAGGGCGCGAGCCGCGCCAGCACGAAAATGACGGCCGTTTCGGCGATGAGGTGGTTGTTGGCGGAGGAATGGAGCGAAGGGTAGCGGCGCAGCCAGTAGAAATGCGCGGCAAGGCTCCGCGCGATAGCGGTTCGGTGCGCGTCCCCGGGATCGCCGAGGAGCGACAATGCGACGAGGATGCTGACGACGCGCGAGGCGAGCTCGACCCCGGACGCCCAATTGATGCCGCGGAACGGCGGATTGGATGCGATCCAGTTGGCGATCTCCTCGAAAGCCAGCATGCGAAGGCCGGCATCGCGCTCTACCACCGCGAGCGCCGCCACCGCTTGCACGTGCTGAAGCCGATTGAGCTCCCATACGAGCTTCGGATCGCCGACCGCATCCGGTCCGCGATAAGCGATGTCGAAACAATAGGATCGGGCCGGCCAATAGCGGCCGGAGTCTGGATCGAGGTGCCAAGCCGGTTTGAGGCCCGGCCACTCGCGGCCGAGAAGGGACCAGCGCCCGGCCCCAGTGCGTGCCGCGCTGTCCTGCCAGTGCGCAATCGGCAGGCGTGCGGCGGAAAGGCGTTGCAGACCTTCCGCGAGTCCCGGAA
>JASHOB010000039.1 GCA_030041335.1 Alphaproteobacteria bacterium | reverse complement strand
TATGGAAGTACTCCAATTCATCGCGCTCGCGCGCCTGATCAAGCGAAATCGTCGTGCCGTTGATGAGGTTGGCTGCCGGTACCAGGACGCCGTCGATCAGCACTTCGTGCGCTTGCGTCACGTACAAATCGGCGCTCGGGACATCGGGACCGAGGGCCGATCGGGCGATCCGTACGGGAAGCACCTCTTTGACCCACACCTTGGCCCGATCACCCTTTTTGTAGGGGTAGCGGCCGATCCACTCGATGGGAAGAACGCCACCGAAGAGCGTCGGCAGCAGATCGCCGACCTTCAAGTCTTCGATCCTGCGATAGCCTTCGACCGTCCGGATCCTCGTACCCGTGAGGAAGCAACTGCAGCCGACCGCGCATGCTGGTACGGCCTTGGCCGGCTTCGCTTTGAGCGAAACGAGCAACACCGCGGCCGATGCGGCAGCCACCGAACTCATTTTGATCAGGTTGCGGCGCGCCCTAAGAGCGGCAAGATTTTCGCCATCGTCCATCGCTATGACCGTCCCTTTCCTAAACAAAATTTAATATAGTCGTTGAGGTGCCCGGTCAATGCAATTTTTATGATTTCTTAATCAGTCGGCCGCGTGATCGCGACCTCGATCCGCGAGCGCGCTAGGCAAATGGGGGAATCACTGTTCAGGCGGCAATCTTGCTTAGCACGGCCACAATCTGACGCGTCACCTCGTCGATATCGGCCATCCCGTCAACCCGGGTCAAAATGCCTTTGTCCTGATAATAGGGGAGAATCGGTGCGGTCTGCTGACGATAGGCTTCAAATCGAATCCTGACCGCCTCGGGCCGGTCGTCGGCGCGACGCACGAATTCCTTATGGCCGCAAACGTCGCACACGCCCTCCCGTGCCGGCCGGTGGTTGGTGTCGTGATAAGAGGCGCCGCAATTGGCGCAGGTAAAGCGCCCCGCGAGTCGATCGATCAGCGCCGCCTGATCAACCGTGATCTCGATCACCCGGTCGAGCTTGAGCCCCTTCTGTGCCAGCATGGCATCGAGTGCCTGCGCTTGCGGCACGGTGCGCGGGAAGCCGTCAAGGATAAAGCCCTTGGCGGCGCCGTCGATCCGGCTCGCGATTAGCTTGATCATGATATCGTCCGACACCAGCCGGCCGGCATCCATGATCGCCTGGACCTCCTTGCCAAGCGCGCTGCCCGAGGCGCGTTCTGCTCGCAGCATGTCGCCGGTGCCGAGCTGAACCAACCCGTATTTTTCTTCCAGCCGCTTCGCCTGGGTGCCTTTCCCGGCCCCAGGCGGACCCAACAAAATGATGTTCAACCGCGTCTCCCCCGCAACTTGGCCTTTTTGATGAGGCCCTCATATTGGTGTGCGAGGAGATGAGACTGTATTTGCGCCACCGTGTCCATGGTGACGCTGACCACGATCAGGATGCTTGTGCCGCCAAAATAGAACGGCAGCGAATAGCGCGAGATCACCACTTCGGGTAGGACGCAGACGCCGGCCAAATAGACGGCGCCGATCACGGTGAGGCGGGTCAGCACATAGTCGAGATAATCCGCGGTCGCTTTGCCCGGGCGGATTCCCGGCAGAAACCCGCCATATTTGCGCAGATTGTCCGCGGTTTCGCTCGGGTTGAATACGATCGCCGTATAGAAAAAGCAGAAGAACACGATCAGTCCCACATAGATCGCGAGATAGAGCGGCTGGCCGCGTCCCAGATAGATCGTGAACCAGGACATCCAGGTGCTGGTCTGGTTGGAGCCGAACCCGGCCAAGGTCGCCGGCAGCAGCAGCAAGGACGAGGCGAAGATCGGCGGAATCACGCCCGATGTGTTGAGCTTCAACGGCAAATGCGAGCTGTCGCCACCGAATACTTTATTGCCGACCTGCCGTTTTGGATATTGAACCAGTAATCGTCGCTGCGCGCGCTCCATGAAGACGATGAAGGTGATGACGGCCACGGCGCCGACGACAAACACGATGACGAAGAACGGCGACAGCGACCCGGTGCGGCTCAACTCCAGAAGTTGTGCCAGCGCCGAGGGCACGCGCGCGACGATACCGGAAAAGATGATGAGCGAGATGCCATTGCCGACGCCGCGCGCCGTGATCTGCTCGCCGAGCCACATCAAGAACACGGTGCCCCCGGTCAAAGTGATCACCGTCGTCAACCGGAAAAATATGCCAGGATCGAGGACGGCCGACCCCGACTCGCCGCGCACGCCTTCGAGCCCGACCGCGATGCCATAGGCCTGCACCGCGGCCAGCACGACGGTGCCATAGCGCGTGTACTGGTTCATCTTTTTGCGGCCGGCTTCGCCTTCCTTCTTGAGCTGATCGAGCGACGGAGACACCGCCGTCAGCAGCTGCACGATGATCGAGGCGGAAATGTACGGCATGATATTGAGGGCGAAGATTGTCATGCGTGACAGAGCGCCGCCCGAGAACATGTCGAACATACCGAGAATGCCGCCGGCGTTGCGCGAAAACACCTCCTGGAGGATGCCGGGATCAATGCCGGGCAGCGGGATATAGGTTCCGAGCCGGTATATGACCAAAGCACCGAGCGTGAACCAGATGCGGTTCTTGAGCTCGGTCGCCTTGGCGAAGGCCGAGAAGTTAATGGAGGAAGCGAGTTGCTCAGCGGCGGAAGCCATCACTCTGTCCTGACACTAGGCGGATCGACCTGGCGAGATGCCTAGCAAATGGTAAGGATTGACGACATCGTATCCTACGCGGTCAGGCCTTCCAACGATGTCAACTGGTCGTGTGTCCGCGACAAAATATGCCACGTAAGTCCCCCGAAGGGTCAGGGATGGTCGCCCCAATTGAGGACAAGCGGCACCCGATGACCACACTCCCCTAAGCCCGAGCCCCGCACCAGCAATTGTGCCACTTACTTCTCCTGGTCGCCAGCGGCGGCGGCACCGCTGATGATCACCCGGCCGCCCGCCTTCTCCACCGCGGCAATCGCCGCCCGGGAAGCGCCCGTCACCCTAATATTGAGCCTGGCCGTGATTTCGCCTTTGGCGAGCAGGCGCACCCCGTCGCCGAGGCGGGGCAGAATGCCGGCGGCGATCAAGGCGGTGCCGTCGATGTCGGCGCCGGATGCGATCTTGCCGGCATCGACGGCGGCCTGAATTCGGCCGAGATTGACTGTGCGGTAATCGGCCTGCAGAAACTTGCGGTTGAAGCCGCGCTTCGGCAGGCGCCGATGCAGCGGCGTCTGGCCGCCCTCAAAGCCGTTGATGGAAAAGCCGGAACGCGCCGATTGGCCTTTGCCGCCGCGCCCCGAGGTCTTGCCTTTGCCCGAGCCGATACCGCGGCCGATCGCCTTGAACCTGGTGTGGGCGCCGGGATTATCTCTGATCTCATTGAGCTTCATGGCACTGGCCCCTACGAGCCGCTTTCGACGCGGACAAGATGGTGGACGCGGGCGATCATGCCGCGCACGGCAGGCGTATCCGTCAAGGTGCGGACGCGATTGAGCTTGTCGAGGCCG
>JASHOB010000038.1 GCA_030041335.1 Alphaproteobacteria bacterium | reverse complement strand
GATGTCTAGCACGCCTTTCTTCGTGTCAGATCTTATGGATGTGATCGTCTTGCCGCCACGATAAGCATTCCACGCGAAGATGCTGCCTTGGTAGAATTGTGCAGGCTTCAGTTCCCGATTCTGACCCCTATTCTCAATTGCGGCCTTGAGCCATGCATCGAGTACCGTCGTCGGGTGGCTGTCTTCGTACTCGACACTACCACGCGCAACTTCGGCCCAAAACTTCCGGGCCTGGCGTTCATTCTTGACCCAGGTTCCGTACATTGCCGCAACAATTGTTTGCCGGCGCAGTTCGGGAGTCTTGACGGAAAATAGTTCAGCGACCCAGCGGATGAAAGAGTGCAAACCGGGCTCACCAAGCCGCCCGTATTGATCGTCACCTGTGGGTGACGGCAGACCTTCGACGTGTCGGTTGTACCAACACGCTCCCTCCACAGCCATTTTGGCTGCCCCTC
Organism: Alphaproteobacteria bacterium; assembly: GCA_030041335.1. Classification (GTDB taxonomy): domain Bacteria; phylum Pseudomonadota; class Alphaproteobacteria; order ATCC43930; family CGMCC-115725; genus JAATGI01. The sequence goes on along the minus strand of JASHOB010000038.1, from coordinate 5,871 downwards.
TGGGTACGTCGAGCCGGCGCTCAGGCACCTCGCGGATCGGAATTACGTCATCGAGGGTTTGCGCGAGACGCTCGATCCTGCACTTCGCACATTCCCGGCACAGGGGCTCTTCAGCAGAAGCGCGGAGCGCAACTTGCCCAATCGCGGTCATAGCCGCGGGCGCGCGCCGAATCACCTTTTGTCCGGTAAATAATCGTCGGCGGTTCCCATTCTTCCCTGTGGTAGTAAGCGCATGTCGTCCGCGTTCAAGGCATAAAAAAGCCCGACCTTGCGGGCCGGGGCTCAGGCGATCAAGGTGACAAAAATGGCACCTTGATTATTCGACTGCGGCCGGCGGTAGTGGTGGCGGGTCGATCCCCAGGACTTTGCATAAGGCATAATACGCGATCCAGACCTGTGTGATGGTTTGGCGCATTTCTACCGCGGTAAGAGGGTTCCCGGTACCGCCCTGAGCGCGCTCGAGGCATATGCGCGCCAGCATGACAAGCTCCCCGCCATGGTCCTCGACGGACGACAACGCTTCTCGGATCGCGTCGAAATCAGGCACGATCGAGGTACTAAACGGAAGCGGATCGCTGCTCATTGCGCTGCTTCCTGACCAGGCTCAACCGGCATGCCGGGCACAGCGTACTTGAGGATTACGCCGGGCAGATCATTCTCGTCGAGTTTCTCAAGAGCGGTGCGCAGCATGGTGCTAGCATAAGCGTCGGTGCCGATCGGGTTTGGCGGTATCTTACCCGAATTCGGATAGCAGATCGTAGGGAATGCCTCCTGCGCTATTTCGCGCTCTTCGAATAGTTGGTGGCCCAAATAGTAAAAAATGTCCGACCAATCCGTGTCGGCGGTTTCGACGTTGCTTCGCCCCGTCGCCGATTAGCCTGCGCTATCGATTCTTCTCACGCCACCTCATCTGCCGCCAAATTACAAATTCGCCTCCGCGCGGGGCTCGGCAGTGTCAAGATAGGGCGGCTCCGGGGGGGAGGCCGCGCATGTATTGGCGAACGCTCCTCGCAAGGGACGGCGTCACCAAGCTTCAGCGAGTGATCGCACATGGATCTCCGCCGTCTGTCGGCGACGTGGTCACCGTGAAGCTGTTGCGCCGAAGAGGCACTGGGAAGGTTACCAAGGTCGAGCCGCCTACGGAACAACAGCCACTTTATTCGGTCGAGATCGTTGTCAACTTGTAGGAGCGCCGGCGCGCGGCCCGCGGCGACGTCAACTTTGGCGAAATCGATCGACCGCCTGCGCGCTATTCCCTGCCGAGCCAGGTCAGCCAGTGCAAAAGCGTAAAAGGTCTGGGGCGTCGTTTGCGTCGATTGATGCGAACTATCACTTCGCCCCCCAAACGCGTCGCCTCCCAACCTGAAACGCCGGAATCTGCAGAAGGGCTAGGAAGCGATGCCTCTGGCGATGATCAACCTGCGACCGAGAGAGCGCTTAAGTTGACGCTTTAATCGTTGACGCGCTTGCGGCGCTCGCCATAGCGCGCTTTTCCGTTGACGTTTGACTCGCCAGCCTGTCCGCGCTTGCCCCGCTCAACCGCCGCGCGGACTTGTCGCCGAATCGGCTCCGCCCGTCGCCGGTCTCTGATTCGGCACGCCCGCGTTGCTGGGCGTCGCCTTGATAAAATCGATGAACGCGCGTAGCGGCGCGGGCACAAGGCGCCGCCCGGGATAGTAGAGGAAGGGGCCGGAGAAGCGTGACCACCATGGTTCGAGGATGGGGACGAGTACGCCGCGGTCGAAATACGGACGCAGCCATTCCTCAAACAGGGAGACCACACCCAGGCCGGCGATCGCTGCCTCGACCGAGAGGTCGCTCGCACCGCCGATGCTCACGAGGAGCGGTCCGGTCGGATCGACCTTCACCACCTCGCCATCGCGCTCGAACTCCCAGGGCAGCATAGCCCCGCTGGCAAAGCGCCCAATCAGACAGGCATGGTCGAGAAGCTCGCGTGGGTGGGTCGGGCGGCCACGGCGGTCGAGGTAGGCAGGGGCGGCCGCGACGGCGAAGCGTTGCGTGCGGGGACCGATTGGCACAGCGATCATGTCCTGCTCCAGCCGCTCCTCGTAGCGGATGCCGGCATCGGACCCAGCCGCGATCACGTCGACGAAACTTTCCTCCGCCACCACTTCGAGCCGGATGTCGGGATAGGCGGCGAGGAACGGCGGTACGATCCCCGGCAGGACGAGGCGCGCTGCACTCACGGGGACATTGAGTTTGAGGGTTCCCGCCGGCCGGTCGCGAAAATCGTTGACCGCGTCGATTGCCGCCTCGACTTCGTTCAGCGCCGGTCCAAGTCGCTCGAGCAAACGATTTCCCGCCTCGGTGGGTACGACGCTGCGTGTCGTGCGGTTCAGCAACCGGACACCGAGCCGCGCCTCTAGCCGGCGGACAGCCTCGCTCAATCCAGACGCGCTGCCGCCGCGAACCCTGGCGCCGTCGCGAAACCCCCCGGCACGCGCTACTGCGACGAAGGCATTGAGGTCGGCCAAATCGGGTATTACTGTGCGCAATTCCGTACAATCTTTGCCGATTATAGCTTATTTTTGCACGAACCGACAGCGTTTATGTGAGAAGCCGTCGCCCACGCAAAATCATGGAAGGAGGTCGATATGCTCAATATCCTCAAGTCCGGCACGTTCGCTCTCGGTGATCGGACCGTGAAGCGGCTGGGCTATGGCGCCATGCGGCTGGCGGGCTCCGGCGTGTTCGGCCCACCCAAGGACCCTGCGGCGGCCCGGGCCGTATTGCGCGAGGCGGTCGCGTCCGGGGTGAACCATATCGACACCAGTGATTTCTACGGCCCGCATGTCACCAACCAACTAATCCACGACGCGCTGTATCCCTATCCGGACGACCTTGTAATCGTCACCAAGATCGGCGCGCGGCGCGGCGCCGATGCCTCCTGGCTGCCCGCCTTCTCGCCGAGCGAGTTGACGCAGGCGGTGCACGACAACCTGCGCACCCTCGGGCTCGACGCGCTGCAGGTCGTGAACCTGCGCGTCATGGGCGACATCCACAACCCGAGCGAAGGATCAATCGCGGCAGAGGTCGAGACGCTTGCCGAGTTGCAGCGCAAGGGCCTCGTGCGCCAGGTCGGGCTCTCCAACGCGACGGCGGCGCAGATCGCCGAGGCGCGACGGATCGTTAGGATTGTCTGCGTGCAGAACATGTACAATGTGGCGCATCGCGCCGACGACGCATTGATCGAGGACCTGGCGCGCGACGCTATCGCCTATGTGCCCTTCTTTCCGCTCGGGGGTTTCACGCCGTTGCAATCATCGACCTTGACCAGCGTTGCGCTTCGCACCCGCGCGACGCCGATGCAGGTTGCGCTGGCCTGGCTGCTGCGCCGCGCGCCCAACATCCTGCTGATCCCCGGCACGTCGTCCGTCTCGCATTTGCGCGAAAATCTGGCCGTCAGCGAGCTTCATCTTCCGGATGACGCCGTCGCCTCGCTCGACAGCATCGCAGCGAGCGTTGCGGCATGAGTTGAGCGGATCGAACGGAGCCTGCGGTCTGGTCTCCTGGTGCGCCGCCAACCCGGTTCTCAGTTATAGCCCGTGAGCCGTAAGGAATCCGGTCGCCCGTCGGCAGAATCACGTCAAACAGCTCATGCTCGCTTGCCGGCGCTTCCCGCGGCAACGACGCCACACCGGGAGGTGCGCGCTCCTGCAGAAAGCGGCGCGTACCGAAGCAGCCCGTGCTCGAGGCGGCGGAGAAGCTCGCCGGGTGCCTCGGCTTTGAGGTACTGTGAAATAAGACCGCGTTGTCCGGTCTATCTCCTCGCTCGAATGCGCTCCTGCGTCGTGATCCACGTTCGCTACCTTACGAGCGAGATTCAAATGGAGCTTTGCTGACCGGGCAGTCTAGTATCGTTGAACCTTTCGTTCAGGCGACGGAAGCGCGAGGCTTCACGTTGCGGACAATCAAGTCCGATCTGTTCGGAATGCTTCCTCGACTGGGTTTTATACCTCGCCTCGCAAATGGCTGCTTGGCACTCTTCCACATCGTCCGTCCGGGCCGCCCTATCGATCGACGGGATATTCAGCATCGGGTGACCGTCGGTCGTATGATCGAAGCCCATGTCGCCCGATGGCTGCGTGAGAACGAACTAGACAAGGCTGTGGCAGCCAGACGAGGCGACGTGACCTTCGATGAGAAGATGGAAGCCGCTATCGAGTTGCCGAATGCAGGTTATTTGAAGATCACCGGCAATAGGCGCGGGTTCACCGGCATAGATTCGCATGCCGCCGGAATCGCCGAGCGCTCGTACTCGCCGATCGCATTGAGGAGCCGAGAATTTGGCGCGCGAAATTTCGTTCAAACCTGTAGTATTTCGGGTGCCTCGGAGGGGAGGGCGCGATGAACCATTTTCGGCAGATTGGCCTTTTGGCACTGACAATCGTGACGGTATCTCTAAGTACTGCGTTGGCTGACACTAGCTTTGATGGGTCATGGGCGACGACAGTAACCTGCGAGAATTCGCGGGGCGGTTTGGGTTATTCATACCAGTTCCTCAGCACAGTGAAAGACGGAGCTTTTCATGGGCTGCACGGTACCGTCGGCGAGCCAGGCTATCTTAAAATTGATGGCAAAATCGAACCCGACGGAACCGGTAAGCTTTATGCGCGCGGTATGATCGGCTCTCGCGAATATGTGCCTGGCCGAGAGATCCCGCGAGGAACGGAATACGGATATACCATCGGAGCGCACTTTACGGGTTCTTCTGGCACCGGCAAGCGCCTCGTAGGCCGTCCCTGCACAATCGAGTTTGCTAAGCAGTGAAACCCCTTACACATCATTCTCAAATGCGTGTTGAGAGCGCTGACGCTGTCGCCGCTTGCGGGAGCGTCGGTGCGGAGCACGACAATGCCCGCGCGGGGCTAGTTGGGGAACGAAGGAATTTTGTGTGATCCCATTGGTCTTGCGGCCGCGTGTTCAGTGGCGCACTGAAAGCCTTCGTTGCAGAGATAACTCGGACTGATCGCCTCGATAAAACAGATAATTTGCGAATAAGACGACGTCGAAGTATTCGCGCGCTTTGGATTTGGGCTGTTAAAGAGGACCCTCGGGCGGTCGTCGCCTAGTAACCGAAAATCTATTCGAAATGTCGACATTCCAAACAATCTAACATCAGCGCAGATTTCATAAGGGAATTAACCATTAGCCCCCTATACGAGCATTATTGAAAGGCGACACCATCGCGATCTGGGCGAGCAGTAAGCGAGAGCTGCTCTTCAGTCACCTCATACGGCGTCGCTTGAGAACGTTGGGTTTTCTTCTCGCATCGCATCATGATAGGGGAGGTAGAGATGACACACGGAGCACAGTTAGCTGTAGTCGGGTTTGTGCTTGGGCTAGGATTTGGAACGATTTTCGCGCATCCAGCACTGGCCAATAGTGATGGTAGTTGCATCTATCAGAAGAAGCCCAGCGGCAGCACCGTGAGAGAAGACGTTCATATTGGCAACGGCGAAACATATCATCAGCCCGCTCTGATCGGGAAAAAGAGCGGCATCGTATTTAGGCCCGAGATGACATTTCTATGCAAGAATGGACAGTTGACCACAGTGAAGCAATAACGCGGCGCAAGCGTGGCTCATTAATTTTCTATACCGTCAACCCAAGCCTCCATCGTGTCGTCCGTCGCTCGCTGCGGAGCATCGTTTCTTATTCAATGGCTTCGTCTGCGATGCTCTCTAGCGCCGGATGTCTGCGCCTTCCATTCCCGGCCACCGCAACCGAATAGCCAACAATCCGATCGTTCTGAGACTCCGCTTCGGCGAGGCTTTTCTTTAGCGTTCCTCGACATAGACGTACTCCCGAATTGGGTGGTAGCAGACCAAGAATTCTTGGGGGACGGTT
>JASHOB010000037.1 GCA_030041335.1 Alphaproteobacteria bacterium | reverse complement strand
GCCCGCACGGGCGCGTATTGACCTCGACTGTGGTTATTACGGCAGAACGCATCGCCGCATGACCGTAATCAACGCCTGGTCTGATGGCGCAGGACGCGCTTCCGACCTGGGTTCGACGTCGCGACTCCTTCGTCGTGCCGTCATGAGGTGAGGCTATCGAAAATCGACTAACACGTCGCTGCCTTGCCCAAAATTATCGTCAGCTGGACCCCGATCGGAGCCAAGGCGACATTCACTAACTGTGCAGAAAGTAGTCGTCGATTGATCGCGCCACGCTATCGGCGAGCTTTGCCTGATATCTGACCTCGCGCAGCGCACGCTCCTCATGAGCGTTGGAGAGGCAGCCGAGTTCGACCAACGCCGAGGGAATATCGGGCGCCTTCAGCACCACAAAGCCTGCGGAGCGATGCGTATTGTCCATCAATGTCACGTCGCGGCCGAGTTCCGCCACCAAGGCTTGGGCGAAGCGCTGCGACAGGTTGTTGGTCTCACGGCGCGCCAGATCGTAGAGGATTTCGTTGACGATCGGTTCGTGCTTCGAAAGGTCAATCCCGGCAACGCGATCCGAGCTGTTTTCGCGCGCCGCCAATTCCGCTGCTTCTTCGTCGGAGGCCTTTTCCGACAACGTGTAGACCGATGCGCCGTGTATATGATGGTTGTGATTGGCGTCGGCATGCACCGACACGAACAGTTCGGCACCTCCGGTTTGCGCCATCGCCACGCGATCCTGCAAAGGAATGTATTCGTCAGTGTCGCGCGTCATCAGGACGTGGTAGCGACCGGTCGCTTCCAGTTGCCGCGCGATGGCGCGGGCCGTATCTAATGCCACGTATTTTTCGCGTGTGCCGGCGACGCCGATTGCGCCCGGGTCTTGGCCGCCATGACCGGGATCGATCATGACGATGCGGCGATTGCCGCCGACGCGCCGCTGCGCCTGAGCCCACGCTCGGCTAGTGTTTGTTGAAAAGACGAAACAAACCACACCCCCCGACAGCAACCCTATGAGCTGCCGTCGGCCATATTCCACCCGCAAGCCCATCTTGCACCCCGACGATTTTCGCTCTCACCGAGCTCGAACCCGCCCCCAACCATACTATTATCAGGTTGAGAAAAATGCCATATCTATTTAACCCATAATGAAAAAAAGCGATGGCCCTACGGTTTGTCCGGGGTCACCGCGACGACCAATCGGCCGCGCACCCCGCCCCTCAGAATGCGGCCCGCCCAACCTGGGACCGATTCGAGCGGTATTGTTTCTATCATCGCCTCGAGTTTGTCCCTCGGCAGATCGCGCGAAAGGCGGTGCCAGGCGTCGCGGCGGCGGTCGAAAGGGCACATCACCGAATCGATGCCGAGCAAATTCACGCCGCGCAGCAGGAAGGGCAGGACGGTCAGCGCCAGATCGCTACCGCCGGCGAGGCCACAGGATGCAACGCTGGCGCGGTAGGCGAGCTGCGTGATCAGGCTCGCAAGCGTGGTGCCGCCGACACTGTCGATCGCGCCTGCCCAGCGTTCGCTGTCGAGCGGTCGCGTCGGAGCCTTGGCCAATTCGGCGCGCTCGATGAACGCGGTCGCACCAAGCCTTTTGAGGTAGTCATGTGTTTCGGGCCGCCCGGTCGAAGCCGTGACCCGATAGCCAAGCTTCGCTAGCAGTGCGACCGAGACGCTGCCGACACCTCCTGCCGCCCCGGTCACCAGCACCTGACCGGCATCTGGCTTGAGGTCATGCTGCTCGAGCGCCATCACCGCCAGCATCGCCGTAAAGCCGGCAGTACCGATTGCCATCGCCTGCCTGGTGGTAAGCCCGGGTGGGAGCGGCACCAACTGGCCCGCTTTCACGCGCGCCTTTTGCCCATAGCCACCCCATGACACTTCGCCGACGCGCCAGCCTGTCAGCACGACCTTGTCGCCCGCCTTATATTGGGGTGACGAGGATTGCTCGACGGTGCCGGCAAAATCGACGCCGGGCACATGGGGATATTTGCGCACCAGCCGGCCGATACCGTTGACGATCATGCCGTCCTTGTAGTTGAGGGTCGAATATTCGACCGCGACGGTGACCTCGCCGGGCGGCAGATCGGCCTCACTGATCGTTTCGATAGCGCTGCTGACTTTGCCGTCCGCCTCACGCAGAACCAAGGCCTGGAACTCAGCCATCAGCGTAGCCTTTCGAGAATGCTGGCGTAATTCGCCACGGCGGCGCCGCCCATGTTGAACACGCCGGCGAGTTGGGCGCCATCGACCTGGATGCCGCCCGCGGTACCCGTCAATTGCATAGCGGCAAGCACATGCATTGAGACGCCGGTGGCACCGATGGGATGGCCCTTCGCTTTCAGCCCGCCCGAGGGATTGATCGGCAGCTTGCCGCCCTTCTCCGTCCAACCTTCCTCGATCGCTTGCGCGCCGTGACCGACCGGCGTCAGCCCCATCGCCTCATAGATCATCAATTCCGCAATGGTGAAGCAGTCGTGCACCTCGGCGAAGCTGAGATCGTCGACAGTGACGCCCGCCACCGCGAAGGCCCTTTTCCAAGCCAAGGCCGGCCCTTCGAAAGCGACGACATCGCGCTTGCTCATTGGCAGGAAGTCGTTGACATGCTGAGCCGCGCGGAACACCACCGCTTTATCGGCGGCAAGCGCCGTCGCTACATCGGTCAGCACCAGCGCCGCGGCTCCGTCCGATACCAACGAGCAGTCGGTACGGCGCAGCGGGCCCGCGACCAATGGATTCTTGTCGCTTACGGTACGGCAAAATTCGTAGCCGAGGTCCTTTTGGATCTGCGCCAGGGGGTTGGCGGCGCCGTTCCTATGGTTTTTTGCGGCAATGCGGGCAAGGGCGTCGGACTTGTCGCCATAGCGCTGGAAATATGCCTGGGCGATGCGCCCGAACACACCGGCAAAGCCGCCGTCGATCCCCCCCTCCTCTTTGAGATAGGAGGCGCGGATCAGCACGTCGGCGACGTCAGGCGTTGCCGTCATTTTTTCGGCGCCGACCACCAGCACGTGGCGTGCGCGCCTCGCGGCGATCGCATTCATTCCCTGATGAATGGCCGCGGAGCCGGTGGCACAGGCATTTTCGACGCGCGTCGCGGGCTTGAAGCGCAGCGCCGGGGCGACTTGGAGAACCAGTGACGAGGCGAATTCTTGGCGGACGAACACGCCCATCGTGCCGACAAAAATTTCGTCAATATCGGCCGGCGCCAGGCCGGCATCGGCGATCGCGGCGCGGGCGACACCGACGATCAGGGATTCGATATCCTCACCTTCGAGCTTGCCGAAGCGCGAATGCGCCCAACCTACAATGCAGGCAGTCATGATGGTCCTCGCCATATCTATTCGCCATATATTGCAAGCGTGGGGACTTGTGTCGATAGGCGAATGCGCCGAAAAGAGATCCCGTGAGCCGCGATAAAATCACTATCCGCCGTCCGGACGATTGGCATGTGCATCTGCGCGACGGCACACTAATGAGCGCAGTGCTGCCCTATACCGCCCGGGTGTTTGCGCGCGCCATCGTGATGCCAAATCTCAGTCCGCCCGTGGCAACGCCAGCGCTGGCGCGCGCCTATCGGGCCCGCATCCTGGCGGCGTTGCCGGCGGGCACCGATTTCACTCCCCTGATGACGGCCTATCTCACTGATGCGACCGCGCCAGACGAGATAGCGCGCGGCTTTGCCGATGGCTCTTGGGTCGCGGCCAAACTCTATCCTGCCAACGTCACCACGAATGCGACCCACGGTGTCACCGATGTTCGCAAGATCGACCGCGTGCTGTCGCGCATGGCGGAGATCGGGATGCCCTTGCTGATACATGGCGAAGTCGCCGATCCCGCGGTCGACATCTTCGACCGTGAGGCAGTCTTTCTTGAGCGGGAACTGGCGCCCTTGATGGCCCGCCTACCGGCGCTCCGCATCGTGCTCGAGCATGTGACAACACGCCAGGCGGTAGAGTTCGTCAAAGACGCCGGCGTCAATCTCGCGGCGACCATCACCGCCCACCACTTGACTATCAACCGCAACGCGCTGTTTCAGGACGGGTTGCGACCGCATATGTACTGCCGGCCCGTGGCGAAGCGCGAAGAGGACCGGCTTGCCCTACGTCGTGCCGCAATCTCGGGCAACGCCAAATTCTTTCTTGGTACGGATTCAGCGCCGCATCCAGTCAAAGACAAGGAATGCGACTGCGGTTGTGCAGGAATTTTCAGCGCGACCAATGCTCTCGAAATCTACGCAACGGTTTTTGAAGAAGAAAACGCGCTCGACAAGCTGGAGCATTTCGCATCGCTCAGTGGCCCCCGTTTCTATCGCATGCCAGTCAACAGCGGAACGATCACTCTGACGCGCGGCGAACAGTTCGTTCCGCAAGAGGTGGCGACGGTTCGGCCGTTCCTCGCCGGGGAGAGGTTGCCATGGCGGATCGCGTGAGCAGGCTGTTTGCGATTCTCGGCTCCCGGGCCGTGTTGCGGATCGATGGACCGGATCGGGCGGATTTCCTCCAAGGGTTGATCTCCAACGATGTCACTAAACTCGCCCGAAATGTGGCGATTTACGCTGCTTTGCTGACCGCGCAGGGACGATTTCTGCATGATTTATTCCTGGCAAATTTCGGTGATGCCTTTCTGCTCGACGCCGAGGCGGCGCGGCTTGCCGACCTGATACGACGCCTTACGATCTACAAACTCCGGTCTAAGGTCGCGATCGCGCCGGTGGACGAATTCATGGTCTGCGCCGCGTTAGGCCAGGACGCGTTATCCGTATTGGGTCTGCCTGGCGACATCGGCGCGGCGGTCCCCTTTGCGGGCGGCGTCGCTTTCACGGATCCGCGGAATCGAGCCATGGGCGCGCGCCTCATTGTTCCCCGCGAAACCGAACCCGCATTGACGCAGCTCGGCTTTGCTCGAACCGACGCCACCGACTACGATCGGCTTCGCCTCTCCCTCGGCATACCCGACGGCAGCCGTGATCTCGTTCCGGAAAAATCGCTCCTCATGGAATCCGGTTTCGATGACCTCAACGGTATCGATTGGAGCAAGGGTTGCTATATTGGCCAAGAGCTGACGGCGCGCATGAAATACCGCGCCCTCGTCAAGAAGCTGCTGGTGCCGGTTACCGTCGCCGGCCCGATGCCGGCGCCTGGCACAGCCATCATGTCGGGTGAAGACGAGGTTGGTGAGATGCGCTCTGGCCGCGACGGCGCGGCGCTCGCCCTGTTACGGTTGGATGCCATGGAGAAAGCGCCGCTCAACGCCGGCGCCGCGATCATTTCAGTACGCCCTCGATGAGATAGGCGGCGAAGTCGCTGGGTTTGACGCGCAGCGCTTTCGGGAGAGCGTCATTCGCCATGGTCTTGGCGACGATGATGCTGTTCTCGACATGGTCTTGCGCCACCTTAAATATCCCGGTGGCGCCTTTGAGACGCGGATAATAGGCTGGATCAATCATCTTTTCCTTGCGCGCCATCTTGGCTACCAATTCCGCTTCCTCGATACCTTCCGCCGCTTTCTTGCGCACGATGGTCCAATCGTCGAAGCCGCCCCAATTCGCCTTGACGACCTCCTCGACGGGGTCGTTGGTATAGCCAAGCCTGTAGACGTGCTTACTCAGGCCGACGTCGGACGCCCACTCGGAAAACTTGGCGCTGCGTGCAACATAGATCGCCCCCATGGCGCGATCCCTTCCTAAACGGTGGTTTCAACGTGCTCTTTTGACATTGCCGCCTGGGCCGCCGCAAGCCGGGCGATCGGTACGCGGTAGGGCGAGCACGACACATAGTCCAGTCCGACCTCCTCGCAGAAGCGGATCGATGCGGGATCGCCGCCATGTTCGCCGCAAATGCCTAGCTTCAGATCGCCGCGGCTCTTGCGACCGCGAACAGATGCCATACGGATCAGCTCGCCGACGCCATCGCGGTCGATGGTGACAAACGGATCGTGCTCGAGAATGCCGGCCTTTTGATAGGCATTGAGGAAATTTCCGGAATCGTCGCGCGAAAGTCCGAGGGTGGTCTGGGTCAGATCGTTGGTGCCGAAGCTGAAGAACTCGGCGGCCTTCGCGATTTCACCGGCGCGCAGCGCGGCGCGCGGCAGTTCAATCATGGTACCGACGAGATAGGGCACGACGCGTCCCACACTTTTTGCCACTTCGGCGGCGATGCGGTCGATCGACGCCTTGATCAGGTCAAGCTCTCTCTTTGTTGCCACCAGCGGAATCATGATTTCCGGCTTGATCGTTACCCCGGTTTCCGCGGCCACATGCGCGGCCGCCTCGAAGATAGCGCGGACCTGCATGTCATAGATCTCGGGCGATGTAATGGCGAGCCGCACACCGCGATGACCAAGCATTGGATTGGCTTCGTGCAGCGCGAGCGCCCGCTGACGGATGGCCGTGAGATCCTTCCCGGTCGCGGCCGCGACCTCGCGCATTTCTTCTTCGGTTTTCGGCAGGAACTCATGGAGCGGGGGGTCGAGCAGGCGGATCGTCACCGGCAGGTCGCCCATGATCTTATAGATGTCGATAAAGTCCTGGCGCTGAATCGGCAGCAATTTGGCGAGTGCCGTCCGCCGCCCCTCCGCGTCCTCCGCCATGATCATTTCGCGCACCGCGACAATACGATCGCCTTCGAAGAACATATGCTCGGTGCGGCACAGGCCGATGCCTTCGGCACCGAAGCGGCGCGCGGCACGCGCGTCGGTAGGCGTGTCGGCGTTGGCACGCACCCGCATGCGGCGCACCTCGTCGGCCCAGCCCATCAGCGTGGCAAAATCGCCAGACAGTTCGGGTTGAAGTGTCGGTACCAGGCCATCAATTACCTCACCGGTCGACCCGTCGATCGTGAGGATTTCGCCGGCACGGACCACGCGGTCGCGGACGGCAAGCGTGCCGGCGACATAGTCGACGCGCAGTTCGCCGGCGCCGGCAACGCAGGGGCGGCCCATGCCGCGCGCAACCACCGCGGCGTGGCTGGTCATACCACCGCGCGTGGTGAGGGTGCCCTTGGCCGCATGCATGCCATTGATGTCGTCCGGGCTCGTCTCGATACGCACGAGGATCACATCCTTGCCGCGCGCGGCGTGGGCTTCGGCCTCATCGGCGGAGAATACAACGATACCCGAAGCTGCGCCCGGCGACGCCGGCAAACCCTTCGCCAGAACCAGCTTTTTCGCCTTGGGATCGAGCCGGGGGTGCAGTAGCTGGTCGAGCGAAGCGGGATCGATGCGCTTCACCGCTTCGGCACGCGAGATCACGCCGCTTTGTACACAATCGACGGCGATCTTCACTGCGGCCTCCGCCGTGCGTTTGCCGGTGCGGGTCTGCAGCATGTAAAGCCGACCCTGCTGCACCGTGAATTCGATGTCCTGCATGTCGCGGTAATGCGCCTCGAGCGTCGCCCGCACCTTAAGCAACTCTTGAAACAGACCGGGCATTACCTCTTCCATCGCCGGCCGCGTCGAACCATTTGCCTTTTTTCCCGCGACGGTCAGATGTTGCGGCGTGCGAAGGCCGGCCACGACGTCCTCGCCCTGGGCATTGACCAGAAACTCACCGTAGAACTCGTTGGCGCCGGTCGAGGGATTGCGGGTGAACGCGACCCCGGTGGCGCAATCCTCGCCCATGTTGCCGAACACCATGGCCTGGACCGTGACTGCCGTGCCCCAATCTGCCGGGATATCGTGCAGCCGGCGATAGGTGATCGCACGCGGATTCATCCAAGAGCCGAACACCGCGCCGATCGCGCCCCACAATTGCGCCCGCGGGTCCTGCGGAAATGGCTCCTTCAGCTCGCGCTGCACCAGCGTCTTGTACGCGGCAATGACTTGCTGCCAGTCCTTCGCCGACAGCTGTGTGTCGAGCGTCGCACCGGTCGCCAGCTTTTGGCGCTCGATCACATCCTCGAAATGATGATGATCGACTCCGAGCACGACCTGCGCATACATCTGAATAAAGCGGCGATACGAATCGTAGGCAAACCGTTGATCACCGCTCCTTTTGGCGAGCCCGATCACGGTTTTGTCGTTGAGGCCGAGATTGAGCACCGTATCCATCATGCCCGGCATCGAAGCGCGCGCGCCGGACCGGACCGACACCAGCAACGGATTTTCGGCATCGCCAAACCTGGCGCCGATCCGCTTTTCGACCAGTTCCAGCGCCTTCGCGACCTCGTCCGCAAGCTTCTTCGGATAGGTATGGTTGTTGGCATAATAGTAGGTACAGACATCCGTCGTGATCGTGAATCCAGGCGGCACCGGCAGACCCAGAAGGCTCATCTCCGCCAGGTTGGCGCCTTTGCCGCCCAACAAGTCAATCATCTGCGCGCCGCCGTCGGCGGTGCCTTCGCCGAAGCTGTAGATCCACTGCGTCATCACATCTGCCCTTCGATGCAGGAAAAATCGGCGACGCGATCGAACGTACCGCGGATGCGCGCCAACAGGCTCAGCCGGTTGGCACGAAGCTCCTGGTCTCCGACATTGACGGTAATTTCCGTGAAGAAAGCGTCAATTTGCCCTCTGAGACCCGCTAATGCCATCATTGCGTCGGCAAAATCCTCAGTTTCCAAGGCCGCGGCGACCAGTCGTTCGGCGGCGTCGAGACGGGCTCCCAATGCCGATTCCTCTGCCTCGACGAATCGTGCCGCGTCGGGCATGCCGCTATAGGTAACGCCGTCGCGTTTCTCTTCGATCCCGACAATGTTAGCCGCGCGACGGTAGGCGACGAGCAAGTTGGCCCCGTCTTCGGTACCGAGAAACGCCGCCAACGCGGCTACCCGGCGCGTCAGACGCACCAAATCGTCTTCCCCCAAAGCGAACACCGCCGTGATCAGGTCGTGCCGCACGCCGCGATCGCGCAAATGCACTTTCAGACGCTCACCGAAGAAATCGAGCACTTCAATGATTGGCTGGTCGTCGATGCGACTGCTGGCAAGCGAATCCCGCCATTGCGCCAAGGCTCCGCGCAGAACCTCCCGGAGCGAGAGGCGCAAGTCATTTTCAAGGATGAGTCGGATTGCGCCCAGGGCGGCGCGGCGCAATGCGAACGGATCCTTCGATCCGGTCGGCTTTTCGCCGATGATGAAAAAGCCAACCAGCGTATCAATCTTGTCGGCCATCGCCACGGCAATGCTTGCGGGCGCGCTCGGACAGCGGTCGCTCGGTCCGAGCGGCGAATAATGCTCGGCAATCGCAAGCGCGACGTCGTTGGGTTCGCCTTCCGCCTCGGCGTAGTAGCGCCCCATGATGCCCTGCAATTCCGGGAATTCGCCGACCATGGCGCTGGTGAGATCGGCCTTGGCGAGCCAACCGGCGCGCGCGGCAGTCTGGTGCAGCACCGGTGCGGTGCGGGCGAGATCGGGCCTGCGACGCGCGATCTGATCGGCGATATCGCCCGCTAGCCGCGTCAGCCGCTCGGCCTTGTCGGCCATGGTCCCGAGGCCCTGATAGAAGATGCGCTCGCTGAGCTTTGGCAGGCGCGCCGCGAGCCTGATCTTGCGGTCTGTGTCCCAGAAGAAGCGCGCATCGGCGAGACGAGCGCGGAGCACGCGCTCATTGCCCGCCACAATCGCCTGCCCGCCGTCGTCGGCAATATTGTTGGCGACGAGCAGGAAGCGGGGCGCGAGCTTACCGTTGCGGTCAAGGCAGGAAAAATATCTCTGATGAGCCCGCATCGCGGTGGTCAGAACTTCGGAAGGCAGATCCATGAAGACGGGATCAATCGCGCCCATCATAACGACTGGCCATTCGACCAGACCCGTCACCTCCTCGAGCAGATCCGGATCATCCTTCACGGTCAGCTGAACCTCAGCCGCCCGCTCATAAAGCGCGAGGTTGATGGCGCGGCTGCGATCCTTGGCGTCGAGCATGACGTAGCTCTCACGCAACCGCTTGCGGTAATCGGCAACGCCGCTTACCGCGAAGGCGCGTGGCGCCAGAAAGCGATGGCCTTGCGACAAATTACCAGTCGCGATGCCGCCAAGGTCGAGCTGTACGACATCGCCACCGAACAGGCAGAGCACGGAATCTATAGGCCGCACCCAACGGAAGGACGCGGCAGGAAAGCGCATCGATTTCGGCCAAGGCAGATCGAGCAGCAGGGCGCGCAGCAATTCGGGCAAGATCTCTGCCGTTGCCCGCCCGCCGCGGCGGATAACGGCAAAGTAGAACACGCCCTTGCCGGTATCGCGCTGCTCGCATTGCGCCAGCGTGACGCCGGCCGATTTAAGAAACCCCTCGATCGCGGGCCCCGGCGCGCCGACGCGCGGGCCGCGGCGCTCCTCCTCCATGTCGACTTGACTGGCGGGCAAATCCTCGCAGACCAGCACCAGTCGTCGCGGTGTGACAAAACTCTCAGCCTTCGCCACTCCGAGACCGGCGACCGCAAGTTTGTCGTGCGCGAGGCGCACCATATCGTCGGCTGCGCGCCTCTGCATGCGCGCCGGAATTTCCTCCGTCAGCAATTCCAGCAGCAGTTCCGGCATCAGTCGACCTCACCCGCAAGCCAGCTCTCGCAACACGCCTTCGCCAGCGCGCGCACCCGAGCGATATAGGCGGCGCGCTCGGTCACCGAAATGACGCCGCGCGCATCGAGCAGATTGAAGGTATGGCTTGCCTTGATACATTGGTCGTAGGCGGGTAGCGGCAGGTTATTCGTTAACAGCGCCGTGCATTCCTTTTCGGCGTCGCCAAAATGGCGCAGCAGCATTTCGGTGTCGGCGAATTCAAAATTGTAAGCGGAGTATTCCCGTTCCGCCCGCAAGAACACGTCCCCGTATTTGACGCCGGCCCCGTTGTAGTCGAGATCGAAGAAATTGTTGACCCCCTGCACATACATCGCGAGGCGCTCTAGACCGTAGGTAATCTCGGTCGAGACTGGATCGCATTCGATGCCGCCGATCTGTTGAAAGTACGTGAACTGCGTCACTTCCATGCCGTCGAGCCAGACCTCCCAGCCGAGGCCCCACGCGCCCAGGGTCGGACTCTCCCAATCATCCTCGACGAAGCGGATGTCGTGACGGCACGCGTCGATGCCGAGGGCGGTGAGACTGTCGAGATAGAGTTGCTGGCTAAGCGCCGGCGCCGGCTTCAGGATCACCTGGAACTGATAGTAGTGCTGCAGCCGATTGGGATTCTCGCCATAGCGCCCGTCGCCCGGGCGGCGTGAAGGCTGGACGTAGGCCGCGTTCCATGGCTTCGGCCCGAGCGCACGCAGCGTTGTTGCCGGATGAAAAGTGCCGGCACCCATCTCGATGTCGTAAGGTTGGAGAATCACGCAGCCTTTGGCGCCCCAGTACGCCTGAAGCCGCAATATCAATTCCTGAAAGCTGTCCTTGCTCACCCGTACCCGGCATCGCTATTGCAGATTTCGATGAAAAAACAAGCGCATGTTGCAATGCAACTTAGCCACACGCCCGACACGAAGCAAGGTGGAGGACGCACCCGGATGACGGGTCAATAGGGACAATCAGCACGGGCGCAGCGGGTCGCGCTTTTCGCCGGCACAAAGGCACTGCAAACACGACATTTGACCAAATCCTCGGCAGCGACCGCCTGGGCCGGGCCACCGGAGCGTTGCGCATTCGCGGTCGCTTGCTGCGCCGCCCGGCGCATTGCGTGATGCAGCTGGCCGATCCGGGTGACGAAGCGCACGCCATACCACACGATCAGTAATATGAAGGCGAGCAGCAGCAGTTTAGGCAGCATGACTTGGTGTAGGGGAGTGTTCCCCACGGGTCAAGGATGAGCCAAACCTATCCCTTTTAGCGGCTCGTGTCCGAGAATGTTGACCGACGGCGTTGGATCTTCGCCGGCGCGCGAATTTCGTCTGCGCAACGATTCGCTTTCTTCCCAGGGCGTGGATTTTCGCTTCCTCCGTCAAGCTGTTTGCGGCTCACCGCCATGGTCCCTCGCGGCATGCGTAGGCTTCATCTGCTCCACCGTTCGTCGGTGACGACGGGCGCCCGTTCACCGAGCTCATTTATGTCCACCTCTGGCCGCGCGCGGTGGAAATGCTCTATAAATCGGCGGCTATGGAAATCGTGCCTGCCCTTCCGGCCGCGAGCATTCTGGTGGTGCGTGACGCGCCAACTGGTCTTGAAGTGCTCATGGTGCGCCGGCACGTCAAATCGAGCTTTGCCGCCGGGGCTCTGGTGTTTCCGGGCGGGAAAGTAGACGCCGCCGACCTAGCGTTGGCCGTCGAACGCCTCACCGACGATCTGCTTCCCTACCGCATCGCAGCGATCCGTGAAACATGGGAAGAGGCCGGCATTTTGCTTGCCCGGCACACCGGTATCGACACTTTTCTCGACCAAGCGGAGACTCGTCGTTTGACGACAGCCTATCGGCACCCGGCAACGAAGATGGCGACGATCATCGAACGCGAAGCAATCGAGCTCGCCACGGATCGGCTCGTGCGCTATGCGCACTGGATCACGCCCGCAGCGGAACCACGACGTTTCGATACTCAATTCTTCATCGCTGTCGCCCCGGCCGGGCAGAGCGCGGTGCCCGACGGACACGAGACGCTCGACTGCTTCTGGTTCACGCCAGACGCGGCCTTGCGTGAAGCGGACGCCGGCCGCGTTCTGATTGTATTTCCGACGCGGCTCAATTTGCTGAAGCTAGCGCGAAGCCGGACCACAGATGAGGCGCTCGACCGCGCCAGGAGCGAGCCGATCATCACGGTGCGGCCTGAAATGATCGTGACGGAGCACGAGCGCATCGTTCGCATCGGCGCGGACTGTGGCTATGAGCTGACCGAAATGCGCTACCAGACGACACGACCACCGTCTTGACCACGAGGGCTGCGGTGCAATCCTCTATTGAAGAACCAACCCATGCTTGCTTAAATCGAATCTTGCAGGACGAACCCCCAGGTAAAGCGAGGGGCCGATGAAAAAGCTGATAGCCGTGCTCATGTCGCTGTCGTTGCTGCTTCCCGCCATCTCTGAGGCTCAAAACAATTCGCGACAGAACACCGGCAGGGGTCGACCTGCGGCGTCGGCCCCCAATCGCTCTGGAAGGCCGTCGCGACCAGAAGGAAGGGGGGGAAGACAGTCGTCGCGACCGGAAAGGGGATCGCGACCGCAGGCCGGGCGGCCCGGCCAGCGCGGAACGCGACCTGCGGCCACTCGACCGTCGCGGCCGCGGCCACCTGCTGCTCGAAGACCGACCCAGGCGCGCTATCGCCCGCTGCCACCACGGGGCAATCAGTTTTGGCATCGCGGCCGGTGGAACAGCCGGATAAGAGGACCGGCCTTTGTCTGGCCACGCGGCTATTCCTATCGCCGATGGGGCATTGGCGCCCTACTTCCCAGTGTGTTCCTCGCTCCAACGTTCTTCTATACGGGGTGGGCCGCACTGGGTTTACAGGCACCCGTTCCCGGATATACCTGGGTTAGGTACGGGCCCGACCTGCTGCTCGTGAATTTGACCACCCGTGAGATCGAAGACGTGATTTTCGGTGTGTTCCTCTAAGTGGCGTGCGCTCCCCATGCATAAGAGCGGTTAGGTTGATTAGAGGGTTCGTCGCTTTCGCCGCTCTGGCCGCCGCAACCCGTACATGCGCGACCGCCTAAAGTGTCGCGTTTGCGCCGATCCATCGCCGGACTTCGTTGGAGACCAGTATCGTTGGCGCTCTAGCCGAAACTGCGAACCGGCGGACGTCCAAGGTCTGTAGGTCGCTTCCCGGCTTCGCGCATTCTCGTCATCGCTTATCTCATTTTGAGCTTCGTCGTTGGCCTTGGCGGGCGACAGCCTCGCCCGGGGATCTCGGGGCTCTTCGCCTTTCGGTCGTGCACCCTCGCGCTCGGTGGCGCACGCGGCGGAGTTCGAGTGATGGCGGTTAGACCCGCTCATATAGGGGCCGGCCCTCGGCTCGGCCATCCCATTAGCGATCGGCGCGGGGTGGCGTCGGGTTGGGCAGGATCGGTCGGGCATCCCTCAAGAGATCACAAGAGGCGGTGGTCACGGGGAATATGACGGCGGCCACGTCCCTGCTCTGGAATTTGAATCGCGACGCTGCCAAACTGGTGTTTGGTCACCACCCCGGCAACAAATGCCAAGGAGCCCGGTGTAGCTTGCGGTTTTCCCTAGAGCCGAACCTATCCGCCGAGGAGTTTCGAAACATTCTGGTTGCATCGACCCTCGCGGCGCGACGCCCTGCCGAAGATCTCGCGCGCCTCGACAAGATGCTACGTCATGCGGATCTCATTGTGACCGCTCGGGATGCCGACCGTCTCGTCGGCGTCTCGCGAGCCGTAACGGACTTCTCCTATTGCTGTTACCTTTCGGATTTGGCCGTAGACGTGAACTATCAGCGACAGGGAATTGGCAAACGTCTTATTGAAGAAACCCACAAGGCCGCCGGAGACGGCACCAGTCTGATACTTGTCGCCGCGCCAGCGGCTGAAACTTACTATCCAAGAATTGGGATGACGCATCTGCCCAGTTGCTGGGTTTTTCCACGGAAGCGATAAACCTTGCCTTTCGTATGCGGCCGCTCGCGCTTGCCTAAGTTCCCAGCACAGTATTGATCAGATCATCGACATGATCTGGATCGAACCGTCTGCTCGTCATCAATCGACAGAAGAAGATCGCACCAAGCAGAGCAAAGGCGGCAAGCTGCGGATCGATATGCGGAGGAAACCTGCCGTCCGCGACGCCATCGTCAATGACCTTGATCAGTGGTCGGCGCGCGGCGCGTTGGAATC
This sequence comes from Alphaproteobacteria bacterium, assembly GCA_030041335.1. GTDB lineage: Bacteria > Pseudomonadota > Alphaproteobacteria > ATCC43930 > CGMCC-115725 > JAATGI01. The sequence goes on along the minus strand of JASHOB010000037.1, from coordinate 61,324 downwards.
TCATGTAGAACTTGCGCAAGTTGTCGTCGCGTTCGGCGGCATCGATGAGCGCCGGGATACAGGACGAGAATGTCGAGCTTGCGACGATTTCGGCGACATGGTGTAGGACCCGCGCGACCTTTTCGCGCGCCGAGCCGCTTTTGACATCGGGCAGCGTATCCTCATGGAAAGTCTGGAACGCGTCGGCGATAAGCGCGAGCTTGTCAGGCCAATACCGATAGATTGTCGATTTGCCGACGCCGGCGCGCACCGCGACCGATTCGATGGTGAAGCCGCCATAGCCGATCTTGCCCAGTTCCTCGAGTGCGGCACCGAGGATCACCTGACGCGACCGCTCGATGCGCGGATCGACCCTCCGCTTGACCGTTGACGTGCGCGACATCGACGCGGGATCCCTGCCCTATTCCAGTTGGTCCACGTCTCGCAGCGCTGTGAATAACTTCATCGAGAGTAGCGCCACAACAACGGTTCCGATGCCGCCTAGCGCCGCCGCCGGAACGGCGCCGAGGAGGGCAGCCGTGATGCCGCTTTCGAAGCCGCCAAGCTGATAGGAGGCATTGACGCAGAGGAAGTTCACCGCACTGACGCGGCCGCGCATTTCATCTGGAGTGGCGAGCTGCACGAGTGCGATACGGATCACCATGCTCACCGCATCGGCTGCACCTAGAACGCCGAGTGCCAAGACCGAGAGCCACATCGACCGAGAGAGCGCGAACACGACAGTCGCCAGTCCGAAGACGATCACGGCATGGAACAGACGATGGCCCGCCCGGCGCGTGATCGGACGACGCGCCAGCGTCGCCGCCATCACCAATGCGCCCACGGCCGGCGCCGCGCGCAGCACCCCGAGACCCCAGGATTGGGTATGAAGGATATCGCGGGCATAGATCGGCAGCAGGGTGGTCGCGCCGCCGAGCAGGACCGCGAATAAGTCGAGCGAAATCGTTCCCAGGATAGCCGGGCTTTCACGCACAAACCGGACGCCGGCGAACAACGCGCTCACTGTCGGCGATTCCCCGGTGCGGACCGGCCGATCCAGCTTGATCGCGCCGTTCAACATGGCCGCCAACAGCCAGCATGCGGCCATTACCGTGTATGGCGCGCCGGGTGCCACCGCATAGACGACGCCGCCCAAAGCCGGACCTCCGATCGCGGCCACTTGGAAAGCGCTGGTGGAGAGCGCGGTGCCCTTCTGAAGCATACCGTCCGGCACGACGCCGGGCAGCAAGGCCGCCACTGCCGGGCTTTCGAAGGCGATCACGGTGCCGAGCACCGCAACCGCCGCGAAGATTTCGTGCACGGTGAGCCAACCTCCGAAGGTGCCCCACGCCAAAAATATCGCCGTCAGTCCGGCGACGACCTGGCAAGATTGCACCAAGCGCCTGCGGTCGAAGCGATCCGCGACGTGCCCCGCGATGAACACCAGGAGAGCTGTCGGGATGAATTCCATCAAACCGACGAGACCGAGGTCGAACGCGCTCCGGGTCAGCGTATAGACCTGCCAGCTCAAAGCGATGGCAGCAATCTGGTGCGAAAATTCCGAAAAGCCGCGTGACCAGAAATAAAGCTGGAAAGGCGGATCACGGAACAAGCCACCGGTTCGAGGGGATGAGGCGAGCGGCATCAATCGGTCGGACATGCACCCCTGCGCGTCTTCGACTGGTATAGAACGTATCCGTATCACAGTGATACGTCAACGTTTCATAGTTTTCAGGCTGCTTCAACGCGGCGGACGCGCCAGGTGCGCGCACTGCCGCGATCTATTCCGCTACGGTCGGCAATCTCGATGCCGACCAGCTCCGCTGCGTCTAAAAGTCTCAGCAGACTCTACGGCGTGGTTCGAGGCGGGAGCTACTATTCCGCGGCTGCGCTCGAAGAACTCGAGAAAAACGACCGAGCGGCGACAAGCCGGCACCGCATGGGAAAGCCGAGCGCGCACCGGCGACCCAAAAAGCATCTCACGCGACCCAGTCGTGGCGATTTCAGAGCGTACGCCCGCGCAAGTAGCGGTTTCGGCAAATCCTCGATGCCACCTCCTCCAGTCCGCTCTTTCTTGTCGTGGCGGGTTACGGCCGGCCGATTGCTGGCTCGAGTTGAAGAGATCGCTCGACCCTCAGATCAAGGGGGTGTTTGGCTTCAGCCCGAGCAAGACACGCCCATACATTTCCTGATTGGTCTCGAGGTTGAGCAGGCCGTGCATATTGATGGCGTGAAGGTCGCGCCAAGCGCGCTGCACAGCGTTGTTTTCGGAGATGCCGGAGCCGCCGGAGGCCAGCATCAGGATCTCGATGCCTTCGACACAAAGGCGCACCGACCATGCGCAGTCCATGCGGACGCGAGCGCGCTTTCTGAACGCCATGGTGTCCCCGACGCGGGCCGCCGCTTCAATCTCATCTGCGCAATGGCATAAGACGAGGCGGGCCGTGGCGATCTTGGTCGCCGCGTCGGCAACCTGCAAATGGGTGACCGGCATGTCCCGCTGAATCTCGTGTTGGGTGTAAGCGACTTTGCGGCCACGAAGCCCTTGCATGAAGGTCGTCAGCGCGGCCTCGGCAATTCCCAAGGCCGCCGGCGTGATCGCCAGCGCCAGGACCGGAACCGCAGCGGCCCGATAGAGCCAGCCCTGCTGCTGTTCGATGCCGGGCGCCTTGCCAGCGATCGCGGCGGGCAGCGAAAGATAACGGTGCCCGGGCACGAAGACATTTTCGGCAACGATGCTGCAGCTTCCGGTGCCGCGTAGACCGATGACATTCCAGTCGTCTTTGATCGTGACGTCCCCTACCGGGACCAGGAGATCGCCTTCGTCGACGTTCGCCCCCGCATCGTCTTGTACCGCGGCGCCGAGCAACAGGAATCGCGCGTGCTCGCAGCCGGAGCAGAAGGTCCAGGCGCCGCTAAGCAGATAGCCGCCTTCGACCCGTTTGGCGGCGCCGCGCGGCGAGATAACCGCCGAGATGATGGTATCGGGATCGCTGCCGTAGGCATCCTCCTGGGCTTGCCAGGGAAACAAACCCATGAGCCATGAATGGGCGTGTATCACACCGGCACACCATCCCGTCGCGGCACAGCCGCGCGCCAGAGTGGCGACGACGTCAATGTGGGTCCGCAGCGATGCCTGATGGCCTCCGAACGACCTTGGTTGCAAAACCTTGAACAGGCCCGCCGACCGTACCGCCGCTACATTCTCGTCCGGCAGGCGCCGCAGGCGCTCGGCAGTAGCCACCCGCTCGCGCAATTCCGGCACCAATCGCTCGGCGCGCGCCACCAGTTCCGCGTCGCTTGTCGTGGCGATTTTTGAACTCATGGCGCGGTGGCCGCGGCCGATCGCTTGAGGTCTTGCGCCACTTCAGTCCAGCGAAACCCTTTAAGATCCGGTGGCGGATGCATCACGCCACATTTGGGGCATTTGCGCCGGCTTGGCGTCGCTCCAAATTCATGGCTCGCCTCGTGGAACATGGCTTGCGACACGGCCGTGTCGGCATTCCACGCCCTCCGATACAGTTCGGTGTTGCAATCGGCGCAGTACCAGACCATGCCTTCGAGGCCCGCAGGCTGGGGCTTGTAGCGCAGCATCACGCTCTCCTCATCTGGCACGATGCGATGCGGCACGCCCGCCGGGACATAGACGCAATCGCCGGGCCTGATCGTGAAGCGGGCGACCGGCGAGTCCTTCATTTCCACCGTTCCGCTGCCCGAGAGCAGAAACAACAGCGTGTCCTTCTCGAAGATCTGATGGAACGGCTGCGGTCGGTCGTTACGGGACAGGTGTACCTGAAGCTGGAGGTCCTGAGGTAGCATCGGCATGTCGTCGTAGGGGCCGACCTTCTCGGCTTCCCGCATCGCCTGGAATGTCTTCTTGCGCGGCATGCGACACCTATTTGATTGGTGTCTGGGTCGCCTGCTTCAGTGCCTGGCGGCCGGCGATCGTCGTGGCGCTTTGCGTGGCATACCTATCCCAGCCCCATGACGCCACCGGGAAAGGCCGGTTCAGATGGCCGCATTTGGTACAGACCCGGCGTGCTTCGTCATTGTTGAAGTCCGCGAAAAGCTCCGGCAACACCGCGACGGAGACGAAGGGATGCTCGCCCTCCAACGCGTCGGGCGGCGGCGTCGCATCAAATTCCTTCAGATAGATCTCCTCGTGGCATTTCTCACAGCGGAGGCTGCAGGCCTCCCTTTGCGGACCGCTTTCCGCTTGCCGCTGAGTGATGACCATGATGGCGAAGGATTTCGCGTCCTTCTCTTTTTTGAGGAAGGAGTTGACGCCGTGAATCCGCGCACCGACGAAGACCTGGCCGGTCCCCAGCACCGCCCCGTTGGCAGCCAACGCAAGGACCACCTCGTCCTGCGTGTTGTGGTGGAAGAAATGGCCATAATCCGCATTGGGGCCACCGATGATCATGGCGCCCGCAGGCACCATTGCGCCTGGATGAAGATAGGGAAAGAGCGGCATCAACTGGGTGTTGCTGTGTTGCATCGCTTCGAAGACGTTGACCTTGAGGGGCGGTCGGTCCCGACGCGGCGGCGGAATGACAGGATTATCCTCGGTCACGAGCACGTCTCCCATCTCAGTTGTTGCTATCTTGTTTGAGCATTCGCTCCATCTCGGCGCGCGACTGACTGAAATGCACTTCATGCATCTCATCGACGGGAAAACCGAGTACCTCCATCTGCTCTTCGACTTGCTCTTTGGTGTCGGCCTCAAACACCGAGACGATGAAGCCCGACGCGATGTTAACGTAGAGATGCTCGAATTTGGCGATCGTCGCGCCGACCACTTGCGGCGCGTTTTGTGCCAACTCCTCGCGCTTCAGTCCCGGCGCGCGATGGATGGTGATGAATTGCGGCATATGCTCCTCCCTGATGGTTCTAGAGCCCGACCTCCTGAGCCAACCCGTCTGTCCGCATCTCCGCCCACTCGTTGCGTTCGTGCCGTTCAGCATTGAGTCGGCGTTGGATCCGGACAACTAGTCGCTTGAAAGCGCGAATCTCGGCGTCGGACAAATCAGACATCGCGTGTTCGTTCACGGCGCGGATCAGCGGCGCCATGGTCGCAGCAAGGCGCCGCCCGCGTGGCGTCAAACGAATGACGCTCCGCCGGTGGTCGACGTCAGACTTGACAACCGTGACCAGGCTTTCCCGTTCGAGCAGACGCACCGCGACCACCGTCGTTGGACCTTGACGACCGACGCGACGGGTGAGCTCGCCGGTCGACAATCCGTCTTCTTCCCACAGCTCGCGTAGATAGCGCCACTGGCTGATTGTCACGCCGTGGGCCGCCGCCGCAACATCCATTGCGTCCTGCCAAGTCTCGGCAAGCTGGCGAATGTGATAGCCTACGCTGCGCGCCAGTGGGACGAGGTCGTCGTTTGCGGCGGGCATGACCGGCTTTGAGACAGCGCGGAGGTTTTTCATCGCAAGTCGACAATTAGATAGATATCTACTAATTGAGGCTATACCCTCACGGCACCGAAGTCAAAGGCGCCGACAATGGAAGCCCGGATCGAACGCTCCATCACGCTCCATATGATGGGCGATTGGGGCATTGCCAATCTGCACCGAATCTGCGGCTGGATCAGCGCCGAGTTGTGGCGCCGATCGCCGTCGGGCTCCAAGTTCGCGACCTGGGCCGGGCGCGGCGGAACCGACACGATTGAAGCGATACTGGATGGCGAGGTGCAGATTGCCTATTTGTGCCGGCGGGCTTCGCGCCAACCGTGTTCGATGGCAAGGGAATCTGCCGGCGACCCGATGTGACGCGGTTGCGCGCATTCGCAACCTTGCCGCAAGACGATCGGCTGGTGCTAGCAATTGATGCTCATTTCGGTATTTCGAGTTTCGCTGAGCTTCGGGCCAAACGACCGAAGCTGCACCTTGCCACGGCTCCGGATGACGGGGTCAACATGACCGGATTTGCCGCCCACCGCCTGCTCGAAGCATCTGGCGCCACGCCCGCGGCGATTTAATCCTGGGGTGGCAAAATGCTTTTCGGCGAAGGGCCTTGGGATACCATACCTCTGGCGGACGCGCGGCGAGGCCGACGCCGTGCTATTCGAGGCGGTGATGACGCCTCACTGGAAGGAGTTGTGTATTGCACGATCGATGAACTTCATTCCTTTTGAGGAAACTGCCCTAAACACCGTCGAGCGCGCCTTTTGGCTGGCGCCGTGCAATCGTTCCACAGGACCGTTTCCCCAATCCTGCCGCGCCGTTCCTGGCGCTGGACTTTTCCGATTTCCTGCTGTTCTGCCGGGATGATCTGCCGGACGACATCGCCTACACGATCGCGGCATTGCTCTGCGAAACGCCGGACCTTATCGAGAGCCAGTATCGGCATATACCGCCGCAAGACACCCCCATCACGTATCCATTGGATCCCAAAGGATCGCCGCGACCTCCATTCCCTGGCTTCAGCGGCATTGACCTATTATCGCAACCACGGTCTTTTGTAGGAATTGCCGGGTCCGGCTGGCCCTTCGAGTTAACGGGAACGCTGCGATGAGCGGGTCACCAGGGCGGACGACGGTAGAAGCGCGTCCGTTTTATCGAAATGAGCCATTCGTTTCATGCTAAGCACCCCAAGGAAGCAGTAGGGATTTCGGGCGATTGACCGGGTTCGCTTGGCTGGGCCTCCTCCCGAGCTTGAATGCGCTTACCTGGGCGCTCCTGGCTGGAAGCAGAACCAACCGGGGCTGATCGCCCGATATCGACCGGCCGAGGTTTGCCAAGCGGGATTACTCGGCAATCACAGAAATCTCAATCTTGGCAGGTGAAGTTGGCGGCGGCGTCGGCGTTGCCCGAGCCCTTGTACTGTGCGTGTTGCGGCCAGGCGCAAAGCGGACGCGAGCGGCCCGGGAGATCGTGGCCGGTGGCGATGACGTAATCCGGGGCCATGCCGTTCTCAGCCCAATTGACCACAGCGGCCAACAGATCGAAATTATCGAGCGTGGCTGGGCCGCCACCGCAATGGCCCATACCAGGAACGAAGAAGACGCGGCTCGATTGCGCCCGCACCTTGTCAAGCCCGCCCGAATCCTTTGCCATGCGCTCGTAATATTGCAGCGTGTCCAGTGCCGAGAACCACGGATCGCTCCAGCCGTGGAAATAGAGGATCTTCCCGCCGTGGGCGAAATAGCTGGTTAGATTGGTCCATCGCACCGTGTTGGTGAGCTGCGTCACCCCATTGGCCCCGACGGCATCCTCGATCGCGTCGACATCGATCGTTGGATAAGCCTTCGCGTTGACGGGACTGCTGCCGGCGCTAGTGAGGATTCCGGGGATGAAGCCGTGCGCGGCGATGCCGGTATCCCAAGGGAACGGCGGATAGACCTGTGTGCCGCGGGAATTCTTCGGTCCGGCGAAAGCTTTTTTCAACGCATTGACCTGTTGCGGCGAGAGGCAGGCGTCGGTCTTACCACTATGGCATTGCAGCACCGCTGGGTCGAAATGACATTGCTTCGGATTGAAGATCATCCCGTCCCTGATGCCATCAGCTGCGTCGCACGTTTCGAGGATGCCGTCGACCACGAGCTTGCGGTCGGCAGCGGAGAATGCCTTGTCCGGCTGCGGCGTGCCCGACGCGTCTTTCGGCGCGATCTGCGTCATCTGATAGTTGAACCAGGCAAGACCGAGATTGGACAAGCCGGTATTCATCGCCGGATCGCCCGAGACGATGCCGTCGAAATCCTCGGGATAGCGTTCCGATGCCAGCATGCCCTCGCGGCCGCCGGTCGAGCAGCCGGTGAAATAGGAATGTTTCGGGGGCGCGCCGTAATAGGCGGCGATAATCGCCTTGGCCGTCTGGGTCACCTTGCCGACGGAAGCACTGGCAAAATTGAGGGTCGCTTCCTGGTCGGCGAAGAACGAGGCGTCGAACACCGCGCCCTTGTGCCCGCTGTCGGTCGAGACCACGGCAAAACCACGCGCCAGCGCCGGGCGGCCGCCCGCCGCGACCATGCCGAACGGCGGCGCGATTGTGCCGTTCAAGCCACCGCCGCCCTGATAGAGGAAGCGGCCGCCCCAACGGTCGGGCAGCGCTATGGCGAAGCCGATGGCATAGGGCTTGCCGCCAACGCCGACGCGCTTGTCGATCTCGCCCTCGGCGCGACAGTAAGGTGGCATCGCGACGCCGACGGTCATTGGCGCCGGCGGCATGTAAAGTACCGTGTTTGGCGCCGCTGCCGGCATCGCGGTCGCCTTCGTGATAACCATGGTTGAGCCGGGGATCGTCAGCCCGACGAGGTCGGCACATTTCATTTTAGCCGCTCCCGCGGCGGGATTTGTCGCGCCGGTCTGAGCACCTGCCACCGTCGCCAATCCGAACATGCCGATGGCAACGCCAAGCAACATCGCTCGCGCTTCCGACCGGATCGAACGCGCTGCCCTCCTCAGACCATCCATTTTTTCTCTCTCGCTCGTGGCCAAAACATCTGGTCGCCAAACGGCCGGATGTTTCCGTCGCGTTCATTTGATCGTCGGCAGGGCACCATCGATATTCTGACACATATGATCAAACATTCGCGGCGACCACACGCGAGCTGACAGCTCCGACACCGGCGGCTGTCCAACTATTGCTGTCGCCGTCCGTGATTGTCCACAAAGATCGCATGCTCGGCTTCCGCTTGCTGATCATCCGTCCACAATCTTTGATGATTCGGCATTAGACTGAGACACCTGGATTCATGGGAGGAGCAATGATGGAAGGCGACAAGCCGTCAGCCAGCGATGGCTGGATCGATGTCCACGCGCACTACCTGCCGCCGGTCTATTACGAGGCCCTGCGGGACGCCCGCGTGACGAAGCTTGACGGCGGGATACCGATCCCGCGTTGGAACGCGGAGGATTCGCTGGGGATGATGGACCGTTGTCACACCGCGACCCAAATCCTGTCCCTGTCGTCGCCGAGCGTGCAGTTTGTTCGGGGCAACGCGGCGGTACGGCTCGCGCGTGCGGTAAATGAAGCGGGAGCGGCCTACGTAAAGGCCCATCCCGCACGGTTCGGCTTATTCGCTACCCTGCCCCTTGAGGACGTGGGCGCATCCCTGGCGGAGATCGGCTTTGCCTTCGATCATCTTGGCGCCGATGGGATAGTGTTGATGACGAATGCGCACGGGATTTATCTCGGCAGTGAGGCGCTGGCGCCGATCTTCGATGAGCTGAACCGTCGCGGGGCGGTAGTCTTCCTTCACCCAACCTCGCCCGCCTGCTTCGAGGCCCTCAGCCTTGGGCGGCCGGCACCGATGATCGAATTTCCTTTCGACACGACCCGTGCCGCCGTTAACCTCGTGTTTTCTGGCACGACCCGCCGTTGTCCCGAAATTAAATTCATCCTGCCGCATGCAGGAGGCACCCTTCCCTTTCTCATTCAACGAATTATCCGTAGCAGTCGCAACGCGGCGGCCGGCATGAACGCGACAGAGGCGCTGGTGGAAATGCAGCGCTTCTATTGCGACACCGCCGGCGCCGCAAACGCTCACGCGATTCCCGCGCTGCGTCGGCTTATACCGGTGACGCAGATCCTTTTCGGGGGCGATTTCCCGTTCACCCCGGAACCGACCGTCGGCGATTACGTCGCCTTCCTGCGATCGACCGACTTGCTCACTGATGGAGAGCGCGTGACGGTGGCGAGGGATAACGCACTCAAACTGTTCCCGCGGTTGGCGCGGGACCGAGATTCGCACCGATGAATCGCGCAAACCGTGCCGTTTGGCATCGCAGCGGCTGCACCCCCTCTTCATAGTCGCGGCAGAGTCCCTCAAGGTCGAGGCTAGCCCTGTCATGACAGACAATAGCGGCGCTATAGATGGAAACGTGAAGACTTTCGGGCGATCGTGTTGCTGAAAAGCCCACTGAGGCGAAGGCCTGCGCTCAGCAATGCCCACGGCGGCCCGTGCTTCGATCCACTCCGGCGACCGCGCACGCCGACAACACGTTCAAGGGAGTCATCATGTCCACCAGCGCCATCGACAGTCTGATCTTCCGCGACATCTTCGGCTCACCCGCGATGCGCGAGGTCTGGTCGGACACGTACCGAACCAAAAAATACCTCGAGTGGGAGGCGGCGCTTGCCCGCGCCGAGTCCGCGGTAGGGCTGATCCCGCCGGAAGCGGCCGATGAGATCAGCAGTGTGTGCAAGGTCGAGAACGTCGACTTTGAAGCCTATGCGAAGGAGACGCTTACCATCGGCTATCCAGTGCTTGGCCTCGTCCACCAGATTGCCCATCTCTGTCGAGGGGATGCCGGCAAATACTGCCATTGGGGAGCCACCACCCAGGACGTCACGGACTCCGCCACCATCCTGCAGATCAAGGCCTCTTTTGACCTGATTGCCAGCGACCTCGACCGCGCCATTGCGGCAACGGAAAAGCTCGCCCGCGATCATCGTTCGACGCCGATGCCCGCCCGCTCCAACCTGCAACAGGCGGTTCCGATCACTTTCGGCTTCAAGATGGCGCGGCTGCTTGCGACGCTTAAGCGCCATCGCTCGCGACTTTTCGAAATCCGTCCACGCATCGAGGTGCTCGAGTTCGGCGGCGCCGCGGGCACCCTCGCGACTCTTGGCGACAAAGGGCTCTTGGTGCAGGAAGTGTTGGCACGCGAGCTCGGGCTTGCGCCGCCAGAGATCGCCTGGCACACCGAACGCGACCGCATCGCGGAGGCGGGCTGCTTTCTCGGGCTTCTCACCGGCACGCTTGCCAAGTTTGCCACTGACCTCAAGCTGATGATGCAGACGGAGGTCGGCGAGGCGAGCGAGCCCTATGTCGCAAATCGCGGCTCGTCTTCGACCATGCCGCAGAAGCGCAACCCGATTTCGTGCTGCTATATACACGCCTGCGCCGCAGCGGTGCGGCAGGGGGTTGCATCGCTCCTCGACGCGATGGTCGAGGACCATGAGCGCGCCACGGGCCCTTGGGAGATCGAATGGATCGCGCTGCCAGGCGTCTTTACGCTCGCCGCCGGCGCCTTGGCGCAAGCCTGTTTCGTCCTGGAGGGGCTCGAGGTTCACGCCGAGCGGATGCGCGCTAACCTCGACGCGACACGGGGGCTGATCGTCTCGGAAGCGGTTATGATGGGGCTGGCACCCAAGATGGGCCGGGACAAGGCACACGACGTCCTCTACGCGATCATCCACAACCCTGCCATGGGCGAGAAGAGCCTCGCCGATATGCTGCTCGGGCGCGACGACGTGATGGCCACCCTCTCCGCGGCCGAGATTCGCCGGCTGACCGATCCCACCGGGTATCTCGGGCTTTCGGAGCTCATGGTCGACCGCGTGCTCGCGGTCACCAACGCGTAGGCGAGTTCCCCGCACCAGGGTTTGTGAGGCCTCGCCCCACCGTTCGCAGCTTGTCGATCGCCTTTTCAATGATGCGAAACATGGTCGCAAGACCGAGTGATTCCCCAGGAGGATGATCGAGTCGCGTTGCATCGGGGACATGATTGGCGGCAAGCCATCCGCGGGTCGAAGTAATGGTGTCGTTATGTTGACTCAGCTTGGACGCAGCACCGCCAATTTCCGAGCAAGCGCAAGGATTCTCGATTGATTGACCGCGTCACGCCAATCAGCTGACAATTTGATTTGCCAATTCGGATGTTCCTCGACGGTTCCGGGGAAATTGGTTTGATCGTCGATCCCCAGAAGATCTTCGAGATACACCATGACCACGAGAGACGGAGACTCGGCGAGGAACCGATAAAGCTCTGCCGCGATCGCCGACACATCCTCTGCCGGTGGGCTATTGGGCGCGGCGACGTGCAGGAGCGCAAGCATGCTCTGCCTCATCTCGGATCGCTCGTGTCGCATTTGCGCCTCCTTTTCCGGAGACGATAGCAGGTGGAGCGTCTTGCTGATCGCGATGTCGCATTCGCGCCAATAACCGGAAAACGTAGGCAGATCCTGGGTCCTGATCGAGACCTGGGCTAGCCGGGGATAAGCCGCCGAGGGCCGCAACTTTGTTCCGTCGTGCTCGAAATATAAGAGCCGCGTTGACAAAATATTGGCCGCCGCAAGGCGTTCACGCAAACCCGCCGGCACGGTGCCCAGGTCTTCGCCAATGACCACGCAACGCGCACGGTGGCTTTCGAGCGCGGTGATGGCGATTAGGTCTTCTAAAGGATATCGAACGTATCCTCCGTTGCGGGCATCCTCAGACTTTGGGATCCAAAACAATCGCATCAAACTCATGATGTGATCGATGCGCAGCGCGCCGGCGTAGCGCATGTTGGCGCGCAGCGCGGCAATGAACGGCCGATAGGCGGCTGAGCGCAATTCGGATGGTGTGAAAGGCGGCAGGCCCCAACTCTGCCCCTTCAAATTGAATGGATCAGGCGGCGCCCCGGTCGAGATCCCTACCGCATAGGCTCTTGCGTTTGCCCATACATCGGCCCCTTCCGGATCAACGCCAACCGCCAGATCGCGATAAAGGCCCAGCGACATGCCGCCTCGGCGGCAAGCTGTTGCGACGCGGGCAAGCTGCTGGTCCGCCAGCCACTGCAGATATTGGAAAAAGAGGACGCGATCAAAATGCGCCTGAACAAATTTCGCGACTTCAGGCGAGTCAGGATCACGATAGGCAGAAGGCCACTGGCTGGCGAACGGTTTGCCGGGGGTTCCTTCCCGGAAATATTCGTCCAACGCCGAGAAAATCGCGAACCGTTCGAGATCATTTCCGGCTTCCTGCCGAAATGCTTGAAAATCATTTGCCCGCGCAGTTCCGGGAATCAGGTGTTTCGTTTGAAAGGCGCGGTATAGTCGTTCGAAGGCGGAAAGTTTTAGTGCGGCCACGCCGCGATAATCGACCAGTCGCGCCTTGCGGAGGTCATCGAGATCGCGTGTGGCTGTCGACTGAAGGTCGGGGCAATCTGCAAAATCCGGCACTGAAGTGACATCGATGTAAAGCGTGTTCAGAAATGAGCGGCTCGACGGCGAATATGGGCTCGCGCGCGATGGATCGACTGGAAACAGGGCGTGTAGCGGATTGGTGCCCAAGACGCCTGCGCCCAAGGTGGCAGACGTTGCCGCCAATCCGGCGAGGTCGCTGAAATCGCCCATGCCCCAACTGTCACGTCCCTGAAGCGCGTAGGCTTGAACCGCGAAGCCCCAGGTGCCAGCGCCTTGCGTGAGGCGCTCCGGAAGAAAGGCCTTGCTCGGCGCGACGATGAGCGTCGATTGGCACCCCGATAAATCGCCCCGTCCGTCGCCGTCCACTTCGATGCGATGATACCCTGGGGTAACCGACACTGGGATTGTCATCTGACGCCGCTCGACATCCAGTCCCTCAATGCGGCGGGTTTCAACCAGCGGCATGTCACTGGGTCTGATACTGCCAGAGATCGTAGCCCCTGTTTCCATGGCAATTCGCCAGCCCAGCGGACGGTCGGCACGGTCGCTCCGGAACCGCATGGAGACGACCGCCACGCCACGGCCCGCAGTCACGACCTCGACCGGTTCAAGGGCTCGCCGCCACGGCAGTTCGTCGAACAGTGAGACGCTGCGTGCGATCTCCGCTTGCGTTTCGATCGGCAATCCCATTGCCTGCAACAACGCGCGCTTTGTTTCGGCGGTTGGCGCGTGCCAGGTGCCGGAAATGTCGTGATAACCGGGCTCGATGCCGGCCAGTGCCGCGAGCCGATCGAGAAGTCCATCGTCGCTCATCGTGGGGGTTCCGCGGCGAGAGCCGCGCCGCTCTGAAACAGAACGAGCGACCGTTGTTTGACGGGAAAAACGGATCCTGGTTCGAACACCTTGGCCGCGACACCTTCATCGGACGTGTCGATCACGAGCAGCCACGACGCCGCGGTTGGCCCCTGGGGCAGTGAGTAGGGCACCGTCTCTTCATGTGCATTGAGAATGACCAAGAGGTCGTCGTATCGCTCCGGTTGGCCGGACGGCGTTCGATGAATCGCGCCGGCCTCGCCACTTAACCGATAACTGAGGAGGCGAGCTGTCCGGTCTTGCCAATCGCTTTGCTCCATTTCGCGTCCATCCGATTTCAGCCAAGTGATGTCCTTGGTACGCCGGCCGACGAGCGGCTGGCCATGAAAGAAATGTTGTCGACGAAATACAAAGTGATCGCAACGCAAGCGGAGAAGCTCGCGAACGAAATCGTGCAATTTCGCGCCTTCACTGCTCTGCAATTGCAGCCAATCGACCCAGCTGATTTCGTTATCTTGCGAAAAGGGGTTGTTATTGCCCTTCTGCGTTCGGCCGAATTCATCGCCCCCCAGCAGCATCGGCACGCCCAACGACACAAATAGCGTCGCCAGCATGTTCCGTTTCTGGCGCTGCCGAATGTTCCGAATTTCAACATCGTCGGTCGGACCCTCAACCCCGTAGTTGTCAGTGTAGTTCTGTGAGGACCCGTCTCGATTGCCGTCGCCATTCAGTTCGTTATGTTTTTCGCGATAGCTGACGATGTCATCGAGTGTATAGCCGTCATGGCTGGCCACATAATTGACGCTGGCCCACGGACGGCGGCCTTGCTTCTCGAAGATGTCGCTCGATCCGGTGATGCGCGCGGCGAGCTCGCCGGTGAGCCCGCGCTCACCGCGCCAGAAGCGCCGAACTACATCGCGGTACCGGTCGTTCCATTCTGCCCAACCTGGGGGAAAGGCCCCGAGGCGATAACCGCCGTCACCAATATCCCAGGGTTCGGCGATCAACTTGACATTCGCGAGAAGCGGATCTTGACCGACGGTCTCAAGAAAGCTCGCATGCGGATTGAAAGCACCATCCTCACCTCGGCATAGCGTCGTGGCGAGATCGAACCGAAAACCGTCAACGTGAAAGTCTTTCACCCAATAGCGCAACGCGTCCAGTACCATCTGCATGACGCGAGGATGGCTCAGATTCAGGCTATTACCGGTGCCCGTGAAATTGCGATAGAGGCGCCTGTCGTGGGCATCGAGCTGATAATAGGTGGCGTTGTCGATACCCCGGAAGCTCAAGGTAGGGCCAAGTTCGTGGCTTTCGGCAGTGTGATTGAAGACGACGTCAACAATCACCTCGAGGCCGGCATCGTGCAGAACGTGGATGCATTTCTTTATCTCGCCCGGGCTCTGATCGGCAAGGTAGCGCGGCTCAGGCGCGGAAAATGCGACTGGATTGTAGCCCCAAAAATTGCGCAACCCGCGCTTAACCAGGGTTAATTCATCGATCGTGGCATGAATCGGCATCAGCTCGACTGCCGTGACGCCGAGATCGCGCAAATATTGAACGGCGTTCTGATCGGCCAAGCCCGCGAACGTGCCGCGCAGTCGCTGAGCCAGACCGTGATGCAGCATCGTGAAGCCGCGAAGATGCAGTTCATAGATCACTGTATCAGACCACGGACGACGCGGTGCGCGCTCGTTGTCCCAATTGAACGCGCAATCGATCAGGCGGCCCTTCGGGACGAAGGGGGCGCTGTCGCGATCGTCGAAGGACAAGTCCCCTTTGGGATCGCCTACGACGTGACCAAAGACCGCGTTATCCCAGCGAAATTGCCCGACAAGCATCCGTGCGTAGGGATCGATCAAAAGTTTGTGATGATTGAAACGATGACCCCGCTCAGGCGCATAGGGCCCGTAAACTCGGTAGCCGTAGAGTTGGCCAGGCAATACTTCGGAAAGGTAACCGTGCCAAATCTGGTCGGTGTATTCCGGCAGTTGGATGCGAGCGGTTTCCCGTTCTCCGGCTTCGTCAAACAAACACAGTTCAACGCGCTCGGCATTGTCGGAAAACAGGGCGAAGTTCGCTCCCTTCCCGTCCCAGGTCGCGCCCAGCGGATAAGACGCACCCGGCCCGAGGCGGTATTGCTCGGTCATACTGAGCGGCCGAGCTCCGGTTCGAGTGTCACGCTCGGTGGCGACGGCAAGCGCAGCCGATCCCCGCTAACACCGCCTGGATTCAATTCAGGCACGACCTCGCTGCGATTGCCGACGCCATGACCGCTATGCAATTTGCAACCTGTCAGGAACCGGTACGTCTCCTGCCTGCACAAACGCCACTCGACTCGCCGTCGCGCATCGCTGGTGTGAGACGGCCTATCAGACCAGAGTTCATCACCGTTTTCCCAATAGATCGAGCCGTTTCCCGGAGCCGAAATGCACGCGCTAACCATGGCGAAAGATCCTTCGTGTTACCCAGGGTCGATCACGACTTGCGGCAAACTGTCAAGCGATTGGTTGCATCGAGTCGGCGGGGCCGTCGTGTCGGGTTCCCCCATCCTTAGCATTTTCCGGGAAACAACATTGCCGAACTGATCCCGAACGGCCAACACGCGCGATCTCGGCTGGGGTCGGCCCGCTATCGGGACTCGACCGCGAACTTTGGAGTGCGGCCGACGATGTGTTTTCACCTCCGCCGCCGGCTCCGGTTAATGGTGCGGAATAAAGCCGGTTTTCTCCTCGTTCCTTATCCGACTGTCCGGGCATAGGTCCGGACGGAGTTTTGATATTGTGTTAAAGTCTATTGCCGATAATCGATTGAACCGGCGCTCGAATTGGCAGAAGCGGCCGCGCAATGTTAATTCGGGTCATTTCACCTGCATTACATGTTGACATCAAATCAGGACAATAAGAACGTTTTGGCAATGACCGAGGAAAGCCTCTCCCTGTTACGCCATCTTCGATCGGCAACGGGCAGATCTGAACGGCTGGCGACGTCACAGGATTGGCTGATCGCACTCGCGATGCTCGTTCGCGAGCACCTCACCGAGCATTCGATCAGCACGATGGACGATGCCGGTTCTTACGCGGGCCGACGGGTTTGCTACCTGTCGATGGAATTTCTACCTGGTCGAATCATTCTCTACACAGTGAAAAAGCTCGGTTTGGACGAGGTCTGCCGCCGAACAATGTCGCGGTTCGGATTTGACCTCGATCAGGTCGCTGAGCTCGAGGTTGAGCCGGCGCTAGGCAATGGTGGCCTGGGACGGCTGGCCGCGTGCCTTTTGGACAGTATGGCAAATTTGGACGTGCCGGCGATCGGCTATGGAATCCGTTACGATTCCGGATTGTTCGACCAGCGAATCGAAGATGGATGGCAGGTCGAACGGCCCGAGCATTGGCTGGAGCGCGGTCACCCATGGCAAATACCGCGACGCGATCTGCAATATTTGGTGCGTTTCGGAGGGCGCGTTGCGGACGAGCCCGGTGTGGGGCGGCGATGGATCGCTGATGAAGAAGTCGTTGCCACGGCCTATGACATGCCGGTTCCGGGATATCCGGCACAACGGCTCAATATGCTCCGACTGTGGTCGGCTCGTGTTAAGGACGATCTGGACCTGCAATCATTTAACAGGGGTGATCACGAAGGGGCGTTCGCACGCCGCAACGCCGTCGCCAAATTGTCGGAAGTCCTCTATCCGAGCGAGTCGACTCCGGCCGGCCGCGAACTGCGCTTTAGGCAGGAATATTTTTTTGTAAGCGCTTCGATCCAGGACATATTCCGGCGTTTTTTGCGCCGCAACCGAACATTCGAGCAGTTTCCCGAAGAATTGGTGATTCACATCAACGATACCCATCCTTCGCTGGCGATCGCGGAATTGATGCGGCTGTTGATCGACGAGCATGGGCTCGATTTTGACGGGGCATGGAACATTACCTATCGCACCTTCGCCTATACCAACCATACCCTGATGCCCGAGGCGCTCGAGAAATGGCCGGTTCATTTCTTTGAGAAGCTGCTGCCGCGACATCTCGAAATCATCTATCAGATCAATGACCGGTTCTTACGGCAGGTCGCGGCTCAGCGGCCTGACGACGCCGGCATTCTTCGCCGCATGTCACTCGTGGATGAAGATGGCGAGCGGCACATTCGAATGGCGCATTTGGCGTTAGTCGCCTCGAGGCGAGTCAATGGCGTGTCGAAAATTCATACGGCATTATTGAAGCAAACCACCTTTGTCGATTTCGACGCGCTCTATCCGGACAAGATCGTCAACGTTACCAACGGCATTACCTTTCGCCGCTGGCTCCACGACGCCAATCCTGGTCTCACGGCACTCATCTGCTCGCGCATCGGCGAACGTTGGCTGACCGAACACCATGCGATCGCCGAGGTCGGGCCTTTTGCCGATGATCCCGATTTCCGCGCCGCATTCCGCGCCGTGCGCGGCGAGAACAAGCGTCAACTCGCTGACCTTATTGCCCGGGAATGCGGCATCGCCGTCAGCATCGATTCTTTGTTCGACGTCCATGTCAAGCGGATCCACGAGTATAAGCGTCAGATCTTGAAAGCGCTGCACGTCATCGCCCTGTACGCGCGGATACGACGCAATCCGTCCGCCAATCCGGTGTCGCGCACCGTCATTTTCGCCGGCAAGGCGGCACCGGGTTACGGGATGGCGAAACTGATCATAAAGCTCATCCATGACGTAGCAGCCGTTGTGAATTCCGATGCCCTGGCGCATGACCGCCTCAGATTGGTCTTCATTCCGAACTATAATGTCAGCCACGCGCAGCGCATCATCCCCGCGGCCGACTTGTCCGAGCAGATTTCGACCGCGGGCTTCGAAGCCTCCGGTACCGGCAACATGAAATTGGCGCTCAATGGCGCTCTGACGATCGGCACTTTGGATGGTGCGAACGCGGAGATTCGCGAGGCGGTCGGCGCCGAGAACTTCTTTAACTTCGGTGCCACCGTCGAGGAGGTGGCCAACCTGCGTGTTTCCGGCTATGACAGTCGCGCAACCGCCGCGACGGATGCCGAATTGACGGGCGTGCTCGATCTCATTGCGTCGGGCTATTTCTCGCCTGACCAACCCGATCGCTTCCAGCCGATCATCGAAAGTTTAGTGGCCGGTGGCGATCATTTCCTCGTGCTCAAGGATTTCCGCTCCTATGTGGATTGTCAGGAACGAGTCGAGGCTCTTTATCAAGACCCCGAAGAGTGGGCGCGCCGCGCCATCCTCAATGTTGCAAAAGCAGGCATATTCTCAAGCGACGTTGCCGTCCGAAATTATATGCGGTTGAGTTGGCATGCCACACATCGCCGCGAGGCAGACGCTGCGGCCGCATAGGTTCTGCTCAGGCTAAGTGACAAGCGACGGTTCGCTTCGGCCGGTTCGCTCCGCAAGGCGCGCAATCTGACTAGCCGCCTGTGCGAGTTCTCCAAGTTCTGCCTGAACATCGAGACCATGCCGCAAATGATCACGTTCGTAACGTTCCAAATACACGCGCAGCGTGGCGCCAAACGTGCCGGTGCCGGAAAGCCGAAAGACGATGCGTGCTTCCTCGGACATGAGGATGCGGACACCTTGATGTTCGGCTTCTGAGCCATCGATTGGATCGGTATAGCGGAAATCGTCCGCCGCAGTGACTGAATGGCGGGCGACATTCCTACCGGGCAAGGTGAGCGTCACTTTTCTGAGCTCACTCATGACGGCCGCCGCGACGCGCGGATCGAGCCCTTCATAATCATGCCTTGCATAGTAGTGGCGGCCATACTGACGCCAATGATCACGGACAATACGCTCGACGCTTTTCCTTTGAGCCGCGAGAATGTTAAGCCAAAAGAGCACGGCCCAAAGCCCGTCTTTCTCGCGCGCATGGTTGGAACCGGTGCCGAAACTCTCTTCCCCGCACAATGTCGCTTTTCCGGCATCGAGGAGATTGCCAAAGAACTTCCATCCGGTCGGTGTCTCGAAACATGGAATTCCAAGCGCACGAGCGACGTAATCGACCGCGCGACTCGTCGGCATGGAACGGGCCACGCCCACGAGCCCGTCGCGATAGCCCGGTGCGATGCCGGCATTAGCCGCGAGGATGGCGAGACTGTCGCTGGGGGTCACAAAGATCTGCCGGCCCAGGATCATGTTGCGGTCACCATCACCATCCGACGCCGCGCCGAAATCGGGCCCGTCGGGTCCATTGAGATCGGCAACCAATTCCCGGGCATAGACCAAATTCGGGTCGGGATGAATGCCGCCGAAATCAGCCAACGGCTCGCCGCGAATCACGGTGCCCGGCGATGCTCCGAGACGATGCTCCAAGATCTCCTTGGCATAGGGTCCGGTAACTCCGTTCATCGCGTCGAAGCGCATGCGGAACCCCGACGCAAACAGCGCCGCGATAGCGTCAAAATCGAATAAGCTCGCCATGAGTTCGGCATAATCGCAGACGGGATCGATCACGGCGACGGACAGGTCGCCATACCGCGTCTCGCCGACTCGATCAATGTCCACCGTGTCCGCCGAGCAAATGCGAAAGCCTGTAAGCGCTTTGCTGCGCGCATAAATCGTTTCCGTGAGCACTTCCGGCGCCGGACCGCCGTTGCCGACATTGTACTTGACGCCGAAATCGGCGTGACTTCCGCCGGGATTGTGGCTAGCGGATAGGATGATGCCGCCAAAGGCGCGGTGCTTGCGAATAACGCACGAAACTGCGGGCGTCGACAAGATTCCGCCGCGTCCGATCATTATGCGCCGGAAACCATTCGCCGCCGCCATACGGACTATTGTCTGGATCGCCTCACGATTATGAAAGCGCCCGTCGCCACCTAACACCAGAGTCTGGCCCTCGTGGCCGGGTAGGCTGTCGAAAATCGACTGCACGAAATTCTCCAGATAATGCGGCTGGAGAAATTCGCTCACCTTCTTGCGAAGGCCCGATGTGCCAGGCCGCTGGTCTTGGAACGGCTGGGTCGCGACAATCGTCACCTGCATAGGGCGATCATTTCTGCCGAGGAATGAGTGCAATTCGGTTCCAGTGAGCGGCTGTTTTCAGAGCTTCGCCCCAGGCGCTTTCGCCACCGCGGCTAACTGACAACTCGCCCGTTCACCACGAGAATAGCCGAGACAACATTGGATTCTCTCTCAGATGTCGGATCCGTTCCAGGGGTTTTATGTTGGGCATGTCCCCATTCACCAAAATGCAATAATTTTTCGCTCCCAGCCACATCGCCGGGCGACCCGTGCGGACATCGGTGTCAAGAACGCGGAACTCATCGCAGTCTTCGTATCCGAAAGCTGGTTGATCCGTGCCACAACTCCGGCTCGCCGCCCCACCATCGCAAAACGGGTGGCATGACCGCGCATCGAGGTGGCGGAAGCAGAGGGGGAGCGATCTTGCGACCACGAACGCCGATTGCGTGTGCAGAAGGACTCCGGAAATCTGCGGGCTATCGCTTGCCTGTCCGTCCTCACGTCGCTCAATTTCAGTCAGAACACTCGCGCCGGCTCTGTTCGTCAACTTTCCCAGTGCCACCGACCCGCCTGGAGAAAGACACCGGCCGCTCCGGGTTCGGTTTCGGCAAAAAAGCGACCGCGCTTGGCGATCGCCGTGGCGTTGTCACAAGGGAAAATTCGGCGCCGGAGCAAAACCCAGCCTGACGGCGCCGTAGGCCGCTGCCGGGGCGTCCCAGGTCGCGACCAAATGCGACGACACCGCGTGCAGATCACGGGCGGCACGTTGCACCGGATGGTCGTCATAAAGGCCTCGCGCGCCCTCGGCTGAGAACAATAACTCCACCGCACGTTTCGCGAGCACCAGCGAATAGGTTTGATCGCGGCGGCTACGGGCGCGATGCTCGAGATCGAGCCTCTCGCCGGCAAAAATCTTGTCCATCGTCTCACGTAGCGAGCGCTTATAGAGCAGATCGGCGGCATCGATCAGGGCCGAAGCTTCGGCGACACGCATCTGTACGCCTGGCACCCGGCCCATCGGAGAGCCGTCTTGCAGCCGACGTTCCTTCATTTCGGAGACGAATGCATCGAGGCCGCCGCGGGCGATGCCTGCCCCCGGCGAGGAGATGAAGAAGGGAAAGAATGCCATCATCGGCGCACGATAGAGCGGACTTGGGTGTACTTTCGTCCCTGGCGTAGTGCCGTCGCCCGCGGCGGTCCAGGAAAACGTGCGGTACGCGGGTACGAAAATGTCGCTGGCGACGACGCTTTTGCTGCCGGTGCCGCGCAAACCCATGACGTACCAATCGTCGATTACCGTCACGTCCTGACGCGGGACCAGCGTGTAAATCAGTTCCGGTAGCGGCGGATCGACGCTGCGCATACCAGCGATCGCGCCGAGCATGAGCCATTGCGCGCAATCGACGCCACTGCAGTAGGACCACTTGCCGGATAAACGATAGCCGCCTTCTGCGCCCTCCGCCTTGCCTGATGGTGCAAAGCTGGAAGCCATCAGCGCGTCCGGCTCGACCCAGAACTCCTCTTGGGCCGCCTCCGAAAAAAACGCGGCGAGCGTGTCATGGCAGGCGAGAATAACCCAGACCCAGGCCGCCGAGCCGTCGCCGCGTGCCAACTCGGCCGTCACCTCCATGGCCGTGTCGATGCGCACTTCGGGGCCGCCGAATCTTTGCGGCTTGAGCAACCCCATCAGCCCGGCCCGCCGAAAATCCGCGAGCGTCTGCTCCGGGAGACGCCGTAACCTTTCGGTCTCGGCCGCGCGCTGGCTTAGCAATGGTGCCAGCGTCCTCGCACGTTCGATCAGGGCGTCGCGCGTATAGGAGAATCTTGCCATGTCAGCCTTCCCGCCTGCCTTCGACGCTACACATGTTGCGTTGCGTCCCGAGGCCGTCGATTTCCGTTTCCATCACGTCGCCGGGGCGAAGGAAACGGTTATAATGGGCGCCGTTGCCCGCGGGCGACCCGGTGCAGATCAGATCGCCGGGCAAGAGCTGAACGTGCTCCGAGAGATACTCGATCAGCCGCGCAACGCCGTAGATCATGTCGGCGCTCGACTCGTTCTGCATGACCTGACCGTTGAGTTTTAGCGTCAGGCGCAACCCTTGCGGATCGGGGACAAACGCCGCGGGCACCAGATAGGGGCCGAACGGTAGGAATCCCGGCTGCGATTTTCCCTTGAGCCAATCGAAGCGCATTTCCTTGTGGTTGATGCGATCGCGTGCCGTGATGTCATTCACGATCGCATAGCCGGCGACATATTTCAGCGCTTCATCACGCTTCACATGCCGCGCAGGGCGCCCCATCACCACTCCGAGCTCCAATTCCCAATCGGGCCGAGTCACCCCCTCGGGTAGCGGAACCGGATCCCGCGCCCCGACGACGGAGGATGCCGCCTTTATGAAGACGAACGGCTCCCCGCTCGACGCTCGCACATCCATGGTCTTCTCCGCCTCGGCACGGCGTTCGGATTCGCTTAGGCCAGGCCGATCCGCGACCCCGGATTGCGACATGATCAGATCGATGACGTGCTTGCGGTAATTCATCCCAGCGCAATAGACGTTGCGAGGAAGATACACGGGCGGATGCATACGCAAGCTTTCGACCGGCGCCGAGCGCTCCCGCAGTTCTGCCGAACGTGAACCGGCACGAAAATCGTCCGCAAGCCGTCGCAGCGCCGGAAAAGCCTCATGCCAACGCTGCAAAAGTTGAAGCACCGATTCGGTTCCGCCGGCAATCACGCGGCCATCAATTACCAGCCCGGCGAACGGCGTCGCGCCGGCAACGGAAAACGTGCCGAGTGCAAAGTCGGTGAGGTCCGGCTTCGCGGTCATGTCGGCATCCTCGAGACTTGGGCGTGAATCTGGATCAGCGATTTTACCAGCTCCGGGCGACGTTGGCGCGCAATGCCGCATTCGGTGGCAACGCCAAACGTCGGCATGAATTTTTGCGCCGCGGCAATCCGCGTCTTGGTGGCGTCGACGCCATCATTATGGACCAGGCTAAGGATCAGTTCGGTCTTTGGTCCGAGCTTTAACTCACGCAGCGGCGCGAAGAAGGCGTCGTCGCTGCGCTCGATCGGTACCGGCATGTGGATATAAGCGATTGGACGGGAAATCGCGCCGGCGATCAGATTGGCGAGCTCCACCATCTTTCTCATGTCCTTCGGCTCAACAAAATGACGCGCCTCCCAATCGCCGTAACAGAGATGAACGCCGCGTTCGACATCGGCCGCTAGCGCCTCGCCGAGCCGCTTCATGCGCGCCGCGATCTCGGCGCCAACATCATGCCAGCCCGGTGGCGTGAACCTCGTCAATTGCCCGTCATACATCACCATCTCGATACACACATCCCACTGAATGCAGAGATCGTGGTGCGGAATACGCTCGGCGATAGCAGCAACCTCACGGACCATCGCCCGCTCGTAGGCTTGCTCAATCGCCGGCATATCGGGCCCCGGACAAAATGCGCCGATTACGGCCAGCTTGGTGGGCAGAGCAACCTGAAGTCTCGTGGCGGTGGCGATCTCGCCGTTATCGCGTGCTCTCAAAAAATCCTGGTAGGAGGCCCGTGCCTCCCGTGCGTAGCCCAACTCGCCGAAGCCTACTTCTTCCGGCTTCACGCCGTCGGCGAGGCGCAACAGGGAGAAGCCGGTCGCGACCGAAGGCTGCGCCGGGTTGACCTCGAGATAGGGGCTGGCACGCAGCAGCGGATATTGCCAGCTAAGCCATAGCCGGCGACCACCGGGCTCACCGTCGGGCATGCGTTTGAGGCGCCGTCCTAGCGTGGTGCCGCAGACGCGGAACACCTCGGGGACGCTGTCGAGCGCGATACTGCCGACGAAGTGAACACCGTCCGGCAACGACGTCGCGTCGGTCATCTGTACCTCTCTGGGCACACGATAACCAGGGACGCGGCGGCGACCAATGGGATATTGCGATGTAAGCTATCGGCGAAGCCGATGGTTAGCACCGCCTTGGTCACACAGCATTCGGTCACAGTTGCCGCGCGACCTCGACAAAGATCGAGCGCAGCCAGCGATGCGACGGCGTGCTGGCGTGACGCGGGTTCCAATAGATGCTCTCGTGGATGTCGGGCATCGGATAAGGCGGATCAAAAATGCGAATGTCCGCCGCATCCTTGACGCGTTCGGCGAGGCGATGGTGGGTGACTGTGATCAACTGCGTACCGCGCAGCAGAAATGGCGCCATCAGGAAGCTTTCGGTGGTGGCGGCGACACGACGGCGTATCTGCAAATGCGAAAGATGCAGGTCGGCGACCGAGTGTCCGTCATGCTCCGGCAATTCGTAGCCGATATGCGGCAGAGCGCAGAATTTGTCCGGGGTCAGCTGATCGGCGAGTTCGGGATGCTTCGACCAGGCGACACATACCCAGTGATCAATGAACAGCAGTTCTCCCGGATTGTTGGTCTGGATCTCCGATGGCATGACGACAAAATCGACCCGATCGTTCGCAAGCAGCTCCGGCGAGCGCGCATCAAGTTGGGTGAACTTCACGGTGACGCCCGGCGCCTCGCGGCTCAGCCGGTCGAGCAGCGACGGCAACAGCATGAAGGCGGCATAGTCCGAGGCGGCGACGGTGAAGCTGCGATTTTCCCGTGCCGGCGTGAACGGGCGACGCTGATCCATCATGTCCTCGATCCGCTCGATACATTGGCGTAGCGGCTCGCACAGTTCCTGTGCCAGTGGCGTCAGCTCGAGATTGCGGCCGACCCGCACCAGCAGTTCGTCATGGAAAAGCTCGCGTAGCCGCGCTAGCGTACCGCTCATCGCCGGCTGGCTAAGGCCGATCCGTTGGCCGGCGCGGGTGACGTTGCGTTCGCGCAGCAATGCGTGTAGCGCTACCAGCAGATTGAGATCGAACTGCACCAGGTTCACGATGTCCTCCCATCATTGCTTGGCAATTTTTCTCGTCAGATTACCATAAACACGGCTTGAAAATGGCCCATCCATCCGGGTGATGGGTGGTATTGTGACATCAAATTTTCCGCGGCGGGCGGTGCCCGCTAGTCTCGGCACAGCAGCGAGAGGAAAGGCATGAGCGATCCGCGCGTCACCAAGCTCCGGTATGTCGGCCTGGCCGGACCGAACTACGCCACCGAGCGAGATTTCCTCCAGGACCCTTGGGGCTTAGAGGAAGTTGTAACCGACGGCGAGCTCGCCTATTTCCGCGCCCCCGGCTCTACCGAACCGTTCATCACGCGTTGGCGCGGCGCAGCAAAGCGGAGCCTCGATGTCATCGGTTTCGCGGTGGACAACCGCGGAACCGTCGACGCCCTCGCCCAACGGTTCGCTCGAGGTGGCGTCAAGCTCATCTCAGACCCGAAGCGATTGGATAGTCCTGGCGGCGGCTACGGTTTTCGCTGCTTCGATCCTCACGGACACACATTAGAGATATCGAGCGATGTCGCAACGGTCGCGCCGCGCGAATTGAAACGTGGCGAAAGCATCCCGGCCGTGCTGTCGCACGTCGTCCTGCACACCCCCGATATCAAAAAGTCAGTCAACTTCTACGAAGAGCAGCTCGGCTTCAAGGTAAGCGACTGGCTCGGTGACTTCATGTCCTTCCTACGGTGCAACGAGGTTCACCATAGCATCGCTTTCATCCCAGGCCCCGCCTGCCTCAACCATGTCGCCTACGAAATGCGCGACGTCGACGAGATGATGCGCGGCGCGGGACGGCTGCTGAAGGCCAAGGTGACGTTGAAGTGGGGGCCGGGGCGTCACACCGCCGGCAACAACACGTTCTCGTATTTCCTTGATCCAGTCGGCAACAGTCTCGAATACACGGCCGAGGTGGACCGCGTCGACGATGCCACCTGGAAGCCTACTGTATATCCGCCGAGCTTCGAGATAACTGACCAGTGGGGCACTTCCGTCCTGTCCGACGGCCCACAGGGAATGGCAAAGCCGACGCCGGACCCCGCGCTGTGGCAGACCCCGCCGGTCTAGGCACTCTGCCCGAAAGCGGTCTGATAACCGCTGCTGGCCACGTCTATTTCGTGTCCTCGGACGCTGCCCGAGAACTCCTCCGATGGGATGAGGTCATTGACTGCCTCGCGAAGGCGTATCGTGAACAACAAGCCGAGGCGGCAACCCCGGCGCGCACTGTCGCCCGTTTCGGCGGAAGCTGGCTGCGGACGCTGCCTGCGATCCCTGCCGGAGGCCGTTATTTCGGCGCCAAGCTGATGGGCGGCTCGTTTGGCCGCGCATCGCGGCCCGGCGTCCAGTATGTCATCGTCCTGTTCGACCATCTTACCAGCCGCATCGCTGCCTTTGTCGATGGCGAATTGGTAACGGCATTTCGCACCGCGGCGACGTCCGCGGTCGCACTTAACGAGCTCGCACGCGAGGCACCGATGCGCCTAGGCGTCTTGGGTAGCGGTCTTGAAGCTGGAACGCATGTCCGAGCGTTCGCGACGGTGCGCCCGATTGAGGCCATCAGCGTGTTCAGCCCGACGGCGGCGCGGCGCAAAGCATTCGCCGCAAGCATCGAGAAAGAGTTAGGCATCCCCGTTGCCGTCGTCGATGCGGCGGAGGCCGCGGTAAGCGGCGCGACGGTCGTCCTCGCCGCCGCGCGCTCTCGGGGCGAACGGCCGATCGTCTACGGCGATTGGCTTTCACCCGGTACCGTCGTCGTATCGATCGGCTCAACAGTTCCCGAGCAGCGCGAGATCGACGTCTCTGTTGTGGCAAAGTCTGACTTGATCGTATGCGATGTCGTCGACGAAGTCCTGCATCAGACCGGGGACATGATCGAAGCAGCGCGAGCTGGAATCCCGGTTGCGGGAAAGACCGTGGCGCTGCACTCGGTACTGTGCGGCGAGGCAGCGCAAAATTTGGCCGACGCGAAACTGCCGCTCTTCAAATCGGTAGGCAGTGGACTCCAGGACATCGTCGTGGCCGAGCACCTGCTGAAGAAGGCGCTCGAGGCCGGATCAGCGACGGCGTTGCCGGTCGAGTTCTCGGTCAAGGCATGAGCGAAAGGAGACGGCTAATGCCAACCTACGGCAACGGCGAGGCGCGGGACTGGGCGAAGGCAAACCTGCGAGGGGTGGTGGATGTGATCATCCCCTCTTTCACCGCCAATCTCAGGGACATCAACGAAAGGGCCATCCGCCACGATGTCCGCAGGAACATCGAACTCGGCTTTGCGGGCACGCTCTTGGTGTCCGAGGTTGCCATTACTGTCGACGAATATCGGCGGTTTTTCGAGATCGCACGCGATGAGGCAGGGAACCGCCAAATCCTTGTGCATCATGGAAGTTGGAGCACACTCGAGGACAATCTCGAGGCGCTTAAGATCGCCGAGAGGAGCGGCGCCGACCTGGTCTTGCTGTCCTATCCGCCCAACTTCTACCCCGAAAGCGAACAGGACATTTACGACTACACGCGTGCGATCTGCGACGCTACCTCGCTTGGCATCATATTGTTTCCGATGATGCTCTGGGGCTTTTCGCCCCGGATCCATGCATCGGACATCCCGGTTTCGCTTATCCGCCGGCTCATTAAGGATTGTCCGAACGTGGTTGCAATCAAGGCGGAGGGCGGCTTTCCGGGAATCATGGGGGTGGTCGAGTGCTACCGGCATTTTGGCAAAGAAGTTGTGATTTCCTGCCCAATCGAGGCGGATTTCATTCCGCTGGCACAACTCATTCCCATTCGAGTCTCGGCCACCAGCGACCACGAATATTATGGGCCGATGATGCCGCGGATCTATCGACTCCTTGAGGAAGGTGCCCATGACGAGGCGACGCAGCTCTATTGGCAGCTCCAAGCGGCCCGCCGCGCCAAAGGCGCCGTCCAACAAACTCTTGGCGGCGGTTTTTTTATCAACCGCATGCAATGGAAATTCGAAGCTTGGCTACAGGGCTACAATGGCGGACCGTTACGACAGCCAACAATGCGCATTCATGATGCCCAGATGAATGTGTTGCGAGCTGGCTTGGCAGCCTCCAAAATTCTTCCCGCAAATGAGCCTAACCGGGACTTCTTCGTTGGGCGAAACCCCGCCTAAGCGGGTTCAGCGTCTATCGCCCCGGCTGATACCTCCGATCCGAAGATACGATTGTCCCTTTACCGCGTGGTCGCGTTTCATGGAGCCGGTCGCGATCGGACCGGGGAGGAAAAATTGACGGCGGAATGGACGGGCAAATCCACCGGTGTGGTGATTGCCGGCCTCACCGGCAGTGCTCTGGGCGCCGGCCCCGTTATCTTTTACACCCTGCCGTTGTTGATGCGGCCAATCACCACGGAGTTCCACTGGGGGCTCGCCGACTTTTCCATCGTTCAAGGTATCTCGTCCATTACGGTTGCGGTCACTTCGCCGTTTCTCGGCTATTTGACAGACCGTTGGGGCGCGCGTGCTATCATGCTGCCGGGAATTCTGGCGTTTGGTATCGTCAATTTCCTTTTGTCGCTTCTCAACGGATCACTGACCGAACTTTACATTTTCTGGTTCTTTATCGGCCTGTCGGCAGCGTTCGTTGGGCCGGTCGCTTATTCGAAGCTGATTTCGGCATGGTTTTTTCGCCATCGCGGCCTGGCCCTTGGCATTAGCCTTGGGGTTGGGGGCGGTATCGGCGGCGCACTGATGCCGCTCGTTATCGGTCCGATCATTTTTGCGCACGGGTGGCGTGCCGCCTACTGGACCCTGTCCGGCGCGATTATCGTCATCTCACTCCCCGTCGCCTATTTCTTGCTCTACGAGCCGGAGGGCTGGCGCAGCCGGGAAAAAGCGGCGCTACCGACAGATGCAATGGGTATGACGGCGGCCGAGGCACGCAAGACGCGCAACTTTTGGCTTCTTACCATCGCCCAATTCATCGGCGCGATCACGTTGCTCGGCGTCCTGGCTCATTCGGTCAATTTGTTGACCGTGCGTGGCTTCACGCCACAAATCGGCATCGCCGTGCTGTCCGCGGCGGGCCTCACGTCGATCGTCGGCCGGATCGTTTCCGGCTATTTTCTGGACCGCATCGATTCGCCGCGTGTGTCGCTCATCTTCTTCCTGGCACCGCTGATCGCGACATTGCTCCTGCAATATGGCAGTACTCCGCCCGTCATCATTCTTGGCGGCATCGTCCTGGGCATCGGTCTTGGCGCCGAGGGCGAAATCGTTTCCTATTTCATCTCGCGCTATTTCGGTTTGCGGGCGCTCGCGGAAATCTATTCCTATACCTACGGCATCTTTGTCATCGGCGCCGGTGTCGGACCCTTCGTGTTTGGTGCCAGCTATGATGCCAATCACTCATACACGCCGATTCTCACCATTTGCCAGATCGGCATGGCCATTTCCGTCATACTTATGGCATCACTCGGGCGCTACACCTTCCCAGCCGTACGCGACACCGAAACAGCGGGCCATGCGCCCGCTACCTCCCAAGTCGCGCAACCGGCAGCCTTGGAATAGATTCTCGCGTTGTGCCTATTGAGGCGACCAGATAAATTTCGGGACTGAGCAGCGAATCCAGCGCACTGCCGCGCCCGCGCAATGGCGCCGGGACAGAAGGCGCAACCCAAACTTACAACGTGATTGGGGCCGTCACCATCGACGGCAACCTCTCAGACGAACACGCCGTCGGATTTCAAACACCGGCCAATGCGTCGAGAACCCTCCGCGACGAGCTCGTTTCCGTCGCTTCAGTTTCGTTAGTCCGCGGGGCGCTGCGCCCTTTCAGGGCAAATTGCAAACGGACGACGCCTATTCGATGCAGCCGCTTGCGCCGAAGTCGGCCGCCATTTTGCAGCCGCGATGACGCGCCGTTGTGATCGCAGGCGATTGGTGCTGACGAGCCTCGGATTCAACCCGATCTTTGCAAAGGCACTACCGGTCGATCCGCGGGCCCGACCTTGTCGCGCGTGAGCGCCGGTCCCATCGCCTCGAAGACGCCGTCGCGGCGGATGATTGCATGGAACAGCGCCGCGGCGACGTGCATCAGGATCACCACGTAGAACAGGAACGCCAAATAGTAATGAGCGTTCCACAGCACCGTGTGCAGTCTGTCGCTTAGCGGCAGGATCGAAGGCAGATAGACGCCGTCCCACAGCTCCACCGGGTAAGCGGCGGCCGACAGCATCCCCCAGCCGATCAGCGGCATGACGATCATGAGTGCGTAAAGGGCATAGTGCGAGAGATGCGCCGCGAGCTTCAGCGGTTCGGGCAAATCTGGCGGCAGCGGCGGAGCGCGGTACCGCAAGCGTACGGCGAGGCGGATCAGCGCAAGAATGAGGATCAGCGTGCCGAGCGGCTTATGAATGGAGACGAGCGTCAGGTATTTCGGCGCGACTGTCGACACCATGCCGACGCCGATGAACAGCATGGCAAGTATGCAAAGTGCCATGAGCCAATGCAGGAAGCGCTGGGGCGGAGTGAAGCGTCGGATGGGGGTCATTGGCTCCCTCCCGGCGCGGTTCGCGGATAGTCCTCGGCTTCCGCCGTGCGTCGGTCATAGGACTTCGCGTAAGCCGACGATCGTGCGGCTGGGAAGGGGTCATCCGACGTTCGTATACCGCTTGGAAGCACGGTCGGATCGAAATTTATATCGCGGCACGGTCCGTTCCGCTCTGCCTCGATCTCACGCACGACCAGTGTCCCAACTTCGACGGCGCGGCGGTCTTGCGGCCAGGGCTGGCTGGGATCGGCGGTCGTATCGCCCGGATTGGCCACCGTGACCAGCATCGTCCAGCGCGCTGGCCCGCCCCTAACCCGCTCGGTGATCTCCTGTTCGAGGAAGTCGGGGCGGCGCTTCGCAAGCTCCTCAGGTGCGACGACGACTGGCTGCGCCGCCGGGAGGAGCGACCATCGCACGGCGTGCTCGGCGCCGGAACCGTCCACGAAGATGAAGCTGTTGAGGCTGTTGAACCGATCTTCGGCGTAGCTCCCGGTCCAGGGCGCGCTTTTAGCCCAGTTGCTGAACTTCGCGATCTCGGGATGGGTTTTGGCGAAGGTCGGCATCGCGTTCGGGTCCTTGCTCGCCTGTGCGAGCAGCAGTTGGTAAAACCCTTGCGGCGTTGCCACCGGGAAGACCGGTGCGTCGATCATCGCCATGCGCCACTCCTGCCCGTCCGGGGTGCTGATCATAAGCCCGAGACCGCGCACGCGGACCGTCCCGTCTCGCACATTCGGATTGGTGGTGGCGAGATTGAAACGACCGAGAGCCGGATACTCGCCGCGCGCAAAGACCTGCGCGTGCGACAGCTCGGAACCCACGCCATTCGCCTCAAAGACGCCGGTAAAGCAAACGCCTTTGGCGTGGTTGCGCCGGTGGCCGAGTGGCGGTGCGCCGCCGGGTGGCGTCAACGCGTCGACGAGCTTGTCCGGCGTCAGGCGCTCGGGCGAGAACCATCCCCCCGTATAAACGAAGGCAGCGGCGGCGCACGCGATGACCGCGGCGATCAATACCAGCCGTCCAATGACGGAACCCGTGGGCAACCGGCGCGACTCGGGCAATGTAGGCTCCCCCTCCGGCTATTTAACCATGGCCGTTCTCAAACCGGAACATTACGACGTGGACGTCGTCGTTGGTCAATTCATCGTCGCCGAGTCGCACGGGGGATCGCAGATCCGGTCGGACGAGGCATCGGGGACGGCACCTTGAATCGCCTCCCCATCGCGGACGTCCGTTTCGACCCGCGCCGTTCGATTGAACGCGGGGCAAACGCGACATCCGGAAATCTGATTGGCCGGGCCCTGACAATATGTCCTGCCGGGACATGTCAGCGCTTACGATAAACGATATTGCGATCGTCGCCCTGGCGGCGTTCTTACGCCTTCAGCTTCCGTGGATGGGGTGCGCGCCAGGGATAAAGCGGCGCGTCTGGGCAAATTTCTCCGCGGCCTCGCACCCGCTGCGCAATTCCCTCTCTTCGATCGGTTTCTCTTGTGCGTTCTAGCCGTTTTCGATACATAACCTTTGTCATTGGGGAGTAGCCGCCCTCACACTTGAGGGGGTCGCGCCAACATACTTGCCGCTTTAGCGGCATGGCGCGATCGGAACGCGGGCACATCCGCAGGCTTGGCGAGACCATTGGCATTGGCACCTGCCCGGGCTGGAGCAGTGAGCCGATGTCATTGGTCGAACACCAGCCCACAGCGGTGCTGCCATGGCTCTCACACTTCTCTTGTTCTTCGGCTCAGCCGTCCTGATCTACTTTTCCTGCGAGCTCTTTGTGAACGCCGTTGAGTGGCTGGGCAAGCGGCTCGCTGTCAGCCGGACGGCGACGGGCACGATCCTCGCTGCTTTTGGCACCGCCTTGCCCGAAAGCGTCGTCACTTTCGTCGCAGTCGCCTTCGGGCATAGCCCTGCAGAGCGCGAGATCGGCGTCGGCGCCGCGCTTGGCGGACCCCTTGCGCTTAGCACTCTTGCCTATGGCGTTGTGGGCTTGACGCTCATGGGGTCAAGGCGCCTCAAGGTCCGCCGCAAGGACGCCCTCGACGTTGATTGCCGCCAAATGAATCGGGATCAGGGTTGGTTCCTGTCTATCTTCGTGTGCAAGTTTGCCCTTGGTCTTGTGACATTTCCGGGCAAGCCATGGCTTGGATTTCTTTTTGTTGGCGCTTATGCCCTTTACGTACTGAAGGAGCTCCGCCGCGACGAGAGGACCATCGACGAGCACGAGCTTGAACCGCTCCGGTTGAGACCCAAGGATACCCGCCCTTCGCTCCTATGGGCGGCCCTGCAAACCGGTCTCGCCCTCGTCATTATCTTCGCGGCCTCACGTGTCTTTGTAACGCAGCTCGATGCCATCGGCCCATGGCTCGGCTTAGGCCCGCAGCTTGTCGCGCTGCTGCTGAGCCCGATCGCGACCGAAATGCCGGAGACCATGAACGCGATTATTTGGGTGCGAAAAGGAAGGGAGAATATGGCTCTTGCGAACATCAGCGGTGCCATGATGATACAGGCAACCATCCCCACGGCTTGCGGCCTCTTCTGGACGCCTTGGCTGTTTGAGCGGCCACTGATCGCCGCAGCCGCCGTTACGACGGCCGCCGTGCTAGCTCTGTTCTTCATGTTCCGCGGCGAACGCGTCACCGGCAAGCGTCTATCCTGGGCGAGCGCGCTCTACCTTCTGTTTGTCGGTGCACTGTTGCTCAGGTGAGCCACGCTGAGAGGGCGCCTTTGCCGCCCCGGGGATCGCCGCGCAAAGGTGGGGGAGGGTCCTTGACTGGCAAGCCGTCTGCCACTCGCCTATGCTTTCGGCTGTGCTAAGCAATGGAGGATTCAGATGGCTTTCTACGAACTCCGACAGTATCACGTCCGCCCGGGCAAAATGGACGAGTGGGTGAAGATCATCGAAGAGGAAATTATTCCCTTCCAGGTCTCGAAGGGCATGGTGATCTGCGGCAGTTTCCGTGGGGAGACGGATGAGTCGGTCTATGTCTGGCTGCGCCGTTTCAACAGCGAAGCCGAGCGCGAGGCGCAATACATAGCCGTATACGAGAGCGAGTACTGGAAGACCCAAATCGCCCCGCGCGTGCGTGCGTGTCTCGATCGCGAGAAAATGGTGGTCACCCGCATCGTGCCGACTCCGCATTCGACTGTGCAATAACGCCCGACCCTGTACTTATCCCACACGTGGAACCCCGACAGGAGCCCACGGCGCGATCGCTTGCGGCGAAGCACCTGGAAAGCCCGGAACGGCCGTCATGGGCGGCGTGCAGCCCTTGCGGCTGCGTAAGCCGGGCAATCTGATCGAAGACGGTTTGTTGCTGCCTTCCCCGGTCACCCTGATGCGACCGCGTCGGCTGGCTAAAGGATCGGGAGCGTCGACGCCAAGTCGACAAGTACGAGAGCCTTCATCGAATACCTCGTCACCGTTCCCGGAGGGCGCATATTGAGCGTCTCGTCCGTGGCCCGCGCCATCTGCCACCCGTTGGAACGGATCTGCTCGACACCGAAACCAATAGTCCGCCAGGCATGGGCTTCCGCACCGATGTCGGCAAGCTGCCCGGTATCTTCGGACGTGTAGCGTTGATACTCCATCATGCTATTAGACGCCGCCTTCAAACCGAAGTAGGCGCGAAACCGCGGCTATGGCCGACACCCTGGTTCGCGATTTTTGGATGCCGCCGGCGGTGCGGTGCTGTGCCCGGCTGGGCGCCGGCCAGGATATCGACCTGACGCCATCCGTCGCCGGTTACCTGCTGGCCCATCGAACGGCGCGGATCGTCCCTTCCGATCTGACCTCGAAGGTAAAGGGCCTCGAGGGCAAGACGATCTCGCGAAGTAGAAGATGCGGTTTCGCCGCTCGTGGCATTAGGTTGGCGGGAACGAGATTACCAACCCAATCACAACAAGCGAGTATGGAAGGTCAATCAGCGGATCTATACGCAATTCCGCGACCGGGCCGCCCAAGAAAAGTATCGCCGTGTTCGGATCGGCTCGCCCAAGATGGCGAACCATCGCCGCTGCGCGACTATGACCCGATCAAGGCGAGACGGATCGCAGCGAGGCAAAAGTTGGCGGCGGCCATGCTCGCCGGCGGTAACGGGAACCGCAAACTACGCGTCGTTTAATTTCGATCACGGCAGCAAACTCGTCCGTATCGACCGATGTGTTGAGATTCGTGGAATGAAATTTCATCGATTTCATCGATCGGGTCATCGTTCGCGCTGTCTTTGGTGCCGCATCGAGCTTGTGCCGGCCCGCTTATCGCGGCGACGAAATACGGGACTGGTTTGAGCTAGGAAGGCTTTTGCTGCTCTAGCTCCCGCTCACGCAGCCGTTCCCTCACTATTCCCCGGTAGAGGCCAATTGCTGCCACTACTGCACTTATCAAGGCTGCAAGGGCGCCAATGATGATTGCCACATTCACGAAGGTAGGGAGTACCATCGACGTTCGCACAAGTTCACCGTGCCAATACAGCTGGCCGGTCTGGTCGATGGCAAGGTAATGCAACTGATCCATCGTCATAGTGTGTAGCTGGTCAGCCATGATGGTTCCCCCAAGCGCGCCAATTAGGATGTCCCATATAGAGGCTGATCCGGCCTTGCGCGAGTACCTCGACCAACGCGAGACCGAAGGGCGTCCTTCTGCTAGGCGTGTGCTCATAAACTGGGGAATCTACTCCGAAAGACATGAGGTGGAGCGTTGCGCCATTTCTGCTTTGTGCAACAACGATTTTACCTCTGATCGCCTGTTGCGTCCGCTTGCAAGGAAAGTGCCGGGTACCCGTTCACGACAAGCTGGCCGCTTCCCAAAGATTGGGTCGGCGGCTACCCTCGACGGACGCCCGGATTGTATTCAAACGACATATCCGCAAAGTCCGAGCAGTGTGACGGAGAATGAGACGCATTATGACAGGTATCGGTTTCTACCTGTCCGGTGTGATCGCAGCTGGGATCATTTTCATCGACTGCCGCTTTCTGTTGGCACCTTCAACAGCCGCCGCGGCTTAGGGCGTACCGGCCGGCGCTGAGCCGCATTCTCGAGCGTATCTATCGGCTAAAAGTATTCGCGACATCGCCTCGGGACTATTCATCGCGATGCTTATAGCATACGGGGCCCCGCGCTTGGTTGGTTCATGCGAATCGCCGCCCTCATCCATCTCCTGACGCCATGATCGTGTTGCACCAACGCCGTAGCAGGACCATCGCGTTCGCGGTACATGGCGGCACCGCCGTTGCGTTGCTGTTAATTGATTGATGAAATTCGAAGGACGTGTGAATTGTTCGACTAATATAACTAATCGGAGCGCGCAATTGCTCCCTGGGTAAAGGACCGTCGCTATGATGAGTCATGAACAGAACGAGCGGGTAGTGCGGGTCGGCCCCGGCACGCCGTGCGGGACATTGCAGCGTCACTATTGGCAACCAGTCGCACTGTCCGAGGAGTTGGTGCCTGAGCGGCCACTCCGCGCGATACGCGTCCTAGGCCAGGACTTAGTGCTATTTCGCGACGACGCAGGGCGATTGGGCCTGCTCGACCGCGACTGCCCCCACCGTGGCGCTGACCTTGCGTTCGGGCGACTAGAGGACGGCGGCCTGCGGTGCGCCTTTCACGGCTGGTTGTTCGACGCAGCAGGCCGGTGCCGTGAAACGCCGGCAGAACCCGATGGCAGCCGTCTGCACGAGAGGGTACGGCAAGCCTCTTATGCGGTGCGCGAAAAGAATGGCATTATCTGGGCTTATCTTGGCGCGGGCGAGGCGCCCGCTCTCCCCCGGCTCGACTGTTTCGCCTCGCCCGACGCATACAGTTTCGCCTTCAAGGGCCACATCGATTGCAATTGGCTTCAGGCGCTTGAAGTCGGCATCGACCCTGCGCACGCTTCGTTTCTGCATCGCTTTTTCGAGGACGAAGAAGGGGCTACCGCCTACGGCAAACAGTTCCGCGCCAACTCCATTGACGGCAGCATGCCGATGAGCCGTGTGCTCCGCGAACACATGCGGCCGCGCATTGACGTGGAGAACACGGACTATGGACTGCGCCTGATTGCGCTGCGCCCGCTCGACCAAGCGCACACGCATGTCCGCGTTACCAACCTGATCTTCCCGCATGCTGTTCTGATCCCGCTCAGTGAGACCATGACCATCACGCAGTGGCACGTCCCGGTCGACGACGAGAATTGCTATTGGTACGCGATCTTCACTAGTTTCCGCGATCCGGTGAACAAGCAAGAGATGCGGCGCCAGCGGCTCGAGCTCTATGCGCTGCCCGACTACAAACCGCGCGTGAACCGGCACAATAATTGGGGATACAGTGCCGCCGAGCAGAAGATCCAGACCTTCACGGGCATGGGCATGGACATTAACGTTCACGACAATTGGGCGGTGGAGAGCCAGGGTCGCATACACGACCGCACGCGCGAGCATCTTGGTCAGACCGATAAAGCGATCTCCGCCTATCGCCGCGTACTGCTCGACGCGATCGACAAAGCGGAGGCAGGCGAAGTAACGCTCCTGTCGCGGCCCGACAATCACGAGCTACCGGTCACCATCGACGGCGTCGCGCCCACAAACGAATGGGATAGTTACTGGCGGGACGCTGATTTAAAGCGCCGCAGTGCCGCCCCCTGGCAAACGCCGTGACCTTCGTTGAGAAGCATCAGCTTCGCTCGCCTGACGAGGCGAGGCACGCCGACGAGGTGCTAAAGCGCGTCGCAGACAAGATTGACGTGATTCGCCTGTCGGTGCCCGATCAGCACGGCGTACTGCGCGGGAAGACAATCACCGCGGCAGAAGCGCCGGACGCGATGGCGAACGGCTGGAGCTTTTCGACGACGCTGCTATTGAAGGACACGTCGCACCGTACCGTCTATCCGGTGTTCAGCGCGGGCGGCGGCTTCGGCGCGCGCGAAATGGAGGGTGGCGCCGACCTTGTGATGGTGCCCGATCCAACGACGTTCCGCGTGCTGCCGTGGGCGCCGCATAGCGGGTGGATGCTGTGCGACCTTTATTTTCCCGACGGCCGGCCAATGCCCCTGGCGACGCGCCAGCTTTATCGGGCGCTGGTCGATCAGCTCGGCGACCTCGGGTACGATTTCGTCGCTGGCCTCGAAGTCGAGTTCCATATTTTCAAGCTTGACGATCCGAGTCTGCAGCCGAGCGACACGGGCCGTCCGGGTGAGCCCGGCAATCCGCCTAAGGTTTCCCTACTGACGCAGGGCTATCAATACCTGACTGAGCTGCGTTACGACCAGCTCGATCCGGTGTTCGAACTGCTGCGCACCAATCTCGCGGCGCTCGATCTGCCCTTGCGCTCGCTCGAGGTCGAGTTCGGACCGAGCCAAGTCGAGCTCACCTTCCCTGCCGCAATCGGAATGGCACCCGCGGACAATATGATTCTGTTCCGCAACGCGACCAAGCAGATCTGCCGCCGCTACGGCTATCTTGCCAGCTTCATGTGCCGCCCGCGTTTCCCCAACGCGATGTCGAGCGGATGGCATCTGCACCAGTCGCTCCGCGACAGGAAGAACGGCGGAAACGCGTTCGCCGGCGAGGTCGACCTGCTTAGTCCGCTCGGGCAGCATTATCTTGCCGGGCTGCTCGATCATGCCGCCGCCGCGGCCGCATTCAGCACGCCGACGATCAACGGTTACAAGCGCTATCGTCCCTATTCGTTGGCGCCGGATCGCGCGATCTGGGGCAGAGACAACCGCGGTACGATGCTGCGCGTGGTCGGAGCGCCGTCTGATCCGCTCACTCATATCGAGAACCGCGCCGGCGAGCCGGCGGCCAACCCCTACCTCTATCTCGGCTCGCAAATCGTGTGCGGCCTCGACGGCATCAAACGGAAACTGCTGCCGCCACCGCCGGCCGATGCGCCTTACGAGACCCAGGCGCCGATGCTGCCAAAGGATCTCGGCGAGGCGCTAGCGGCCTTGCGCGGCGACGACGCGCTACGTGACGGTTTTGGCGCCGCGTTCATCGATTGCTATCGCCAGATAAAGGGAGCGGAGCTCGCGCGCTTCCAGCTCGATATCAGCGATTGGGAGCAGCGCGAGTACTTCGATCTGTTCTGACGATCTCGCGTTGTATCGATCAACACCGTCACTGGCAAGCGACATACCTCAACGAATAGAGGCCCGGATCGCCGTGGCACTGAAACGAGAGGCCACGCTCCACTTCTGTGTCGCTTCGTCAATGTCGCCTCTGTCCCGTGTTGCGATGCGGGCTTACCCTGCGTCATGAGAAATGCAAGAATAAGAATGGATGTCTGCTATCCACGATAGACACTTGAAGGGCGCGGTTCGGCGGTCGCACAATTCAGGCACCCCCGATCGCGTGCGAAGCGAATTCTCCTGGCACTGAGCTTCGGTGAAACGAAAAGCCGCGCTCGTCTTACTCTCCTGGATCAGCTGCGCCAGCATCGGCGCGAACATTCCCACCCCTGACGCCAGGGAACTAGAGATGCCGGATCCGCAGTTGACGCCCGGCGCTGTCGCCAGCCACGACGTTGCCGAAGTCTGCGCGAGGGATGCGAGCGGACGATACACATACAGCCCGACACATCGGTTCTGGCACGACAAGCCTGGTACGCTCGCGAAATATGGCATCCCGCGATCGCAAAGCCATTTCTACGAGGATGACGATCGGGTACCGCTATGCCTCGGCGGCAATAATGCTGACCCGCGAAATCATTGGCCCCAGCCCAGGAAGGACGCGGAACTCAAGGATCAGCTTGAGCGCGCGGTCTGCATTGCTGTGTGTGATCGGCACAGTATGTCCCTGAACGACGCTCAGCGCCTCTTTCTCGGGGATTGGCGCCAAGCGCACCCCATGATCAACGGTGATCGTTAAGAGATCGCACGTTGCGGTGGCGCCACCTATCGGGCGCGCGCGCACCAAATGCTAGGCCTCCCTGCGATCTCGTGGGCCCGCCGAAACTCATTCGTTAACGTTGAATGGAA
The DNA here is from genome assembly GCA_030041335.1 of Alphaproteobacteria bacterium. Classification (GTDB taxonomy): domain Bacteria; phylum Pseudomonadota; class Alphaproteobacteria; order ATCC43930; family CGMCC-115725; genus JAATGI01. The sequence continues at coordinate 21,335 of JASHOB010000037.1, read as the reverse complement.
CAACTGGAAAGCGAGCCACGCTCGTTGCATGCTGTTGTGCGTAAACCGTTTGGATGGAGGTTTACCCCCAACTAGCCCCCGGTCTCGCCGGGGGCTTTTCTCTCTCACGCTCAATCGGCTGGTCAGCCCGGCTCTCCACGCGAAGCCCGCAAGATTTGTTCCAATTTGGCCTTGCGCGCGTGAGCCTCCTGCGAGGTAGCAAATTCAGCTATCGATCGCCATGTCCCGTGATCCTCGCTGAAAGCCTCGACGACAAACCTTCCCGGCCGGCGTTCGACCACGCGGTAGATGACGTTGAGCATGTTCGGGATTTTTGCATGCTGCCGTCGAGCCGCAAGGCGCCATTGATTAAAGCACCTGCTTGGCTCCTGGGCCTCTGGTCATGCCGTCATTTCCTGGTCGCCCTCTGCCGATGGCCACGACGGACATGGATCTCATGAACCGGCCGACGAGCAGCGGGGCGCGGACCCGCAATGAGTGCTCGCCAGATTTCCTCACCACTTGGATCGATCAATCGGATTGCATTCGGTGGAACGGAGCCGTGGACCTTGATGTTGGTTACGACGCTGGCGAGAATTGATTTCGCTGCGGCCAAGTCAGGCGCCCTAAACTCGCCGCTGCCTAAGATGACAAAATCACCCGGCGAGCTGCGCGTTAGAAGGAACTCATAGTTCCAAAGAGATTTGCTACGAGACAATCTCACCTCGCAATGGATGAGCTCTTTTCTCAGTTATTGTTAACGCTCAAAGCGACGAAGTGGTGCTCGTTCCCTCCACGAAATCAGTCAGAGGTCGATGCCGGATAACTGCCAGATAACTGCAATATAAAATGCCACGCGGCTCGGGCGTCTGTCGAGGGTAATCGCGAATAGGTTCGCCGATTGGGCCGATCTGCGGTCTTTTTGGTCTAGGGCCTGCCATCTCCCCACTGCCTTTATCACCGGCGCGATCGTGTCGCGTCACTCCCACCCCCCTGCGCCTCTGCTGTCGGGCGCAAACCTGCTCCTTTTGCCTTGCGAGGCGCGTCCACCAACACGCCACGGTGTGTTCGCCTAGCTCGTCGCGATAGCGGCGCCGCGCGTCCCTGCGCCCGGGCCGCAGTGAGGGGCCAATCATTCGGACGGGGAAATCCGATAATTTCCTGCCGTCGCGTTTCGCGAGTAACATTAGGAGATGGCCGATGATCTACTCTTTTGCGTCGAGGGGGGTGGCACTAAGAGCAAGGCCTGCCTCGTCAACGCCGGTGGTGCGCGATTGGCGGCAGCCGATGGCGGCGCCTGTAATCCGAGCACAGGCCCCGACAACGCCGTCGCCACCTTCGCAACGCTGTGGTGGGAATGTTGTGTCGGCGCCGGGTACGACGCAAGGGCATCCGGCAGCGTCGTCCTCTCGATTGGCGCCGCCGGACTCTATGTGCCGTCGGCAAGGGACCGGTTCCTCGCCGCTATCCCCGGCTTTGCACGGACCGTGACGGCAAGCGACGGCTATGCCGCATTGATCGGCGCCGGCGGCGGCCAGCCTTGCGGCATCGTTATCATCGGCACCGGCGTTGCCGGCCACCGGCTGTGGCCAAACGGGCGTTCGATTCAGCGCGATGCCTGGGGTTGGATCGGCGGGGATCGCGGCAGCGGCGCGTGGCTCGGCATCAGGGCACTGCGGCACACGCTCGCCGTCGTCGACGGCATTGTGCCCGCGGACGGACTCAGCGACGGCGTACTCGCGCGTATCGGCGGCCGCGCCGGCATCGCCGAAACGCTGACCGGTATCACGCCCGACCGGCTAGCTGCCTTCGCTCCGCTCGTGCTCGCGGCAGCCGATCAGGGCGTCGCCTGCGCCAACGCCATTTGCGAGCGCGCCGTCGCGCACCTCGCCGCGCTTGCCAGCCGGCTCGATATCGGCTCGGACGATTTGCTCTATGCTTCAGGCGGCTTGGCCGCCACCTTTGCGCCGCGGATCGCCGTGCGCATCGGCCACGCCGTCGCCGCTTGCCAGGCCGACGCACTTCGCGGCTGCTTTCTGCTTGGGACCGGTCGCGCCCCCGCCGAACAACCCGTGGATGAAGGACCATGACCATGCCGTCCGAACCAGCCGGCGCCATCCTCACAGTGGAAGGCTGGGTTGCCGGCCGCGTACGCATCGCCAACCGTCTTATCGCTGCGATCGAGGGCCGCCCAATCGGCCGCGGCGCGACCATGGAGCCACCCTTCATCCTGCCGGGCTTCATCGACCTCCACGTCCATGGTGGCCTTGGTGGCGAATGCATGTCGGGCGAAAGCGACGTGCGCGCGACGCTGAAATTCCACGCGTCACACGGCACCGTGGCGTTAACCCCGACCACCGTAACGGCGCCGGTGGCGCAGATCGAATCGGCGTTGGCTGACATCGGCGCGACGCAAGCCCGGCCGGAAGCTGGTGAAGCGACCGTTCTCGGCGCCCATCTCGAAGGACCGTTCATCAATCCCGGCCGGCTAGGCGCCCAGGCTCCCTACCCACGCCCAGGCGACGCCGCCCTCGCGGCCGCTTGGGCTGAGCGTTTCCCGATCGCTATCGCGACGGTGGCGCCGGAAATCGCCGGCGGCCTCGACGTCGTCCGCAGCCTCGCAGCCCGGCATTGCCGGGTGCAGGTCGGGCACACGTCGGCTTCGCTCGAAGAGGTCGCCATGGCGTTTGCCTGCGGCTGCACCGGCTTTACGCATCTCTTCAACGCCATGACCGGGTTGCATCATCGCGAGCCTGGGGTCGCGGCCTGGGCGCTGGCCCATGGCGAATACGCTGAGATCATCTGCGATCTTCACCACAACCACCCCGAAACGATCCTCGCTGCTCGGCGCGCGATTCCGAAGCTCTACACCGTGACCGACGCTTCTGCCGCGGCCGGCATGCCCGACGGCGAATATCGGCTCGGCGATCGCAAGGTGATCAAGCGCGGCCTGCGGGTGACGCTCGGGGAAAGCGACACGTTGGCGAGCAGCGCCATCACTTTAGCCGACGCGGTGCGGAATCTGGTGTCGATCGGCGTGCCGCTGGCCGAAGCGGCGGCGATGGCATCGACCCGGCCAGCCGATTATCTCGGCCTAACCGATCTCGGTCGCATTGCGCCAGGTGCACGCGCCTCGATCGTCCAGCTCGACGGGGCGCTGCGGGCCGAATGCGTGTGGATCGACGGCGACAGCATCGATGTCGCTGATTGAAGACGAAATCGCGCAAATCCCATCCCGGCTGAAAACCGTCGCCACGGCAAACCGCGACGCGCTGGTAGCGGCGGAAGCACGTTTTCGCGCCGCGCCACCGCCCGCGCTTTTTACCATCGCGCGCGGCAGTTCCGATGCGGCCGCGGCGTATGCTCCCTATCGCCTGACCCCTGCGCTGGGGATCCCCGTGGCGTCGTTTGCTCCATCGCTCGCCAGTCTGGACCGGGTGGCCATGACAGCGGGCGGAGTTTGGACCCTCGCCGTTTCCCAGTCGGGCCGCAGCCCCGATTTGGTGGCCGCGCAAGCGGCCTTCGCCAACACCCGCGGCACGCGGCTGGCGCTGGTCAACGATCTTGCCGCACCCTTGGCCGAGGGTGCCGACATCGTGCTCGATCAGAGTGCCGGAGAAGAGCGCTGTGTCGCCGCCACAAAATCGGTGAGCTGCTCGCTGCTGGCAATCGATCTGCTTGCCGCGGCGCTGGCCGGGCGCGGCGCCGACAACGAGGCGCACGCCGCCGCCGTTGCCAGCGCGGCCGAACAGGCGCTGGCATCACCGCATGATCTGGCTCCGCTCGACGCTATCGACAGCGCCTATATCATCGGCCGTGGCGACAGCCTGCCGATCGCGCTCGAGGCGGCGCTTAAGCTGAAGGAAGTCGCAAACCTCCACGCCGAGGCGATCAGCGCCGCCGAAGTCATGCACGGAGCGCGCGCCATCGCCGGCAAGCGCCTGGGCGTGCTCGGCTTTGCGGGACCGGGAGCAGCCGGTGCGTCCGTGGTCAAGACCTTGCGCGCGTTGGCGCTGCAAGGCTCGCCCACCGCACTGGTCGCGGCATTGGATCGCGACCAGGGCACAGCGGTCGCGCTACTGGCTGGTTTCTACGCCGCACTCCCGGCTTTGGCGCGGCGGCGCGGTCATGACCCCGACCGCCCGCGGGCGTTACGAAAAGTCACGATGACTTTGTGATTCCGTCCGTTGCTAAGCGATCCTCATTTGGTGTCATATTATGGGCAAGACGCAGCGTGGATACGAGAACGCTGGCGTCGTCAGCCCAGGGAGGAAACGATGAAAAAGGACATCCTTTATGCGTGTCTCGCGTTCGGCGCGATGACGGTGGCGTGCGGCGGCCCGGTACCCGGCCTGGCCGCCGACGGCCAATATGTTGTCGGCGTCTCCAACACGCTGATCGGCAACGGTTGGCGCGAGGAGATGGTGTGCTCGATCAAGGCTGAGGCGCTCGCCTCCGGCAAGGTGTCGAAGATCGTGCTCGCCAACCGCAATGGCGGCCCGTCGGAGCAGATCGCTGACCTACGCAACCTGATTTCGGCTGGCGTCGATATCATCATTCTCAACCCTTCCGACCGTAAGGCGTTGGACCCGGTGATCAAGCAGGCGCTCGCCAAGCACATCGTTGTAGTGGCGGTCGACCAAGCGGTCTCGGCGCCTGGCGCCTATGTGCTCTCGAACGATCAGGTCGCCTACGGGCGGGAAGGCGCCGAAGCACTGTTCAAGGCGCTAGGCGGCAAGGGCAATGTGGTCGAGATGCGCGGCATCGACGGCGTGCCCGCCGACGCCGACCGACACGAAGGTTTCGAACAGGCGTTGAAGAAATATCCGAACGTCAAGGTAGTTGCGTCGGTGTTCACCGGCTGGTCGCCAGACAAAGGCTCACAGCAGATCAAAGATCTGCTGGGTTCCGGCAAGAGGATCGACGGCGTCTGGACCTCCGGCATCGACAGTATGATCGTGGATGCCTACAAGTCGGCCAACGTCAAATTCGTGCCGGTCGTCGGCGCCGACAATAACGGCTTCATCGCGCAGATGATCAACGACAAAGACAACGGGCTGACCGCGATCGCTGTCACCAATCCACCCGCGGTGGGCGGCGCGGGTCTCGGTCTGGCGCTTGGCATCCTGTCGGGCAAGAAGGAACCGCGTGTCGTTCACCTGACGCCCCGTGTCTACACTAACGCCAACGCGAGGGGGATGGACTGGGCGAAATCGGTGTACGATCCGAAGGTCGATCCGACCTACCCGGTTTATAGCGGCATTCCACCTTACACCAGCTACACGCCGGCACAAGAAAAGGCCTGCAAAGGTCCGGGCGAAGCCTGACGCTCACGGCCTCGACACCGTTTGCCCCGCGCGGCTCACGCACTTTGCGCGTCGCGCGGGCGCGGCTAGGTAGGGCATGAGTGCACCGGAAATCCTGCTCGCGGTGAACGGCCTCGCCAAACGATTCGGCGCGGTGGTGGCGCTGCGCGACGCCTCGCTTGAACTGCGCGCCGGCGAAGTTCAAGCGTTGATGGGTGCCAATGGCGCTGGCAAGAGCACGCTGGTCAAAATCTTGACCGGCGTCTTCGGCGCCGATGGCGGGGAGATCACGATTCGTGGCCGCGCCTGTCGCTTCCGCTCGCCCGCGGAGGCGCGCGACGCGGGGCTCGTCTCGGTCTATCAAGACCCGGCGCTGGTGCCCGATCTTACCGTAGCGCAGAACCTGCGTCTTGCGCGCGCGCCTCTCGATGCGGCGCGACAATGGCTGACTGAGCTCGGCATTGCCGATCCCGATGTCGGCGCCTTTGTGCGCGACCTGCCGTTTCAGACCTTGCGCTTGATCGACCTCGCCCGTGCCCTGGCATCCGACCCGAGCATCCTGCTGATCGACGAAATCACGGCGTCGCTGCCTGCCGATCTGTCGGCGCGCATTTTCGCGATCGTGCGGCACTGGCGCGAGCGTGGCCGCGGCGTGATCTTCATTTCACACCGCATGGCGGAGGTCTCGGTGCTGTGCGACCGCGCCACGGTTCTGCGCGACGGCGTTACCGTCGGCGCCACGGAGACCGCGCGCGGCAGCGAGGAGCGTATCGTCGAGCTGATGCTCGGATATGAGGTGGCGCGGGCCGCGGCCGACACTGCGCCGACACCCGGTCAGCCCTACGGCGACGCCGTTCCGGCGCTCGAAGTGAACCATTTGCGGGCGGGCCGGCTGCTTCAAGACGTCTCCTTTGCCCTGCATCCCGGCGAGGTTCTCGGCATCGCCGCGCTCGACGGTCAAGGCCAGGAGGAGCTGTTCGATTGCATTGCCGGGGTCCGCGATCGTGACGGTGGCGAGATCCACAGTCACGGCGCCCTGCGTCGCTTTCGTCACCCCGCCGACGCCATCCGCGCGGGCATTGTGCTGGTGCCAGCCAACCGGCTGCAGGCGATGCTGCCACAGCGCTCCATCCGCGAAAACGTGGCACTGCCGTCCTACGGACCTCTCAGCCGTTGGGGGCCGATCGCGATGCGCCGTGAGCGCGGCCGCGTGGAGAATGCAATCCGGCGCCTGCAGGTCGATACCCGCGCCGAATCGGAACTACGCCGCCTCAGCGGCGGCAACCAACAGAAGGTGATGATCGCCCGCTGGCTGGCCAGTGCGTTCAAAATCCTGCTGTGCTTCGATCCGACGCGCGGTATCGATATCGGCACCAAACGCCAGATCTATGCACTCTTGCGCGAGCTGGCCGCCGCCGGCTCTGCGGTGCTGCTGTTCACTTCGGAACTTCCGGAAATCCGGCTCGCCTGCGACCGCGTGATCGTACTGTTCGGCGGCCGCGTGGTGCGCGAGATGTCGGCGGCCGAAGCAGACGAGGCGACGCTTTTGCGGGCCGCACACGGATTGGTAGCACGGCGCGAGGACGCCGCATGACCTCGGCAAATCCTCCCCACGACGCGGGTCGCGCCGGACTCGGCCGGTTCGCGCAGCGCCACCCCGGTCTTGTCGGGATGCCGCTGTTCTTACTGCTTTTTCTGGCGGTTACGGTCGCGATTCATCCCTCTTACAGTTCGTTCGATGCGCAATCCCTGGCGATGGGCGCAATGCCCCTGGCCTTGGCCGCGGCGGCACAGACGGTGGTCGTGATCTCGGGGGGGATCGATCTGTCGGTGGGCTCGATGATCGCCGTAACCAATGTGCTCGCGGCGGCGACCATGGAGCATGCGAACTTCGGGCAAGCCGTGCTTCTGAGCGTGCTCGTCCTCGCGATCGGGGCGGCGATGGGGGCCGCCAACGGGCTGATCGTTGTGTACTCGCGCGTACCCGATGTTGTCGTCACGCTGACCACCGGCTTCATCTGGAGCGGCGTGGCGCTCCTCATTCTGGAAAAACCCGGCGGCGGCGCGCCCGACCGCTTCTTGAGCCTCGGCGCCGGCACGTTCGCGACGCCATGGATCTCGGGTGCGCTGATTCTCCTCATCGCGTCGGTCGCGATCATCTGGATCCCGGTGCAGCGAAGCCGGCTCGGCCTGTTGCTTTATGCCATCGGCAGCGACAAGGCTGCGGCGTTCCGCAGCGGTGTCAACGTCGAGCGCACGCGTTTCCTGGCTTATGTGCTGGGCGGATTGTTCAGCGCCGTCGGTGGGATCGGTCTGATCATGACCACCGGCATCGGCTCGCCGCTCGCGGGCGTCTACTACACGCTGAGCGGGTTGGCGGCGGCGGTGCTAGGCGGCGTCAGCCTGTCAGGCGGCCGAGGCGGCATGGTCGGGCCGGTCGTGGCCGCCTACGTACTGACTTTGATCCCGACCGACCTGATTTTTCTCAACATCGATCCGAATTTTGGTCAGGTCATCCAAGGCACGTTGATTGTGCTCGTGGTGATGGCCGGCGGATTAGTCGCGCTGTTGCGCGCGCGCAAGCGATGAACGCGCCTGCACAATCGATCCGTCCGCACGGCCCCTCTGCCATCAGCCTCGGCAGCCGTTTTGGGGCGATGCTACGGCGCCACACCATCGGTGCGTTAATCCTGCTGCTGCTTGCCTTCGTGGCAGGCATCGAAGTAGCACGCCCGGGCACCGTCACGCCAATCTGGATATCCAATATCCTCTTGTTCGCGGCCCCGCTCGGCATCCTGGCGGCCGGGCAGACCCTGGTGATGCTAGCTGGCGGCATCGATCTTTCCGTCGCCAGCGTCGCCACCGCCTCGGCCTATCTGATGGCGACACATTCGTCGCAGGGCGGCAGCGCCGCGGTCCTGTGGGGCCTTGGCGTCGGGTTGCTGGTTGGCGCCGTTAACGGACTCGGCATCGCGGTGCTGCGGGTGCAGCCGCTGGTGATGACGCTCGGCACCGGGCTGATGACCGAAGGCACGCTCATCGTCTATAGCCAGAAGCTCATGGCGAGCGCACCGCGTGTGCCTTCCTTCATCCAATCGCTGGGAAGCGGCAAGGTGCTCGGCGGTGTTCCGATCGATCTGTTTGCGTGGATACCGCTCGGATTCCTGGTGCTGATTGGCCTGCCCCGCACCGGGCTTGGCCGGCTCATCTATGCCGTCGGCGACAATCGCGAAGCCTGCGAACTCGCGGGCGTGCGCGTTTGGCAGGTCCTGTTCGCGGACTACATAATGTGCGGACTGTTCGCCGCCGTCGCCGGTCTCGTGATCGTCGGCGGCACCAACGCTGCCGACATGAGCCTTGCCGATGTCTATTTGCTACCGTCGGTGGCCGCGGCGATCATCGGCGGCACCTCGATTTTCGGCGGCCGCGGGGGCTATGCCGGCAGCGTCGTCGGCGCCTTGATCCTCACGGTGCTTAACAGTCTCCTCACCCTGCTGGATGCGCCGGAGCCGATCCGGCAGATTCTTTATGGCGCCATCATTCTGTTGCTCGCAGCCGCCTACACCAGGTTGACCGATTGAAAGGATGCGTCAAATGCCAGACCCAAAAACCATCGCCACACTCCGCATCGGACTGATCGGCAGCGGCTTCGTCGCCAATTTCCATGTTCAAGGCCTAATCGCGGTGCGGCACGTCACGGTGACGGGCATCCACAGCCCCAATCCCAACCATCGCGAGGCGCTGGCGCGCAAGGTGAACGAACTGGAGCTTGGTCCGTGCCGCGCTTTCGCCTCGATCGAGGCGATGGCCGGTGCGGTCGACGCGCTGTGGATTCTCGTCCCAAACGACACCAGGCTTACGGTGATGCGCGAGATTCACCGACTGGTGACCACCGGGAAGATGAGGCTGATCGGCGTCGCTTGCGAAAAGCCGCTGGCGCGGACGCTGGCGGAGGGGCGCGAAATGTTGCGCCTCGTCGAAGACGCAAAACTGCTGCACGCCTACCTCGAGAACCAGCTGTTTGCCCCGTCCATCGTGCGCGGCAAGGAGATCCTATGGCGCCGGGCCGTGCCGGCCGCCGGTAGACCTTATCTGGCCCGCGCCGCCGAGGAGCATAGCGGCCCGCATATGCCGTGGTTCTGGCGCGGCACCCAGCAAGGCGGCGGCACGTTGCTTGACATGGGCTGCCACAGCGTCGAGGTGGCGCGCTTTCTGTTGACGCGGCCCGACGCACCGCGCACGGAGCTGCTCCTCAAGAGCGTTAGCGCAACGGTCGGCACCCTGAAATGGAACCGGCCGGAATATGTCAGGCGCTTGAAGGCGCGGATGGGTGACGAGGTCGATTACGGAACGCGCCCGGCTGAGGACTACGCGCGCACGATGTTGACCTTCACCGATCCCGAGGGTCACGACGTGCTGGTCGAATGCACCAATTCCTGGGCCTATGTCGGCGCCGGCCTGCGCGCCTCGATCGAGCTGCTTGGGCCGGAATACGCGATGGAGTTCAGCTCGCTCAACACGGCGCTCAAGGTGTTTATCTCGCGCGAGGTCGGCACCGCCGAGGAAGGCGAGGACTTGGTAGAGAAGCAGAACGCCGAGCACGGGCTGATGCCGGTAATGGAGGACGAGGCCGCGACCTACGGCTACGTCGCGGAAGACCGGCATGTCATCAACGCCTTCCGCGCCGGACGAATGCCGGACGAAACGTTCGACGACGGCGTCGCCGTGCTGGAAATGCTGATGGCGCTCTATCGCTCCGCGGAACTGGGCCGCGTCATCGACATGCCGGCCGAAAGCCTCGACACCTACGTTCCGCCGGTCGCCCGCTGATCCCTTGTCTCAATCCGCCCCCATCGTAGCGCAGCACCTCTTTAGATCCGGGCAGTTGGGCCGCCATCCGCGGCAGCATAAGCAACCCGCCAATAGACTGACCGCGTCAACGGTCAGTTCATTGTGCCCAACCAGTGACACAGCGGCCGCAAGCGTCGCGACAGCGGTCCTGACAGCGATTTGCGCTGCGGCGACGTACCGAGTGCCAACCGGTCTTCCGGTTAGCAGGTGCCGCATTTGAAATTGCCGATGGGAGCCGTCGGCTTTGCGATTTCCCAATGTCGCGATTTTGCAGTGTCAACGAAAAAACCGGCGACCCGCGCGGGCGGATCGCCGGAAGGACGGGGGGATCGCCAGCAAGACAACAGCTCACTGACGCTTGCAGTTTGCCCGTGAAGGTGCACGCAACGAATTCAGGAGGAACCCCTAACCCGTCCGGAAAATCTTGGGAGACGGAGGGGAGGAGCGCCTGACAGTGGACCCGACGCAATTCGGCACATGCGCGATGGCGCGGCTCGAAGCGAAGATTCCACGTTGGCAATGCGTGAGCGAGCCGCTGAGGTCCGTGAGGCGAGATACGCGGCTGACCAACGAGACACAGCCTTCGCGAGCCGCTCGGTACGCCTCACGCCGACCGTCGCAGTGAAGGCACGAGCGTTACCAGAGCGCCGGTCCGTGCCTCTGCCGGCTCCCCGCCCATCATGATACGGTTGCGGCCCGTCCGTTTGGCGCTCAGCAGCGCCAGGTCAGCCGCGGCGATCAGTGCGGTGGCGGTTGCATCGGTGGTGGCGGGGTTCATCACGGCGACACCGACGCTGACGGTCACCGATTGCGGTCGCGATGGGCCGAATCCGAGCATGGGCGACTCAGCGATCCGCGATCGGATCCGTTCGGCCGAGGCACACGCTTCGGCCTCATTGGCGGCCGCCATCAGAACGACGAATTCCTCGCCGCCGTAGCGAGCCACAAAGTCTTGCTCGTGCCGCGTGCTCCGCTTGATTTCGCGTGCGACCGCCGCGAGGCAGCGATCGCCTTCCTGATGGCCCAGAGTATCGTTGATTTTCTTGAAGTGATCGATGTCGATCATCAGTGCGGCAAGGGGCGCAGCCGTCAACGCACTCTGCTCCCAGAGCGCCGCAAGCCGTTCTTCGAAGAAGCGCCGGTTGTGGAGTCCGGTCAGCGCATCAGTATTGGAACGGATTTCCAATTGGGCGTTGGCGTGTTCCAGCTCTTCCGCGCGGCGACGCAGCAACAGGCCACTCAAAAACGTCTGACGATTGCGCCGCTCGCTTTCCAGCCGGTTGACGAGCGACACCGCGATCACCACTAGGCTACCGACGATAAATTGCGGGTACGCGAAAGGCGCGTCATGAAGGAGGACGCCGACCACGTTGATCGCACCGCCGAGCAGCAGCGTCAGCGCGACAAGCAGCACCGCTTCCGGCACCCGCAAGGGAATCGGTGCGCCAATCCAAATAACGACCACGGCCAGCAGACTCATCGAATGCGGGAATTCGAAGGCAGGCGACAAGGCGAACACCGTCAACAGCGCGAGCTGGGTCGCCAATGGCGGAAGAAAGCTCGCCACCATTTCCTGCCACCGCGGCAACGGCGCGGCCAGCAAATGCCGGGACACGAACAGGATCGGCATCGCAAACCCGAAATACAGCAGAACGCTCAGTTGCCAATGTTCCGGCACCGACCACAGGGCGAGCAGAAAATTAATGCAGTTGACGACCACCCCGATGCCGTGCCACCAGCGGATCCGCCGATTGCGCTCGGCATTCGTTTCGCGCTGAAACTGGGCTTCGAGCGCCCGCGGCAGCCGCCAGCGCCACCATGAAATGCGGATATTTTCGATTGGCGAAGGCCGATCTCGCTGGTCCATCGGATTGCCCCCATATGCCCCCGAAAAGGGCTTTCGGCTCTCCCCGCCTCAGTCTTACCTCACGAACCCTCGATTTCACCGGTAAACGCGCGGATCGAACCGCGGACAGCTGACCACCAATCTAATTATGTTGACCCGCCCACCTTATCTGATAACCCCTTTTGCGTCACCCAGGCAAATCGATACTCGCCTGATGTCTTCGATTCTCGATTGCTTTTAGCGCAAGGACATACCTCCTGATCCTTTCCTTGCCGAATCAAACCGCCGGCCTGCACTGGGGCTTCACCTTGAGTGATTGAGACATCGAGCCTCTGCCCGATATCTCATCAGGCGGCGTTTCGCCGTAACGACGAACGCTTCCTGAATCTCGTTAGGCATCCTGACGGCGCGAGCGGCGAGCCGTTAGCCGCCATCTCTATCCGCGTGGCGGCGCTCGAAATCCCACACACGTTCGAATCCCATCAGTCGCGAAAATGCATCAAAGCCGTAGAATTTTCCGCTCCATTCTTTCGTCGAGCCACGGTCGTGTAGTTCGCCGTACACGGACGCGAGTGCAGCACCCATCGCGAGCAGCCCGGAGGTCGGAAAAATCGCGATCTTGAAACCCAGCTTTTCCAGTTCGGCACGCGACAAGATCGGTGTGCGGCCGCCTTCCACCATGTTCGCGACCAGCGGCACATCGAACGAGCGCCCGATGCACTCCATCTCCTCGATGCTCTCAGGCGATTCGATGAACAGGATGTCCGCGCCTGCATTCGCGAAGGCCTCTCCGCGCCGCAATGCTTCATCGATGCCCAGCGACGTCCGAGCATCGGTCCGCGCGATGATAAGAAAGTCCTTCGAACTTCGCGCTTCCGCCGCAACGCGGATCTTGCGCACCGCGTCATCGAGAGGAATGACGCGACGTCCCGGCGTATGGCCGCATTTCTTGGGGAATTCCTGATCTTCGAGCTGTATCGCCTGCGCACCGGCCTGTTCATAGCCGCGCACCGTGAAATCGATATTGAGCAATCCGCCGTAACCTGTGTCGCCATCCGCGATCAAGGGTGTTTCGATCCCTTCCACCATTTGGCGCAAGCGGCCGAGCATGTCTGAGTAAGTGGCTAGCCCGGCGTCGGGCAGTCCCAGATGCGATGCCACCACGCCATAACCGGTCATGTACAAAGCATCGAAGCCGATGCTGTCGGCTAGTTTGGCCGAAACCATGTCGAAAACGCCAGGCGCCGATATCAACCCCGGTAGTGGCAGCCGGGCTTTCAACGATTTCGTCACGCTCTTCCTCCTGGTGCTGGAATGCGACGACTTGCACCGAAGCTCTCGCCCAGCAGATGCATTCGCGCTACGACAACATCCTCGTCCGTCATGACATGGTCAAGCACACCGGGACAAGGGACTCACCTCTTTGTAGCCAAACGATCGAAGCCTCGAGTCCGCGCCCTATGCCTCGTCGAGCGAGCCGATATCGTCGCGTGGCCGAGACCGCGGTACCCGAGTGTAGCCGCCCGGGCTGTCGTCGTGGTCTCCGGGCGCCGCCGATCGAACAGCGTGTCGGCGGCCCCATTAACGTCTGTACCGGGGGTACCGCCATCGCGCTTGAACGTTGCCAGCTTCGTCGTGCCGCCCATGACGAATCTGGGCCCCGGCGCGACTGGAGAAAAATTCTCAGTGGCGACACAACCCTGTCGTTGAAATCGATTCGACGGCAATTTTTAACGCCACGGATCAATCGATATGGTTCGAAAATGCACCGCATTCCATAGCTGCATCAGCGACGCCACCGAGCTGCCGACGACCGCGATCTTGATTGCCTCGCGTGGGAATAGCGGCACGATGTCCGTGTCCGGCCGCGTCAGGTAGTCGGCCGGCCACACTGCGCGCATCCGATCGGCAGGCGGTCGAGCGATCATTGCCTTCATCAGCGGGAAGAAGCCGTTGGCTCGGAATTCCTTCAGTGTTGCCGTCGCGCCTTGCCAAAGAAGGTCGCGCAATGCATCTCGGCCGATACCTTGGTCGTCGAGAATGTGGGCGCGCTTTGGGGTCACCAGAAGCAATGCTCCCGACGGCTGCTCGAACGTCTTGAGACTCGCAATCGCTTCCCCGATCCCGGTGTAATAAAAGTTGCCGAGATGGCCCCAGCCGCCGGTGAACAGCGACAGGGTATTATCGGATGCAGCGAAACCTTCGCTGGTATGAAACAACGGCCAAGGAGTCTCCGCCTCGTTCTCAGCAAAAACAAATGACGCGGTGCCGACATTACCTTGCGCCGGCGACGCAGTGATGCCAACGCGCTGGCCGCCGCAATTGCGAATCGCGAGATTGATCGCTCTGGCGATTGTCGCATTGGCGCGGTTGCCCGGACCAAGCGCGTTCATGCCGGCGGCGACTCCGATGCCACGAGCAAGGGGGCCGTTGATCAGCATCGGAAAGGCGAAGCTGTTGACAGAGCGCGTCATGGATTCGAACTGGACATGGCCGAACAAACTCACACCCGTGAGGATTACCGGGAGATGCTCGGGCGCGGCACCCGCCATCACGGCATTGATCGCGACCATCTCGACCGTGGTGCGCAGGCCTTCCGGCCGCATCGTCTTCGTAACGACGGTACCGGGGGTGCGCGAAGTCCCGCGCAACATTGCCTCGACCGCTGCCTGCGTCGGCGGAAGGATTGGCAGGCCGTCGCTCCAGCCTTGTTCCAGAAAATGACGTTGTATGTCGTCGAGCGAGCCTTCCAACGCGATGTGCGGCCTTGGGGCCGAGGGCCGCTGGTCGCGACGTCGCTCGTCTTCTTTCAGAGGCGCAATCAATGCATCGACGACAGCGGCTGCGACCGCGCTGAGCTTGGCTGGTTCCGGCAGGTTGGGGGTGACCGCATAGCGCAGCAACGCCGAACCGACCGAGCGTCGATGCTCGATCACCGGCTCTAAACCGTCGAACACGATCAGCGCGCAAGGGACGCCCGCCGCTTCCAGGGCCGCGCCATAGACGCTCCCGACATGAACCATGGTCGCGGCGGGGCCGAGAAACAGGATCGCGGCGTCGGCGCGCTTTGCCAGAGCCGTGCGTTCCTCCGCATCGTCGATCATGAAATCGCCGCGCATGAAGCGCTCGATTTGCGCATTCGGCCAACGCCGGCGCAGTTCGCTCTCCGCCGCATCCATCACCGGCTCAAGCCCCGACCCCGGTGGCATGGTTTGTACCAAGACAAACCGCGCAGCCTCGGGTTTGGCAACGCGCGTTGCCAAAGCCACTGCGTCGACCGCAGGATAAACGCTGCGCGGATCGCGTGCGGCGTAGGTTGGTTCGGTCATTTTTTCCACTTTTGGTTTCTTCTGTTATATCAAACGGTGGGAGACATCGGGAAGACGAGCATGATCAAGGTCTGGAATTTCGAGTTCAACACCGCCTCGGGCCGCACCATTCCGAACTACGAGGACACGAACTTCGTCCAAACAGTGTACGACAAAGCATTCGCGCGCCTGGTCGATCTCGAGCGGCTTGGTTTCGAGGGTGTGTTTTTCAGCGAACATCATTTTCTTGATTCGTTGAGTCCCAATCCGAACCTGCTCATTGCGGCGCTGGCGCGGTTGACCAGGCGGATGAAGCTCGGCGTGATGGGCAATGTGCTGGCCTTTCACCAGCCATGGCGGCTCGCTGAAGACCTCGCAATGCTCGATTACATAACCGAGGGGCGGCTCGAGATTGGTACCGCGACCGGCATTCCGCCCGAATTCATGTTCGTCGGCATTCCAGTTGAGGACGTCCGGCCGATGTATGCCGAGATGTTGCAATTCCTCGACCTGGCGCGCGAACACAAAATGTTCAGCCACCATGGCAAATATTGGAATTACGAGGATATCCTTGCGATGCCTCGCCTGAAGAAAATGCCACGCAGACGCGAATGGGTGACAATGTACACGCCCGCCACGGCCGAGATGGCGGCGCGACGCGGCGCCAAGGTAACGACCGGTTATCAGTCGACCGCTTCGGCGGCAAAAAGCTTCGCAGCCTATCGCACAGCTGCAGCGGACGTCGGTATCACGGTTGGCCCCGACGACATGGCGATCCGCCGTCAGGTGATGATCTGGGACACGGACGCAGAGGCCGAAGCGCTGCACCGCGAACTACTGGCGACCGCGATCCAGCGGCAGAAGAAAATCTTTCGACCGCTGACGGAGCGCATGGCGAAAAAGCAGGGCGCGATGCCCGAAGGCATCGTGCGCTCAGGCGTGCGCGATGCGGCCTCGGTGCAGCAAGCGGGCGGCCCGCCAAAGGAGTTCGCGCCGTTCACCGCTGGCTTCGTCGACATGAACGATGAGTTCATCTACGGCGCGCCTGACACGGTCGCCGAAAACATTATCGCGCAGTGCCGGCAGACCGGAGCGGGCAATATGCTGGCCTATCATTCGGAGTGCCTCGAAGACGACGAGCTCGCCCACCATTACAAACTGTGGGAACGCGTGCTGCCGATCCTCGAGGCAGCAAATATATGAACGGTGCATCGCGCTCGCCGAATCCACGACACCGTCAACACCTACCGCCTACCATCTGTAGCTTTCAGCCAACGCGCGCCCTTTGCGAGAGAGTGCTTTCACCTCGTCGTCGTCTTTCCCAACTATTGTGAATAGAACAGGCGAAACAGTCGCACCCACATGCCGCTAATCTCCGGAATCGCTTGTTCCTATAGGAAAAGGTTTTCGCCAGACCGGTTGCGCTGCTGCCTGCCCGCGCGCCGCACCCGACCAAGCAAAATCTCAGAAATGTCTATTGCCGATCGGGAGAGTTGAGGAGAAGTCTGCGAAGTCTCGCTGGCCCTAGCGCTCGATCAATCTCTCTCCAGGCGAAGAACGGAATCAGCGAAACAGCGATCAGCACCGCGACAACGATGACCCCTTGCGGGCTCCCGCCGCCGATTTTCGGAATGCTGTCCACAATGGACTTGCCCTCTATGGCTCCCCGAATCAGTTCTTCCAGGACATGGGCTACGATAAAGACGGCGGCAAACAGTATCGACTTGTATACGATTGGGTAAATGAGAGCCCTATTTTTGAATCTCTCGCCCAGATGAACATCCTCTGCGATCAGCATGACCTTGGCCAAGACGAAGGCATTGATGAGAGCCAGACCGGTCAAACGGAAAGGAATGTGATTCTGATTAAGAACAATCTGCTGGTGGAGCTGAAAAAGACCAAAGACGACCCACAGATAGAGGGCCATTCCCGCGAAGGTCTTTAGCTCATGTATGAGCCGTTCTTTCAAGGGTTGCTTCGCCATGACGTTTCGCTCAACGGCTCGAGGCATTGTTCCTATTGCGCCACTTTACCCTCCGGCATCTATGACCGAATTTCTTTTGCTTTTCCAGAGTATAGGCCCGGTACGCGCTCATTTGTGGTGACTCAGTTCCTGGGCGAGGATGGCAACACCAAGGTTCAGTGCTTGCACGCCTTGGACTACGCACCGCTTCAGTACCGCCGTGATCTCCTCCATGGTTGCGCCGGCTTTGGGTGCAGCTTTGAAGTGCCGGCGCGTGCCCGGAGCATACATGTGTGTCCATGACGCAGCGAAAGCGATGCTTCAACAACTCGACTTCTTTCGCTGACAAGATTTTGCGGCCGCTGACCGCCGCGCTCGCGGCCATGAACTCATCGGTCCACACCGGCTCAAGCTCGACGAACGGGTCCCACGCGCTGCACCACTGTCCCGGCGCCAGCACCTTGTCGCAGGCCGGGGTTGCTTCGGCACCTTTACTGGTCCGTCTAACTCCTGTGGCGGCGGCCTCTTCCAGCAAGATCGGCGCGCCGGGGCTGCAGGAATGGATGGACATTTCGGAGGCCTTCTTGCGAATCATCGGAATCCTCTCCGGGGTCGGCCCGGCGCGCAAGGCGGCGTGAATGGGACGTCGCGCACGCTCGGGATTAAGATTGGTGCAGGCGGCGTTCACGGTTTAACCAATCAAAGACGCCGAAAGCACGCCCGAAGTCCAATAATGCTTCGCCAAGATTCTGCCGCCCCCGCGGCTTGTCATATCAGCCAGCTCGATCAAGTCAGCGAGCGTTGAACCGTGCCGGTGCCGGAACCTTCGATATTGGAGCCCTCTAGCGCGCCAGGGTTATAGCCCGTTCGCGAATATGAGGGGCTGCGGGAAAACCCTGAGACGGCCCGGAAAAGACCATGGAGCACCGTGAGCTACAGTCCGGTTGAGCGGCCGAGCGAGCCCAACCACCGCGGCGGCCATCATCTTGGCTTCCTTAACCTAAAGGAATCTCCACGACGGCTGCGAAGCCGTATCATACGGGGACTGTCGCGGAGAAGTGTGACCGCTCTACGTCTTGTAGCTCGGATCGATGCGGTCGAGCTTGCGGAGCAGTGCCGGCCATTCGTTGACACCGATCGCGCGGTAGCCCTCTGGTGAATTCAGGAAGCGATTGCGCTCGACCGTTTCCTCGACCAGTTCGTTCGGCAGCGCTACCGTATCGGCGTGGGCCTGTTGGATCGCGAGCTGCGCGCGGCATGCGCGTTCGGCACGATAACACCACATGAACGCCTCGCCGGGTGTTCGGCCCATCGCAATCATGCCGTGATTGCGCAGAAACAACACGTTGTGATCGCCCACCGCTGCGGCAATCCGATCGCGCTCGCGCGGGTCAGTTTCGATGCCGGCATAGTCATAGTAACCGGTGTGCGCGATCACATGAAGCGCATGCTGCGTGATTGGCAGCAGCCCGTCCTTTTGCGTGGCGACGCCGACGCCGGCCTGAGTATGGGTGTGGATCGCGCACGTCACGTCGGGCCGCGCGCGCAGGATCGCGCTGTGGATCGTGACACCCGCCGGATTGACCTTATGATTGCTTTCGGTCAACACGTTGCCGTCGTAATCGACCTTGAGCAGGATCGACGCGGTTATTTCCTCCCACAGGAAGCCGTACGGATTGAGGAGAAAGTGATCCGGCTCGTTCGGCACGCGGTGCGAGATGTGTGTGCCGAGGAGATCCGACCAGCCGTAGAGGTCGACCAGTCGGTAGAGCGCCGCCAAATCAATGCGCGCCTGCCATTCGCCGTCGGACCGTGTTGCCATTTTCCGAACTCATCGCCTGTGCTAGCTATTCAAACATCAAGTATGGCAATGACGAGCACGAAAGCAAATCGTCTTGAGTAAGGGGCCGCCTATAACAGGCCTATACGGCGAGGTGATGTGCTCCGCGAGGATTCTGGGGTTGGCTCCGGCAGCGAACGCTGGCTATTTTCCTCCTCCCCAGACCGGTGTCGAGCGGTGATGAACCCAACAGAGACTTTCGACGTGGTTATCATCGGCGGCGGAAATGCCGCCTTCTGCGCAGCGCTCGCAGCGCGCGAGCACTGCGACCGAGTCCTGGTGCTCGACCGCGCACCTGAGGCCGAAGCCGGCGGCAACTCACGCTTTACCGCAGGGTTGATGCGCGTAGCCTACACCGGCGTCGAAGACTTGAAGCGCGTCATACCGGAGCTGAGTGATCAGGAAATCGCCCGAAGCGATTTCGGCACCTATACCGAGGACCAGTTCCTCGACGATATGGCGCGCGTTACCGAATATCGGTGCGACCCCGACCTCACGGAGATCCTCGTGAGGCGCAGCCTCGAAACCGTGGCTTGGATGCGCGCCAAGGGTGTGCGCTTCACTGCCGCTTGGGGTCGGCAGGCGTTCAACATCGGAGGTAGGTTCAAGTTCTGGGGCGGGCTCACGGTAGAGGTCGTCGGTGGCGGCGAAGGACTCATCGCGTCGCTCACCGGGGCGGCGCGCAACAATGGCATCGAAGTCCGCTACAAGGCGCGCTGCGTCGACCTCCTCGCTGACGATGACGGCGTCAAGGGCGTCAGGGTCCGGCAAAATGGCCGGACCATAGAAATCGGCGCGCGGTCCGTCGTTCTTGCCTGCGGCGGATTTCAGGCCGACCCCGAAGCGCGCACTCGTTATCTGGGACCGGGCTGGGAACTGGCAAAGGTGCGTGGCACGCGGTTTAACACCGGCGACGGCATCCGGATGGCGCTCGCCACTGGCGCGGCCGCTGTCGGAAACTGGTCCGGCTGCCATGCCGTAGCGTGGGAACGGAATGCACCCGATTTCGGCGACCTTGCCGTCGGAGACCAGTTTCAGAAACACTCTTACCCGTGGGGCGTCTATATCAATGCCTTGGGCAAACGCTTCGTCGACGAGGGCGCTGATTTCCGCAACTACACGTACGCCAAATATGGCCGCGTGATCCTGTCGCAGCCAGGTCAGTTTGCTTGGCAGATCTTTGACGCAAAGGTGAAGGCGCAGCTGCGTGACGAGTACCGCATCAAGCAGGTCACCAAGCACGTTGCGAGCACGCTGGAGGAACTCTGCCGTAGTCTCGAGGATACGGACGGTGAGGCCGCGCTCGCCGAGCTAAACCGCTATAATGCAGCGGTGCGCCAGGACATCCCTTTTAATCCAAATGTGAAAGATGGCCGCCGCACCGAAGGGCTCGCCATCCCAAAATCCAACTGGGCGAACACGATCGACACGCCGCCCTTCGAGGCTTACGCGGTCACGTGCGGCATCACCTTCACCTTTGGTGGCCTGAAGATTGACAATAATGCCCAAGTGATTTCGTCCGATGGCGAGCCGATCGCCGGCCTTTACGCGGCGGGGGAGCTCGTTGGTGGCATCTTCTGGTTCAACTATCCAGGCGGCAGCGGCCTGACCAACGGCGCGGTATTCGGCAAGATCGCGGGCGGTTCCGCAGGACGGATGGTGGCTGGCTAACCACCGAAAGCCCACCGCAATTCGATTGACGGCAGGCAGATCGGCGCAGCTGACGCATATGTCCTCAGGCCGCCGGCGCCTTCGTGTGGACGATTGTCCCGACATGTGCGCCACGCAGCGCCGCGGTCAGCCGCCCCGGCACGAGTCCGTTGACGACTTGCACCCGCTCAAGGTGGCGCGCGGTCGCCATGACCTCGAGTAGGGCGCGGTCGAACGGCAGCGGGCCTTCGTGCTTCGCGAGGTCGACAACGTTCGTCTCGCCTAGCAACTTCGCTTTCTTCCCGTTCGGGCCCTTTGGATCGGCGTCATAGACGCCGTCAACATCCTCGACGATCGTAAGGCCCGCCGCGCCGAGCGCGTCGGCGAGCAGAAAAGCGCCCGCGTCGGCGCGGTGCGGCGGGATCCGCGAGCTGGGGAACTCATGGTGGTGATAGGGAGGAAAGGCGCTCGCCACCACCGCGCGGGCGGCGGAAAGATGGATCGCCAGCTGGTTTGCTACCGTTGGGTGCTCGACGTAAGAGACGCCTTCGGGCGCGAGCAGCAAGGCCAGGATATGGCCGTTCTGACCGGC
>JASHOB010000036.1 GCA_030041335.1 Alphaproteobacteria bacterium | reverse complement strand
CGACCTGAGCCGTGAGAACATCATGAAGCAAGCGACCAATCTCCATAAGGTCGAGATCGCGATCCTGCTGCCCGGTATCACGCTCAACACCAGTCCGATGAATTACCGACCGATCACACAGGCGCAATTGCAACGTTTTGACGGCAAGCACATGGTGCCGTTCGGCGAAATCATCTCGGCCAATGGGAGCTGAATCTGGCGGCGGATACGTGCTTAGCCCAGGCCTTTCGGCGACGCGCGAGGCGATCTTGTTAGCCGGGTTTGGCCGCTTCAAAGTCATTTCGATCGATTACCGCATGCCGCCGGACTTTCCATACCCGGCCGCCCTGGACGATGCGATGGCAGTGTGGAAGGAGGCCGTGAAGATAGCCGATCCAAAGAACATGGCAATCTTTGGCACCTCGACCGGTGGCGGCATGACTTTGGCCATGGTGCTGCGCGCCAAAGACGAGCACTTGCCGCTCCCGGCGTCAGTTGATAGCGGGTTCAGCTTTGATCAAATGCAGGCTGCCGTGAAGTCAGCGCCCGATCGTTGGGCTAAGACCGCGTCGTAGTACGTACCAGACGCTAACAATGCAGGCGCTTGCTCGCGTGCTTGTTCCGCGTCTTCGCACAAGGCATCTCTAAACTCGACCACCTTATTGTGAACAAATGGAGTTCGGCTGGGTCAGCCGATGAGGTCTGAGATGTTCTGCGCCGATGCCGTCGCCGCTCCAGAAAAGAAAACTGCTCCGGCAGCCAGGAGGGGCCGCAGATTGCAAAATCCCTGAGCGTTGTCGCAATTGTTCTCGTCATCCTCGGTTCCGGCTCTCTAGAGCTGTGACGAGAGCGCGATGCCAGTCTCAGAGGCTGGTAGCGCAAAACGGTTAAGTATTTTGGGGCTCCTCTCACGGGCGGGGTTGGGAGCACTGCGGGGGCGAGGGCGATTGGCCGCGGGGGCGCAGGCGTTATCCTCTAAGAACGAGGGCGTGCACCTCTCCTGGTTTAGCCTAACTCTGCCGACAAGCGTTCCTATCTGCCCTCGCCACCGGGCACCCAGTCACTGATGCACCAGACCGAGCCCTGTGCCCGCGCGCCTTGGCTGTCGCCGCGGCACGAGAGAGCTCGGGCGCAAAGCTGGTGTCGCGTCCCACGTCCTCGCGTCTACCGTAGGCCTGCGTGATAAAATAGCTCGCGGCCAAAGTAGCGTCGGTGCTGGCATTCACCAGCGCAAAGACCGGCCCCGGCTCACCGCAAGGCATCGACGGGGGCATTCAAAAGGTTTTCGATTCGCTCCGGGACCGGATCGCGTAACCGAATTTTCTTGCGGCCAAAACTCAGAGATTTTTTTCGGGCCAACCCGGGCATGCGAGCGTCTCTAACGGACGGCAAAGGCAAACGTTCGATACGCCGCGCGTCGAACGGCAAAGTTCGATCCATTGCTGCCGTTCATCGAACGGTTGCTGAATGGCGTGACCTGACCCCATTCATCTGTTCGTGTCCACCGGCACAATGTTTGTTGGCCTGCCACACCAAATGGTAGTGTTCCGGCATGGTGAGCGGCCCGATCCTGATTGTGGGCGGTGGCTTAGGTGGGCTGACGACGGCGCTAGCGCTGTCTCGGCGAGGGCTCAGGTCGCGTGTACTCGAAGGGGCACCAGAGTTCGGGACTATCGGCTACGGCATCCAATTCGGTCCTAACGTTTTCCACGTCTTTGATCGCCTCGGTCTGATGGAAGCGGTCCTCGCGGTTTCGGATTCGCCGGCTGCCGTTCTGATGTGGGATGCGTTGACGGGCAAAGAACTCGTGCGGATTCCAACCGGAGAGGCGCTACGCAAGCGATTCAGATATCCATACATTATCGTCCACCGGATCGACGTGCATAATGTCTTGCTCGATGCGTGCCGGCGCGATGACAACATCGAGCTTGTATCCGACGCCATGGTTTCCCGCTTCGAGGATCGTGGTGACCGTGTGACAGTTACGACAGCGGATAGCCGAACCTTCAGCGGGCCGGTCGTAATTGCCGCGGATGGTGTCCGCTCGTTGTTCCGGCAAAGCCTTGTCGGTGACGGCGAGCCGCGCGCGAGCGGCTATGCTGCCGCGCGTACCATTGTGTCAATACAAGAGGTCAAACTCGATATTCCCCGCGATAGCGTCTTATTGTGGGGTGGACCGGGCTATCATTTAATTCACTATCCGCTCCGTCACGGGAAAGAGTTCAACATTGCCGTGATATATCGGACCACGACTCACTCTCAGAGAGCGGATGTTGCCACCTACCGTGCCGAGCTTGATCAGATATTCGAGGATGCTCATCCCACGGTTCGTGCTTTAAGCGCCATGATGGATTTCCGGTGGCGCGGTTCCGTCGCTGACCGAAATCCAACGCGGCATTGGCACAAGGGCCGTGTTCTGCTCATCGGCGACGCGGCGCATGCGCCGCTACAGTCGCTAGCTCAGGGCGCCTGTATGGCTATCGAAGATGGGCTCTGCCTCGCCGAGTTGATCCATTTGTCAGGCGACGAT
>JASHOB010000006.1 GCA_030041335.1 Alphaproteobacteria bacterium | reverse complement strand
TTCAGGTTTCGCTTCCACATTTCGAAAATCTTGGACCAGGAGCTTTCGGCCGCGTCCGTGTCGTAGACGTCGCGCTCCGGAAATTGGTAGCCGTGATGGGTGCCGGGCAGGATCTCGAGCGTGTGCCGTATCTTGGCGGTCTTGAGCGCGTCGGTCAGGGTCGGGATCGTCTCGGGTGCGACATGCGGATCGTCTTCGGCGAAGCCGTAATAGATTTCACCCTTGATCTTGGGCACCAGTTTGTGAGGCGAATCCTCATTCTTGGTGACGATACCGACGCCGTAGAGCGACGCCGACGCCGCAAAGCGGTTGCCGTAGCGCGCCGCCACGGTCGTGACGAACTTGCCGCTCATGCAATAGCCGATCGATCCTAACCGTCCCGGCGAGACTTTGTCCTGGGCATCGAGCCAGCCGATAAACGCGGCCGTATCGTCGGCGACGAGCGCATTGGTCAACGAGTTCATTGCCGCGAAGATCGCTTGCATCCTCCCCTCGGCCGGGCGCGACATGTCAAAGCGCAACGTGCCGAGCCGGTAATAGAGATCGGGTACCAGGACAAAATAGCCGTGCTTGGCGATGCGCCGCGCCAGATTGTTGAGTTCCTCGCGCATGCCGGGCGCGTCCATGTAAAGCACGATGCCGGGATTATGGCCCGGCCCGTCCGGACACACGGCAAAGCTCGGGATCAAACCGTTGCGCGAGGTGATATCGACCATACGCTCGATCATGCATCGTCCTCCTCAATCGCCGCCCACCAGCATCGCTCAATCGGCGCCACAAAATCCAGTCGAGAAATCGCTTGACGCAACGTTAGTATGAACTTACGGTAAGTAAATACTAACACAGTGAGGGCGCCATGGAGCATCTCATCAATTGGGTGGAAATCCCGGTCGCCGACATGAACCGCGCGGCCGCCTTCTACGGCAAGATCCTGGACATCGCGTTCCATCGCCTGGCGATTGGCGCGAACGAATATGCGCTGTTCCCGGCACGGGACCGCTTCAATTGCGGTGCCCTGGTACGGGGCGAGAACTACCAGCCCGGCAAAGAGGGTCCTGTCATCTATCTCGATGGCGGCAGAGACCTCAATCGCATCCTGAAAAAGGTCGGTCCGGCCGGCGGCACGGTGAGGGTCGAAAAGACGTTGCTTTCGGATGAGGCCGGCTATATCGGCATGTTCCTCGACAGCGAGGGCAACAATATCGGACTGCAACACGCCAAACTGGTGGCATAACAGGAGGGACCGATGGAACTTTACACGTTTCCGCTCTCGCCCAACGGCAAGCGGGTGCGCATCCTCGGGGCCGAAATCGGCATACCCTTCGAGCTCAGGAACCTCGATTTTCTCAAAGGCGAGAATCGCGCGCCCGACTATCTTGCGCTCAACCCGACGGGCAAGGCCCCGACACTGACCGATGGCGATTTCGCCCTGTGGGAATCAAGCGCGATCATGTGCTATCTCGCGCAGTCGAAAGCCAATCCGCTATGGCCCGACGATTCGAAGGCGCGTGCCGACACGCTGCGCTGGATGTTCTTTTGCGCTTGTCATGTCGATCCTTACTTCACCACCCTGGTGGTCGAACGATTCCAGAAGCCGCGACGCCAAGAACCCGCCGATGAAGCGCAAGTTGCCGCGGCGTACCGGCATCTAGCCCGCTTCCTCGGCGTCCTCGAGCGCCAGCTCGCCGCCCGCGACTATGTCGCAGGGTCGTTCGGCCTCGGCGATATCGTGCTGGGCTGCACGATCGAATTGTCGCCGATGTTGCAATACGATCTGGCACCCTATCCCAATATTGGCGCCTGGCTCGCGCGCCTCCAGTCGCGCCCGCATTGGTTCAAGACCGTCTGAGCCTCTACCGGGCGATCTTGGGCAGCGGGAAGCCGAGAACCCCGAGCGCCACCGCCGCCACCAACGCTGACGCGAACGGCAAGTTGGTCACTGCCGTCAGCCGCAGCAACAGACCGCCGACGACGGCGCCGACGGCATTGCCCATGTAGACGCAGGTATTGATCAGCGCAATCGTGACATTGGCGCTGTCGGGCTCGAGCACCAGGATGCGTGCCTGGAACGGCGCAAAGCAACTCCAGCTGCACAGGGTGGCGCCGAACAGCGTGGCGCAGGTGGCGACGGTCGAGCCCAGCGACAATGGCAGCAGGAGCTGGATGGCAATGAGGCCGCCGAGGCCGATATTGATGGGCCGCGCCGACCCCAGCCTGTCGGCAAGGCGACCGCCTAATTGGCTGCCGAGCAGCCCGCCCAGCCCGTAGACCGCCAACAGGAGCGGCAGTTGGTCGGCGCTGTAGCGTGTCCGCAACAATGCCGCTATGTAGGTGAACACCAGGGCTGTCGCGACGTAGAGGATAAAGCAGGGACAAAGCGCCAGCCAGATATGGGCGCGGCCCAGGGGCGCAATGCGGGTCGCGAGGCTCGGTGGCGCGGCGAAGCCTTGAGCCGGGTCATTGAGACGACCGCGTGCCAGCGCCGCAGCGCCGGTGAGCGTGATCACCGCGATCATGCCGAAGGTCGCATGCCAGCCGTAGCGATAGCCGACCCAGGTGCCGATCGGAATGCCCAATACCGAGGCCGCCGAAAGTCCGATCGCCACGGCGGCGAGCGCCGCGCCGCGCCGCTCGGCGGTGGTCAGCGAGGTTGCCAGCAAATAGGCAGTGGGTGTGTAGATCGCGGCGCAAATGCCGGCGGCAACTTTGAGCCCGAGCAGAACGCCAAAACTCGGTGCCAGCGCGCAGCCAATATTGACGACGGCGAAACCGCACAAGGTCGCGATGACGACCCGGTGACGCTGCCAGCGCGCGATCATCGCCGCCAACAACGGCGTCCCGAGCCCGTAGGTGAAGGAATAGGTCGAAACCAGAAGACCGGCAACCTCGATCGAGACGCCGAAGCTCAGGGCGAGCAGCGGCAGGATGCCGGCAACCACGAAGGCGTCGGTGCCGACAGCGAAGGTTCCGACGGCCAGCAACCAGATTCGCGAATCAAGGGCCCGAGGCCGCGCCATTGCGTCGTCAGCTTTGCCGGGGCGAATAGACGATCAGCACCGCGGCAAGGACCGTGAGGATCGCCGCGGCGTAGGGCAGCGCCATCACCGAAAAGGCGCCCAAAACGACACCGCCGAAGGCGGCGCCGATCGCACCACCGAAGAAAATCACGGCGTTGAGCAACGCAAACATGATGTTCGCATGTTCGGAATCGACCGCAACCACCCGTGTCTGATTGGGCGCGAAGCACGCCCAGCTGCACAAAGTGAGCCCGAACATCACCAGGCCGGTGGCGATCGCGGAGTGGAGCGCTATCGGGACGATGGCATAGAGCAGGGTGAAGAGCGACAGCAGCACGATCAAGGGGCCGCGGGCGCCATATCGATCGACCAGCTTGCCGCCGAGTTGACTGCCGGCGAGACCGCCGACGCCATAGCAGATCAAAAACAGCGGAATGTCGGCGGCGCTGAAATGCGTCTCGAGCAGCGGCGCGATATAGGAATAGACCGCATAAATGCCGGCGAACATCAGCAACACCGGCGCCAGCGCGCTCCAGACCGTGAGACGCGCGAGCGGCGCCACCCGCAGGGCCAGCGGCAGGGCGGGACTGGTCTCCGTACTGCGCGGGCCGCGGGTCAACAGGGCGGCGAATGCCAGCGCGGTGATTGCGGTGATCATGATGAAGGTCGCCGGCCAGCCGAAATGGTTGCCGATGAACGTGCCGAGCGGCACGCCGAACACGGTCGATCCCGACGAGCCGAGCGCCACCGCCGCCAGGGCGCTGCCGCGTTTCTCCGGCCGTGCCGCGGTCGCTGCCAGTACATAGGCCGCGGGGGCGTAGATCGCGGCGCACAACGCCGCCGCGGCGCGCATCACGAGCAGAAAGGAGTAGGTCGGCGCCACCGCGCACAGAATGTTGACGATGGCGAACACGATCAGCGCGACCAGCGCAACGCGGTCCTGACGCAAGCGCGCGACCACAACCGCCAAAAGGGGCGTGCCGATGGCATAGACGAAGGCATAGACCGAGATGACGGCGCCGACGGCTGCGATCGTGACCGAAAAAGAGCGCGCCAACGCAGGCAAAATGCCGGCAATGACGAAGGTATCAGTGCCGGTGGCAAAGGTTCCAATGGCCAAGAGCCAGACGCGCGGATCGAATCCGCGGGCCTCCGCTTCGCTCATCAGGCTAGGCGCCGAACCGCCACTTGATGTCCTTTTGAACCGGCGGCGATCGAATCGGCTGCCGAACGCTGCGACCAGGCACGTGGAACGCCCCCCTCTATGTCAGCGTGCATCGTCGCTCACCCTGGCCGCATGGCATGGGCGCGCGCGTCGCCTCTCGCCATGCGCGGCGCACGGATGAAGTTGGTGCGCGCCGCGCGATCCTCCCTTTTCCGCCGGATGCGGCGCCTCATCGTCAGCATGACTCAGTCCCCGCGAAAGCCGGCCAAACCCGAACGGGCGCTTCGGCGCGGTTGTCGCGGCGCGCCTTGCTTCGGGGCAATTGAAGCGGCATTCTCTCATCCCGTCAAATATTTAGGTCCGATCAACGGCGATGCCGACACCCATACGCAAAGTCAGTCTCGGCCCTTCGGACATCCGCATGGAGCGGGGTGCCGACGGCGCCGTCAGGCTCAGCTCGACCACGGCGCTCGGCGCCTATCCGGTCAAGATTACCGATCGCCTCGTCCACTTCGCCGAGACCGCGCCCGAGCGCGTCCTGATCGGCCAGCGCGATGCCGCCGGTGAGTGGTGCACCATCACCTATCGGCAGATGCTCGATCGCGTGCGCCGCGTCGGCCAGGCATTGTTGTCGCGCGGTCTGTCGGCGGCGCGACCAATTGCGATTCTATCGAGCGGCGATCTCGATCACGCCGTCCTCGGTCTGGCGGCAATGCATGTCGGCATTCCCTATGCGCCGGTCTCGCCGCCTTATTCGCTGATCTCGACCGATTATGGAAAGCTCAAGCATGTGCTGCGCCTGGTCGAGCCCGGGTTGATCTTCGCCGCCGACGGCCAGGCCTTTGCCAAGGCGATCGCGGCAGCGGCGCCGGCCGACGCCGAGATCGTGGTTCGTGCCAATCCGATCAAGGGCGCGACCCTGTTCGAGGATATGCTTAGGACCACGCCAACGTCGGCCGTCGACCAGGCTGCGGCCAAAGTGGCGGCCGACGACGTGATGAAAATCATGTTCACTTCCGGTTCGACGGGGATGCCCAAGGGCGTGATCAATACCCAGCGCATGTTCGCCGCCAATCAGCAGATGCAGATCGAGATGCTGCCGACCTTGCGCGAACGGCCGCCGATCATGGTGGACTGGATGCCGTGGCATCACACGTTCGCGCATTCTGATTTCGGGAACGTGCTTTACAATGGCGGCTCCTATTACATCGACGATGGCCGGCCGGTGCCCGGGCAATTCGAACGCACGGTGCGCAACCTGCGTGATATCAAGCCCAATTATTATTTCAACGTGCCCAAGGCCTATGAGTTTTTGATCCCGTTCCTGCGCGCGGACCGCGCGTTGCGCACCAGCTTCTTCGAACGCGTGCAGATGATGTTCTACGCCGCCGCGGGCCTACCACAATTCATCTGGGACGCCCTCGACGAGGTCGCTTTGGCGACGGTCGGCGAGCGCATTCTCATGGTCACCGGCCTTGGCATGACCGAGACCGCGCCGTTCATGTTGTGCGCCAACTGGCCCGATGGTTTCGCCGGCCTGGTCGGCGTGCCGGCGCCGGGAATCGATTTCAAATTGGCGCCGATGGACCGCAAATTCGAAGCCCGCATGAAGGGTCCCAGTATGACGCCCGGCTATTGGCGCCAGCCCGAACTCACCGCCCGGCTTTACGACGAGGAAGGCTATCTCAGAACCGGCGATGCCGTGCGACTGCTCGATGCGAGCGACGCCGGCAAAGGCATTCTGTTCGATGGTCGCATCGCCGAAGACTTCAAGCTTCTCACCGGCACCTGGGTCAGTGTCGGCCCCTTGAAGACCAAGATCGTGCTGCATTTCGCGCCCTATGTCCGCGACGTGGTCGTGACGGGAGCCGACCGCGACGAGCTGGGCGCCCTGTTTTTTGCCGATGGCGAGGCATGCCGCGCCCTCTGTCCGGACTTGCCGAAGGCGGCGCCCGAAATCGCGGTGTTGCGCCATGCGGCGGTGCGCCGGCGCTTTCAGGAATTGCTCACCGAACTTGCCAAGACCGCGACCGGCAGCGCCACGCGCGTGGTCCGGGGCATGATCCTCGAAGAGCCGCCTTCGATCGACAAGCACGAGATGACCGACAAAGGCTCGCTCAACGCACGCGCGCTCCTCGATAATCGCAAGGAACTGCTGAGCGAGCTTTACCAGGACGAGCCGTCGTCGCGGGTCATGGTGGCGAAACCGGCGAACGCCACGGCCGCGACAGCGTGAAAGGACAAAACGTTCGAGCGGCGACGGTCGAAGCGGCCTAAACAGTCGACCGCAGGTCGTGGTGATTTTGCCGGACCGCCCGTCGCGCGCCGCCGTTGGGCAAGGGTGTCGCGCCCCAAGGATCGGCTGGCGAATGGCCGCGGCCAAGCGACGCGGCGGTTGGAGCGGACACCGGAATTTCACCGCACTAAAGGGTGACAAAGCGCGGTTTTTCGTTATCAATCGGATCATTCAATCGCGAATTGCAGGAGCAGAAAATGCAGCTTAAGGGGAATGCGGCGATCGTCACCGGAGGCGCTTCGGGTCTGGGCGCCGAGACCGCGAGGTATCTTGCGAGGGGTGGGGCCAAGGTCGCAATCGTCGATCGCAATTCCGAGCTGGCCCACGCGGTCGCCAAGGAAATCTCGGGCCTCGCCGTCACCTGCAATGTCGCTGACGCGGAAGAGGGTGAAAACGCGGTCAAACGGGCGCGCGAGGCCCATGGGCCGGCGCGCATCCTCGTCAATTGCGCCGGTATCGGCGCCGGCCGCCGGATCGTCGGCCGCGATGGACCGATGCCGCTCGACCTGTTCAAGCGGGTGATCGACGTCAATCTGGTCGGTTCGTTCAACATGATGCGGCTCGCCGCCGCCGATATGAGCGTGATGTCGCCGCTCGAGGACAATGAGCGCGGCGTCATCATCTCGACCGCCTCCGTTGCGGCGTTCGAGGGTCAGGTCGGCCAGGCGGCCTATTCGGCATCCAAGGGCGGCATCGTCGCGTTGACCATGCCGGCAGCGCGCGAGCTGGCGCAGTTCGGCATCCGCGTCAACGTCATCGCGCCCGGTATTTTCCTGACGCCGCTCGCCGGCAATCTGACCCCGGAGATCAAGGCTTCGCTCGAAGCCTCGATCCCGTTTCCAAAGCGCATGGGTCACGCGCATGAATATGCCCGGCTCGCGCTGCATATCATCGATAACGTTCATATCAACGGCGAGTGCATCCGCATCGACGGCGCGGTGCGTCTGGCGCCGCGGTAACACGCCGTGCGGCTCGAGAACAAAATCGCGATTGTGGTCGGCGCGGGCCAGGGGCCCGGCACCGGCATCGGTAACGGCCGCGCCACCGCGCTCCGCTTCGCGCAGGAGGGTGCCAAGGTCTTGGCTGTCGACCGCGACATCGCGTCGGCCGAAGAGACGGTCGCGATGATCGCGAAGGATGGCGGTGCCGCCGTCGCTTACGCCGCGGACGTCACCAAAGAGGCGACGCTTGCCGCGGCCATTGCTGCGGCGCACCAGCGCTGGGGGCGCATCGACATCCTGCACAACAATGTCGGCGTCAGCATCGCCGGCGGCGACGCGGCGCCGACGGATATCACCGAGGAGACGTTCGATCGGATCGTGGCCATCAACCTGCGCGGTACCGTGATGGCGTGCAAGCACGTGCTGCCGATCATGCGTCGGCAGCACGCGGGTGCCATCGTCAATATCTCGTCGACGGCGGCGATCCTGAATTATCCGCTGGTAACCTATAAGGCGACCAAGGCGGCCGTCATCGCCTACACGCAGCAGCTGGCGATCCAGAATGCGGAATATGGTGTGCGCGCCAACTGCATCCTGCCCGGCCTGATGGACACGCCGATGGCGGTCGATACGCGGGCGCGGGTGGGCAACCGCAGCCGTGCCGAAGTGGCGGCCGAGCGCGACGCGCGGGTGCCGCTGCGCCACAAGATGGGAACCGGGTGGGACGTGGCCAATGCCGCGCTGTTCCTGGCTTCGGATGAGGCCAACTTCGTCACCGGCGTGGCCCTTCTCGTCGATGGCGGCGCGGCACTGAATGCCCGGGGCTGACGAGCCGCGATCGGACCTCGCCGGCCGGTTCCGGTGAGTCGGCGCGGTCGGCGGCGCGGCGCCGTCACCGGCGCGGACCGGTCGGCGATCAACCCGGGAGCGGAAACCGCTCCAGATACGGCAGATAATCGTCCTCGACGTCGATCTGCAGCGTGCCGAGGATGCGGATCACCGCGTTATATTGTGCGATGGCGATGATCAGCTCGAGAAGCCGATCATTGTCGAGCTCGCGATGCAATGACGCAAACGTGGCTTGGGACATCGCCTGGTCATCGGTCATTTCACGGGCGGCGCGCAGCACCAGTTTTGCCAGCGGATCAAGTTTGCTCGGCTGACCCGCGGTCTCGAGAGCGATGGCGCCTATGTCGTCCTCGCTGGCGCCGAATTGCAGCGCGAGCCGGACATGGTGACTGTACTCGTATCGCTGCCTCGTGGCGTAGCCGACCTGCAGAATCGCCAACTCCCGCAAGCGCGGATCGAGGCGGCTGTCATGGCGGATGTGCATTGCCAGAGCGTTAAGCTTGCGCATGACATTCGGGCCGTGAGCCAGCACGCGATAGAGATTGGGGACTCTGCCGTCGGATGCGCGCGGAGCGAGCAGGTCCCGATGCTCGGGTGCGAGATCGGATTGCTGGAGATAGGGCAGACGCGCCATGGAACCTCCCGGAAACAGAGCGGCGGCGACGGCGGGGCGCGACGCGCGATCCTGGCGTCGTCGCGCCCGGTGCGGGCTTCAGTTCTCTTAAGCCGTCTGGCGCAGGCGCCAGCCCCCGCCATAGCCTTCGCGCGCATCTTGCGAGAACGGCACGGCCGAGACCTTGACGCGGACTTCCGTCTGCCGATGGCGCTCCACGGTCGTCTTCTTGGTGCCGCCGTTCTCCTCGCCCCAGACCAGCGTCAGCTCGTCGCCCAGTTTGATGTCGGGGTCGACGATCCCGAGCGACAGCATCAGCCGCTCATTCCAAGTCTGTCCGCTGAACATGGAGAGGCCAACGGTCTTGCCGCCCTTCTTGACCGCGTCGAACGATGCGGAGCCGTAATTCGACAGCGGCAGGTCAATGAATTTGTAATTCTCGACGGACGGGTCGAAGAACGAGCGGAAGATCCTGGCGACGTCGTCCGGGTTCCAGGCGAAAGTCACCTTGCGGCGATGCGGCTTGTCCTTCATCTTCCCGAGCGCGTCGCGGCCGACGAAATCGTGGTCGAGCTTGATAAACGGTCCATAACCCAGCTCGTAGGGCGTGGTGTAATAGTCTTCGATCTTGTTCGAGACGAAGCTGCCGGCGATCGAGCCGGTGGCGGCGTAGGAATCCGGCCTGGACCATTCGCGGAACGCCTTTTGTTTCTCGCCGGTATAGACGGCCGGCAGCGGCGACGGAATCCACCCTGATTCGAGCGTGTTGGTGGCGTAGGCGCGCGAGCCGACCGGGACGATACCGAACTCCTTTCCCGCGTCGAGGATCGCGGTGCGGATTTCATCGGCCTCGGCATAGGGTCCCCAAACTTCAAGGCCCGGCTCGCCAGCCATGCCGTGACGCAGACAACGCACCTTTCTGCCAGCGATGTTGATCACGTCCATGCTGAAGAATTTGACATCGGCCATCGGCGCGCCGTTGAGCTTGTCGAGAATCAGCTTCGCGTTTGGCCCCTGGATTTGATAGCGATAGTGCCGCCGCGTCACCGGTTTACCGCTCGGACGCGACGGCGAGCGGTCGTCGCGTTCCATCTTGATGTTCCACCGACCGGTCTCGCCGTGAAACTGGATCCAGTCCACGGTCGGCGCGCGGCCGACGAAATTGAGCTGGTTCTCCGCCAGGTGAAACAGGATGCCGTCGCCGATCACGTAACCGTCGTAGCTGCACGGCACAAATTGCTTGGCCCGGTTGACCGGGAAATTGGCGAAGCTGTTGATGGTCAGATAGTTCATGAACTTGAACGCGTCCGGTCCGGTGACCATCATCTCCGCCATATGGTGAGACTGGTCGAACAGTACCGCCGTCTTGCGCCACGCCACTTGCTCGTCGCGCCAGTTGGTGAATTCCGCCGGCACCACCGGATAGACATAGGCGCCAAGCTGCGAGTTGCGCAGCATCTCGACGGGGTTCCGCGTCTTCAGCATTTCTTCCAAATTCTTGTCGGCCATCTGCCTCTCCAGTGATGATTGAAAAAGTCTTTATCCAAGAAGATCCGGCGGATCAAGTTCTCCAGATGTCCTGAGCCAGTTCGACAACCAGTTGCAGCTTTGCGTTCTGCTCCTGCAGCGTCAGCGCGTTGCCGAGTTCGGTCGAAGCGAAACCACATTGCGGGCTGAGGCAGAGCTGATCGAGCGCCACGTACTTGGCCGC
Source organism: Alphaproteobacteria bacterium (assembly GCA_030041335.1). Taxonomy (GTDB): domain Bacteria; phylum Pseudomonadota; class Alphaproteobacteria; order ATCC43930; family CGMCC-115725; genus JAATGI01. The sequence goes on along the minus strand of JASHOB010000006.1, from coordinate 17,095 downwards.
CTCGTCAACCCGCCGCCGCACGAAATCCTTGGTCTCGAGCGCCGCGCGCTTGCTCGAGAGAATGCCGAGCACGACCCGTTTCTTGCCTTTGGGCAGGAATCGCAGCGCCTCGAAGCTGCCGGAGCGTTGATCGTCGTATTCGAGGAAATAGCCGTCGGCATCGAGCTGGTTGAACACAGCGTCGGCGACGTAGTCATAGCCGCCGCTCGCCACCCAGGAGGAGCGATGATTGCCGCGGCACATATGGACGCAGATTGTCATGCCGGCTGGCCTGTCTCGAACCGCGGCATTGAACAGGCGCAGATTGATGAGATGCTGATGGTCCTTGTCGCCGCCATGTTCGGCGACATAGGCCCGCTGTCCCGGGTCGTTCAGATAGGCAAAGCTGGTGTCGTCGATCTGAAGATAGTTGCAGCCAAGCGCCGCGAGGCCCGCGATCTCCTCGCGATAGACGCGCGCCAGATCGTTCCGGAACTCCTCGACATCGGGATAGACGGCGCGATCGATCACGTCGTTGCCGCCGCGATAGGTCATCATCGACGGCGAAGGAATCGTGAGCTTGGGCACGCCCGTCGTCACGCATGACTGAAGAAACTTGAATTCGTCAGCGAAAATAACCTTGTCGAGGGTGAGCCTGCCGGTGACGCGCAGCGACGCTGGCTGAAACTCGATGTCGCCTTGATCGTTGTGAAAGCGAATGGTGAGCGAATCCTGCTGCTTGGTGACGCCGCCAAACTGATAAAGGAAATCCATGTGCCAAGAGCCGCGGCGAAACTCGCCGTCGGTGATGCCGCGCAGGCCCAACTCCTGCTGCATGCGCGCCACGGCGCGAACGGCGTCATCTTCAGCGGCCTTGAGTTCGGCCGCCGATATCCGCCCGGACCTGGCTTCTTCCCGCGCCGCCAAGAGCGGGTTCGGACGCAGCAGGCTGCCGACATGTTCGGCACGAAAAGGCACGGTCTGCTGATCGGGCATTCACGTCTCGTTGGAGGTTTTTTCGCGGGTTGAGGGCCCGCGCTGGGCGGCATTTATAGACATATGGAGGCCTCTTGCAAGCATCGGGGATCGACGCGTTGTGGCCGGGCGCGCCCGCGCGCGCCCTGCTCGCGTTGGGGATGAGCGTCCAGCCTGGCGTCTCCGGTCATCGCGCCCGGGGCCGGGGCCGTCGCCGGAGGAGCCGGGCCCGGCCCATGGGACGCGGTCACGCCGCCGTATGGGCACCCCGACCAAACACGCGATCGAGCGTTTCGGGCCGCGCTTTGTCGAAGGCCGTTAGCCTGGTGCGCAACTCCTCGATCGCTGCGAGCATCCGCTTCGTCGCCGGCCGCTCGCCAATTTTGGCGGTCCAGGCGGTGATCTTCGGATAAGTCTCCGCTGCGCCTGCACCAAGGAGGGCGGGAATCCCGCGGGCCCACGGATAGGTCGCCATATCGGCGATCGAGTAATCGTCGCCGCCAAGGTAAGTGGATTGGGCCAAGCGGCCCTCGACCGGTTCGAGGAAACGATGGACCTGGGTGCGATAGCGATTGAGTGCGTACTCGTTACCGGGCCGGGGAGCAAACCGCATGAAATGCACATATTGGCCGAACATCGGCCCGATCCCTGTCATCTGCACCATCATCCATTCAATCGTGTGCGCGCGAATCGCGGCATCCTTCGCCAAGAATGTGCCGGTCTTGTCGGCGAGGTAGAGCAAAATGGCGCCGGATTCGAACAAGGTGATCGGCTTGCCTCCCGGGCCTTCGCTGTCACTGATGGTGGGCACTTTGGCGAGCGGATTGAGCTTCCTAAATGAATCCGAGAATTGCGCGCCGCCGAACACATCGACCGGCTCAACCTCGTAGGCAAGCACCATCTCCTCGAGCGCCAAATAGATCTTCTGTACGTTGGGACTCGTGCCGGCATAAAGCGTGATCATCGCTTTGCTCCGCGTTGCTCGTCGGGGGCGGCATCCTAGCGGGTATCGGTTATATTGCGGCGTTGATTTTTTGTCGCGGGCGCTGTCGAGATTGGGTCGGTTGGGGCGTCAATAGGGTGGACGCCCCCAGGGGGCGCGGCCTTCGCAGCAGAGGAGTTCCGATGCAATACATGCTCTTGATCTATCAAAATGAAGCCGGCCTGCAGCAAATCCGAGATCGGGATGTCACTGAAGTGACCGGCGCCTACCTGGCCTTTACCAAGGCCATGCAGGACGCCGGCGTACTGGTCGGCGGCGACCGGCTCGACCGTTCGGTCAATGCCACCACGGTACGCGCCGAAAATGGCAAAACCAAAGTGTTGAACGGCCCCTACGCCGAGACCAAAGAGCAATTGGGCGGCTATTACATCATCGAGGCCAAGGACCTCGATGCGGCCCTCAGTTGGGCGGCGCGTTGCCCCGGCGCTCAACATGGCGTCATGGAAGTGCGGCCGATCATCAAGATGTAATCGGGTGTCGCCAGGCGGGAGCAGCGGCGCGGTCGAAAAGGCCGCGCGTCAGGGCTACGGCAAGCTGGTCGCCTACCTGGCGGCGCGCACCGGCGATGTGGCGGGGGCTGAGGACGCCCTGTCCGAAGCTTTCGCCGCCGCGCTCGCGGTATGGCCGGAACAGGGCGTACCGCGCGCGCCCGAAGCGTGGCTCTTGGCGGTGGCGCGGCGCAAGGCGATCGATGCGGCGCGCCGGCATCGCACCCGCCAGGATGCCAACGATACGTTGCTGCTCATTCAGGACGAGCTCACGCGTCGGCCCGAGTCTGACAGCGCGATCCCGGACGACCGCCTGCAGCTGATGTTCGTCTGCGCCCATCCCGCCATCGAAGAGGCGGTGCGGGCCCCGCTCATTCTGCAAGTGGTGTTGGGGCTCGATGCCGCTGCGATTGCCTCGGCCTTCCTGGTTTCACCCGCAGCGATGGCGCAAAGGCTCGTGCGCGCAAAACGCAAGATCGGCGCGGCACGCATCCCGTTTCGCGTGCCGGAGCGCGAGGAATTACCGGAACGGCTCGATGCCGTGCTCGACGCAATCTATGCCGTGTTCACGACCGGCTGGGCCGATCCGGCCGGCGCCGTTGCGCGCACCCGCGATTTCGCCGAAGAAGCAATCTGGCTTGGCCGTCTGGTGGCCTCATTGCAACCTCAGTCGCCCGAAGCGTGGGGACTGCTTGCCCTGATGCTGCACGCCGAGGCGCGCCGCGAGGCGCGCCGCAACGACGCCGGCGAATTCGTGCCGCTCGACGAACAGGACGTGTCGCGCTGGAACGCGACCCTGATCGACGAGGCCGAGGCCATTTTGCTGCGCGCCGGCAGCATGGGCGCGATCGGCCGCTTCCAACTCGAGGCGGCCGTGCAATCGGCACATGCGGTGCGACGCCGCAACGGCCGCGCCGATTGGCAGGCGATCCTCGCGCTCTATGACGCGCTGCTGCGGCTGACCCGGTCGCCGGTGGTGGCGGTCAACCGCGCGGTCGCCGTTGCCGAGCTCCATGGGCCGCGCGCGGCGCTGGCGGCGCTCGACGCCATCGCCACCGATCCGCGCCTTGCGGACTATCAGCCTTACTGGGCGGCACGGGCCGGGACGTTAGCCTTGGCGGGCGATTGCGATGCCGCCGATCGCGCCTATGAACGGGCGATCGGCCTGGAAGCCGACCCGGCGGTGAGGCGGTTTTTGCAACGTCGCCGGGCGGCGCTGGTCGGCCGGCGACGTTGACGCCAGGCGTAGCGACCATGGCGACGCCGCCGCGGGTTGACGAGGCGGTGCGAGCGGGTATCCGGGATTGCCAGACCCACGGCTTGCCATGCCCGGCGCCCGAGGCTCTAATGCAAATAGAATGTCGCGGGCGGTGACGGCCCGCTCTTGCGGAGGGGGACGCGCGTCATCGCGCCATGAGCAGTTTTGTTCCGCCCTACCCGGATCGTCCGGCCGAACCGCTTTCGGTCTTCAGCGGCATGCGCATGGCGCGGCAGAATTTTCTCAGCATTTGGCCCGAGGAATGTTTCAGCTTCGACATGTTCACCATGCCGGTGCTCGCGCGGACCGTTTATGTCTGCAACAGCCCCGATACGGTGGTGAAGGCGCTGATCGAGAATCACGAGGCGTTCGAGCGCAAAAGTCCGCAAATGCGCCACGCGCTGGAGCCGCTCTTGGGCGACGGACTGTTCATCAGCGACGGCGCGACCTGGCGCGCGCGGCGCCGTCTCGTGTCGCCGATCGTGCACGCCTCCAACCTGCCGATATTCGCGCCCATCATGGCGGAAGCCGCGTCGGAACTGGCCGAGCGCTGGCAAGGATTCGCTTCACCGACACCGGTCGACGCGCTGGCGTCAATGGCCAATCTGACGGCGGAAATCATCTGCCGCACCGTGTTCGGCCGCCGGCTCGGCATGGCCTATAGCACCGAGATCGTCGCCGCCTTCAGCGAGTATCAACGCCGCATCAACCAACTCGATCTGGTCTATCTGTTCGGCCTGCCGGATTGGCTGCCGCGTTATCAGCCGCTCGCCACCCGCCGGGCCGCCCGGCGCATTCACGGCGTGCTTGACCGCGTCATTCGTAGCGCCCGCGAACAGGCGAAGAGTGGTGACGCCTCGATGATCACGCTGTTGCTCGACGCCAAAGACCCGGAGACGGGCAAGCCCCTTGATGACCTCGCGCTGCGCAACGAGGCGGCAACCATTTTCATGGCCGGCCACGAGACCACCGCCAATTCTCTGGCTTGGACCTGGTATCTCCTGTCGCAATCGCCCGAGGTCGAGGCACAGCTTCAGGCCGAGCTCGAGCGGGTTCTCGGCGGTCGGATGCCGGCGCTCGCCGACGTGCCGCGCCTCGTCTACACCCGTGCGGTGTTCGACGAGGCGGTCAGACTGTATCCGCCGGTGCCCTTGCTGGCGAGGCAGGCGACGCGCGCCGAAAGAATCCGGCGCTGGACGATCGAGGCTGGATCGCTGGTGGTCGTCGTGCCCTGGCTGCTGCAGCGGCATCGCAGATATTGGGACCAGCCCGATTCCTTTGTGCCGGAACGGTTCCTGCCCGACGCGCCCGGGCGGCACGACCGGCGGGCTTATTTGCCGTTCAGCATCGGGCCGCGGGTTTGCGCCGGTGCCGCCTTCGGCCTCACCGAGGCGATTCTCTGTCTCGCGACCTTGGCGCAAAAGGTGCGCCTGCGGCTGGCACCAGGCGCCGTGGTGGCGCCGGTGTGTCGCCTGACGCTGCGGCCGGGTGATGCCTTGCCGATGATTGTGACGCCCCGCTGACGGCGGCTCGAACCGGCTGGCTAGCCGGCAACACCAAGCAACCGGTGTTTGGTGTCGTCGTCCGCATCCAACGCGGTGCTGGCGCCGCGCCATACGATGCGGCCGCGGTCGAGCACGATCGCATCGCGGGCGAATGACAGAGCGAGATCGACCCGCTGCTCCACCAGGATGATGGAGAGCACGCTTTGGTCGCGGATGCGCGCCAGCGCCTCCGCCAACGCCTCGACGACGATCGGCGCCAAACCCTCGGTCGGTTCGTCAAGCAGCAGCAGTCTTGGCGCGCCGACCAGGGCGCGGCCGACCGCCAGCATCTGTTGCTCGCCGCCGGAGAGGCGATTGCCGGAATTGCGGCGCCGTTCCTTGAGTGCCGGGAAAAGATCATAAACCGCCGCGAGCGTCCAGCCGCCGCCGCGCCGCGCCACCAGCAGATTCTCTTCGACCGACAGCGAAGGAAAGATCTCGCGCTCTTGCGGCACATAGCCAAGGCCGGCCCGGTTGCGGCGATGCGTCGCGACGCTCTCGATCGGCCGATCGCCGAAGCGGATGACGCCGCGGTGGCGATTGGTGAAGCCCATCAGCGTCGCCAGCAAAGTCGTCTTGCCGACGCCGTTGCGCCCGAGCACGGCGAGGGTGCCGCCGGTCGGCAGATCGAACGACAGCCCGTCGAGCACCACGGTCGCGCCGTAGCCCGCGACCAGATCCTCAACCCTGAGCGCCGAGCTCAAGGCGCACTCCGCCCCAGATAGACCGCGCGCACCTGCGGATCGGCCGCAATCGCTTGCGGCGTGCCGGTGGTGAGCACGCGACCTTGCACCAGCACCGCAATCTCGCGGGCGAAACGGAACACCACGTCCATGTCGTGTTCGATCATCAGAATTGAAATCTCGGCGGGCAGCTTGTCGAGCGCGGCATGGATCGCGTGCGCCTCGGCCGCCGGCACCCCCGCCGCCGGCTCATCGAGCAAAAGCACGCGCGGCTTCAGCACCAGCGCGATGGCGATCTCGAGAAGCCGTTGCTGGCCGTAGGGCAATTCCGCAACCCTGTGTTGCGCAAGGTCGGCAATGCCGAAGGCGGCGAGCTGCGCTTCCCCTTCGGCCAGGCAGCGGCGCCATTGCGGGGTGAAGCGCAGAAGCCGCCAAGCGAAGTTCTCACGCTCGGCAACCGCGATGGCGAGATTCTCGCGCAGGCTGGTCTCGAGCAGCAGCGTATTGATCTGATGCGTGCGCACCAAGCCCCGGTGCACGCGCGCCTCGGGCTTAAGGCCGGTTATTTCTTCGCCGTTGAGCAGGATCGTTCCCGCATCGGCCCGCAACATCCCGGTCAAGAGATTGACGAAGCTGGTCTTGCCGGCGCCGTTCGGCCCGATCAACCCGAGCCGCGCCCCCGGCTGAAGATCGAGGTCGATCGACTGCGCCACGGTCAAGGCGCCAAAATTCTTGCACAGGCCGCGAACCGACAGCGCGGCGTGGCTCGTGGTCACTTGCGCGCCGTCCCGAGCCAAAGCCGCGCCGCGGCGTGGTGCAGCCAATCGGCGACGCCCATCAGCCCGCCTTCGAGGAAGAGCACCATCACCACCAGCAGGCCGCCGATAAGGAACATCCAGCGGAACGGATCGAATTCCGCGGCGAGGTCCTGCACGACGACGTAAAAGGCGGCGCCGACAAAGGCGCCGTAGAGCCGCCGCGTGCCGCCGAGGATCAGCATGACCAGCGCCGTGCCGGAGACCAACAGATCGAGCGAGTCGAGGCCGACAAACTGGTTGGTTTGCGCCTTGAGGCTGCCGGCGGTCCCCGCCATCGCCGCGGCCAGTGTGTAAACCGCGATCAGCCGCCACCAGACCGGCGTGCCGATGGCGCGCATGCGACGCGGGCTTTGGCGGATGCCGTCGAGGGAGCGCCCGAAGGGCGAACGCACAATGCGCCACGCGGCGACGAACCATAAGAACAGCACGCCGAGCGCATAAAGATAACCGGTCTGGCCCCAGAGATCGAACGGGAAGACGCCGAACAGGGGCGAGATCTGCATGCCTTGCAAGCCATTGTCGCCGCCGGTCAGATCGCCCGCCTGCGCCGCGAACGCGCCGATCATCGAAGCGATCGCGAGCGTCAACATCATCAGGGTGACGCCCTCGGTGTGTAAAATCAGCACGCCGGTGACCAGCCCCAGGAGCGCAGCGATGGCGGTGCCGAACAGCAAACCTAGGATCGGATCGGGCGTCACATGGATCGACAGCAAGCCGGCGGCATAGGCGCCGACGCCGAAAAACGCGGCCTGACCGAATGTGACGATGCCGGCGTAGCCGAGCGCCAAATCGATCGACAATGTGAACAGAATCATTTCGAGTGCGGCGGTGCCGAGGGTCAGATAGGCGCCGGCGACGAAATAGGTCGCCAGCGCGACGCCCCAGGGCAGCACATGCCACGCCCAGCCGAATCGCCCGGCGCCCAGGCGCAGTTGCGCCAGCGTCGGCGCCGACATGTCGGGGCGGACGGTCATGGTGCCGATCTCGCCGGCAACAGGCCGTGCGGCCGCCACAGCAGCAACACCAGAACCAGCACGTAGACGATATAGGCCGAGGCGCCCGGAAGCAGAAAGGTCCCGACCGTGCTGACAATGCCGATCGCCAGCGCGGCGAGGAACGAGCCCTTGAAATTGCCGATGCCGCCCACCGCCACCACCACCAGGAAAATCACCAGGTAGCGCAGCGCGTAATAGGGCTCGATCGGCAGCATGTCGGCGCCGAGCACGCCGCCTAAGCCGGCGAGCGCGCAGCCTGCCGCAAACGTTCCGGTGAAGAGCAGATTGACATCCATGCCGACCGCCCGGGCCATGCGCGGGTTGTCGACCGCGGCCCGAAGCCGCGCGCCGTAGAGCGTGCCGTCGATGAGCCGCCACAGGAGCAGAGCCATTATCCCGCCGATACCGATCAGGAACAGGCGGTAAGTCGGGTAAGCGGTAAACCCGAGATTGGTGAGGCCGCTCAGCAACTGCGGCGTGGGCAGCGGCTTGACGTTGCTGCCGAAGATCGAGGTCAACGCGGCAATCGTGACGAAGGTCAGGCCGAAGGTCATGAGTGCCTGCGCCAGCTCGCCGCGGCGATAGAGCGGGCGATAGAGCGTCAGCTCGGCGAGCGCGCCCATGACGCCGACCGCCAAGGCGGCGCTGACGGCGGCCGCGGCGAACGGCATGCCCGCCCGCATCATGGTCGCGGCCAGGTAGCCGCCGATCATGGCAAAGGCGCCGTGCGCCAAATTGACGACACGCATCAGCCCCATCGTCACGGTCAGTCCGACCGAGATGATAAAGAGGATCATGCCATAGGCGGTGCCATCGAGCAGAACAGTGAGATACGCCATCGCCGAGTTCGTAAGGGGAAGGGTTCCAGTCCTGAGCGGCGGCGCTCCGCGGCCGATCGCGGCTCGCGCGGCGGCGCGATCGCTACATCTTTGCGGCTCGCACCCACGGCAGAAAAACCACCTCGAGGCCATGAATGCCCGGCGTATAGGTCAGGGTCTTCTTCATGGCGTAAACGTCGACATACTGCCAGAGCGTGATGGTCGGAAGGTCCTCCTGCTCGATTTCCATCATCTTGCGGATGAGCGGCGCCTGCTTGGCGGTATCGAGGGTGGCCTCGGCTTCCTCGAAGAGGGCGTCAAGTTCGCTGTTGTGATAGAGCGAGAAGGGCGACTTGCCGTAAAAGGCGAGTGACACGCCTTCGAGCGGCGTCGGCAGGTTTGCGACCGGCAAGCCCGCGACGGCGACATATTCGGCCTTCGGATCGCGGGCGCTGCGGCCGATCAATTGCAGCAATTGGATCAGCTGGATGCCCTGCACCTTGCTGTTGATGTTCAGATTCTGCTTGAGATAGAGCGCGACCGCCTCCGCGGTTTCCTGCGTGCCGAAATAGACGCCCGAGGAATAATAGAGCGGCATGTTGAAGCCATTGGGGTACCCCGCCTCCGCCTCGAGCCGACGCGCCTTTGCGGGATCATACTTATAGTCCATCAGGTCCGGATCGTAGCCGATCTCGTCCGGCATCAGCCGTGGATAGTCGGTCGGCAGGCCGTGCAACAGACCCTTCACAATCGCGTCCTTGTCGATGGCATAGGCCATCGCCTGGCGGGTGCGGACATCGTGCCAGGGCGTGCCGGTGTTGGTGAATTGAAACTGAACCGATTGCGTCGGGTGCACCGGCAGCTTCACTTCGTTAAAGCCGGCGGCCTTCAATTGGTCATAAGCGGAATAGGGTGTCGCCATGATCATGTCGACTTCGCCGGCCTGCAGCTTGGCCACCCGGGTATTGTCGTCGCCGACGAAAACAAAATGGGCGCGCTTGATTTGCGGCGCTTTGCCCCAGTAACCGTCGAATGCTTCGAGGTCGAGCGATTGCGCCGGTTTGTAGTCGACGATCTTGTAAGGTCCGGTGCCTACCGGATGCTTGGCGAATTCCGCTTCACCGACGCGGTCGTAATAGCTCTTGGACGCCACGATCATCGCGGGAACCGCCAGATAGAGCGCGTCAACCTGCTTGAAGTAAACCTGCACCGTGTAGGGATCGGACGCTGCCATGTGATCGACAAATCGCACGAAGCCGCCATAGAACGGTGCCTTTTTCAACTGCCGTTCGTGGCTCCACAGCACGTCGGCCGATGTGAACGGGTCGCCCGACTGGAATTTGACGCCGTGGCGCAAATGCAGCGTCAGCACCTTGCCGTCCGGCGATGACTCGTAGGTCTCGACCAGCCCGGGGATCTTCTTGCCGTCGGCGTCGAAACGCCACAACCCTTCGTAGACGTTCGTCAGCGTCGCTAAACCCTGTGGCGGGTTGGTCGACTGCGTCATGTCGAGCACATCGGGGTCGGCATTGATCGCGATGCGCAGCGTCTCGTCCGCGGCGCGGGTGGCGACGGGGACCACGGCAAAGAAGCCCGCCGCGATGACGGCGACGGTTTCCGCCAAGCCGATTTTCATAAGAACTCCTCCCTGTCGGCGTTCCGGGCCCTGCGCCGGCGCTCGCTCCGCGTTTGGAGCGAGGCTAACATTCAATTTGTTCGATTGTCTATCATCGTACCGGAAGGCCAACGGCTGGTTCCGCGGCGCGCGCGGCGGCGCGTGATATGCCCCCAGAGTCGAGAAAAAAGGGTCCGGCGGCCGCGTCTCGACAAGAGCTTTGGCCTGATGTTATTAGGTGCGAAGAAGGCTCGCGGGACGCGCCGTGCTTCCCTCAGGGTCCGTTGAAGTGGGCGGAGCGGGAGGCGTGACGTCGTGATCGGGCCCCGATCATGACGGTGGTGCGCATTCTCCTCGGCCTCATGGTCGATCAAGGAGTGCCTGCTTGGCTACCGTCGTCATTCGAACCCAAACACCGGCCGAGCGGCCGCTCGCGCTGCACTGGCGCAGGGTGCGGCGACTGCCGTGGCTGCCGGTCATCCTGCTGGCGCCGGTGGTGATTTGCGGCATTTTTGGTTCGCTGCTTTTTCCGCACGATCCGACGACCATCGATTTGCTGGCGCCGCGCAAGCCGCCGGCCTGGATGGATGGCGGCAGCTGGCAATATGTTCTTGGCACCGATCAGTTCGGCCGCGATCTATTGAGCCGGCTGATGGAAGGCGCCCGGGTCGCCCTCATCGTCGCGATTTCGAGCGTGTTTCTCGCGGCGCTGATCGGGGTCACTGCCGGCATGGTCGCGGGCTATTACGGCGGCATCATCGACAACGTCATCATGCGCATCGCCGATGTCGTGTTCGCGATTCCGGCCATCCTGCTGATCATCCTGATCGGCGGCGCGGTCGGCGGCGGCTTCCTCACCGTGCTGTCGAGTATCGTCATCGTGTCCTGGGTGCTTTACGCCCGTGTCGTGCGCGGCGAGACGCTGGTGCTGCGCGAACGCGGCTTCGTCGCCCTGGCCAAGGTCGCCAATTGCAGCGACACCCGGATCCTCTTGCGTCACATCCTGCCTAATCTCATGCCGACCTGTATTGTCTTGATGACGTTGCAAGCGGGCTTCGCCCTCCTGATCGAGGCGGCAATCACCTTTATCGGGCTCGGCATTCAACCGCCGGCGACGACCTGGGGCCTGCTGATCTCGGAGGGGCGGCCCTACATGACCACTGCCTGGTGGATTCCGACCTTCGCCGGCCTCGCCATCACGATTACCGTTCTCGGCACCAATCTCTTGGGCGATTGGCTGCAGGAGAAATTCGATCCCCGGCGGCAGCAGAGGTAGCGGCCAATGACGCGTTATTTTTTGAGCCGCCTGCGTCTCGCCGTCATCACTATTCTCGGCGTCTCCCTGATCGTTTTCGTCACGTCACGCATGTCGGGCGACGTGACCCTGCTGCTTTTGCCGCAGGATGCGAGCCAGGCTGAAATCGCCGCGATGCAGCACCAGCTTGGCCTCGACGCGCCCTATTACGTACAATACTACAAATTCCTCGTGAACGTGGCGCACGGGGATTTCGGTGAATCGCTGCGCTATCGCGAGCCCGCCCTCGGCCTGATCATGAGCCGTCTGCCGGCGACCCTGGAGTTGGCTTTCTCCGCCTTCATTTTGTCGACTGTCGTCGGATTGTTGCTTGGCATTCTCTCGGCGCGCATGCGATCGTCATGGCTCGATTATTTTTCCCGGATCTTTTCGATTACCGCGCAATCGATGCCGAGTTTCTGGGTCGGGATCATGCTCATCCTGGTGTTTGCGGTTGAATTGCATTGGCTGCCGACCAGCGGCGCGCAAGGCGTTCAATATCTCGTCCTGCCGGTGGTGACGCTGGCGCTGGTCCCGATCGCCTCGACCCTGCGCATTACCCGTTCGGCGATGCTGGAGACGCTCGATGCCGACTACGTCAAGTTCCTGCGCGTCAAAGGGCTGCACGAGCAATTCATCGTCTGGAAGCACGCGCTGCGCAACGCACTGGTGCCGGTAATCGCGATCAGCGGCCTGACCCTCGGCTTCCTGATCGGCGGCACGGTGATCGTCGAATCGGTGTTCGCCTGGCCGGGCCTCGGCAACCTGATGGTGGAGTCGATCTTCACGCGCGACTACCCCGTCATTCAAGCCGGGGTCTCGGTTACCTCGATTTTCCTGATCCTCCTCAATCTGGCGGTCGATCTGCTGTTCGGGGTGATCGATCCGCGCGTGCGTTTCGGATAGTGGATTTTTCTCGATTATGGGCAACGGCGACATTCTGCTGCAGGTCAAGGACCTGAAGACCTACATCCATGGCCGGGACGGGCTGCGCGTCACCAAGGCCGTCGACGGCGTCAGTTTCGCCTTGCGGCGCGGCGAGACGCTGGGGATCATCGGCGAGTCCGGCTCCGGCAAGACGATGACCGCGCTCTCGATCATGCGGATTCTGCCGTCCGCGGCGCGGGTGGTCGGCGGCGAGATCCTGTTCAACGGCGAAAACCTCCTGACCAAGAGCGCCGCCGAGATGCGCCGGCTCCGCGGCGAGAAAATGTCGATGATTCTCCAGGACCCGATGGTCTCGCTCGATCCGCTGTTCACCGTCGGCAGCCAGTTGGCCGAGCCGCTCAGGACGCATCTGAGGCTCGGTGGTGCGGCGCTCGCGCACCGCATGACGGAGTTGATGTCGGCGGTCAGCATTCCCTCGCCGCAACAGCGCTTGAAGCAATATCCGCATCAGATGTCGGGTGGGATGCTGCAACGCATCGTCGGCGCCATTGCGATTTCCTGCGACCCGCAATTGCTGATCGCCGACGAGCCGACCACGGCGCTCGATCCAACCGTCCAGGCGCAATTTCTCGATCTCCTGGAGACGCTGCGCGACAGCAAGCATCTTTCAGTGATCGTGGTCACGCACGATTTCGGGGTGGCGGCGCGGCTCTGCGACCGTGTCATGGTCATGTATGCGGGCCGCATCGTCGAAATGGGCCCGATCCGCGAGATTTTCGAACATCCGCGCCATCCCTACACCAAGGCGTTGTTGGCCTCGATCCCCGACGGCACCGAGTTCGGCACGGGCCGCCTCAAGAGCATCGAGGGCCAGCCGCCCGACCTCGCCGCATTGCCGCCGGGCTGCCCGTTCGCGCCGCGCTGTCCGAGTGTTGTCCCGCGTTGCCAGCGCGACTATCCGCCGGAATTCCGTGTCGCGACGGAACATGCGGCCAACTGCTGGCAGGTATCCGCGTCATGACCGAGTACCTCCTCGAAGTCGATAACCTGCAAAAATATTTTCCGGTCGGCCGTGGCGGCGGCTTCGGCGCCAGCCAGCGGCCGCTGGTCAAGGCGGTCGATGGCGTCAGTTTCAAACTGGCGGAAGGCACCAGCCTCGGCCTGGTCGGCGAATCGGGCTGTGGCAAGACCACGACCGCGCGCCTCCTGCTGCGGCTCTATGACGTGACAAGCGGCCGCATCCTCTTCGCCGGCGAGGAGGTGCAGAACGCCAAAGGGAAACCGTTGCGCGCCTACCGCAACCAGGTGCAGGCAGTGTTCCAGGACCCTTATTCGTCCCTCAATCCGCGCATGCGTGTGCGTGATATTGTCGCCGAGCCTTTGGCGGCACAGGGCCGGATGGGTCGTGCGGAAATCCGTCAATGGGTAGACGAGCTGCTCGCGGTGGTTGGCCTCGATGCCAATGCCGGCAGTCGCTTTCCGCACGAGTTCAGCGGCGGCCAGCGGCAGCGCATCGCGATCGCGCGCGGTCTCGCCTTGCGGCCGCGCCTGGTGATCCTCGATGAGCCGGTGTCGGCACTCGACGTTTCCATTCGCGCCCAAATTCTGAACCTGCTGCAGGACCTTCAGGATAAATTCAACCTCTCGTATCTGCTGATCGCGCACGATCTCGATGTCGTCGCGCATATGTGCGACGTGATCGCGGTCATGTATCTCGGCAAGATCGTGGAAATGGGCAGCGCCAACGCCGTCAGCCGCTCGCCGGTTCATCCCTATACCCAGGCGCTGTTTTCGGCGCGGCTTCCCGCGCGACCGGATGGGCGTGCCGCCCGCATCAAGCTGACTGGCGAGATCCCGTCACCGCTCGATCCGCCCCGCGGCTGTCATTTCCACACGCGTTGTCCTCATGTCATGGCGCGATGCAAAGGCGTCGAACCGCCTCTGGTGCCGTTGACCGGCGACCGAGTCGCCGCCTGCCACCTTTTGGCGGCAGGGTGATCGGTGGCTGCGCTCGCGCCACTGACGCTGGAGATCGCCCAACTGGCCGGCCTGCGCGACCAGATGGCCGCGGCAATCGCAGCCGGACTCGTCAAGCCCGATCAGGAAGTTCGCGCGCTGCCGGCCTATTTGCGGCGGCCGGCGACGGGCTTGGCCGGCCGCGTCGTGGCGCTCGATGTCGGCGGCACGCATATGCGCGCGGCCGAAGTCGAACTCGGCGCCGGGACCGCGCGGCTGGCAAGCGCGATCCGCGAAAATGATCTGATGCGGCAGGCAACCAAGCGCGACTTTGGCCGCGATGAGTTTTTTGCCGCCCAGGCAGAACTGATCGCCGCGGTGGCGGCCGAGCGCGACCTCAATATCGGCTATTGCTTCTCCTACCCCGCGTCCATCACGCCCGAACGCGAGGCGGTGCTGATCGAGTGGACCAAAGGCATACGCATTCGCGGCGTCGAAGGGCAGGCGGTCGGCGCGCTGCTCCGCGACGCGCTCAGCCGCCGTGGCAAGAGGACGGGCGCCATTCCCGTACTCAACGACACGGTGGCGAGCCTCTTGGCCGGCGCCGCGCTGGCACCGGAATTCGACCACACGATCGGCGTCATTGTCGGCACCGGCACCAACATGGCCGGATTTTTTCCGGTGCGCGCCATCGCCAAGCTCGGCGCGGTGGCCGGCTGGGAGGCCGACGAGATGATGGCGGTCAACCTCGAATCGGGCGACTTTACCCCGCGCGATGTTCTGACCCCCTGGGACCAGGCGCTTGACGCGTCGCTCAGTCCCGAGCAGCGCCACCGCCAGCGCTTCGAGAAAGCGGTGAGCGGCGCTTATCTGGCATTGCTGCTGCGGGAAGTTGCGGGCGGCGACGCTTGTGCCAAGGCCGGCTTCGATCCCGGCGATGCCAATGTCGATGCTGGCACCGTCGTGGCGCTGCGCGACCATCCCGTCCTGGGACAAGCGGCAACCGTGCTGATCGATCGCTCCGCCGACATGATCGCCGCCGGCCTGGCCGCCCTCATCGCTGCGTCGGGAGAACCGTCGCGCACCGGCATTCTGGTCGAAGGCACGCTCTTCCACAAAACGCCAGGCTATCCCGAGCGCGTGGCGGCGCGTCTGCGCGAGCTGGCGCCGCAAACGCAAGCGGTCTTCATCGCCAATGACGGGCGGGGCGTGCCCGCCAATATGCTTGGCGCCGCCAGTGCCGCGCTGACGCCATAGACGACTGCCCGCCATGGCTCGTGGCACGCGGTCGCCATGGTCCGGGCGTGGCCCGAGCGTCTCCTCTCCCAGATGGGTGGGTTTTGAACCCAGGTGCCGAGGGCATCTCGAGCCCATGTCGGTCGCCCGCGACTGCCGGGTTCAGAGGATGCAGGAGGCGACTTATGTTGAAGATGTCTCTATTGCCAAAATTAGAACCGAGAACTTGTACATAAGCAACTTTATGATGGTACAGCCTTCGAGTTTCGGGTGAACCACCTTCTTCACTAACGATCGGGCACACATCCACGGTCGGCTCGAGCGCTTCCCGCCGCCGATCAACGCTGGCTTATCGTCGTGCGTCGCCTTTGCTACCGCCTCACGGTCCGCTTCAGCACATAGTCTCGCGTTAGGGCGATCGCCTTTTTTGCGTTGGGGCCGCCCGGGTCGTCGCGAAAGAAGCTGTGCTTGGCACCGGGCAGCAGCTCAAGTTCAATCTCGCCGCCGGCTTGCCTATAGGCGGCGACGAATTTCTTGGTCATCCCCTGCGGCACCCATTCGTCGGCGTCGCCTTGGAAGATGAGCGCCGGCGGCAAAGCGACCTTCTCGCCGCGTTCGAGCATCAAAGGCGGGCTGCCGTCGCTCATCGCTGCCTCGTCGCCCCAAAAGGCATGGTGCGCGGTGATGAAATTCTGCGCCCCCGCCTCCTTGGCGAGGCGATAGCGCAAGAGCGGATCGAGCACGCCCCAGCCTGAAATCACAAAGGCGAGACGGGCATCCGGCGATCTCGGCCGCATCCCGGCCAGGAGAACGAGATGGCCACCGCTCGAGGTGCCGAAGCCGCCGACCCAATCCGGCCGGCCGCCATAGTCGGCGGCATGTTTCCTGGTCCAGCGGATGCCGAGATCGATGTCGGCGAGGGTCTCGGGATAGCGCCGCACCGGCGGCATGCGGAAGTCAAGCGACACGACCAGAATGCCCGCGTCGGCCAGCACCGACGCGATCGCGACATTCTGGGTGCGATCGCCGCTGGTCCAGGCGCCGCCGTGAAGGTCGATCACGATCGGAAACGGGCCGGTTCCCCCCGGGCGATAGAGCCGCGCCAGGAGCGTCATCTCCTGGTCTTGGTGATAGGGGACGTCTTCGACAATGGTGGCGGCCATGCAACCTCCTCATTAGACGAAAGCGGACGATCGGCCTAAAATAGCAGCATAATTCCGGAGGAAGCATTATGTCGATTGCCGAAGATAATGAAGTGCTGACCCGAGTCGGACCGGGGACGCCGATGGGGCGGTTGATGCGGGAATACTGGATTCCGGCGGCCAAGTCGTCGGAGTTGAAGGCCGATGGCGACCCGCTGCGCCTCAAGCTTCTGGGCGAACAGTTGATTGCGTTCCGCGATTCCGCGGGCCGTGTCGGCATTATGGATCATCGCTGCCCGCATCGCTGCGCCAGCCTGTTTTACGGCCGCAACGAGGAGAACGGCATTCGCTGCATCTATCACGGCTGGAAATACGATGTTGACGGCAATTGCCTCGACCAGCC
>JASHOB010000035.1 GCA_030041335.1 Alphaproteobacteria bacterium | reverse complement strand
TTGGGTGTGTTCGGCGCGCTTTTGTTGTTTGTGAGCGGGCATTACCTGGTCAACGGATATTTCGGCGATACGCTTCCGATCGGCATGCGTAACGAGATCTATTTGGCGTTGCCGTGGTTGGCGGCGGCGGTGCCGCTCGGTCTGGTTTCGGCCGCGAATGTGGCAGCCCTCGAGGCGCAAGAGCGGTTCTTGGTTCTCAACCTGTTGCAGGTCTTCGGCACGTTATTGCTTCAGCTGCTGCCGCTGGCAACCGCCTACTGGCGTGGCCCCGAATTGGATGGGTTGATCGCGGCCTCGATCGGGGCGCGAGTGGCGGCCTGGGTGCCGCTCTTCCTGGCGTGCCGGCGCTACGTCCCGCTGCGCGGGCGGCCGCGCTTTCGCAGCGATCTGACGGGGCCACTGATCCGCTATGGCAGCTGGGTGACCGTGACCTCGGTCATAGGCCCGATCCTGACCTCTCTCGATCAGATTCTCATCGGCTCGCATATCGGGCCGGGGGCAGTGGCACATTACACGGTCCCTTTCAACCTGGTCGGCAGACTCCAACTCTTTCCGGCCAGTCTCACGCGCGCATTGTTCCCGCGGTTTTCGCTGCTCCAGTCGGCGTCGACGCCGTTGGCCGGGCGAGCCGTGTCGAGCCTGGCGGCGGTCACGCTGCCGATGTTGCTTGTGGCGACCGTTTTGATGAAACCGTTTCTGAATGCATGGGTCGGCGCCGAATTCGCGAGATTTGCGGCCCCGGTGGGTCAAGTTCTTTTGATAGGAATGTGGGTAAACTCTCTGGCTTTCATTCCGCTTACGTTGCTCCAGGGACAAGGGCGTCCGGACATAGTAGCAAAGTTGCACGCGCTTGAGTTGATACCCTATGTGGTTGTTTTGTGGATCGCGATCAAACTGGCCGGCCTGCAAGGCGCGGCTTGCGCCTGGGTCGCTCGGGTGACCATAGACGGAGTTCTCCTATTCTATGTGGCAGGCTTGCGGACCCGTGTTGCTTCCGTGGTCGGCAGCGGGCTCGCGATCATCATTGCAATGCAGCTGGTCATTGGACTGGTCGCTCACATCCCCGTTGTCCGCGCCGGGGCGATGATTGCTTTTGCGATTGCGGGGCTCGTCTATTTCTATCGTGTCGCACCGCCGGAGATGTGGGCAAGCCTGGGGCGAATCGTTCCGCCGGAGAGGGCGCGCCTGGCGCTGGGCAAGAGCAGAGGGAGAATTTGATGCGGTCTCTTCTACCGTCCGACCCGGATGCCCGGTCGGGGCCTGGTGAACCGAATCCGTGGCCCGAGCACGAACTGGAGACTGTGGAGCGTTGCCCCCTCTGCGGAAGCCGCGATCGGAGGATGCTCTATCAGGGTCTTGCCGATCGGGTGTTCTTCTGCGCGCCGGGGAAGTGGACGCTTTACCGATGCAACGCCTGCAACAGCGGCTATCTCGATCCGCGCCCGACCGTCGAAAGCATCGGGCGCGCCTACGCGTCCTATTATACGCATGAGCCTGCCGGTGGTCGCGCCCAGACTTCGATCGCGGGAAGGGGATTGAGGAGGGTCTTGCAGGACAACTATGCGGCTTCCAAGAAAGCCGTCCTCAATGACTATCTGAATGCCAATTACAACCTCGAGCTGAGGCCCACGCTTCCGTGGATCCGATGGGCGATCTCGGCTTCGCCGAGGCGCCGCCTCAACGCTGGTATGATGGTGCGACATCTTGTGCGCAAGCGTCCTGGGGCGCGGCTCCTGGACATCGGCTGCGGCAACGGCGCTTTTATCGGCTGGGCGCGCACGTGCGGCTGGGCGGCCGAGGGGTTGGACCCCGATCCCAGAGCGGCGGCGGCAGGGCGCGCGCGCGGTATGCCGATAACGGTAGGGAGCCTGCCGGACACTGGCTTCCCAGAGGCTCGTTTCTCTGCCGTCACGATGAGCCACTCCATCGAGCACCTGCATGACCCGGCTGCCGGGTTGCGCGAGGTGTGTCGCATCCTGGAGCCGGGTGGCACTCTGTGGATCGCCACACCGAACTTTGCTTCGGCCGGCCACGCGTTTTTCGGCTCCGATTGGCTCGCTTTGGATTCACCGCGGCATCTCGTCTTGTTTACTGCCAGCTCATTGATCTCGACATTGTCGGCAACCGGTTTTGTTGCGATCCGTCCGGTTCGTCGTCCTCCGATCGCCGAATGGTACTTCACGACCAGTCATCGCGTAGCTTTAAGGGACGAGCCTTTTTCGCGTGACGGTTCGGAGCTCCCCTTCGGGTTGAGGCTGCGAGCAGTCGTTGCCGATTGGCAGGCGCTGCTTCGCCCGACACGCGGGGAGGAGATTATCGTGACAGCAGAACGTCAGCAGTAACTTCTGACGAGAAGGAGCCGCGATGGTTTCCGTCTCCATTGCCATGGCCACGTATAACGGCGAACGGTTCATTCGCGAGCAGCTGGAGAGTCTGGCCGCGCAGCAGCATCTGCCCTCCGAACTCGTAGTCAGCGATGACGGATCCGCCGACAATACGCTAGCGATCGTCGCACAGTTCGCAACAGCGGCTCCGTTTCCGGTCTATATTCACCAAAACAAAAATCGGCTCGGATACCGCGCCAATTTCATGCGGGCGGCCAGCCTCTGTACCTCTGATCTGATCGCCTTCTGTGATCAGGACGATGTCTGGTCGCCACGGAAACTTGCGGTGTGTATAAGGGCATTCGAAGACCCGGCCGTGCTTCTGGCCTATCACAACGCCACCGTGGTTACCGAAGCAGGCGTCCCTCTCGGCAACGTCGGTGTATTTGGGTCTGCGCCGCTGACGGCGCCGCTCGCATCCTGCGCGCTTGGCTTCCGGCCTCCGGGCTTTACCGAAGTGTTTCGTCGTCCGGCCTTGGACTTAACGGATTTCTGGGAGATGTCTCGGGATTGGCTCGATCCGACACAGCCGATGGCGCATGACCAGTGGGTGTTCTTCGTCTCCAGCGTGTTTGGCCATACAGCTTATATTCATGAACCTTTGGCCTGGTACCGGCAGCATGCGTCGAACCTGTACGGTTGGACCAGGGATCTACGGGCTTGGACCCGGCCCATCCGTTTCTCACGTAGTGTCCATGCAGCGCTGAGCAGTAAGGCCGGGAGGCTTAAGCGCATGGAAGAATACGCCGGCCGGTTTGCACGGATACTGGAGGAAGCGGCACCGGCATTGGCAGGTGATTGGCAGGATCGGGCGGCGTCGGGTGCGACTAAATATCGAAACCTCGCCGAGTTGTTCGAAACGAGAAGACGTATATATACGACGCGCAGCTTTCGTGGACGCTTGAGCGCGGTGCGTCAAATCGTTTCGAGGAGAGGATATCGGACAGGCTGGGCAGGTTGGGGCGTCGGCCGCAAAGCCTTGGCATTCGACTTGTGCGTCGGCGTTTCGGTGGGTCATCTGCTGTGAATCGTTTTGCCTTCGGCATCCCGCTCCGCAGCCGCCAGACCGCGAGGGATTGGGACCGGGTCGGCCGGCTGTTCGAGGCGACGCTGAATTCAGTCCTCGCCCAAAGCGACCCGGATTTTTCCGTGATCGTCGCCTGCCACGAGCGTCCGGCGGCCACCGGGTTCGCCGACCCCCGAGTGGTCACGATCGAATTACCGCCTATGCCCATCGTTAGCAGTGCCGAACAAATGAAAGACAAGCGCCTGAAACACATGTGTATCGCCGCGGCGCTGCGGCGGATGGGCGGCGGTTTCCTGATGTTCGTGGATGCCGACGACCTTGTCAGCAACCGTATCGTGGCGCACGTCCGCCGTCATCCGGATCCGCACGGATATATCGTCGATGCCGGTTACGAATACGATCTTGCCACGGGTCTTGTGCGGACGGCGCCGCGCTTCGACCGCCTGTGCGGGAGCTGCGCCGTTTTCAATTACTCGCTGCCTGACCTGCCCGAGACGCCGCACTCGACCGCACCATGCCGGTTCACGTCCTTTTCGAATCACTCGCATTGGCGGGACATCGCGAAGGCGGAGGGCCGGCCGCTCGCGCCGCTGCCGTTCCGCGCTGTGGTCTTCGTCAGGAATAACGGCGAAAACCATTCGGTTGCAACGGGGAACATCGGGTGGCGGCGACGTCTCCTGCGCACGGTTCTGCCGTCGCGCCGTCCGTCCGCAGGCCTTTGTCGCGAATTCGGCCTTGCTTGCGGTACTTCCGAGCCAAGCCGCGGCGGAACGTGCTCCCGCGCTGCGGCATCGCGGCCTACATGGCGACGATGATGCGATTGGCCGCTTCCGCGATGCTAGCCGTGCTGCTCCCGGCGAGTGCCATGGCCTCGCCAACGGCGCAGCTCCTCGCGCAGGCGGCCGACGCGCAGGCGCTGGCGGCCGCGGCGGACGGATTGCGCCACGATCTCGAACGCATCGCGCGGGTTCCCCATTCGACGCTCAGCGTTCCGCTTTGCCGCGACGAGGAGACCGCGGTGCGCGCAGTAGCGGCCGATCTGAGCACGGTCGCCGACGCGAAGCGGCAACTCCGGTCCGTCGCCGCGCGGATTGTCACCGCGCCCGGCCGCACCTGGCTCGCTGCGCCGGACTTCAACTCGGCTCGGGACGCCGACCTCCGCGCGATCGAGGCCGCGGAGAGCAGCGTCAAGCGCGAGACCGTCCGCTTCCACGGCATCCCGGGCGTGGAGCGGGCTTTTGCCGCCTATGCGGCGCAGCTCGCCGGTTCAGAATCCCGGTTGCACCGTGCCGGCCGCATTGCCGAGGTGCCCGACGCGAGCGCCGCGGCGGACAATGCCGCGGAAGAGGCCCCCCAGGACGCGGCAAGCGTCGATTCCGCCGCGGAGCAGGCGTTCGAGCTCGAAGCCGACGACGATGCGCTCAATCACTCGGTGGCAGCGCTCAGGAAGGCCGCCAGCGCCCTCAAAGAATTGGCGCACGCGCCCTGCCTCGGACCTCCGGCGCGCGAGACGCAAGTGCGCGATGCCGCCGACGCCGCGGCACTCGCAGCCCCGAGCCCGGCATTGGCGTTCGGATCGGACGATACCGCGCCGCTCGATCGGGTCGTCTCGGCCGACGCGAGCGATGCGCGCACAGTCGGCGAAGCGGTGGAGGACTTGCAGCGCGCGCTCAAATCGCTTGACGCGGCGTCGCCTTCGATCTGCACCGGCACCAAGGCAGCAACGGGGGCCGTGCTCGAGGATCTCGATTCGATCCTGCGCGCGAAGCAGCGCGCGTCGTTGGCGGCCCATCGGCTGGCGCAATCTGCCACCGACGATTGGGATGCCGAGCACGCCTATGCCGCAGCGATCCGGGACGAGCGCGCGGCCGTGCTGGAGGCGCGGTCGACCGCCCAGGCCCTTGCGGACGGTCCCGATGACAAAACTGCGGCCGGTCCGGTCTTCGAAACTTTTGCGATGCGGCTTGATTCCTCTATGACGTGGCTGCGCCAGGACGGAACGTTGGTGCCACCGACCGGTGCTCTGGCCGTCTCGCCACAGGCGGCCAACGCGTTGCGCCGCGCGCTGGCGTCGTTCACGGCTGCGCTCGACGGGCTACGCGTTGAGGCTGCCGCCAGTTGTGCCGGGAACGGGGGCGAAGCCCCCGCAACGCGCGCCGCGTTACCCGGCGGCGGATTCGAGTTCAACACCTGGCTCAACGCCGTGCGTGGGTCGATTGGGTCGTCTCAATAAGTAATTGCTCATCCGCCAACATCCGCGAGCTGGAGAACAGGACCTTGTGAGGGAAGTAGCTACTCACTCCGAGACCTCCCGGCCCCTTTGGACGAACGCTTGACCCAACTTGACTTGACCTGAAGCGGAAGACGGTGTCAGCGGGCGCCTCCTTGTGCTTTTGATACGATTTGTCGTCGCCGCGATGGAATGGCAGCAAGGTCGCGAAACATATCCGCTCGGTACCGCTAAGCGGTGGCCGCGATCCCGCCCTGCGCGTTTGCGAGCTGACTTCGATTGGCGGCCTTCGGGATCGCGATCCTCCGATCCTCTATCGCCGGCTCGTGCCCTCGCTCTTGAATGGCCGTGCCAAAAGGGCGGCGATGGCATGGTCGATTGGCGCGCCGCGATGGAGGATGGCATCAACCGCCGCGGTGATTGGCATGTCGATGCCCAGCCGGTGGGCGAGGGTTGCCGTCGCGGCGGCCGAATCGACCCCTTCTGCGACCGTGACGCGTTCTGCCAACACCGCTGCCAAAGGACGGCCTTGGCCGAGGGCCAGGCCCAGCGAATAATTGCGCGACTGGTTCGCGGTGCAGGTCAGCACCAGATCACCCAATCCGCTCAATCCCGTCAGCGTTTCGGCGCGCCCGCCCTTCGCCACCGCGAGGCGCACCATTTCGGCAAGCCCGCGCGTGATCAGCGCGGCGCGCGCATTATCGCCGAGGCTGCGGCCCTCGACGATGCCGCAAGCGATCGCCATCACATTCTTGACGGCGCCGCCGATCTCGGCGCCGATGACGTCGTCACCGAGATAGGGACGGAACGTCCGCGTCCCCAGCACGTCGACGAGCCGCCGCCCGATTGCTCCATCCCGCGCCGCCAGCGTGACGGCAGTGGGGAGACCGCGCGCCACCTCAGCCGCGAAAGTCGGGCCCGAAAGCACGACAATGACGGCGTTCGGAATTTCGCCGGCCACGATTTCGCTCATCAATGCGCCGGTTTTTGTCTCGATGCCTTTGGCACAGACCACAACAGGGACGCTGACGCTCGCCAGCGCCTGGCAGGTTGTGCGCAGATGCTGCGCCGGCACGGCAAGCAACAGACTTTCCGCGTCGCGTGCCACGGCCGCAACATCCGTCTCCGCGCGGATCGCGGGATCGAGTGCGACGCCGGACAAAAACAGCCTGTTCTCATGGTCGTGGTTGATCGCGCGAACGACCTCGGGTTCGCGCGCCCAGATCACGATGTCGCGATCGGCGCGACGCAGCACCTGCGCCAGGGCTGTGCCCCAAGCCCCGGCGCCGATGATGCCGATGCGCCGCACGCGCTGCGCCCGCTATTTGCCCAGTGCGGCGACCGCGACTTTGCAGACCTCGGAGTCCTGGGTTGGCGTGTTGCCGCCGGAGCAACCGATCGCGCCTACCACTTGGCCGCCGACCATCAGGGGGAAGCCGCCGCCGAAAGGCGCCATCTCCGGCAGGCCCAAAATCGCCACTCCGCCTTTGCTGAGACCGCTGCTGAAGACATCGGTCGGCGCCTTGTACATGACGGCCGTCCTCGCCTTGGCCTGGGCAAATTCAACGGTCACCAGAGAGGCGCCGTCCATGCGCTCGAACGCCACCAGATGTCCGCCCTCGTCGAGCACCGCCAGGCCCATGTGCGCGTTTCCCTTCTGCGCCGCGTCCTCGGCGGCGGCGAGGAGCTTTTTCGCCTCCGCCAAGGTCATGCCCTTTCGATCCGCCAGTTGCGCCGAGGCCGATAGCGCAAAGCCGGTGGCCAGCACGCCGGCCATTCCCAGCGTCAGGAGCTTCCTTTGCATCATTTCCTCCCGTTCGTCGCTAATTCAGGAGCGCCGCACCCGCGGCGCCGATTTGCGCATCCTGCTCCGACGTTACGCCGGAGACGCCGATCGCACCGATGCATTCGCCGCCGGCGAGCAAAGGCAAGCCGCCCTCGACCGGCACCGCCCCGGGCAGCGACATGATGGCGACGCGGCCGCTGCTCACGGCGTCGCTGAAGACCTTGGTCGGGCGCTTGAACAGAGCGGCGGAACGCGCTTTGGCCTGACAAACATCAACGCTCGCCGGCGGCGCTCCATCGAGACGTTGCAACATCATCAACCGGCCGCCTTCGTCGAGGATCGCTATCGAAACATTCCAATTGTTCTTGCGCGCCTCGGCCTCGGCCGCCGCCATGATTTCCTTGGCGGCGTCGAGGGTAAGCACGGTGCGGCTGGAGAGTGTCGGCATGATGACCTCCTAAGTAATTATCGTTGCCCCGCTGTTCGGCTAGGATGAAGCGGATCCTAGCCGCGCGCTGGGCGATCGCAAAGCACACTCGTGTGAGGGGACATGGCCGACGCCAAGGCATTTCGCTTCGAGGGGACTTTTTTCGAGACGCTGGGCATTCAAGTCATTGAAGCCACGCCTCAGCGAGTCGTTGCCGAGATGGCGGTACGGCCCGAGCTGACGACCGTCGGCGGCCGCCTTCACGGTGGTGCGATCATGTCGCTCGCGGATTCCGTGGGCGCCTATGGCGCCTACCTGGCACTGCCAAAAGATGCGGCCGGCACCACCACCATCGAATCGAAAACCAATTTCTTCGCCGGCGCCAGCACCGGCGTGGTGCGTGCCGAAGCGGTGCCGCTACACGTCGGCGGTCGTACCTCGGTATGGCAGACCCGGATCACCAATGACGCCGGGCGCCTCGTATCGCAGACCGTGCAGACGCAGTTGGTGCTGTCGAAGCTCGCGGGCTAATACATATGCTGGCCGCCATTGACCGACAGCGTCGAGCCGGTGATGAAGCCGCTCTCCTCAGCGACCAGGAATAGCACGGTGCGTGCGATCTCTTCGGCCTGACCGAGGCGGCCGGTGGGAATCCGCGCCACGATTTTTTCGAGAACATTGGGCGGAACGGCACGCACCATGTCGGTATCGATGTAGCCCGGCGCCACCGCGTTGACGGTAATGCCCTTGCCGGCGCCCTCTTGCGCCAGCGCCTTGGTGAAACCATGAATGCCGGATTTGGCGGCGGCGTAATTGACCTGCCCATACTGACCGGCTTGGCCGTTGATCGACCCGATATTCACGATCCGGCCGAAACTGCGCTCACGCATCCCTTCGATGACAACACGGCACATGTTGAAGCAAGAGGTGAGGTTGGTGGCGATCACCGCGCCCCACTGCTCGGGCGTCATGCGGTGCAGCACGGCGTCGCGCGTGATGCCGGCGTTGTTGACCAGCACGTCGACCGGGCCGAGTTCTTCGGTGATGCGTTTGACGCCGGCTTCGCAGGCAGCGTAATCGGAAACATCGAAGCGATAGCATTTGATGCCGGTTTCGCCGGCAAAGCCGCGTGCGGCATCGTCATTGCCAGCATAGACCGCGGCGACTTTGAAGCCGGCGCGGTGTAGCGACTCTGCAATCGCCCGACCGATCCCGCGGGTACCACCGGTAACCACTGCCACTCGTGTCATCCAGACCTCCCTAATGATGTCAGACGTTAGGGATCAGACGACGCCTCGGCATCGACCCCGTCATCTGTCATCGGGCGACGCACATCGCAATTCCCATGCCGCCCCCGATACACAATGTGGCGAGCCCGCGTTTGCCGTCGCGTTTCGCCATCTCATGAATCAGCGTCACCAATATGCGCGCGCCCGAGGCGCCGATGGGATGGCCCAAGGCGATGGCGCCGCCGTTGACATTGACCTTGGCCGGATCGAAACCGAGCTCGCGATTGACGGCGCAAGCCTGCGCCGCGAATGCCTCGTTGGCTTCAATGAGGTCGAGATCGCCCGCTTTCCAACCGGCCTTCTCGAGCGCCCGACGCGACGCCGGGATTGGTCCGGTGCCCATCAGCGCGGGATCGACACCTGCGGTTGCCCAGGAGACGATGCGGGCGAGCGGCGCTAGCCCGCGCCTCTCGGCTTCGGCGGCACTCATCAGCACCACCGCCGCCGCACCATCATTGATCCCGGAGGCATTGCCCGCGGTGACGGTGCCGTCCTTGGTGAAGGCGGGACGCAGTTTTGACAGCACTTCGACGGTCGTTCCGGGGCGAGGATACTCATCCTTGTCGATGACCTGATCGCCTTTGCGTGTCTTGATCGTCACCGGGATGATCTCGTCGGCGAAACGTCCCGCCTCCTGCGCGGCAATCGCACGCTGTTGCGAGCGTGCCGCGAGCTCGTCCTGGTCGTGGCGCGTGATTTGATATTTTTCGGCGACGTTCTCGGCGGTATTGCCCATGTGATAGCCGTTAAAGGCATCCCACAGCCCGTCCTTGATCATGGTGTCGATCATCTGGACGTCGCCCATCTTGGTGCCGTTGCGGAGGTGGAGGCAATGGGGACTGAGACTCATGCTCTCCTGGCCGCCGGCAACGACGATCGACGCATCGCCGGTCGCGATCTGCTGCGAACCGAGCGCCACCGAGCGCAGGCCGGAGCCGCACACCTGGTTGACGACATAGGCGGTGGTCGAGACCGGCAAGCCGGCGGCGAGTGCCGCCTGTCGCGCCGGGTTCATGCCCTGCCCCGCGGTGAGGATTTGGCCCATCACCACTTCCGAGACCTCACCCGGTTCGACATGGCCCCGCTCAAGCGCTGCGGCGATGGCAATGGTACCGAGCTCGTGTGCCGGCAGCGACGACAATGCGCCGTTGAACGAACCGATGGGCGTGCGCGCCGCCCCGACGATGACGATTTCGCTGGCGTTGCTCATGATCTCCCCTGGGCGTTGGCCGATAGACTTTAGATGGTCCGCAGCCGGTGGTTTGGAAACCCTAGGCTCAAGGCCTAATGCGCTAACAAGACCGGAATCGGCGCCTCGGACAGAATGTGTCGCGTGGCGCCGCCGAAAATGAGTTGGCGCAGCCGGCTTTGAGTATAGGCGCCCTTCACCATGAAATCGGCGTTCATGGCTCTGGCTTCCTCGATATAGATGGCGCCGGCGGCGCGGCCCGCAGCCGGGATGTGACGGGCGCGCACCGGGATGCCGTGGGCGGCCAGGGTTTGCGCCACCGCCTCCGCCAGCGGGCCCGGTACGGTGCCGCCCTCGACCGAGATGACATCAACCTGCTTCGCCTGCTCGAGAAACGGCATCGCGAATGCCACCGCACGCGCGGTTTCGCTCGAACCGTTCCAGGCAACCAAGATTCGCTCGCCCAGCGAGACCGGCGGTTCGGGCGGCGCCATCAGCACCGGCCGACCGCTTTCGAACAGCGCGTCTTCGAGGGTCGCCTCGGCGAGCGAATTGAGCTTCGCCGGGCGTTCCAAGATGATCAGGTCGAAGGCGCGGCCCAACGTGCCGACCACGAGGTTCTGCCGGCCCGATTCTTCGCGCCACTCGGCGCTAGGGCGATTGTCGGCCCGGGCCCCGATGGGAATGCCGTTGCGCTCCATGAAGCCCTGAAACAGGGCGCGCGCCTCGTCGCGCTTCAGCTCGCTTTCATGCTCGACGGAGCGATCGACCTCGGACGAAATGGTCAGACCCATCTCGCCGCCGAACACCAGCGCATATTCGGCCGTCACCGCGTTGAGACCGACGATGCGGCCGCCAAAACGCTGCGCCACCAGCAGCGCCGTCTGAAGCAGCGGCACCGCCTGCCCGTCGCCCACGACGGTTAGCAAGCTTTTCATCACCAGCCTCCCTCGACGCGCTTTCTATTGTGGCGCCCGCATGATTTTTGCTCAAGACGGCGAGATATGCGTCTTAATTTATTGCAATACCGCAAAATTCTGTCCAGTTCGTCGCGTCGGGGCGCCGGCGCCGATCGGGCGGGCGATCGCGCCCCCGCCGGAGAGCGGCGCTTGCCGGTCGGCTGCGCGGAGACATCGGCCGGCGCCCACGTCGGCACATACGCCGCCGCGGCGCTCGCGCAAATGTGACCGGCAAGTTCGGCCGCCGTCCTCGACGCTAGCGGCCCGCCGCTTGGCCCTCCAGGATAAGCCGCGCGCCCTTTTCGGCAATCATCATCGTCGGCGCGTTGGTGTTACCGGAGGTAATCGACGGCATCACCGACGCGTCGATCACCCGCAGCCGGTCGAGCCCGATGACGCGCAGCCGCGCATCGACCACCGCCAGAGGATCGCTGGGCAAGCCCATCTTGGCGGTGCCGACCGGATGAAACACCGTGGTGCCGTCGCGCCGCGCGAACGCCGTCAGGGCCGGGTCGTCATCACCAACCGTGGGGCCGGGCGAGATCTCCTGCGGACGGTATCGGGCAAAGGCCGGCTGCGCCAGAATGCGGCGTGTCACCCGCACCGCGTCGGCGGCGACACGGCGATCGCGTTCCGTGCCGAGGTAATTGTAGCGCTGTGCCGGCGGCATCGTTGGCTCGGCGCTCTTGAGCGACAGCGAGCCGCGACTTGTTGGTCGCGCGTCATAGACGCACATGGTAAGGGCGGCATAAGGGTCGAAGACCCGGTTCATCGCTCCGGCCGTGTAGGAAAACGGCAGAACAACAAAACAGAGGTTCGGCCATTCCTGACCCGGATCCGACTTTGCCGCCGCACCGAGGGTCGATGCCGTCATGGTCAGCGGCCCGCGGCGGCGCAAGGCATAGTCGAGCGCCATCAGCGCGCGGCGCCACGGCGAATGATATTGCTGGTTAAGCGTGTCGAGACCGTCGAACCGGTACTTGATCCGGATTTGCAAATGATCATGCAAATTCTCCCCAACGCCGGCGCGGTCGAGGACAATATCGATATGGTGCTGGCGCAGCTGCGCCGCCGGTCCGACGCCCGACAGCAAGAGCAGATGGGGCGAGCCGATCGCACCGGCGGCGAGGATGACCTCGCGGCGTGCCGTGGCGGTTTCCGTCGTCCCGTCGCGGCGATAGACGATACCCGTGGCGCGGCGGCCGGCGAAAGCGACACGCTCGACCAGCGCTTGGGTCAACAATTCGAGATTGGGTCGGTGCAGCACCGGCTTGAGGAAGGCGCTGGCGCTGCTCCAGCGCTCGCCGCCCTTCTGCGTGCCGTGGAAATCGCCGACGCCGAGTGTGTCGCCGGTGTTAAAATCGCTGGTCGGCGGCAGCCCGTACTCGATCGCGGCGCGGCGCGCGACATCGAGCACTTGCCAGCGAGCGCGCGGCGGGTCGACGCGCAATTCGCCGCCGCTGCCATGAAATTCCTTGGCTCCTTCACCAAAATCCTCGTGCGCCTTGAACAGCGGCAACACGTCGTCCCAGCCCCAACCGACCAGGCCGAGCTGGCGCCAATGATCGTAATCCGACGCGATGCCACGCCAATAAACCATGCCGTTGATGGCCGAGGAGCCGCCGATCACTTTGCCGCGCGGAATGTCGATGATGCGATTGTCGAGCCCGGGTTCGGGCTCCGATTTGAAACACCAATCGGCACGCGGGTTGCCGATCGCATAGCGAAACCCCACGGGAACACGAAACCAGCGCCAATCGTCCTTGCCCCCGGCCTCGACCAGCAACACGCGATGAAGGGGATCACGCGACAGCCGGTTTGCCAGGAGGCATCCGGCCGAACCCGCACCGACCACGATAAAGTCGTATTCCGCCATCGATCTGGCACCTCACGCTCATGCTTCCGTCGCACCATGACAAATCTGTCATGTGCCGTGAAGGCGGCACCGGTTGTTTCTTCAACGGGAGTACGGTTTGCGGAGAACGCTATGATCACGCATCCAACCGAACCGATCGCCCATCAGAAGCAGGGTTTGGTTTCCTTGCATCCCAAGGTCTATCACTTTCTTGCCGCGATGGCGGTCTTGTTCATTCTCGCCGCCTGGACGTTTTTCGCTCATGCCCAATATGGCTTCGTGCCAGTGGCGGTGACCCTGTTCATCCTTTTCGGTATCGGCATCGTTGCCGACATCGCCCATATCTGGCACGACCATCACGATCCGATCGAGGATCCGGGTGAGCCCACTCAAAGCTTCGCTGAATGGCTCGCGGGCGACGTCAAGATTCAGCCCGGCACTGTCAGCGGCAAGCACGCGGCGGTGATGGCAGCGCTGCCGATCGCGGCCGGCGGCGTTGGCCTGGCGCTGCTCGCCGTCGCACGCCTGATCGCAGTCGGGTAGCGACCGCCGACCGGGCGCGTTACGAACTCTTCTCCGGCTCGATCAGATCGCCGATCCGGGTCTTGAAGGTATTGGCCTTGAAGTCCGGCACGGCGTAAGCCCAGGCCGCGACCCGCTGGTTCAGCTTAGCCGCCGCTTTGGCAGCGCTACCGGTGCCCGCCGCGATCAACTTCACCCAGTATTTCGTCTTGGTGGTGGCCTTGCCGCTATCGTCCTTGGTGGTCTCGTCGCGCGGGATCATATAGACGGTGACGGTCAGGCCATCGTGCGTGGTGTAGATCGCCTCGCTGACGCCTTTGTCGGGAAACGGGACCGCGGTTGCCGGTTCGACGTCGTCGAGGGTGAAGTAATCGAGCGCGCGCGCGAGGTCGTCGAGTGCATCGCTGCTCTTGAGCTTCTTGCCCTTGGGTACACCGCCGACCAGTTGCAGCGGCGCGCCGGGCTTTGCCCGTGAAATTGCCACCACGGTGTTATCGGGCGCGATGAAACGCGCCGACGCGATGTCGTCGCCCTTGATCATGGTAATGCTGCGATCGACCCAATCGAGGGTGCTGGTCGGCAAGGTCAGTGATCCGTTGGCGAGCCACGACTGCGCCTCGCCGGGCTTGCGGACATAGATGCCGTCATTGCCGCCGCCGAAAATATCGTAGCGCCGCTTGCCGAAGATCATCTCGCTCATCAGCTTGCCGCTAGCGTCGCTCAGGGTGAGGAGCTGTGCGTCGCTGCCTTTTTTGTCCGGGTTCTCGACGTCGAGCCGCGAATAAAGGTCGGGTTTCGAGGTTTTTGGCTCGGCGTAGCGCAAGGCAGCGAGACCGAACAGCGTGGTCTTCACTTTACCGGCATCGGCGGGATAGTCGTTCTTCTCTTCAACGACCCAGACGCCGTTTCGCCGCCACAACGTCGTTTTGCCGTCGCCCCGGATCACGGTCAGGCGCGCAACCTCGCCCAGTCGCTGGGTCAGCCCGGTCATGACCGGCTGGTTGATGCGCGGATCGCTGTTGGAACTGCCGCCACCGCCGAGCGACAGCACGATCGCGACGATCACCGCCGCGATGGTGACGCCGAACAAAGCGAAAAGACCGGATGACCGCATGGCAGGCGCTCCCTCAACCCGCCTCGGCGCGGCGGCGACGGCGGCTCAGGCGCACCAATCCGAGCACGATGGCAATGACACTGAGCAAGATCGGGATCGCGGCGATGTCAGCGATTTCGATCTCGGTGCGCAACTGATCGATATCCTGCCGCAACGCCAGCTGCACCTCACGCAGTTGGCGCCGTACCTTGATCAACTCGGCCCGGAAGTTATCCAGCGTCTGCGCCTGCTCGAGCGCGTTGACGCTGGTATCGGCGCCTTGCGCCTGGGCATCACGGCCCGACAAATTATGGATCTTGTCCTGGGTTTCCTTGAGCTGCCGCTCCAGACCCTTTTCCGTATCCTGGTAGCGCTCGTCCGCGGCGCGCTGAATGTTCTGCACCAGCGTGAAGGGCCGTACCGCGGTGCCGCGCGTGCGCAGACCGATGAGATCGTCGCCGCCCGATAGCGTGTCGATGGCATTGGTGACGAAGTCGCCGTTGTTGGCGTTGGGAATGGCGACGTGTTGACCGACAAAATCCTGAATATCGACCCAGAACCGGTCGGCGAGCATGTCGGTATCGGCGACCACCACGACGTTGATCGGCTTGACCGCGGACTTGATTTGCGCGGGCTTGCTGACATGGGCCTGAGGGGGATCCTTCGCGGCGACCGCCTTTGGCAAACCGTCGGGGAAGGCGGTCTTGGCGGGGCCCCTGATCCGTGCCGCGAGCGTCAGGTTCCTGCCGGAGGGTTTGAACCCGTTCAGCAGGGCGTCGACGTCGGGATAGCCCACCACCTTGTCGACGCTGACGACCTGGCTTTCCTTCGAGGTGAAGACCAGGGGCGTGAATTTGGTGGTGGCGCCCTTCACTGGCTCCAGAATGCCGGCGGTCGCGAAATTGAGCTGCGTCAGATCGCCGGTGATCGGGCTGTCGCGATTGACGTTGTGGTCATCGAGCGCGAGCCAGGCGATGTAGTCCGCGGCATGGGGGCTGGCGGCGGTGCCGATATTGACGCGCCTCGCATTGGCGCGATCGCCGGCGACCTTACCTGGCAGCATCTCAACACCCCAGGCCTTGAACAACGGCTCGAGATCGCTCGCGAGTGCGCCGGGGTCCATGGCCTGCTGCTGACTCTTTTGCGCCTCCTCTTCCGAATAAGGATCGACGAACACCAGCACCTTGCCGCCCTTCATCACATATTGGTCGATGGAGTAGAGGGTTTTCTGCGACAAGTGCTGCGGGTGCACGATCATCAGCACGTCGATATCGGGCGAAATCTGGTCAGCGTCGGTCTGAACGTCGCGAACATCGTAGAGCTGCTTCATCTGCTCATAGATGGCGTAGGGCGTCAGCGGCGCGCCGCGCATCGCCGCCTCAAAATCGCCTTCGAGTGGCAAACTCGACAACAGGCCGACCACGGTTTTTTTCGGAAAGGCCAGGCTGTAGACCAGCTTGGTCAGATCGTATTCGAGAAAGCGCTCGCGGTCGGGCTGAAAGAATTCGATGATCTGCTGGTCGTCCGTGGCGTTGGTCGCGGCGAGGCCGAAATAGACCTGATCGCCGTTCTGGGCGAGCGCCACCCCCTGCAGACCAAAGGCGACGGCCCGATCCTCGGCCGCGGAAAAAGGCTCCGGATCGATTTGCTCGAGCTTGATCTTGCCGTGCGAGAGCGCCGCATATTGTTGCAGCATCTCGCGCACGCGCTCGGCATAAATACCGTAAGGCGGGGCGGCGGCGCCGAGCTGCGGCGAGTAATAAAAGCGCAGCGTGATCGGCTCCTCGATCTTCGCCAGCACCTTCCGCGTGCCTGGCGACAAGGTATAAAGCCGGTTCTCGGTCAAATCGATGCGCGAGCCGCGCAGTTGCTGCTCGGCGATGACATTGACCGCGACAAACAATACGAACGCCGCGGCCAACGCCCACCACGCGGCAGCTTTGCGGGACAGCGGGAATCGGCCCATCGCCTAGTCGGCCTTCTTCAAGTCGACGAGAACGGCGTTGGCGAACAGACAAAACGCCATGACCGAGATGAAGAACACCAGGTCACGCAGATCGATGACGCCGCGGATGATGGCATTGAAATGCGTCAGGAAGCTGAAAAAGGCGAGATCGTTCAGCAGCCCTTGCGGCGCCCAGCCGTTGACGAAGCTGAGCACGATCGAGGAGCCGCTGACGGTGAAGAAGAAGCACACCGCCGCGGTGACGACGAAGGCGATGATCTGGCTCTTGGTCAGCGCCGAGAGCGCGCCGCCGATGGCGAGATAGGCACCCGCCATCAGGAAACTGCCGATATAGCTCGCCAGGATCACGCCGTTGTCGGGCGAACCCAGAATGTTGACCGTGATCCAGAAGGGAAAGGTCAGGATTAGGGCGATGCCCGCGAAAGCCCAGGCGGCGAAGAACTTGCCGAGCACGGCCTGCGTCATCGAGATCGGTAGGGTCAGGAACAGTTCGATGGTACCGGTCTTGCGCTCTTCGGCCCAGAGCCGCATCGACAAGGCCGGGATCAGCACCAGGTAGAGCCAGGGGTGGAACTGGAAGAAGGGCTGCAGATCGGCCTGGCCGCGATTGAAGAAATTGCCGATGAAAAACGCAAAGGTCCCGGCCATCACCAGGAAGATGACGATGAAGATATAGGCAAGCGGCGTCGCAAAATAGCTCGCAAGCTCGCGCTGAAAAATGATGAACGTGCTGCGCATCTCGGGAGGACTGAAGCTACGCGGCCTTGGCGGTGATGTCGCGGAACACATCGTCGAGCCTGCCTCGCTCAACGCGCAGTGCCGCGACCGGCCAGCCGGCGGTCCGCACCAGATCGGTTACTTCGGCGATGATTGCCCTGCCTTCCTGCGGCACCACCAGGAACGCCCTGCCTTCGCCGTCCTCGATCGGCTCGACCGCGACCACGCCGGGCAAGCGCAACAGCGCGGTGCGGGCGTCGATCGCCGGGTCCGCAAGCATCAGCCGGACCGAGTTGTGCAGCCGCGAGCGTGCCGCGAACCTGCCGGGTGTGTCGTCGATCAACACGCGTCCGCCCGCGATCACGATCGCGCGGGAACACACCGCATCGACCTCCTCGAGGATGTGGGTCGAAATGACGATGGCTTTTTCCGGCGCGAGCGTCGTGATGAGATTGCGCACTTCGTGCTTCTGGTTGGGATCGAGCCCGTCGGTTGGCTCGTCGAGGATCAGCACCTCGGGATCGTGCAACAGCGCCTGCGCCAGGCCGACACGGCGCTTGAAGCCCTTCGACAGCGTCTCGATCGGCTGTTCCAAGACCGAGGCGAGGGTGGTGCGTTCGACCGCCAGCGCGATGCGGCGTTTCGCTTCGGCGCCATCAAAGCCGCGAATCCGGGCGACAAAAGCGAGAAAACCCGAGGGCGTCATGTCGGGATAGCCCGGCGCGCCTTCCGGCAGATATCCCACATGGCGCTTCGCCTCGAGCGGCTGGTCGATCATGTCGAGGCCGCAGATCACGGCTGTGCCGCGCGTCGGCGCCAAGAAGCCGGTGATCATTTTCATCGTGGTCGACTTACCGGCGCCGTTCGGGCCAAGAAAACCCAACACCTCACCGCGCCCGACAGCGAAAGTGACGTCATTGACCGCGGTTATCGGGCCAAACCGCTTGGTCAAGTGCCGCACCTCGATTTTGGCTTCCATCCAAACTGACCTGTCGCTTGCTCTTGGTCCCGGCCGAACGGTCGGGATCCTGCCGTGGGCCCGGATTTAGCCGGGCACGCCGCCCGAATCAAGCGATTGAAGCGGCGAGAGCAACTTAATTCGTTGTAATAATGGCCGAGCGTTCAGGTGCGGGGGCCGCCTCGATGGCTGCGTTCAATCTCGACACATGGCACGATTTCTTTTCCACACAAGCCGCGGCCGGGGCGGCGTTGGCGGGTCTGGTGTTCGTCGCCATCTCGCTCAATCTGCAGCGCGTACTGTCGTCACGCGCCGTATCGGGGCGCGCCGTCGAGGCGCTGCTGCTCTTGCTGTCCTTGCTGATCGTCGGGCTCTTGGGGCTGATCCCCGAGCAGAGCGCAATGGCGCTCGGCATCGAGTTCATTGTCTTCGGTTTGATCATGACCGTCTCACTGGTCCGCATCGGCTCCGGTGCCGCCAGTGCCGGCGGCGCGACCCGCGGCCAATATTTTCTGCGACTCTGTCTCGGGCAACTCGCGTCGCTGCCGATTATCGTCGCCGGCATCAGCTTGATTACCGGCGATGGCGGCGGGCTCTACTGGGTGGCGCTCGCCACGATTGTCGCGGTTGTCGCCGGCATGATCGGCGCATGGGTCCTGCTGGTAGAAATCCTGCGCTAGCGTCAGGTGCGGCGCCCATCGCTTCGTCGCTACCGGCCTCCCGCCCGCGAGCGAGCGTGAGCGGGGCCGCTCACCATCGGGCCGCCGGCACGCGGAGCGGACGCGGGACTAGGCCGTCGAGGTGGCGATGAAGCGGTCGATATCGTCGGTGATGGTGCGGTCGAGGGGTTTGACCTGCGTGGGGTAAACACCAGCGAGATCGCCATAGGGGCCGATCAGGTATTTGTGGAAGTTCCAACGCGGCGCTGCGGCTTCGCCGCCTTGGCTCGCCGCCCATTGATAGAACGGGTGCGCGTCGGCACCACTGACTTTTTCCTTGGCGGCGAGCGGGAAGTCGACGGCGTATTTGTCCTTGCAGAATTTTTTGATCTCGGCATTGCTCCCCGGTTCCTGCTCGCCGAAATCGTTCGACGGCACCCCGATCACGGTGAGACCCTTGCTGCGGTATTTTTCATAGAGCGCCTGCAGTTCGCGGTATTGCGGCGTGAAGCCGCACTGCGATGCGGTATTCACCACCAGCAAGAGCTTGCCCCGGAATTGCGCCAGCGGCAGCGGCCCGCCATCGATGGTGGTGAAAGAGAAGTCGTGTGCCTTGGCGGCGATGCTCTGTGCCATGCCATTCTCCTTAAATCTCAGCCCTCCGGCAATCCCGCTTTGCGCAGTCCCTCCCAATAAGGACGCGGCCAATCGGTGGTTGCGCTCAGTGCGTGCAGACTTTTCAAGGATATACGAGGATCGGCTTCGCGCACCACTGCAATTGCCGCCTGCGCCTTCGCGATATCGCCCTTGAGTGCGTAGGCGACCGCCATGGTGAGATAGGCGGGCGAGCCGCTGAAATGCGCGTCGATCGCCGCCTGCTCGGCGGCGGCGGCGTCGTCATAGCGCTTGAGGTTGACCAGAGCGCCACCGCGCAAATAGAGCCAAAATCCGAGCGCCGGATCGCGCGGGCTCAGGCCGATGGCCTTGTCGATGTCGGCAAGCGCTTCCTGGTTATGGCCCGCCAGAGTCTGCGCCCAGGCCAACGCGCCATAGCCGTTAGGGTTGTTGGGATCGAGCTCGATGGCGCGCGCCGCCTCGGTCGCCGCCACGTCAGGCCGGCGCGACAAGAGCGCCAGCATCGACTTGGCGACGTAGGGCTCGGCCTGCCCCGGCGCTTGCGCCAGCGCGCGCTCGACCAGATCTTCGCCGTGCTTGATCTGGCCCGGCCCTGCGTGACCGTAAGCGACGTCCTCGACATCGAGCCACGCAGAACCAACCAGGGCGTGGTAATTGTTGGGATCGAGCTGAAGCGCCTGGCCGTAGAGCGCACGCGCCTCGGCGACTTTGTCGCGATCGTTACCCAACTGCGACTGATTGTCTGCGGCCATGGCACGCAAAGTGAGGTCAGCCGAATCGGGATTGCGCGAGCGCGTGTTGACGGCACGCTCGCTTTCCACCGTCTCGACGGCGTGCCCGAGCGAGTTGGCGAGACGCGCCACGATCTCGTCCTCAAGCTTAAAGAGATCGCCCTTTGCCTCGTCGAAACGGTCGGCCCAAAGATGGGCGCCGCTCGCCGCGTCGATCAGTTGGGCATTGACGCGTACCCGGTCGCCATCGCGCTGCACCGAGCCTTCCAAGACATAGCGGACATTGAGTTCCCTGCCGATCGTGCGGGCGTCGATATCCTTTCCCTTATAGGAAAAGGAGGTGTTGCGTGCGATCACGAACATGCCGGGGACCTGCGACAGATCGGTGGTCAGATTCTCGGTAATGCCGTCGGCGAAATAGTCCTGGCTCGCATCGCCCGAAAGATTGGTGAAGGGCAGGATCACGATGGAAAACCGTGGCGCATCGTGTCGCTGCAACAGCCGTTCAAGCGGCCGCGGCGCGACCGTGTCGCCGGCCTTATTGAAATACAAGTTGATGGCCCGGCTCCCGACAACGAACAGAATCACCGCGCCCAAAATGATGGCAAGCCGCAAGGGGCTGCGCCGGCGCCGCAGGCCGGGCGCGGCGTCGCGGCCGTTGGACTTGGCACGCCGGTCGATGCCGGCGAGAGCGGTGTAGACGCGCAGCGGCTGCGCGATGTTCTTCAGCGCGCGACTGCCGGCGTCGGTAAACCGGGCTTCGACCTTGCCCTCGACCTGGCGGACGGCATCCTCCGACAGGCAGATGCCGCCCGGCCCGACCAGGGTTCCAAGCCGCGCCGCGATGTTGACGCCGTCGCCGAGCAGGTCGCCATCGGCCTGCACCATGACATCGCCGAGGTGGATGCCGATGCGAAATTCGATCCGCTCGTCGGGCGGCACCGGCGCGTTGTTCTGAGCGATCTCGCTCTGGATCGCGAGGGCGGCGCGGACCGCGTCGACGACGCTGGCAAACTCGGCCAGCACGCTGTCGCCGGCGGTATTGACGATGCGGCCGTGATTGGCGGCGATGCTGGGATCGACGATCGTGGCCCGGATCGACTTCAGCCGTGCGACCGTGCCTTCCTCATCGTCGCCGACGAGGCGCGAGTAGCCGGCAACGTCGGCGGCCAGAATTGCCGCTAGGCGTCGCGCCTCGTTCATGCCCCGATCCTCCGAACCGTCGCGCGGCCGTGCGCGCTGCGGGCGGCAGCATCCTCGCCGAGCGCGTGCGCATCGCCCGCGCGATCCGCGGCAAGGATGGCTGCAAGCCGGCATGAAGGCTCTTCAATCCCGATCATCTTAATCGCCCGGCAGGCGGTGCCTGTGCGTCGGTAGCGCGACGCTACCACAAACAAGGGCAACGGATCGCCTATTTCCCGTTGCGCCAACGAGACGCATCCCTGAGACTGCCGGGCATGCCTCTATTGCCGGCGGCGTTGCTGCTGATCGCGCTCCTGAAGGGCGTCGCCATCGGTATCGTGATTGCGTTGCCGGTCGGACCCGTCGGCGTCCTGTGTGTCCGCCGCACCGTGTTCGAAGGTCCGGTCTATGGGTTCATCTCCGGCCTTGGCGCCGCCACCGCCGACACCATCTTCGGCGTCATCGCCGCCGCCGGTCTGACCTTTCTGCGCGACTGGCTGCTCTCCTATCAGGATTGGTTCGGCGCCGCTGGCGGCATTTTCCTGGTAATCGTCGGCGTGCGTACCTTGCTGGTGCCGCCGACCGAGCGCGAAACCGTGCCGCTTTCCGGTGAACGGCGCTTCACGGCTTATTTTTCGACGTTTGCCCTCACCATCACCAATCCGATCACCATTCTCGCCTTCGCCGCAATCTTCGCCAAGGTCGGCGTCGCCGAAAGCGCCGGGATGTTCACGCTCGGCATGCTGGTGTTGGGCGTGTTTGCGGGTTCGCTGGTGTGGTGGTTGGGCTTGAGTTTTGGCCTTTTCTGGCTGCAGCGTCTCGCCGGCAGCTTCCACCTCGCCTGGCTCAACCGCATTTCGGGCGGCATTCTTGCGGTGTCGGGCGTCGGGCTCTTGGGCGCGGCACTTAAGGCGCTCACCCGCATTTGAGAGCTTGCCATGCGCCGCGCCTACCCTTATTTGCGACGCATGCGCAGCGTCGCCGGGCTCGCAATCGTGGCGTTCGGGCTGATGGCCGTGCCGGCGTCGGGCCAACCCGCCCTCAATGCCGTCACCGCCGTCGCCGCCGCAGCGAGCGCAAAGACCGGCGCGCAGCAGCCCAACGCCAGTCCAGCGGCTCCCGCGGGCGATCTCCAAAATCTCGTTGGTATTCTGCAAAACGATAAGCAGCGAACGCAGCTCATCAACGAGCTTCAGGCCCTCATCGCGGCGCAGAAAGGCGCTGGCCCGGCGACAGGTACGGCTCTAAGCGCCGCGCCTGCGGCGGAGAGCGAGGCACCAAGCGTGGTCGAGGGCGTGGCGGCCAAGTTCGGCGAGATCGCCAACGAAACGCTCAACATTATCGGCATTGCGCGCGCCGCACCTTCGGCGATCCGCTGGATTAAGGCGCAAGCGACGTCGGCAAGGGCGCGGAGCGCGTGGCTCGATGCACTGACGCGGCTCGCGATTGTTTTTGTTGGCGCGACCATCGCCGCGATCGCGGCGGGACGGTTGTTGCGGCCCATGCGCGCCCGCATCGTCGCAAGGCACCGCGAACAATTCCTGCGTTGGCTGCCGCAGTTCGTGATCATGCTGGTGCTCGCGTGGGTCCCGATCGCGGTTTTCGTGGCGGTGGCGACGCTGGTGCTGGCGGCACTCGCCCCGATCTGGCCGGCGCGGCCGATCGCGGCGGTGGCGATCGCCGCCATCCTCCGCTCCCAGGCGCTGATGGCGGCGGCCTGGGTCATGCTCCTGTCGCCGGTCTATCTCTATTTTCTCCGGCTCGGCGAGGAATCGCGGACCTACGTCTACATTTGGACGCGGCGTTTTGTGTTTTGGGCGGTCTATGGCTTCGCGGCGGCGCAGCTCCTGACGCTTCTCGGCGCCCCTGCCGCCATCGACGATCTGATCCTGCGACTCACCACCATCGTCCTTGCCGGGCTGGCGATTGTGGTGGTGCTCCAGAACCATGCTGCCGTGAGCGCCATCCTGCGCAGCGATCCCGAGGCAGCGCCGTCGACCGGCCTCTTCCATACGGTCCGCTCCGGCCTCGCCGACATCTGGCACATCTTGGCCATCCTCTACATTCTCGGCAGCTTCGGCTCTTATATCGTCGATCTGCACGGCGGTGTCGGTTTCGTCCTGCGCGCCACCGGGGCAAGCCTCGCGGTCCTGGTCGGCGCCGCCTTCGCCACCAGGCTTGTTCATATTCTCAACCGTCGCGGTTTCGAGCTGTCCGGCGACTGGCGGCGCCGATTTCCCGGTTTGCCGAACCGCGCCAATCGCTATTTGCCGGCGCTGGTCTTCGGGATTTCTGCCGTCATCTACACCCTCGCCGTCGTGCTGTTGCTGCAAGCCTGGGGCGTTGACGTTATCGGCTGGCTCGAACAGCAACCGGTGCGCCAAACCCTGGGCACCCTTGTCTCGATCGCGTTCGTCGTCGTCATCGCGGTGATCGTGTGGGAGCTAGTCAATGCCGCGGTCGAGCGCGCCTTGACCGGCGGCAGTCCGGTGCGTCAGGCCCAGGTCGGCGCGCGGCTGCGCACGCTGTTGCCGCTGGCACGCTCCACGATTTTGATCGCCATCATCACGATGGCGGGGATCATCATTCTGTCGCAGCTCGGCGTAAACATCGGTCCGCTATTGGCCGGCGCCGGCATCATCGGCATCGCCGTCGGCCTCGGCTCGCAGCAATTGGTGCGCGACATCATCAACGGCCTCTTCATCCTGATCGAGAACACGGTCGCCATCGGCGACTTTGTCGATATCGGCGGCGGTCATGCCGGCACGGTCGAAGAATTGACGATCCGCAGCATGCGGCTGCGCGACGGCGCCGGCGCGGTGCATACCGTTCCTTTCAGCTCCGTGACCATGATCGTCAACACCAATCGCGGCATCGGCAACGCCGGGGTCAGTGTTAACCTCGCGCTGGGCGAGGACACCGACAGCGCCGCGCGCCTGCTCGCCGAGATCGCGTCGGCGATGCGCCAGGAGCCCGAGTTCAAGCCGCACATGCTCAGCGATCTGCAGTATTGGGGTGTCGATAGGGTCGAGGGGCAGAGCGTGACCCTGGTCGGGCAAATCGTCTGTACCGACAAAGGCCGCTGGCCGGTACAGCGCGAATTCAACCGCCGCGTGATGCGACGGTTTCAAGCCGAAGGGATCGCGCTCGCGCTTCCGGCGCAAACGGTCTTTGTGCGCGAGCCGGAGATTGTTGCCGAGGCCCACGCCGGCGATCCCTCGCAGGTCACCCGGTTCCGCGCACCCCGCGATCGCGGCTGATCGCCGCCCTCGCTGGCTGATCGGGTGCCGGTTGCGCGCGCAGCTTGCCTGACACGGTCGCCGACGACCGGTTCAGGCCGCCGCGGGCTCAAGGTTCGTCGCCACGTGCCATCGCTTCGAGGGCGGCGATGTCGGCCGCAGCCAGCAACTTGCGCGCCAGGTCAAGCGCGAAGCCCGCACGCGTCAATGCCGCCAGATCCTTTTGTCGGAACGAAGCGCGGTGGTCGGGCGGACGATAGGGGCCGAGCCGTCGGCGCCGCAGGAAGATGCAGGCCGCCGTCAATTCCGATCCCTCGCCACGCTCCCCGAGCGCCGCGATCGCGCGGTCGACCTCGGCGCGGCTCAACCCTTTCTGCATCAGCCAGCCGCGAATCTTCAGGGTCGAGGCGCCGGCGCCCGAGAGCCGCGCCGCCTTGGCCTCCGCATAGCCGCCATCATCGAGCAAACCGGCGCGAGCGAAGCGCGCGATCAGGGCCTCGACCAGGGATCGGCCCTCCGCGGATGCGGCCTCATCCCCGCGCGCCGCCTTGGCAACGCGGTGCATCAATAGGCGTCGCAAATTCTCGCTCGAACTCGCATAGCGCGCGAGATGGGCGGCCGCCGCTCGCTCCAGAACCGCCATCGTCATGGGCCCCGCCCGACGTGCCGTCATCGGCAGCGACGCGGGCAAGGAAGGCTAGGCCGGGGAGCGAGCGCGCAAAGCGGGGAACGCATGCCTCTGCCGCCCAGGAGCAACGTCGCGACCCGCCTTGCGCTCATGGCACCCATCTTAGCAGCTGGCTTGTTCGATGGTGAGACGCGCCATAGAGTCGCGGCCCGATAAGAAACGACGGGAACGCCTCGTGCTGTTGGAAAAAACGGATCTGCTCGCCGCTTTTGCCGCGAGCGGTGAACCGCGGATACGCGTACGCCAGTTCGGCGCGGTCAATTGGCTTGGCCTGTGGACGCTCTATCTGCGCGAGGTGCGACGTTTTCTCAAAGTCTCGATGCAGACCGTGATCGCCCCGGTGGTGACGACGCTGTTGTTTCTCGCGATTTTCCTCTTGGCCTTCGCCGGCCAGCGCGGCGCCGTTGCCGGTGTGCCGTTCGCACAATTCCTGGCGCCGGGCCTCATCATGATGGCGATGATTCAAAACGCCTTCGCCAACACCACCTCGTCGCTGATGATCGCCAAGATCCAGGGCAGCATGAGCGATTTGCTGATGCCGCCCCTGAGCCCGGCGGAACTGGTATGGGGCTTCGCCTTGGGCGGCGTCACCCGCGGCCTCATTTGCGGTTCCGCCGTCGCCATCGCCATGATCATCGCGGTCCATGTCAACATCGCCGACTGGCGGCTGATATTGTTTCATGGGGTCGCGGCATCGCTGCTGCTGTCGGTGCTCGGCATCCTTGCGGCGCTGTGGGCCGAGAAGTACGACCACATTGCCGCCGTGACCAATTTCCTCGTGATGCCGCTGTCGTTTTTGTCAGGCACCTTCTACTCGATCGATCGACTGCCCGCCTCGTTGCGCTTCGTCGCCGACTTCAATCCGTTCTTCTACATGATCGACGGATTTCGCGCCGGCTTCATCGCTCACGCCGACGGCTCGCTCACGATCGGGATCGCGATCATGATCGCGATCAACGGCGCTCTCCTCGCACTCGCTCATTTCCTGTTCGCGCGGGGCTACAAATTGAAACCCTGAGGCGCCAACGCCCCCCTGTTGCGGCAGGGCCGGGCAGGCGATAGGCTGGGAATTCATCCTCCCAAGGATCAGTCCTGTGCAGTATGTCAGCACCCGCGATGGCCGGCCCCGGCGCGAACGTCTCGAGTTCGAGGAAATATTGTTGCGCGGGCTCGCACCCGATGGCGGACTTTATGTGCCGGTTCAATGGCCTAGCCTGTCAGCGGTGGAATGGCGCGGGTGGCGCGGTCGGCCTTATACGGAAATTGCGGCCGGACTGGTCGGGCGCTTCTCGGGATCCGCTTTGACCGCCGCCCGTCTTGACCAGATCGTGGCCGAGACCTACGCAGCGTTCGACGACGAACGGGTGGCGCCCCTACGTGAATTCTCCCCTGGGTTGTATCTGCTGGAGCTGTTCCATGGTCCGACGCTGGCTTTCAAGGACTACGCCCTGCAGCTCCTGGGGCGTCTCCTGGACGAGGTTCTGCGGCGGCGCGGCAGCCGCGTGACCATCGTCGGCGCCACCTCAGGCGACACCGGGGCGGCCGCCATTGAGGCCATCCGCGGG
Source organism: Alphaproteobacteria bacterium (assembly GCA_030041335.1). Taxonomy (GTDB): domain Bacteria; phylum Pseudomonadota; class Alphaproteobacteria; order ATCC43930; family CGMCC-115725; genus JAATGI01. The sequence continues at coordinate 20,764 of JASHOB010000035.1, read as the reverse complement.
CGTGGCACGGCCGACATTTTCATTCTCTACCCGGAAGGACGCATTTCCGAGATCCAGCGCCGTCAGATGACCACGATCGCCGCCCCCAACGTCCACGCACTCGGTATCAGGGGCAGCTTCGACGATTGCCAGGACTTGGTGAAGGCGATGTTCGCCGACACGCCATTCCGCATCGCCCACAATCTGTCGGCAGTCAATTCGATCAATTGGGCCCGGATCATGGCACAGACCGTCTACTACGCGACGGCGGCACTGGCCCTGGGCGCGCCCGATCAAAGGGTGAGTTTTGTCGTTCCCACGGGCAATTTTGGCAATGTTTATGCCGCCCATGTCGCGCGCCGGATGGGATTGCCGATCGCCGATCTTGTCATCGCCACCAACCGCAACGACATATTGGCCCGCTTTTTCAATGACGGCGCCATGAGCCTCGGCGTGGTCACACCCTCTTTGTCGCCCAGCATGGACATCCAGGTCGCGAGCAATTTCGAACGCCTGTTCTACGAACTCAAGGATTGCGACGCAAACGCCGTCGCCGACGCGATGGCGCGATTCCGCAACACCGGCGCCATGCCGGTGACGGCGGCGGAATGGCGCGACGCCAAGCGGCTCTTTACCGCCTATTCCTTCGATGACGACGCCACGCTGGCCGAGATCGCGCGGACTTGGCGCGCGAGCCAGGTCATGCTCGACCCTCACAGCGCGGTCGGGGTCGCGGCGGCGCGTGCCCACCGGGCCATCGCGGGAAAGGCGCCGATCGTTTCACTGGCAACTGCGCATCCGGCCAAATTTCCCGACGCAATCGAGCGCGCCATCGGTGTGCGGCCCAAGCTGCCGCCGAGGCTCGCCGATTTGCTGGAACGGCCCGAGCGGTTGCTCAGTCTTCCCAATAGCGTGGCGGCGGTCGAGGACTATATCCGGAGTCATGCCCGCCCGCTTCGTGAGGTCGCGGCATGAGCGTGCGTCTTTCCAAACTCTCGAATGGTATGCGGGTCATTACCGACACGGTGACGAGCGTCGAGACCGTGTCGATCGGCGTCTACGTCGCCATCGGCACACGACACGAGCCGAAAGCGATCAACGGCGTCTCCCATATGCTGGAGCACATGGCGTTCAAAGGCACCGAGCGACGCTCGGCGCTCGCGATTGCTTCCGAGATCGAGGATGTCGGCGGCCACCTCAATGCCTATACCTCGCGCGAACACACGGCCTATCACGCCAAAGTGCTGAAAGAGGATGTGCCGTTGGCGCTCGATCTGCTCGCCGACATCCTGCAGCGCTCGATCTTCGATCCGGCGGAGCTGGAGCGCGAGCGCGGTGTCATCCTGCAGGAGATCGGCCAGGCCAACGATACGCCCGACGATATTGTCTTCGACCATTTCCAGGAAACCGCTTTCCCCGGCCAGATGGTGGGGCAACCGGTACTGGGCCGCGCCGACATCATCCGCCGCATGAACCGCGACACCGTCGCCAATTACATGCACGACCACTACGCCACATCGCGCATGCTGCTGATCGCGGTCGGCAAGATCGGCCATGATGAGCTGGTGACCATGGCGGAACGGCTCTTTACCGACATGCCGATGCGCAACGGCGCCTTGAGCGATCCGGCGCGTTATGTCGGCGGTGACTTCCGCGAAGAGCGCGACCTCGAGCAGGCGCACCTCCTCATCGGCTTTCCCGGATTCAGCTACGGCGATCCCGATTACTACGCCGCGTCCCTGGTTTCGACCGCACTCGGCGGCGGCATGTCGTCGCGTCTCTTCCAGGAGGTGCGCGAAAAGCGCGGTCTCGTATATTCGGTCTATTCCTTTGCCAGCCCATTCAGTGATGGCGGCGTGTTCGGCGTCTATGCCGGCACCGGCGCCGATGCCTTGCCGGAACTGATCCCGGTGCTGGCCAACGAGATCCGCCGCCTCGGCGACGGCTTTGGCACGGACGAGCTCGAACGGGCGCGCGCCCAGCTTAAGGCGGGCCTCCTCATGTCGCTCGAGAGCACGATGACGCGGGTCGAACAGCAGGCCGGATACATGCTGGTCCACGGCACGCCTTTCGACATGGCGGAGCTGGTGCGCAAGATCGATGCCGTCGATCAAGACGGCGTCAAGCGCGTCGCCCGCCGCATCCGTTCGGGCAAACCGACCATTGCGGCACTGGGGCCGGTCGGCAGGCTCGAACCTTACGCGCGTGTCGCGGAACGGCTCGAAGCCTGAGCAACTGAGCGGCAACGGTGAGTTCAAACCTTCTGCGCCTGCCGCGCCTCTTTGCCGGCGCCGAGCCCCCGGCGACACGTCTTGTGGGACGCCGCGTCACGCTGCGGGCGCCGGGACGCGAGGATTACGATGAATGGGCGCGACTGCGCGAAGCGTCGCGCAGCTTCCTGACGCCATGGGAGCCGGTGTGGGCGCCTGACGCGTTGAGCCGCGCCGCGTTTCGCCAGCGCCTTTTCCATTACGCCGCCGAATGGCGCAGCGGCCAGGGTTATAACCTCTTCCTTTACCGCAACGCGGACAGTGTCTTGTTGGGCGGCATCGGTCTCAGTCAGATCCGCCACGGCGTCGCCGAATCGGGTTCACTTGGCTACTGGATGGGGCAGCGTTTCGCCGGACAAGGCTACATGACGGAAGCCCTGGCGCTGATGGTGGGTTTTGCCTTCGGCCGGCTCAAGCTGCACCGCGTCGAGGCCGCCTGCCTGCCCCATAACCGCGCCAGCCGCGCGGTGCTCATGAAGAATGGCTTCCGCGAAGAGGGTTACGCCAAGGAATATCTGTGCATCGATGGCCGCTGGCAGGATCATGTGCTCTTCGCCCTGTTGCACGACGAATGGGCGGCCCGCCTCGATGCCAATTACGAATGACCGGAATTATTGCGGCGCTCGCGCACACACCCTTCTGGGTTTGGCCGCTGTTCGCGGTAATGCTATGGCTCGGCGTACGCAACGTGTCGACGCGCGAGCGCGCGCTCGCACCGATGTTCGCGTTGCCGGCGATCGTGCTGGCCATCGGTCTGCTCGACATCGCGACCAGCAGGGCCGACTTGACCCTGGCAATTCCGGCGTTCGCGGTGAGCTTGGCAATCGGTGTGGCGATTGGTTGGAACCTGGTGCCGGGCGACGCCGTGCGGCGGCGCGAACCGGGCCGCGTCGTGGTGCCCGGCAGCGTCGCACCGCTGCTCATCGTGATCGCGGTCCTCATCCTGCGCTACGCCATGGGCTACACCTATGGCCGATGGCCGGAACTGCGCGGCGATCCCGGGCTGACGCTTGAATTCGGTGCCACCGGGGCGCTCCTCGCCGGCATCCTCTGGGGTCGGGCGCTGCGGCTGGTCCAGATCTCTCGCCGCCCGTCCCCGATCGATCGTCAGGGACGAAGTTGACCCGGTGCGACCGCCGGCGTCAGCGCGGTATCGGCAGATTGTGCAATTTCAGAAACGACAACCGATCCCAGTAGCCGCGCTGGAACGCGATCTTGCCGTCCGTGATCCGGAAAAAGCCGCAGCCGCGCAGGCCTAACGGATCGCGCCATTCAAGGATCGCCCAATCGCCATCGGCGAAGATGTTTTCGACGATGCACACCATCCTCGCCTGGGCAAATTCCCGCGCGAACATCGCGTGGATCGCCTCGCGGCCCGTTACCGGCTCCAGCGCGACCTGGTGATTAACCGCGTCATCGTGATAGAACGCCGCCATCTCATCCGCTTTGCCGCGATTGAACGCGGCGACCCACGCCTCGATCAGTTCCTTGGGCCCCATCCTCGACGCTCCGCCCGATACCGCTCCGTTCTGTTCGCGCTATTATAGCGGCGGCATGTTTCCCGGGGACGGGGACGGTATGACGCGCATCATTGGCTGGGTGTTGGTCTTGGCAATGGCCCTCGCGGTGGCGCCCGGGAGCCAAGCGGACGATATGCTGACACCGGGTGATCTCGCCTGGCTCAGCACGTCGCTCAATCTGCCTGCCGACAGTCCGCTGATCGCGACCTTGACCGAGACGCAAAGGGTCCGCCTTCATGACCTGGTTGCCGCGGCGAGAACGGGTTCTGAACGCAAACGGCAGGATGTGGTGAACTTCCTCACCGGAACGGTCGGTGACAGTTTCGAGGAAATGCTGCAGCAGGCGGGCCAGCTCCCGCCGCCGCCGACTCAACTCGGCGCCAGCGGCGAGGCCCGCCCCCTCACGGCCCGCTGAGAGAACCTTGATCGACCCGTTCGCTCCGGCCCGACACGCGATGCGGCCGTTGCGCTACGGCCTTATGCGCTTCACCGCCAATGGCGGACCTTGACCACATGCTCGCCCTGGGCATCGACAATCGTCACCTGCTTCGGCAGGTCATCCGCTTCGAACGAGACGCCTTGTGTCGGCCAGCACGCCGCGTAATACGTGACCAGATTCAAGAACACCCCTGTCGGAGGCCGCTCCATCAACTGGTATTTGCCGGCGTTCTCCTCAAAAAAAATGGTGAAGCCGCTGGTCGGGTAGTAGCAACTCGCCAGCAGGAACAGCACGCCCGCGTGGTCGCCCTTCGAAAAGGAGCGCGCCAACGCCTGGTACTCGATGGCAATGCCGTGGCTGAGCGCGGCGGTCGGCGCAGGTCCCGGAGGCGGCGCCAATGTCGGATCGAATGCTCGATTTGTGTGGTTGTCCATTTGCCTGTCTCCTCCTGATGGCGTTGCCCGGCTCCGGCGCGTCCCCGGTAACCGGCAAGACCGGTCCGGCGTTGCCGCGCGGCACGGGCAACGCAACATCTTCACCCCAACCTAAGGCTCGCCTGTCGGAGCGGATAGTGAGGCAGCTCACACGCCGGGCAATTTTCGGATCAACCGGCGACGACGGTCTAACGAACCCGAACCATGGGCGCAGAAGGCCGGAAAGGACCGAGGCGTTGCCGACGGCGGCGCCCATGCCGCCTCTTGCCGCCTTCGCGGCAAGTCGGAATCAAGACAGGTTCGCAGGCCGCCCTGAGGCTGCCAGGCGGGACCGGCAATAGGGCGGCTCCCGGACGGTGGGCGGCGTCCGGACCGGGGTCAGGCATGATCCCCGCCACCAACCCGCGACCGGCGCCTTAACCTCGGCCTTGGGAGGCCGCTTCAACCGGTGTCAGCGCTGTCAGGCTCAGCGCATGGATATCGGTGGCCAGCTCCTCGGCCAACACATCGTAGACCGCGCGCTGCCGCGCGACCCGGCTCTGACCGGCGAAAGCGGCCGCGACGATTGTCACTTGGAAATGCGTGCCCCCGCCCGGCCGGGACCCCGCGTGGCCGGCGTGGCGATGCGATTCGTCATATATATCGAGGCGCGACGGCGCAAATGCTGCCGTCAGCCGCTGCCGCAGACGATCGATGGTGGCCATCAGACCAAGCCTGATAACCGCAAAACGCCTTGTCAATCGCTGCGATGCGATGGCAGTCGCCTGCCTTCCTGCGCTTGTGTTGGTCGGGGCCGCATCCCATACTGGTATAGATGTCTCGTCCGATTCCCTATTCCGACCGCGCGGCGTTGGATCAAAACACGCCGCTGGCGCGGCCGTGCGACCATCCGGGCTGTTGCTGCACCGGAGAATATCGTGCGCCCCGCTCACGCGACGATTTGCGCAATTACTACTGGTTCTGTCTGGATCACGTGCGATCCTACAACGCATCGTGGAATTATTACGCCGGCATGAACGAGGCCGAGATCGAGGCCGAGTTGCGCAAGGATATGGTCGGGCAGCGGCCGAGTTGGAAGTTCGGTCACCGCGTCGCCTGGCGCTTCGGCAACGGCGTTCGCGATTTTGGCCTGTTCGACTTCGAGGAGGCGCCGCGCGCCAAATCCCGTGCCCGGCCGGCAACCCAGCAGGAACTGGCGCTCGAAACCTTCGATCTCGCACTGCCGCTCACTTTGGCGGCGCTCAAAGCGCGCTATAAACAATTGGTTAAAATGCACCACCCCGACGCCCATGGCGGCGACAAGGCGGCGGAGGAAAGGCTTAAGATCATCAACCGAGCCTACGCCACCTTGAAAGCCAGTTACTTCCCCTCCTGAGGCCCCATGAATTCCGCCAATGACAGTAGCCAATCCCTGGATCGACCCGACATCACCGTGTCGGTGCGCCAGACCTTTGGTCTTGACAGTGACATGCAGGTGCCGGCGTTTTCAGCGCCGCCGTCCGACCTAGTGCCCGAGATCGACGACGCCTATCGCTTCGATCATGACACCACGCTCGCGATCCTGGCCGGTTTTGCCTACAACCGCCGGGTTTTGATCGCCGGCTATCACGGCACCGGCAAATCCACGCACATCGAACAAGTGTCGGCGCGGCTCAACTGGCCGTGCATCCGGATCAATCTCGACAGCCACATCAGCCGCATCGACCTGGTGGGCAAGGATGCCATTGTCCTCAGGGACGGTCAGCAGGTGACGGAATATCGCGAGGGCATGCTGCCGTGGGCGCTCCAACACCCGACGGCCTTGTGCTTCGACGAATACGATGCCGGCCGACCCGACGTGATGTTCGTGATCCAGCGCGTGCTCGAAGTCGACGGCAAGCTGACGCTGCTCGACCAGAACAAGGTGATTCGCCCGCATCCGGCGTTTCGCCTGTTCGCGACCGCCAATACCATCGGCCTCGGCGACACGTCGGGCCTCTACCACGGCACGCAGCAGATTAACCAGGGCCAGATGGACCGCTGGAACATCGTCGCGACCTTGAACTACCTGCCGCACGACGCCGAGGTCGACATCGTGCTGGCGAAAACGCCGAGTTACGACAATGAAGAAGGCCGCCGCACCATCCATGCCATGGTGGCGCTGGCCGAGTTGACGCGGTCGGGCTTCATCAACGGCGATATCTCCACCGTCATGTCGCCGCGCACGGTGATCACCTGGGCCGAGAACGCGCGCATCTTCAACGACATCGCCTTCGGTTTTCGTCTCACCTTCCTCAACAAATGCGACGAGATGGAGCGCTCGACGGTGGCGGAATATTACCAGCGCTGTTTCGGAACCGAGCTCCGGGAAACCGGTGTTCCCACCACGTTGGTATAGGCAGCGGTCACCGAACGCAAATGGCGGAAGCCGAATCCCCCGTCGACGTCTTCAAGCGGACGACCGCTGCGGCGGTGCGCGCGATCGCGGAACGCGACGACATTAGCGTCGTCTATGGCGCCGAGCTGCCGGCCGTCGGCGGCACGCGGGTGCGTCTGCCCGTGCCCGGGCGTGAGCTGGCGGGCGAAGAGGCGGCGCAGCTGCGCGGCGCCGCCGACGCGGCGGCCTTGCGGCTGCGCTACCACGACGATGCGGTGCACGCCAAGCGGCGTCCGCAGGCCGATCGGGCGCGGCAATTGTTCGAAGGCATCGAGCAGGCACGGGTCGAGGCGTTGGGGGCGCAGCGCATGGCAGGCGTCGCCACCAATCTCGCAGCGCATCTTGAAGAACGTTGCCGCCGCCAGGGTTTTGCCCACGTCACCGAGCGCGACGCCGCGATGCTGCCGGAAGCGGTGCGTCTCCTGACGCGCGAGGCGCTGACCGGCGCCGTGCCGCCGCCTTCGGCGCGGCGCATGATCGCGGCCTGGCGGCCCTTTCTCGAGGGCAAGGTCGGCCGCGATTTTCTCGAGCTCGCCAAGCATCTCAAGGACCAGGATGGCTACGCCAAGATCGCGCGGCAGCTGATCCGCGATCTCGACATCGACCTGGGCGACGCCGAGCAAGATTCCGAACCGGACGATTCCGAGTCCGAAGGCGAGGATTCCGAGCAGGGCGACAGCGAAAGCGAAGGCGGCGAAGGCGGATCCTCCGGAGCCCAAGGCGCCCTCGAAGCCGGGGCGCCCGACAGCGACGGCGAAGAGGACACCGGCGCGGGCGAGATCGAGGGCGAGCTGATGCCCGGAACCAGCGAGGACGATCCAGGCCGGCCGGGCCGGCCGGGCCATCAGCCGCGGTCCAATCTCAAGGACGAGGGCCACGGCTATCGTCCCTTCACCACCGAGTGCGACGAGATCGTCGACGCGGCCGACCTGTGCGACCCCGACGAATTGACGCGCCTGCGGCTCTTGCTCGATCAGCAGCTTTCGAATCTTCAGACCGTCATCTCGCGCCTCGCCAATCGCTTGCAGCGTCGCCTGATGGCTAAGCAGACGCGCGCCTGGGAGTTCGATCTCGAGGAAGGTCTGCTCGATACCGCGCGCCTGTCGCGCGTCATCACCAATCCGGTTTACCCCTTGTCCTATAAGCGCGAGAAGGAAACCAATTTCCGCGACACGGTGGTGACGTTGCTCATCGACAATTCTGGTTCGATGCGCGGCCGACCGATCACGGTGGCGGCCATGAGCGCCGATATTCTGGCGCGTACGCTCGAACGCTGTGGCGTCAAGGTCGAGATTGTGGGTTTCACGACGCGCGCCTGGAAGGGCGGGCAATCGCGCGAGCGCTGGATTGCCAGCGGCAAGCCGCCCAATCCCGGACGTCTCAACGATCTGAGGCACATCATCTACAAAGCCGCCGATGCGCCGTGGCGCCGCGCCCGCAAGAGTCTCGGCCTCATGCTGCGGGAGGGGATTCTCAAGGAGAATATCGACGGGGAGGCACTGCTCTGGGCGCATCAGCGCCTCATCGGCCGGCACGAGCAGCGGCGCATCCTCATGGTAATTTCGGATGGCGCGCCGGTCGACGATTCGACCCTGTCGGTCAACCCCGGCAACTATCTCGAGAAGCATCTGCGCGACGTGATCGCCGAGATCGAAGGCGAGTCGCCCGTCCAGCTGATCGCCATCGGCATCGGTCACGACGTCACGCGCTATTACCGCCGCGCCGTCACCATCGTCGATGCCGAACAGCTCGGTGGCACCATGCTGGAAAAGCTGGCCGAGCTGTTCGACGAAGACGAGGCGGCACTTACCCCCCGCCGCAACCGCGCCGCATAGCGGCCGCTTGCACAATCCCCGGACGCGCAACCTTGGCGGAGATGCGCGGCCGGGAAGCGCGCGCGAACCGGGCCGCAAGCGGCCTCACCAGCGTCGCCGCGCAAGCTTCCAGTTTCTCATGCCGCGCGCAGCCGTTTGACGGTTTGAGCCCGGGTCGCCGCCAGCGCGAGGCACCCGATCCCTTCCAGTGTCGCGCGCAGCGCCTCATCGATCGGCGTGTGCGGCTCCGGACCGATGAGCCCGACCAGCTTGCGATTGTCGAGCCGCAGCGGCTCGCGCCACAAATAGCGCATCTCCCACAAGCCCCGCGCCAGGCCCCAGACCGGCCGCGCCAACCAGATCGCGAACCACGGAAAGCGCCGCACGCGCAGGTCGGCGATGCCGGCCGCGCGTCCGACCGCGGCACAGAAATCGGTGCCGCGCGCGAACCAATGGCCGCCAAAATGCACCACCTCATGAGCGCCGAGCCGCTCGTCGATCTCGCACAGACGCGCCACCGCCTCGGCCAGATCGGGCAAGTAGGCAAAACCATGACCGACATCGCGGGTGCCTGGATAGGTGATCGCGCCGAGCGGCTTGCCGGGCCTTACCATCGCACCGGTAAACCATGAGCTCGGCGATTGCGGGCCCAGATAGTCGCAGGCGCGCACCACCAGCGAGCGCACGCCGTCGCGCGCCGCCTCGTCGAGCATCTCCTCCATGCGCACGCGGATCCGGCCTTTTTCCGTCACGGGATGCTGCGGTGCGGTCTCGTCGACGAAACTCCCGGCATCGGCACCGAAATTGTAGATATTGCCCGGCAGGATCAGGCGCGCGCCGGTCGCCTTCGCGGCGGCAATGCTGTTGGCCAGCATCGGAATGCCCCACTCCCGCCAATTTGCGTAGTTGGCGGGATGGGCGCCGTGGAAGATGAACCGCGCGTCCCGGGCCGCCTGGCGAATATCGGCCGCGCTCATGGCATCGCCCTTCAGCCAAGTGAGGCCCGGGGCATGCCCGAACCGCTCCGCCACCACCTCGGGCCGGCGGGTCAGCGCCGTGACCTGCCAGCCGCGCCGCAAAAACGCCCGGGCGACCTCGCCGCCGACACCGCCGGTCGCGCCCAGAACCAGGATCTTGTCGATCATGACGACCTCCATTGCTAATGGCTGTCCATCACATTGACAGGGTCCACCTCTAAATAAATTCCATAAATACCTATCGCTGTTATACAAAAAACCATGAACCAGACCGGTGGTGACTGGGACCTGGCCCGCGCCTTCCTGGCCGTGCTTGAGGCCGGAAGCCTTTCAGGCGCCGCCCGCAACCTGGGCCTGACCCAACCCACGGTCGGCCGTCAGGTCGCCGAGTTTGAGGCCCGGCTTGGGGTGCCGCTGTTCACGCGGTCGCGCCACGGCGTCAAGCCGACCCAGGCCGCCCTTGATCTCCGCCCGCATGCCGAAACCATGGCGGCGGCCATGACCGCCTTGAGGCGCAGCGCTTCGGGCGAGGCGGCACAAGCACGCGGCACGGTGCGTCTGACGGCAAGCGAGTTCATGGGCGCGGCCGTACTGCCGCCGATGTTGACGCGCTTCCACGAGGCCCACCCGCACATTGCACTTGAATTAGTGCTGTCCGACCGCATCGAAGACTTGCTGCGCCACGCCGCCGATATCGCGGTGCGCATGGTGCGGCCGAGCCAGGCGGCGCTGGTGGCGCGCCATATCGGCCCGGTGTCGATCTCGCTTTACGCTCACCGCGATTACATCGCGCGCCACGGCATGCCGACGAGCATGGCACAATTGAGGACCCACACGATCATCGGTTTCGATGCCGATCCGTGGGGCAACGCGATGCTTGCCGACCAGTCGCCGCCGGCGAGCCGCGACATGTTCAAGCTGCGCACCGATTCGGGTTTGGCACAGTTGGAAGCGCTGCGCGCCGGCTACGGCATTGGCGGCTGCCAGGAAGCGCTGGCGCGTCGCCAACCTGAGCTTGTCCCGGTGCTGCACGAGGACTTCCGCCTGATGCTCGATTGCTGGGTGGTGATGCACGAGGATCTCCGCACCAGCCGGCGCGTGCGGCTGTTGTTCGACCATTTGGTGGCAGAGCTAACGGCCTATCTCAAACCCGAAGACACGCGCGCCGGGCGCGCCTCCACGCAAGCGACCTGACCTGACGCCACGCCGGAGAGCGCCCGGCACGGCGGCGAGCCCGGGTCCGATGACCGCCTCAGTGCGGCCGATCGGTATTATTGACGTGTCGGTCGCCGGCCAGCCATCGCGCCAGTTCCCGATGCGCGTCGGCGCGCCGCATCTTGTCGATCTCCGCGGCATTGGGCGGATCGACCGTGAACTCGAGCTGCATGTGGTCGGGCGTCCGGCAATAGAGCGACAGGCAGTAGCCGTGATCGATCTTGTTGAACGCGATCTTATGCGCGGTGAGGCGGCCGACGATTTCGTCGAACGTCGCCTGCGTCACCTTGAGCGAGATGTGCCAGGCGACGTCGATTTCGGGATGGATCGCCTTGCTCTTCTTCCAGACTTCTTCATCGGCATATTGGAAAAACGCGAGCGCGCCGCCGTCGCCGATGCCGAAGAAGGTGTGGCAATAATCGACCTCGCGTCCCACCGCTCTGTTGAAATTGCGCTCGCACCAGGTCGCAATCAGCGGCAGCCCGATAATGTCCTCGAGGAAATGGCGGTTCGCCTCCTGGTCCTTCACCGCATAGGCGTGGTGATGCAGCCGCACCGGCAGTTGCGACAGCAGTTCGGGTTTTGCATGCGCTTCGGTCTTGTCGGGCATCGGTTCCTCCCGTCAACTGATGGCTAAGGATGCGCCAACCGGGCGCGCCGTCAAGCGCGCCGATATCAGGCGACGCCGTGCCCCTTGAACCATTGCAGCATGTGCTGCCAGCCATCGCCCGCGGCGGCGGCGCGATAGCTCGGGCGGTAATCGGCGGCAAAACCGTGGGGCGCGTCCGGATAGATGATGACCTGGCAGTCCTTGCCCGCCCGCTTGAGCGCTGCCGCAAAGGCCACGATCTGACTCTTGGGAATGCCGGCATCGGCCCCGCCGTAAAGGCCGAGCACCGGCACCTGCAATTGCGCGATCAGGTCCGGCGCATTTTTGGGGTGCAGCGAATTGGTCGGGTAGCCGAGCGGACCATACCACGCCACCGCCGCCCTTACCTTGGGATTGTGCTCGGCATAAAGCCAGGTCTGGCGCCCGCCCCAGCAGAATCCGGTGACACCGACCCGCTCGGTGTCGGCCTTGCCGGTCGTGGCTGCCCAGGCGATGGTGGCGTCGAGATCGGAGGCGACTTCGGCATCCGGGACTTGCCCCATGATTGCCATGACGCTCGGCATATCGGGCGCCTTGGCGACATCGCCTTGACGCGCGTTGAGGGACGGTGCCACGGCGAAATAGCCGGCATGGGCCAGGCGTCGGCACACGTCCTTGATCCATTCGTGAACCCCAAAGATTTCGTGGATGACGAGCACGGTCGGAAAAGGGCCGCCACTCGCCGGAGCGGCACGGTAGGCCGGTATCAGCCCATCGACGACCGGGATTTGGACCTCGCCCGCGACCAGACCCGCGGCGTTGGTGGTGATGGTCTCGGCCGATATCGGCTGTGCCGACAAGGCAAAGCCGCTCGCCAGCGTGGTCACGACAAAAGCGCGCCGCGACAATGGTGCGGCGGGCAACAAACTCGCCAAATGATCGCGGTAGTCGGCCATTCGCATTCCTCCCCGGGAATATCGCCATCCTCGCAGATGACGCTCGTCTTGGCGACGTGCGAAGGAGCTCGATCGGCGAAGAATTGGCCCCAGGCAGGGCCGATGCAACCGCGGAGGCGCTACGGGCAGTCCGGCACCAGCCGGGATGAGGGCAGCACGACAGTGACGGTGGTGCCCTGTCCCTTGACGCTGTCAATCGCGAGCCTGCCGTCATGGAGTTCGATGAGGCCGATCGCCCAGGGCAATCCCAGGCCGGTGCCGTGGTGCTTGCGGCTCCACGCGCTCGCGACCTGGCCGAAGCGCGTTATCGCAGTTTTGATTTCCCCGTCGTCCATGCCGATGCCGTGGTCGGTCACGCTCAAATGCAGCCCATCGGGCTTGACCCCGCCGCGGACGACCACGCGTCCGCCGTGATGGCTGAATTTGATCGCGTTGCTGATGAGGTTGAGGAGGATTTGCTTCAGCTTGAGGGCATCGCCGCGAATCTTCGGCAGGTCGGCGGGCATTTCGAGATCGATGCCAATGTCGAGCGCGCGGGCGCGCTCGACCACGAGATGCTGGAGGTCGCGGATCACTTGCGCGACTTCGACTTCGTCCTCGTCGAGCTCAATGTCGCCGGCCTCGAGCTTTGAGACGTCGAGGATATCACCGATCACACTCAGGAGATGCTGGCCGCTGGCGCAGATGTCGCGTGCATAGCTGGTGTAGCGCGCACTCCCCAGCGGGCCCATCATCTCGTCGGCCATGAGTTGGGAAAAGCCGATGATGGCGTTGAGGGGCGTGCGCAGTTCGTGGCTCATGTTGGCGAGAAATTCGGTCTTGCTGCGACTGGCAAGCTCGGCTTCCTCCTTGGCGGCCAACAGCGCCCGCTCGGCCGCCGTTCGCTCGGTGATATCGAGGCCCGCCGATACCACCAGCGCGGGCTCACCCTCGTCGTCGCGCAACAAGGCAAGATTGTTGAGGAGAACGCGGCGCTGCCCGCCCGGCAGCGAGATCTCTTGTTCCCACGCACCAGGGGAACGTTGCCCGTCGATGACCTGGCGATGGCGCGCCATTGTCTCGCGGGTCTCGTCATCGCCGCACACGGCGCTCGGCAATTTTCCGATCATTTCCGCGGCGGGCAAGCCGTAGTGCCGCGCCAGCGAACTGTTGACGAAGCGGAAACGACCGCCGCGGTCGGTGACGCCGACCATTACCGGCATCGCATCGATGATGCGCAGCAGCATCTCGTGGCTGTGCTGCAACTCGTCGCGCTGTCGCCTTTCGCTCTTCGCCGCTGCCGCCGCGCGCCGTTTGAGCAGCGATCGGTGACGTTTGAGCGTCAGCAGATTGTGGGCGCGGACGCGAAACTCGCGGTGATCGACCGGGCTGAGGAGGTAGTCGCTGGCACCGGCCTCGAGCGCGTGAAGATAGCGGTCGCGGTCGTCATGGGCGATGACCACGAGAACCGGCAGATCGGCGGCGGCGGGATGCTGGCGCAGCCGGCGAATAAACTCGGCGCCGCCGAGTTCCGGCAGCCCCAGGTTGGCGATCAGGAGATCGGGCGGCGCTGAGAGCGAAGCGTCGAGCGCGGCGACGGGGTGCGCAAAACGGCGCACCTCGATATCGTCGCCCAACGAACGGGCCAGCCGCTCGAGAGTTTCCAAATTGTCAATGCGATCGTCGACGATCGAGACGGTCTGACGTGCTACGCTCAGTTTCGCCTCCAGGGCGAAGCCCCATCACGAGGCAACGTCAACTCATCTCACCGATTCGCGTCCCGCGCAAGATACCCAATCGTAAATTAAGAGACGATTAACTATCAATCCCCGTGAGGCCGCGGGCAAAGGCGGCGGCTTCGAAGGGACGCAAATCGTCGACCCGCTCGCCGATGCCGATATAGGGGACGGGAATTGTATACAATTCCGCAAGCGCGACCATGACGCCGCCCCGCGCGCTGCCATCGAGCTTGGTCATGATGATCCCGGTAATGCCGATCAGGTCGCGAAAGGTCTGTATCTGCTGCAAGGCCGTCTGGCCGATCGTGGCATCGAGCACCAAGAGCACGGCATGCGGCGCGGTCGGGTCGAGCTTCTTGAGCACACGCTGGATCTTTTGCAGTTCGGCCATGAGATCGGCCTTGTTGTGAAGCCGCCCGGCCGTGTCGATCAGCAGAATGTCGCTGCCCTCGCGCTGCGCCTGTTCCAACGCCGTGAAGGCAAGGCCGGCGGGATCGCTGCCGGAAGGGCCGGTGATCACCGGCGCGCCGGCACGCTCGCCCCAGACCTTGAGCTGCTCCACCGCGGCGGCGCGGAATGTGTCCCCCGCCACCAACACGACGCTCTTGCCCTGCTCGCGAAACAGCTTGGCCAACTTGCCGATGGTGGTGGTTTTGCCGCTGCCATTGGCGCCGACCACAAGCACGACATTGGGCTTGCGCAACGGATCGAGCACCAAGGGCCGCTCGACCGGCTCAAGGAAGGGTTCGATGATTTGCGCCAATGTGCGGCGGACTTCCTCGGGTGAAACTTCTTGATTGAATTTGGCATGACGCAGCCGCTGCGTCGCCTCTTTGGCGAGGCCCCAGCCAAGATCGGCGGCGATCAGAACCTCTTCCAGCTGGTCGAGCGCCTCGTCGTCGAGCCGGCGTTTGGTGAGAATGCCGGCGATGCCGTCGCCGAGCTTGGCCGAAGAGCGGGCGAGACCGGCCTTTAACCGGCCGAACCAGGAGCGCTGCTTTTCCGCGGTATCCGTCATGCCGGCACGCCGCTCAGGGCGGCGCCGTCGGCGGCGGCGATCCGCATTTTTTCGACGCGACCGGGTGCCGATGCTTGCACGAACCTGACCGGTGCGTGGTGCTCGCTGCGCCCGAACCCTGGGCGTTCGACCAAAACCATGGCGACATCGCCGACGCGGCCCGCGAGGGAGCGCACCAGGGCCCGGGTGCCTGCCTCGCGCAGATGTGCCGACCGTTCGCGAACCAGTTCGCGGGGCAGTTGCGGCATCCGCGCCGCCGGCGTGCCGGGGCGCGGGCTGAAGGGAAAGACGTGGAGATAATCGAGACCTGCCTCCTCCACCAGCGACAGCGTGTTGGCGAACATGGCCGCGCTCTCGGTGGGGAAACCAGCGATCAGATCGGCACCGAGCGCGGTTCCCGGCCGCAGACGCCGTGCCCGTGCCGCCGCGGCGAGCGCTTGCGCCCGCGAATGGCGCCGTTTCATGCGCTTCAGTATCAGATCGTCCCCCGCCTGCAGCGACAGATGAAGGTGCGGCATCAAGCGCGGCTCCTTGGCGAAGAGTGACCACAATTCGTCGTCGATCTCGGCGACGTCGAGCGACGATAAGCGCAAGCGCATCAAGGCCGGCACCGCGTCCAACAATTTGGCGCAGAGCGCACCGAGGCGCGGCCGTTCGGGCAGATCGAGGCCATAGGCGGTGATGTCGACGCCGGTGAGCACGAGTTCGCGATAGCCGCGCTCCACCAGGAGCCGGGCCTGCGCGATCGCGGCGGCGACGGGAACCGACCGGCTGGCGCCGCGGCCGTAAGGGATGACGCAAAAAGTGCAGCGGTGGTCGCAGCCTTGCTGGACCTGGACCAGGGCGCGGGCGCGCCCTTCGAAGCCGTCGACCGGCGGCGATGCGGTGTCGCGCGCCGCGAAGATATCGCCGACCGCAACGCGCTGGGGCAGGTCGCGATAGCTGCTCGCCCTGAGCTTTTCCTCGTTGCCAAGAACGCGATCGACCTCGGGCATGGCCGCGAACTTCGCGGGATCGATCTGCGCGGCGCAGCCGGTAACGATCAGCCGCGCGTCCGGCCGTTGCCGCCGCAGCTTCCGGATCGTCTGGCGTGCCTGGCGCTCGGCCTCGGCCGTCACCGCGCAGGTGTTGACGATGATGGCATCCTCGAGACCGGCGGATTCGGCGTGACCGCGAATCGCTTCCGATTCAAAGGCGTTAAGCCGGCAGCCGAAAGTAACGATGTCGAGAGTCAAGGTGCTAGCGCCACAAGGATGGATCGAGCGTCCCGGTGAAACTCACCGCCACGGGCCCGGTCATGACGACGTGATTGTCGGCACGCCATTCGATGTCGAGCGTGCCGCCATCGGCCACGATTTCGGCTTGGCGCCCGGTCAACCCGCGTCGTGCCGCGGCGACAAGGGCGGCGCAGGCGCCGGTTCCGCAAGCCTTGGTCAGGCCGGCGCCGCGCTCCCAAACGCGCAACCGCAGCCGCGACGCCGACAGGATCTGGGCGACGCCGATATTGGCGCGCTGCGGAAAGAGCGCGTCGTGCTCCAGCTTCGGTCCCAGCGACGCGATCTCGACGGCGGCAAGATCGGACACGAAAAAAGTGACATGGGGATTGCCCATGCTGGTGGCGACAGGGTCGCTGAGGGGCCCCAGCGCCAGCGGCACATGGTCCGTGTCGCATTCGCGCGCGAGCGGAATTTCGCGCCACGCCGTCGCCGGCTCGCCCATATCGACGCCGACGCGCCGGCGCCCTGCCGCATGCGCGTCAACCAGGCCAACCGCCGTTTCGATGGTCGCAGACGTGCTGTTATCCTCGCGCATCACCAGATCGGCGATGCACCGCGCGGCATTGCCGCAGGCCTCGACCATGCCGCCGTCGGCATTGCGGATCGCCATGAACAGGTGCGCCCGCGGATCGCGCGCCGGTTCGAGGATAATGAGCTGATCGCATCCGACGCCGGTGTGCCGGTCGGCGATTCGCCTTGCCTGCGCCTCGTCGCAGCGGAGCGGCTTCCGTCGCGCGTCGAGCACGACGAAATCATTGCCGAGACCATGCATCTTGATGAAGGGAACCGCGGACATCAGCGCTATATAGGCCGCCCTCAATCCGCTGTCCACGCGGCCTCAGATGTTTCCGTAGTCACCGTGCCGGCCGGCGCCCTGCGCGAAGCGCCCGGCACCGGCAATGCCTTCACGCCGCAAGGCCGCAAGGCCGCCCTCATATTCCTGGCGCATCGCGTCGCGCAGCGCGAGGCCGTGCTGGCGATAAGCCGAGGCGCGATCGGCGCGGACGCATTCCTGCGGGAAGCGCTGGATCGCGTGCGCCAGTTCCTCGGCCGCCTGACGCGCCGTGCCGTCGGCCACGACCCGCTCGCACAAACCGATGCGATAGGCTTCAGCCGCCGTCACTTTTCGTCCGGTGAGAATGATGTCCATGGCGCGTCCCATGCCGACGAGGCGGGGCAGGCGCACCGTGCCGCCGTCGATCAGCGGCACGCCCCAGCGCCGGCAATAGACGCCGAAGAACGCCGACTCTTCCATGACACGCATGTCGCACCACAGCGCCAATTCCATGCCGCCCGCGACGGCGGCGCCGGATACGGCTGCAATCACCGGCTTCGACAGTTCGAGCCTGGACGGGCCGAGCGGGCCCGGCGGCGTGCCGGCATAACCCAAACGCGGATAGCTCAGTTGGTTGAGCCACACGTCGGCACCGGAAGCGGCGAGATGTTTCAGATCGCCGCCGGCACAGAACGCGCCGTGGGCGCCCCAGAACACGGCGACGTCGGCACCGCCATCCGCTTCGAATTCGGTGAAGGCGGCGACCAGTTTGCTTGCGGTGTCGGGGTCGACCGCGTTGCGAACATCGGGCCGGTCGAGAATCACGGTGGTGACGCGGTCCGACTTTTCCACGACCACCGCATTGCCGTGGCGATCCCCTGCCATGCCCGCCTCCTCCATTTTCAGAAAAAAGCCAGCGTACGAATCTCGATGCTTTCGCGCGGCCGGGCGTCGGGCGGCGATGTCGGGTCGGTGAACGAGGTGTGCGCCGTCCAGCGGGCGCGGCCGTCCTTGAGCGAATCGTAAACCTTGAACACGATCGCCTCGTCGCGCCGCATGCCCGGAAACCAGTACCATTTGTGGCGCGGGCTGTGATTGACCGCATAGGTCTGGCCGACGCGATTGGGATAGCGCCGCTCCGACACCACGAAATCCTCGAACGCGATCGTGCGCGCATCGCAGATGCCCAGCGGATCGCTTTCCAACGGCAAGCGGATCGGCCGCCACACC
Organism: Alphaproteobacteria bacterium; assembly: GCA_030041335.1. Lineage (GTDB taxonomy): Bacteria > Pseudomonadota > Alphaproteobacteria > ATCC43930 > CGMCC-115725 > JAATGI01. Next base: position 2,137 of record JASHOB010000035.1, on the reverse strand, counting down.
TGGATGATGGCAAAGCGGTCGCGGAGCAGGGCCTCGGCCTCGTCCGGCAGCAGATCGCGCACGCGCTGGGGTCCCGACCATTCCGTGTAGTCGTTGTGAACGCGCTGCACCGGCTCGCGGATCTTGCGCGCTTCGCGATCATCGACATCGCCGGTCCGCAGCGTGTGGTCGAACACCTCGACGCGCTTGGCGCCACTGACCGCCTTGATGAGCGCTGCCATCTCGGGGTAGTAGACGCGCTTGATCTCGTCGGCGTCGAAGAAATCGCGCATCGCGGTTTCGTGGCGGCGAAACTCGAAGCCCTCGCGATCGAGCAGGAAGCCGCCCTCGTGCTTGCGGCCGTTGTGCATGACGACGCGGTAGGGCGCGACGCTGTTGCTCGACCGGACCTCGGTCGAGCCCGGCCCGCCGCTCCAGGTATAGGGCGTCTCCCCGGTATCGCGATAATAGTTGACCACGGTCTCGATCGTGTCGGGCGCCGCCTCTTGCACCAGTATGGTATCGGTCATGACGACCTCCTTCATGCGCTTGATGATAGGGTGGCCTCGCGCCTCTAACAATGAGCGGCGCGCATGGGCCGCTGTGCGGGACGCTTGACTCTTAGTCAACCGTCTGATTGAATATCAACTAAATGGTTGATCGTCAGCGTGGCGCCGACGCCGACAATGACGAAGCGCTTGATCGCGTGTTCGCCGCCTTAAGCGACCCGGTGAGGCGCAGGCTGTTGTCGCGGCTCGACGGCGAAGCGCTCCTCGTCAAGGAACTGGCGGCACCCTTCAACATCTCGGTGCAGGCGGTGTCGAAACATATCCAGGTCCTGGTCAAAGCGGGCCTGGTCCGTCAGGAGCGATCGGGCCGCGTCTCGCGCTGCCGGCTCGATGCCGGCCCGATGTACGAGGCCGCGCTGTGGGTCAACCGCTACAGCAAATATTGGCAGGATCAATTCGACACCTTGGCCCTGTGGCTGGGCGCGGCGGAACGGCCCAAGCGCAAGCGCAACTCGAGGAGGCAGTCATGAGCTACCGCGACACCACCCGGCGCCTGGCGGCAATGCGCGACGAGATCGCGCGGCTGCGGAAGGAGATGCGCAAGGCCCAGGGGCGCGTCGAGCCGGAGCCGGTCGACAACTACACTTTCGCGACGACCGGCGGCGCCACCAGCCTCGCCGACTTGTTCGGCGACAAGGACACGCTGTTCGTCATCCACAACATGGGCGCGTCATGCCGCTTCTGTACGCTGTGGGCGGACGGATTCAACGGCGTGCTCCCGCACCTCGAGAGTCGTGCGGCCTTTGTCGTTTCCTCGCCCGACGCGCCCGAAAGGCAGCAGAAATTCAAGGACAGCCGCGGCTGGAAATTCCGTATGGTGTCCCATCGCGGCAGCAATTTTGCCCGCGACATGGGGTACATGGACGATAACGGCTACCGGCCCGGCGTCTCGGTGTTCAAAAAAAAGGCGGGCGCAGTCGTCCGGGTTTCCGACCAGCAACTCGGACCCTATGACGATTTCTGCGCGGTTTGGCATTTCTTCGACATGCTGCCCGAAGGGGCCGGCGATTGGTCACCGCAATACAAATACGGAGGCGCATAGGATGACCAGTCATGCCGTCGTCTCACCAGCCGAGTGGCTCGACGCCCGGCGGCGTCTCCTCAACGAGGAAAAGGAGTTCACCCGCGCACGCGACCGGCTCAGCGCCGCACGGCGCGCGCTCCCCTGGGTGCGGATCGACAAGAGCTATGTGTTCGACGCCGCCACCGGAAAGAAGACGCTCGCCGAGCTGTTCGACGGCCGCTCGCAGCTCATTGTCCAGCATTTCATGTTTGCGCCCGAATGGGCGGAAGGGTGCAAAAGCTGCTCGTTCTGGGCCGACGGCTACAACGGCTTCATCGTCCATCTGCGGCAGCGCGACACCAATTTTGTCGCGGTATCGCGGGCGCCGCTGGCGAAGCTCGAGGCGCAGGCGCGGCGGCTCGACTGGACGTTTCCGTGGGTGTCCTCGGGCGAGAACGATTTCAGTTACGATTTTCACGCCTCGTTCCGGCCACAACAATCGGCGGCCGGCGAGGCAATCTACAATTATGCGCCGCGCCCCAACACCATGACTGATCTTCCCGGCACCAGCGTGTTCTATCGCGAC
>JASHOB010000034.1 GCA_030041335.1 Alphaproteobacteria bacterium | reverse complement strand
CCCGCGCCACCGCCTCCATCCCGTCCGCCGCCTCGGCAACCACCTCCCACCCTTCCTGCGCCTCGAGAATAGCGCGAAGGCCGGAACGAACCACATCGTGGTCGTCGGCAATCAGGATCCGCGTCACCACCCCTCCGGGCCCGCCCCAACCCTCGCAGACGCTTCCGCAACTCCAACAATTCCCTGCGATTGGGCAGCAAGCGGTCATTATAAGGACGGGGTCGGAGACCGGTATCGGGAAAAACCCTGGCTGAATGCCGTGTTTCTTCCGTGCAACCATTTCGCCATGAGACGCGCATCAAGGCCGGAAAAGAGAGGCCTGCGATGAAACGGGCAAGTGGCGTCGCTCGTTCCACCGGGTTAGGCCCCGTCGCTGGCGCTTCGAGCCCCTGATCTTCGCCGCTTTTTGCGCTGGTCTTCCTCTTGAGGTGCAGGCTGGTCGACGTGCCGGCGACGGGGCACCGGTCTTCGCCCGGAAGCGGCACCATCTCCCATATCTCGATGGTCAGCCTCCGGGCCAACCCGATGGTGGGCCCGGTTCGAGGGGGCGATCCTCGTTGGGCACGTGCGTGGCTTGGGCAAAGCCATCGGCCGTGGATGTGGCTAAGGTCTTGCCAGTCAATCTCGGTTCGCCCGGGCTAATCGGGGATATTGTTTGGCCTTTGAGGGTGGTTGGAGAGGGATTCAGGGTAAACCCTGATAAACATCCCAGATAGTCGTCGGACAATATGACCGAACGGGCCTGCGGCACGGCAGGGGAGGAGGTCGCGATGACACCGCTCGTGGACCATCGAAGGCAGCGGGGCTCCAGTCACAATGACGAGCTGTTGAGCCAGGGAGACTTGGTTTCGAAGCTGATCCTTTTCGGTGCCGCACTCCTGTCTCTTGTCCTTCTCGCGGTCACAGCGGCCTATCCGCAACCCGCCGCCAATCAAAACGCGCCCACCTACACGGAAGCCGAGCTCGATCAGATGCTAGCGCCGATCGCGCTTTATCCGGATGATCTGCTCGCGCAGGTTCTAATGGCGTCGACTTATCCGCTCGAGATCGTCGAGGCCGAACGCTGGGTCAAGCAGAACGAGCACCCTAAGAGCGATGCGCTAGCAGCGGCGCTGCAAAATCAGCCTTGGGATCCGAGTGTCAAGTCGATCGTCCCGTTTCCTCAGGTGCTTGCCCTGATGAACGATAAGCTCAGCTGGACACAAAAGCTTGGCGACGCTTTTTTGTCGCAGCAAAAGGACGTGATGGCATCGGTGCAGCGGTTGCGTCAACGCGCGAATTCCGCGGGCAAGTTGAAGAGCAACGCGCAGCAAAAAGTGGTGACCGAGCAGAAGGACATTATCATTCAGCCGGCCGATCCGCAGGTCGTGTATGTCCCAGCCTATGATCCATCAGTGGTCTATGGCGCATGGCCTTATCCGGCCTACCCGCCGTACTACTATGCGCCGCCGGCCATGTATTATCCCGGCGCGGCGTTTGCCACTGGCATGGCCTTTGCCGCCGGCATCGCGGTGACGAGCTCTATCTGGGGTTGGGGTCATTGCAATTGGGGCGGCGGCACCGTCAACGTGAACGTCAATCAGTTCAACACGATCAATGCCAACAATATCCGCGCGGGTCGCGCGACGCAGGTCACCAACAACAATTGGCGGCGCGATCCGGCTCGAAGTGTCAACGGTAACATCCGTAACAGCGGTAATTTCCGTAACGCCGCCGCGGGGACCGGGGTCGGTGGTGCCCGTGCGGGTCAATCTCGGGCGAACCAATACCGCGGCTATGAAAATCGCGGCGCCGGTCAGGCCGGGCGAAACAATAACGGTGCCGGGCGAAGCCAGCTTGGCCAAAACGGTGCTGGACGAAGCCAGTTTGGTCAAAACGGTGCCGGGCGACAAAATCAAGCCCGCTCCAATGGCGCGTTCGGACGGCAGGGTGCCGGAGCGAACACCAGCGGACTCAATCGCTCGACTGCCTTCAGCGGCATGAATTCCGGCTTTAGCGCACGCGCCGAATCGCAGCGCGGCCTGGCCAGCCGGCAATCTTTCAACCGTTCCGAAGGCGGCTTGCGGAATTTCGGCGGTGGCGGCCACGGTGTTGGCGGTGGCGGCGGTCGCGGCTTTCGCGGCGGCGGTCGAGGTCGGCGATGAGAGGGAGCAGCCAATGATCGCGCGTTGGAAGCAGTCCTGCCTTATCCTCGCTGCGGCGGGCCTTCTCGCCCAAATCCCACTCGGCGCCCACGCCGCCAGCGCCGGACCAATCATCTTCACTACGCCCCAAAAAGGCGCCGACGACTTCATTGCTGCGGTGCGTGCGCACGACAGGGCCACCGTCCGGAAAATTCTCGGGCCGGGTAGCGGGCCGCTCCTCAGTTCTGGCGATCCTGTCGCGGACGCGCAGGTTCGCCAGGATTTCATCACCGCGCTGGCCGAGGGCGAGAAAGTCGTCCAAGAGCGCAACAATCGCGCGGTTCTCCTCGTCGGCAAACAAGAATGGCCTTTCCCGATCCCGTTGGTGCGTCACGGCAAGGGCTGGTACTTTGACACGAAGGCAGGGGCTCTCGAAATTCTCGACCGGCGCATCGGACGTAACGAACTGAGCACAATTGAGGTATGCCGCGCTTATGTCGACGCACAGCGCGAATACAACAGCAAGAACCACGAATACGCCCAAAGGATTCTGAGCAGTCCCGGTAAGCGTGACGGTCTATATTGGCCGGCCGCCACCGGCGAGGAAGAAAGTCCTTTGGGACCGTTAGTGGCCAACGCACGGGCACGGGGGTATCGCGCCCACCATGAGGCACCCACTCCCTATTACGGCTATTATTACCGCGTTCTCACGGCACAAGGCCCCGATGCCCAGGGCGGCAGCACCAACTACATCGTCAACGGTCGGATGATAGGCGGTTTCGGGCTGGTGGCGTTTCCGGCTCGCTACGGCGTCTCGGGGGTAATGACATTCATCGTCAATCAGGACGGCACTGTTTATCAGAAGGACCTGGGTCCTAAAACGCCTTATTTCGCCGTCGCAATGGAGCGTTTCAATCCCGACCGGAGTTGGACGGTCGCGAAAACCGACGAGTGATGAGGCTGTCGGCCTTGCCCGACGCCCATTACTGCCCATTCTTCCTTTGCCGGATCGCGCCGGTTGAGGCCTACGACGTCGTTGGCTTCGCCCTTCACGTCGCTACGTCGCGATTGCCGTATCATCAACCTGGTGGATGCGAACACGCTCGAATACGAGCGCTGGGTCTTGAAGCCGTGCGCGGGCAACGCCGCAAATGGGTTACGGCGAGCCGACGCGGGCGCCATCGGTAAGCGCCCCCACCAGCGACTTGAGTCGCGGCACCACACAGTGCCGTGGCAGATCGCGCAATGCTTCTTCCGGGCTCATTAGCTTGCGCCGGTAGATGTCTCTGAAGTTTGACTTGAGATCCTCTATCGTTCCGATCGATCAATAGCCAGCCTTGGCGTAGGGGCCGGCGCCGCGACGATAGACGAGAAGCGCACGTTGATAACGGCAAACCAGTTGACCGCCATCGACATAGCCACGTGTCTCGACCTCGGCTATTCCCTGTGTCGGTCGCGAATGCGATTCACGAACGTTGCGTATTGTGGACTCGGCGTAGAGCGTCTCGCCGGGACGAACGAGCCTGGGCAGTTCGATTTGGGTCCAGCCGAGATTGGCCACGACGCGACCCATGGTGCGCGTCGTCAATGCCGTCACCGCACCAAGAACGAGGGGCTCGAAAATTGCCGGCTCGAACGTGGGGTAATCCCGCAGATAAGCCTCATCGCTCCATCGTGGATTGATCTCAAGCGAACGGAGCGCATGTAGCCTACTCTCGGCAAAGTCGAAAGTGCGGCCGGGCCAATGCACAAACGTCTCGCCGGGGACGAGATCCTCGAAATCCAGGCCGGTCTGCTCGATTAGCGCCCCGTCTTCAGCCTTGTGGTAGAGCTGGAACCGTTCCTCCTCCGCGGGCTGCTCCTCGACTTTGTCTTCCGGGTGGCGTCCACCGCGATAGACCTCCATTCGGCAGTCGATACGACAGACAACTTCTCCGTGTTGATTTGACCCTTCAATAGTCACCGAAACCAGACCTTGATCCGGATCCGTACCGGAATTGAGGCCAACAATCGACGAGGTCGCATAGAGCGTATCGCCACCAAATACCGGGTGCGTCATGGCGATGCTGTTGATTCCGAGCAGCCGATGTCGGGCATACCAGGTGCGTGACGTCATTCCGAGCAGACGCTGCACCGTCATCGTGCTGACGCCGAGGGGTCTTTTCCATTCCGTCTGTGCTGCGTAGTGGCTGTCGAAATGGAGTTGCGCATTGTTGATCAGATCGACGGCATCCTCCCGATTGTCCTGCTGCGAGACGTCGATTCCGGGACGATGGTGAATGCGCATACCTTCGCGGAGATCTTCGAATCGAAGGCCGAAGCGCTCACGGTATCGTCCCGCTCCGAGCCGCACGTAGCCATACATGCTCATCTTTCGTCTCCTGGGTCGGTTGCTAAGCTGCTTTGCGTTCGGCAAGCGTGACGGTGCGTTGCGCTGCCTTCGCTACCAGCGCGTCCACCATTCGGCCATCGACCTGGTACGCGCTTCCACGGGCCTGCGCGGACGCCGCAACGATGCGTCGCGCCTTCTGCACCCCGGTTGGACTTGGCGTAAACACGATATTGACGGACGCGATTTGCGTCGGATGTGGCGAAGATGAGCGCGAGCGGACCATCGCCCGTTCAAGTACCAAAGACCCGTGTTGCTAGTGCCACCTCGGCGTGCAACCTGAGGTCCTCGGCCGACATGCCTAGCGCGACGCGGTAGCGACCAGCCACAATGCGCCAGCGCCCAACCTTCTCGTCAAACCGGGCGAGCAATCGTGGATCGGCACTCAGGGTTACGCGTTTCGATTCACCCGGTTTCAAAACAACACGATCAAAACCGATGAGGCGCATCCGTTTGTCGCCGGCTGCATCGATCAAATAAAGCTGCGGTACATCGGCACCTTCGCGCGCCCCGCTATTGGTAACGGTGAAGGTAGCCGTCACCGTTTCACCACCGCGAACGGCAAGATTTTCGTGCACGAAATGTGTGTAACTCAGGCCATGGCCAAATGCGTAAAGTGGCTTCGCGCGTTCTTTCGCGAACCAGCGGTATCCGACCTCGGCGCCCTCATTGTAGCGGATTGTGGTCGGCGTTCCCCACGGCGTCCCGAGGCCGGACAATCTGGGGCGCGGTGTCTGAGCGAGACCCGCCGGAAAGGTGAGGGGTAATCGACCAGAGGGATTGAGGCTTCCGGTCAAGGTTTCGGCAATAGCCTGGCCACCTGCCTGGCCTGGATACCAGGCCTGGACGACCGCCCTGACTTTGTCATGCCACGGCATTCGAACCGGATTGCCGGTTTCCAGAACGACGATAGTCTTCGAATTTGCCGCCGCGACAGCACTGATCACCGCGTCTTGTCCCCAAGGCAAGCTTAGGTCCGGCAGATCGAAACCTTCGCCCTCGACGCGAATGCCGAACACGATAACGACATCCGAACGTAGTGCCAGCAACGCTGCCTCTGCCGGGCTTTGCCCTGGGTCGAAATAGATCCGAGCGTTGGGAAGCAGCTTTTTCAGTTCTGCAAACGGCGAAGTAGGCAATAGGAAAAGATTGCGCCCGATCCCCATGGGTCCCGGACCGCCGATTTTAACAACAGCAGCGTAGCCGCCCTCGGGAACAACCGCGCTCGAGCCCGTCCCCGTCGGCACGCCTTCCTGTGCATGACCGCCGATCACAGCGATTTTGGCATTCGTATCGGCGGGGAGCGGGAGCAATCCGTCATTCTTCAAAACGACGATGCCCTGCCGGGCAACTTCAAGAGCCAAGTCGTTGTGCTTCGCCATGTCAACCTTGGGCGCTGGTCCCCAGCGGTCGATGCCGATCGTGTAGCTCGAAGCAAGGATTCGACGTACCATGTCGGAGAGTCGTTCCCTGGGCAACTTGCCGTTCGCGTACGCTTCCCTGAGCGGCCCCGTGAATGGCTCGGCTTTCCACAGGATGTCGTCAATCTGCGCGCCCGATTCCTGGTCCAGCCCGCTAAGCGCAAAATCCCAACTCACTGTCGCGCCCCAATCTGACATCGCCCAGCCTTTGTAGCCCCACGCACCCTTTAAGATGTCATTGAGCAGAAGGCTGTTGCCGCTGGCGTACTCGCCGTTGACCTTGTTGTATGCTGTCATGATCGAGCCGGGTTGCGAACGCTCGATCGCGATCTGAAACGCAAGCAAATCGGATTCGCGATGCGCCGCCGGATCGATGATCGCATCGAGCCAGTGGCGATTGGTTTCATTGCAATTTAGCGAATAGTGTTTGAGGGTCGAGATGACCGCTTCGCCTTGGGTGCCGTTGACAGCCTCGGCACCGAGAACGGCGCTGAGCAATGGATCCTCGGAATAGTACTCGAAGTTCCGCCCGTTCCTCGGGTCACGCTGGAGATTGATGCCCCCGCCTAACACCATATTGAAGCCTCTGATCCGGGCCTCGCGGCCAAGCAATGCGCCGCTCTCTCGCGCCAAAACCGGATTGAAACTTGCGCCGACCACTATTGAAGCGGGGAGCGCCGTCGCACCCTTGTCGGTCGGCCGATAGCCGGGATTGGTAATCCCAAGGCTGCCATCGGTCGACCGCAACGCTGGGACGCCGAGGCGCGGCACACCCGGCGTGTAGCCCGCACTCATCCCAACGCCCGGCGGAATACGTGGGTCCCGCACGGGAAGAACAGAGTTGGCACCCATGACGCTGACGAGGAGGGAAAACCGCTCGTCGTCGGTCATGCGCTGTTCGGTTGCTGCAGCACGTTCGGCCGGAGAAGAAGTCTGGGCATGAGCGGGCACACGAAGGCTCGCCGATAGTCCCGCGACGAGCGCCGACGCCGTGGCAGCTCCAAGCTCACGCCGGGAAATATTCATCGCTATGGATACCCTTCGATCCCCCACCACAACGCCCAGACGTTAAGCCACGTTAAGCCGGGCTCGCAATGAATGGCTTTGCATCTTGCGTTCAACCGAGAAGTTTCGCGTCTTGCGACCAAGGAGTCATTCCGGCACAAGTTCCTCCATGCCATCGTTTTGGCCATGACTTGGCGCTGCGCGCATCTCGCGACGCAGCGATCGCGCTTGGAACCGGTCGTGCTCTATGGCGCCCGGTTCAAGGCCAAGGACATCTGTGATACGAGGAAGGTTCTCGCGAGCGCTCTCCGCAACATCAAAATGTCTGAGCCTGCCAAACCCAACGCCATCCGCTTGATCGATCCAGACGGAGAGGAGGTCTAGCGCGGGCTGCTTTAAGGCCGGTAGCGGATTCTTTCGCGCGCCGCCGCGCCGGGATTGTGGTGGAGAATGTCGACCGCGTCGCTTGGCGCCACTCAGCGTTGCCGCGCCGGACCAAATACCGGCCGCTCACAATTATGCCTACACCGACGAGCCGTGCTCGATCCTCACAATCGATGACGTCCCGTCAGCGGCAGAGTACCGCGGCCTTGATCGAAATCAGCCCTCTACCTCAGTGTCGGGCCGGTCGTCACCGCGCGATCGTTGTTCGTGCCAGCGACCCTGCTTGTCCTCGTACGCGATCACGGTCGTGTCCCCAGGTATGCGTTGTTCCCGCGCCGCGCGCTCGGCAGCCCTGCGCGCCATGTCGTGGGATGAAAAGGTCTCTGAATACACATCGCCGACCCGGTATGCCCAACCGCCGTCATGCTCGACAACTTCATAGGTTATCTTGGTCATGTTCTGCTCCGCTCGCCAACACGCGGCTCAGCCGCGATGAAACACTCGGAATCCTTGCGTCCGTTGCCGATTTGAAACCAGGAAACCGAGCGGTGCAAGGTGGGTCCGCTGACGGAACAAGACTTTCGCAGTGGCCATCGTGAGCACCGCCATGCCGACATTTTGCGGTCGAAGAAGGCTGTTAAATAGCAGAGACCAAGAAATGGCAGAAGGCGCCACGCAACCTTGCCGAAGATCGCCGCGGCAAAGTCGGGATTCTCCATGCGCTAGGCCTGCCACACTCTATGGCGGATTCCGCTATGCCGAGCACGGGCGCCAGCGAACTCCGCCATGTTAGGGTTGACGATCGGTGCGGCCGACGTCGCGAATTGCGGCGACCCGTTGAGCCTGCGCAACGCTGAAGCTCTTCGGGTCGGTAAGCGCACCGTTTTCTTGATCCGGTCCTGTGTCCGAGCGCGCGGAGGGGCTGCCATCCATCTTGCACTGATAATTGTCAATGGCATGGCGCGTTGCGACGAATTACCGACGCGGATCGCCTCGACCTCGGCGGTGCCACCGATGTTCCACGATAGCGCCGCGGGCTGGCCGAGAGGTGGAATCAGGGGTGCGCGGGTGGTAGCGGTCGCGCCCTTCGGATCGTGCCAGCAACGGTGATTGAGCATCTCTTCGTTTCCTGCCATGCCTTCTTGTCTGGCAATGAAGATGTTGTGGAGGGAAGCAACCCAGCGAGGAAATGGCGCGCCGGCGTCACCATCAAGGTGACGGCGTTAAGCTGAATTGAATGGCGATCCCCTTCGCACCATGCTTTCTTCCGGAGCGGCAACAGCGACCACCCTATTGACCGGCGCGCGGGGAACACCGGACATCACGGGAGGTAGAGGGGCAGTGAGTGCCGATTTCCGGAAATGGTCTATGTCGGGTCGTTCGGTGACGGCGTGAGCGGGGAGCGACCGGCAGCCCTTTAATGAGTTTTGCGAGGAGGAGGCTAATGGCGAGGGACTTCGGATCGGCTTACCGCGGTGCGCGCGCGATGGTTGCTCAACTGGATCGCCGTGAGGTATCCGCTGTTGAACTCGTCGACGACGCGATCGCACGGATCGAAAGGCTCGATGGTTCGATTAACGCGGTCATCGTGCGCGATTTCGACCGCGCCCGCGAGACCGCCAAGGAAGCCGATCGGCGCCGCGCCAGCGGCGAGAGGTTGCCACTGCTCGGCGTGCCGATGACGGTGAAAGAATCATACAATGTCGTGGGCCTGCCGACGACATGGGGCTTTCCTGAATTCAAGGATAACCGAGCCCGGGACGATGCCGTGACGGTTGCGCGCCTGAAGGAGGCAGGTGCCGTCATTGTCGGCAAGACCAATGTTCCGGTCGCCCTTGCTGATTGGCAAAGCTTCAACGCCATCTATGGCGTCACGCGCAACCCCTGGAATCTCGACTATTCGCCCGGCGGTTCGTCGGGCGGCAGTGCCGCGTCGCTCGCGGCCGGGTATGTCCCCCTCGAGATCGGTTCGGACATTGGCGGATCTGTGCGCGTGCCAGCCCATTTCTGCGGCGTCTTTGGCCACAAGGCGACCTATGGCTTGATACCCGTTCGGGGACAGGGCTTGCCCGGCACAACGCGCGCCTCGGATCTCAGCGTCTCCGGTCCGATGGCGCTTACTGCGGCCGATCTTGACCTTGCCCTCGGCATCCTCGCTGGACCGGAACGGGAGATGGCAGACGGTTATCGGCTCGCCCTAGCAAAGCCACGGCATGCCGATTTAGAGGAATATCGCGTTCTTGTTCTCGACGAGCACCCTCTCGTACCGACGCGGAAGGAGATCGTGGATGCGGTGTCGCGCTTTGCCGCGAAGCTCGAGAATGCCGGCGTTAAGGTCGCGCGTTCGAGCGCTTTGATTCCCGATCTGGCGCACGCGGGACGCGTCTATGTCCAGCTACTCGGCGCCGAGACCAACAACCGTATGCCGCCAGAGCACCGCCGCATCATGGAAGAGGCCGCGGCAAAGTTATCTCCCGACGATGACAGTCTCCACGCAATTCGACTGCGCAATATCAATCTCAGCCATCGCGACTGGGTGGCGCTCGACGAGCAGCGCGTCCGCATTAAGGCGCAATGGCGCACATTATTCGAAACGTTCGACGTGGTGGTCGGACCGCCGCTGTCGACCGCAGCATTTCCACATGATTTCAACCGAGACCAAAACGCCAAGCGGGTGAACATCGATGGCAAGGAGCTCATTTATGTCGATCAGCTCGTTTGGCCTGGGGTCGCGACATTGGCTGGTCTGCCAGCCACGGTTGCGCCGATCGATCGAACCGGGGACGGATTGCCCATCGGGATTCACATCATGGGCGCACAATTCGACGATCGCACCACCATTGCCTTTGCCGGGCTTATTGAGCGGGCGTTTGGCGGTTTTGAGCCGCCGCCTGGATTCGCCGAGGCTGGTACATAATATGAGGTACTATAGTGAGGTTCTCTTCGCTGGGCCGAAGCATACCGACCGTCGCTGGACTGATCCTTCGTCGGGCGATGGTATCTCCGACACCTCGTGCGGCATGGGGATGGCCCAGCTTCCACCCAAAACCAGCAGACCTCGTCGCATTCCAGGACACTTTGGGTGACGACTGCCCATGCGTTCACGAAACTGACGATCTCGACGCGACGCGATCCGCCGGCTCGCCAGGATCGAGCGTGAAAAGTTCTTGGGGATGCGACACGCCGCGCAGCGCGTATCGTCCTACCGACACGAGGCGCCGTCCAATGTCGCCGACGCCGGCAAATGCTGCCGAGACCAAGACCGGTTGATCCACCGAACGGCACATGGCCGCAATGCGGCTCGCCTCGTTCACTGCAGGACCGATGACGGTGAAGTCGAGCCGCTCGCGACTCCCGACATTGCCGTAGAAGACTTCGCCGACGTGCAAGCCGATATACATATCGGTGACCGGTTTTCCCTCGACCTCGCGCCTTCGATTTAGCTCGGCGACATTTCGGCGTGCGGCAATGGCGGATGACAATGCTTCGCTGCACGCTTGAGCGCGATCTTGGGCGGTGAAGATGGCAAGGGTGCCGTCGCCGATAAGCTTGACGACGTCACCGCCATGCTCATGAATCGCTGAGACGATCGCATCGAAGTAGTCGTTAAGCAATGGAATGACCTGTTCCGGCGTGGTGTCGGTAATACGGGTGAATCCTCGCAAATCGCTGAACCACACGGCGGCAGAGAGTCGCTCTGCAATTCCACGCACGATTCGCCCGCTCAACACACGTTGGCCGGCACCGCGACCGAGGTAGGTCTCCAGCAGTGTCCCGGTCATGCGGACCAGGGCAACTGATTTGATGGCAAGTGCCAGGGATGGAACGATGCGCTGAAGCGCGGCGATATCGTCATCACTGAAGCCCTCGGTTGCGGACGTAGACCATGCCGAATACACGGCATCCAGCTCGCCGATCACGCCTTCAGCCGCGAAGCGCGTAATAATCGCGATATAGTCGGTCATTCTCGTCGTCATCCAAGCTTGCATCGACGACAACTCGTCGCTCGTCGCGACGTTCAGTCGATAGCGAACGAGCGTGTCGCCCGATTGCAGCATCCGGTAGAACACGCTGTGCCGCCACCGCTCGGCAATTTCGACATCTTGCGGATTGAAGCCGGACGCAGCGAGCGCGTCAGGATCGGTGCGCCCGTACTCAACCTGCGCCGCCTCGTCGGGTCCGCCGCCCCAGCGCACGAGGCGGCCCTCGTGGACCGGATGAAGGGTATCGACGAACACAGCTCCGCGACTAATGGCAAGGCCGGCCGCAACGCAGCGCTCGCAAAACCCGGACAGGATGTCGGCTTCGGATGTGCCCCCTAATCCTGCCTGTGTCAGCCACGCTGACAAATCGGTGAATAGTTGCTCATTCATAAGATGATTATACAGAGGTTGGCGTCCTCGAGTGTGATTCGCGGCAAGTGCCGCGGCGGACTGAGAAACGAGGGCGACGGTCGCCTCGAACCCGCAGCGGTCCCATCGCGTTTTCTGCCAATCGCTCACCCACATCCTTCACCCTGGCTTCGATCCCGCAGGCAGTTTTTGAGCCGGACGCCGATGAATCCAGGAGCCGTCCTGAATCCCTTCCGAGACCGGTGCGAGGCCCCGATCAGGGTGGGGGCACCAGACAGCTACCTAACCGGGCGCGACGGTACTATCATAGGACCGCATTCATCAGGATGCCGTCATCCCGCGGAGGATCGATGGGGGCGAATTCCGGCATTGCCAGACGAGACCTACTCTTGCGCCATCCCTTCTTCGCAGGTTTGGCAAGCGACAAGATTGATCGCTTGGTCGGCTACTCCCGCGTTGAAACCTACAATGCGAAACAGCCAATATTCGCCGAGGGATCGGCGGCCGAATCTCTCTATGGGGTGCTGAAGGGCAGGGTCCGCATAAGCGGATCGTCACCCGAGGGTGGCACCATCACGTTCAACATGATTCTGCCGGGCCAGGTTTTTGGTGAGATTGCCTTGCTCGACGGCAAGCCACGTTCGGCGGACGCGACGGCATTGACCGATTGCGAACTGCTGGTCCTCGATCGGCGAGAATTCATGCAATTCGTCAAAGCAAACCCCCAGATGGTTGAACGTCTCCTAGTGACGCTGTGTGACCGCCTGCGGCGAACGACAAAGCAGGTCGGCGATATATTGTTTACAGAGGGCCATTCCCGCGTGGCGCAAAAGCTCTTGGAATTGGCCGGAGTAAATGCGAGTGGCGATGACGATTCGACGGTTACCGTGCGCATCACGCAGCAGGAGCTTGGCTATATGCTGGGCTTGTCCCGTGAAACCACAAACAAACAGCTTGCGGAATGGCAAAAGGCCGGCCTCGTCAAGGCGGGCAAGGGATTCATCACCCTCCTTTCGATCCGCGTATTGCGCGAAGCCGCTGGCTGGCTAGACCCATAAAAAGAACCTGGATGTGTGAGGTTCCTCACACATCTGGGCCTACCTGATGGCGCATTCTCCCGCGACATGGTGATGAGCTTGCCCAGGGAGGTCTCCTAGTCACCAACCCGGTGGCAGGCAGCCTCCCAGGCATGGAGGGTGCTCGTCCGGGACAGGTGTCAGGCGAGTGGGTTCGGTCGAGGCCAGGTTGTGTTGGGGGGAGGAGGGGCGGCATCGCGGCCGCGGCCGCTCCTCCGTTTCCCCAGCGTCGCCATTCGGAAACTGCAGGTTTGTCTGTCGTTAACGCAACCAATTGAATTAATTGGATTTTTGGTTCATAGGTTGCGATGAGCACCAATCGCAGTGCTAGCGATGCTGGATAACAAGAGACCTGCTGGGCGGCACGACAGTTTCGAAGTTTGATACGGGGCCGGAAAAGGCGGCGTTCGGCGGATTTGCAACGACTCGGCAATAGAGACCGCCGCCACGGTACACCGGTCGGGAAGTTGCCAGTGCCGTTGACGATGCCATCGACGGCCCTGTTCGGCAGGTTCCAAACGGTATCGCGGTGAGGCGATTTGGAACGATGCGTTCTCAACGTTTAGGTAAGGCGGAACAGGACGGCGGAGAATGCAACCACGCCAACGATAATCAGAACCACTGCGACTGCCATGACCGGCGATTGCTTACTCTCCTCTGCCATGCCGGCAATTGGCCTAAACGTTTGGCCCCAAAGGTAGTGAGTCGTCCAGCGATACTGCCAAATCGCAATCAGAAGTGACGCGACACCACAGAAAATCAGGGCCAATCCCAAAAGCTTCGGGGCGTTTGGAACGTAGGCTGCGCGCGCGCCAGGAGTCTCTGCCAGACGATTGAAGTACTGGACGATAGCAAAGCCAAATCCGATCAGCGCGGTCGCGGTGCGCAGCCACGACATCATCGTGCGTTCGAGGCTGAGTCGGGTGCGAATCCAACCGAAGTGGCTGTCCGATGTTACTCTTACCTCAAACCGGCCGGGGCCGGTGGTCACAGCTGAATCGGTCATATCGGGTCCCTTTCGCCTGACGTTGATATCGGCGCAGTCACGGCGCAGGCCGCGTCGATGCCCGAGCGCGCCATACACGCAAGACCAAACCGCGGAGAATCAAATACGGAACAAACGCGAGCAGCAGCGCGATCGCGACAGCTTCGTTGGGGTAGAAGGTCTTGAGTACCAGAGCCTGGTAAATTACGTCCATCACGATGCCAAGAAGGATGATCCGAGCCGTCTTGTTCAGGCCCTCATTCAGCAGCCCAACGCGTTCCCGCCGGCTGTGCAGGATCCTCTCGAGATAAGGCGAGCGATGGGCTCGTGCGTCCCTGATACCTGCTTGGGCCGCGGCAATTGCCGCCATTAGCGGCTGCAGGATAAAGCGAAACCTCATCGTGCTGCTGGGCCGTTCGACGAGGTCGTGCCAGAGGCGTTCTATGGTGTCGACCGTGATGCCGTGCCACACGGCACCAGCGACGATCAGAATGATAAGCAGCGCAATTACCAATTTTGGCAGTAAATTCAGCCGCACTGGATCGCGATCGTCCATGGCATCACGTCGGCCTGTCGTAATGCCCAGGCGGGGCACAGTCGGAAGCGCCGACGTGAACCAGGTCCGCCACGACAATCGCGCCAACAATAATGCCGAGCCGCCAGGTTGATCGGGGTTCAGTGAATTTCGTCAGCCATTCACTCACCGAATCCTCTCCCCGCAAGGTTGCGTTAAGTCCACAAGCTAATCGGCATCGCCCCTGGACCGATGGAGCATGTTTCATTTGAGGTCGGCCCGCAGTGGACCCGGAGCCTGCTTCCTAAGGATCAGAGCTCTGTGCCCGTGATTTTGGACTTAGGCGATCTCACGCTGCCATCGGGGTAAACCCTGACCCAATGGCAAGAACTGTCTTAGATCAGACCGAAGAAGGGTCGTTGACGAGACCGAGCATCGAATTGTCGGACTGCTAAACTATCGGGACGGCTGGGCACGTGCCGGCATGAGCAACCGCGATCCGATTGAACAACCCTACTGGGGAAAAGCGTTCGGTGCTCTGGATCAAAACCGATTTTGTTGGCGCCGATGCTATGCTGGATGGCGCCCCGAGTGACTTGACAACCGCTAGATGGCGTCGCGGATTGGCGGGTCGGAGAGTATTTCGTCGAAGCGGTTATTCGGAGGACTGCTATCGCCTCTGGCACGTCATTGGCATCACGCGATACGTGAAGCGCGTGTCAGCGTCCGTACCGAGCGAGTTGCTGTTCGCATTTCAGTGGATGTTATGGTGCCTCATCGCATTTCTCTCCCCCCCACGGCCGCGAATCCCCTTTCATTCGCCGTGGCCGTCGCGACCCGCTTCGCCAGGATCGCTTAAGAAGTAGAGTGTGCTTTCCTCGGTGCGTGTAAATGACGTTACCGTCCCGTAACACATCAAAACCGTTCCCGACCCCAGGCACGTTCATCGCATGTGCGAGTTTGATGGCTTCATCGTCATGAAGGCAGATTTCCGCGCACGATCTGAGCAAGTTTTCCCTATCGTCAACGAAATTGAAGGTGTAGTTCGGCATTCCACGCGGACCTATTGCTCAAAGGGGGGCGAAATCTGCCTCGAGCTGTGTTATCGGAATCCCTTACGGTTGGTGAAATTTCGATAATCTTGCGTAGGGCCCCGGTTCCGGCTGCCGGGCGACCTGACGCGGCGGTGCCGACGCCGAATCACGGATGCTGGAGACCCGCCGACGTTTGCCGAGACAAACCGAAACTGCGTAAAAGACCCGGCAAGAATCCGGCGCCGCAAAAAAATGGACAAGCGGCTCAAACGCGCGTCCCATTGGGTCTGTGGGGGTGTTTGGCCAATTCGCCAGCAACGCTCCAGCCGTGCATTCGAGGCTGAAAGGAGGCTCAGATGCCGCAAACGGTCGCTGATGTTCTGGTCGACACGCTCCAACAGATCGGGGTCAAACATATTTTTGGACTGATCGGCGACTCCCTCAATTCTCTAGCGGACGCCGTTCGCCGCAGTGATATCGAATGGATCGGCGTGCGCCACGAAGAGGGGGCGGCGCTGGCGGCCGCTGGCCAAGCAAAACTCACCGGCAAGTTAGGAGTGTGTGCCGGAACCACCGGGCCCGGCAGCACGCATTTGGTTGCCGGCCTCTACGAAGCAAGCAGGGATCACGCGCCGGTTCTGGCACTATCGGGCGACATGCCCCGCAAGTTCCAGGGCACGGACTATATCCAAACGACTAAACCCGATCTGCTCTTCCGCGATGTATCGCTTTACACGGAAACGATCGTTTCGTCCCAGCAGGCACCAAGCGTCATCCACCAGGCTATCGCGGCGGCTTATGCTGGGCGGGGTGTCGCACATTTGACGCTGCCACAAGACGTGATTGGAGCGAGGGCAGCCGGAGAATTATCCAGTATCGCCACGCTTCGCCCGCGCCGCGAGTTCGCAGCCAGTGCCGATGAGGTGGCCAACATCGCGGCCCATATCGATCAGGCGGTCAACGTCGTGATCTTGTGTGGGGGAGGCTGTTACGGTGCCGGTGACTTGCTGCAAACGCTTTCGGATCGGCTCAAAGCACCCCTCATTCATTCGGTGAAGGGTAAGGACATCCTGCCTTATCACGACCCGCGGTGGATGGGCGGTATCGGTATGATCGGAACCAAGGCCGTGTACCACGCGGTCACGCATTGCGATCTATTGCTGATGGTCGGCACGGATTATCCCTATTCCGAATTTATGCCCCGCCACGCGGCAGTGGTTCAGATTGACGATCGGCCGGAGGTGCTGGGACGGCGGGCACCGACAGCGCTCGGAGTCACAGCGTCGGTGCGACCGACGTTGAAGTTGCTGATCGACCGGGTTGCGCCGAAGACCGACACACGTTTTTTCGATCGGGTCACCGAAGAGCGACATCGGTGGGACGAGATGTTGGATCAACAGGCCGACCTCGACCGCAGCCAAGATCGTATCCATCCGCAGGCAGTGGCTCGCGCGGTGAGCGATCTTGCTCAACCCGATGCCGTGTTCGTGCTCGATACCGGCCTCAACACCCTTTGGTCGGGCAATTGGATTCGCCAAACCGGATCGCAGCGGATCATCGGCTCCTTCAACAATGCCGCAGTCGGAACCGCGCTCGGCCAAGCCAACGGCATACAGGCGCTCGATCGGTCGCGCCAGGTGATCGCGCTCTGCGGTGACGGCGGCTTCAATATGCTCATGTGCGAATTCCTGACTGCCGTGCATCACAAATTGCCGGTCAAGGTCGTCGTTTATAATAACTCGGCATTCGGCCTGATCACGCTCGAAGCGGAGAGCTTAGGCTTGCCACCCTTCCGCAAAGGGATCGAATTCCCCAATCCAGACTTTGCCGCACTGGCCCGCGCTTGCGGCGGCCATGGTGTTACCGCAAGGGCACCAGGCGACCTGAAGAGTGTCATCGGTGAGGCATTCGCGAGCGATGGTCCCGTCATCGTCGATGCCGTGGTTGCGTCGGATGAATTGCCCAATGTGCCTCACGTCGAGCTCGAGACGATCGGAAATATCGCGCTAGCGAAAATCAGAGAGGTCTTGCGGCCCGTCACGCGTTGGTAGAGCCGGCGACGTCCGCGGCTCGGTCTTCCGGCCTCAATCCGCGACCGGCCGGACGGTCGCTTCGACCAATTTAGCGCCGCGCAGCAATTGCACGGGGATCTCCGTGTTCGCCAGGTCGCCCGTGAGCAGACGATGCAAGTCGTCGACGCCCGATAATGGTTGACCCGCGAATTCGAGCAGCACGTCGCCACTTTGCATCTGGGCCCGGGCGGCCGGTCCATCCGGCACTATCTCCGATATCATTACGGCACCTGCACCGGCCCGCCGCAGACTATGGACGGTCCGACGCCCAAGTTGGATAGTCTGACCGGCAATCCCGAGGCGACTCCGTCGCACCCGCCCCTCGCGCATCAGCTGCTGCGCCACATTGCTTGCAGTGTCGATACCGATGGCGAAACAGATGTTCTGTGCGCCGCCCGCCATCGCCGTGTTGATGCCGACAACTTGGCCGCGACCGTCTGCGAGAGGGCCGCCGGAATTTCCGGGATTGAGAGCCGCATCGGTCTGGATGACGCTCTCGATGAGACGGCCCGACGGGGCCCGCAAGCTCCGACCCAGCGCGCTGACGATTCCGGCGGTTACGGTCGCGTGATAGCCGAGCGGGTTGCCGACGGCGATGACAAGTTGCCCGACGCGCAGGCTGGCGGAACGTCCAAAAGAGGCATGTTCTAGATCGCCGCCGGGGATGCGAAGTACCGCCAGATCGGATTCCGGATCGTCGCCGACAATGCCGGCCTCGACCGTGCGGCCATTGGTGAGAGATACGGAAATGCGGGCGCCGTTTCGAATGACGTGACTGTTGGTGAGGACGTAGCCATCAGGCGTGTAGACGACACCGGAACCCAAGCCTAGGGGCCGCCCATCCGCCCGCATCGCTCGGACGCCAGCGACGGCAGGGCCAATGCGCTCGAAGGCCCGGGCCACGAGATCGGAATAGGGATCAAACAGCTCGGCGTCGGTGTCGGGAAGCATAGCGAGAGACATGCGATTGACGACGGCTTCGTCCAACCCGGCCGGATGGCCGGGCATCACCCGGCCATCCGGCTGATAGTTTCGGGCGCTGGAACAGGCCACGTTACGTCCCCATTTCAACTGGAGTCATTCAATGGCCACTCAATCCGACATCCTCGTGCTGGTCTCGAACGCGCTCGCTGGCCGGGCCGGCGCCGCCGAAGGCGACGTCGCGGCGATCCGGGTCGCTGGCGGAGGGCATCGAACGGCAACTGTCTGGCGCCCGGATCTCCTTGTTGCCTCCGAGCAGTCCCTGCCGAAAGGGGACACCTTCGATACGGTGATGGCGGGCGGCGTTGCCACAACGGCACGTCTTGTAGGCCGTGATCCCGGTACCAATGTCGCGCTCCTGCGGCTGGCGCAGCCCTCAGCGTTGGGCATCAGCGGCAATGGCATGACCCAAACGGGAGCATTGGCCTCGGCGTTCGGGGCGGACGGCAATGGCGGTGTCACGGCACGTCTCGGAGCGGTCAACTACATTGGCCCCCAATGGCATAGCCGCGGCGGAGGAAAGATTAGCGCGCGCATCTTGCTCGACGTCCGCCTTTCACCATGGGAAGAAGGCGGGCCGGTGATCGGTGCAGGGGGCGATCGGATCGGCATCTCGACCTTCGGGCCGCGAGGACGGGTATTGGCGATCCCGGCAGAAACGATTGAATCGGTAGTCGCAGTACTCTTGCAGCACGGTCGCGTTGCACGCGGTTGGCTCGGCGCCGCCTTTCGACCCGTCGCCGTGCCCGACGCATTGCAGGCGCAAACCGGACAAGCCGTCGGCCTGATCGTCCTATCCGTGGCGGCAGGCGGACCGGCGGCCAAATCCGGGGTTATGCCTGGGGACATCCTTCTGGCGGTCGATAAGACGCCGGCGATGCGAGTGCGCCAAGTAATTCCCCGCCTGGACGCCGACAGTGTCGGAAAGGCGGTGAATCTCGACATTCTACGGGGCGGGGCGCTCGTCACGATCCAGGCGGTTGTCGAGGCTAGGCCTGTGACATGAAGGCGGCCCCGGTCAGTTTTGCCCGGGATGGGCCGCTTCGCGTTTTCGTCGCCGATGAAGATTCAGCTCGGCGCGCCACTTTGTCGGAAATCATCGTGCGGGCCGGCCATGAACTTGTGAGTTCCAAAGGCGATGCGGATGTGGTTTTTTCCGCCACTACCGGATCGCGTTCGCAGTACCAAATGGTGGCCAATGGAGGAGAGGATAGCGAACGTTCCGGTGTGCTTGATCTCGATGCTCGCATCGATCAAATCGATGCAGCATTGCGCGCAGTCGCAGCGGGTCTGGTCGTGCGGATGCCACAGGTGGCAGAGATTGGATTTCGTGCGATCGACGAGGTCGATACCGATGAGCTGATGACACCACGTGAATTAGATGTTTTAAATGCGATCGGCGAAGGCCTCACCAACAAGGCCATTGCACGCCGGCTTGAAATCTCGCTCCACACCGTGAAATTCCACATCGAATCGATTTTCAGAAAACTTGGCGTTCGCACGCGGACTGCCGCGATTGCGAAGGCGTCGCGTTTGCATCGGACGCAGACTCTGGAGCTCTAAGGATCATTGAAAAATGATGAGCGCCTTGTAGGGCGCGGGTAATAGCATTCAGCAGCTAGTGGCGCCGCAACGAGAAGGAGAAGAACCCATGGGTAATGAGCAAAGCGTGGCGCCCAACAGCACGGCGGTGCGGGTCGCATTGTGGCGGGCCATGCACGTGGAGGTCGATCCGCCTCCGCATGTGCTTGAAGACGAGATTGGTCTCAAACTCGTGGCTCCAGACGACGGCTGGCGCCGCCGTCCGGACATGGACCCCGATGTTACCCGCCACTTCCGAGCATCCATCGTCGCGCGTGCCAGGTTCATTGAGGATTTGGTCCTTGAACAACAGGCCGGCCACGCCGTCGGCCAATACGTCATTCTAGGAGCGGGTCTGGATACTTTCGCCCAGCGCAAACCGGAGATCGCCTCTCGCCTGCGTATATTCGAAGTTGACCAGCCGGGTCCTCAGGCCTGGAAGCAACAACGCCTGATCGAGCTCGGCTTCGGCCTCCCCGAATGGTTGCGGTTCGTTCCCGTCGACTTCGAGGGGGGCGACACTTGGTGGCAACGCTTGGCGGTTGCTGGCTTCAGTGCCGGCCAGCCAGCCGTCGTGGCCTCAACTGGCGTCAGCATGTACCTCACCAAGGAGGCGATCTTTGCCACCCTGAGCCAGGTCGCGACGCTCGCCCCGGGATCCAAGCTCGCCATGACGTTTCTACTGCCGCTCGAGCTCGCAGATCCACAGGTCCGCCCCGGGCTTCAGCAAGCGGAGCAGGGGGCGCGAACGAGCGGGACGCCTTTTATCAGCTTCTTCACACCGGCCGAGATGCTGACGCTGGCCCGAGAAGCCGGCTTCAGGGACGTCCGACACGTTTCGGCAGCCATGCTTACGCAGCGCTACTTTGCGGGCCGGTCAGACGGGCTTTATCCCCCGGACAATGCAGAGGAGCTGCTGGTGGCGACAACCTGAAACGGCTCGCGCCGCTCCTTGATCGGTACAAAAGGCAGATCGCGCGCCTGCCGACTGCTTCTTTAGCGGGAGCAGGGCAGGCGATTTTTCCAGGTTGGGAACAAACCCCAAATACCTGCGGCAGTTCGGGGTTTATCCCGATGGCAGAACGACGGCTTGTCTCGTAACGTCCATCAGGCCGTCCGGTTTTTAACACTGCCAGGGAGCGGCAACGGCATGGCGCAGGAAAGGGCCTCCGCACGCTCCTGATCCTCGACAACGATGTTTGTTTTTTCGGCGCTTCGAGAGCCTTCGTGGCCGCGCCAAAATGATATGGGCGCAACAACGCGCGATGGAGGGCCTGAAATGCAATCCCCTTCAGTCCAAACGTGCCGCTCATCGACTGCGTAGGCGCTGCTCATGGTCATCATTATCATTCGCAAAAATAAAAAGCGCCGCCGAGATCGCCACCCGCGTTCCCAGCAAATTGAAAATTGCGCCTCAACGCGGCACCGACGAGCTAAAGGGCGTCTTTAGATTACGAATCGGCCTTGAGAACGACGCTGGCGAGAGGTTGGAGGGAACGAAAATCTTCTTGAGGCTGTCATTCGGATCGCGAAATCCAATCCTATACTCGACATACGGGTTTGTGTTCGCACTCGCTTTGCTGCCGCTTTCGTCCGCTGCCGCGCAAACGACAGTTTCCAGCGATAGTCAGGAAGACGTGTCGGACAGTTCGCAGGAACAGAGTGGTGACCCGGATGATGTCACTCGACCCGTTCGGAGTTTCGACTTGCGCTATCGATTTGAGGATCAGTCGGTAACGACGCAGAAGGATTTTCAATATCTTACCCCACGCCTTAATTGGCGGCTCGACTTTGCGCCGCAATGGCGTGTTGGCCTAAGACTCGACATGCCGATCGTTGCCGCTAATCAGCTATCTTCCTCAAATCCAGATGGAAACTATCAGGTCGGCATGGGCCGAATCCTCGGTCAGGCGTTTATCGGCTACGCGTTCACGGATCGATGGGCTGCGGGAATCGGGAGCCAACTCGTCTCTCCAGCGCTCTCTGGCGGCGAGTTCGGTAGCAAGGCTTGGGATCTTCTGCCAGGCGGTGCCGTTCGCTACATGTTGCCGGAGCTTGGTAGCGGCAGCTATTTCGTGCCGCTGTTGCGCTACGACATCAGTTCCTCGATAGACGAAACGACGGGTCGCCGGAACCGCAACTTGCAATTCGCTCCGGAGCTAAAGATCGCGTTACCTGATACGTGGTTTGTCGAGCTTTATCCAAGTCCCGACATTCGGATCAATTTCGGAAAGCCGATCCCGGGACAGACCGGTCCGCTATTTGTTCCTATCGACGGCATGGTAGGCCGTAACTTGACCAAGATGACGCTGATCTCACTTGAGGTCAGCGCGCCAGTCATACGCGACTATCCCGTCTACCTCTTCAAAATCGAGGCACGAATATCGACCAGCTTCTAGGAGCTTCCGAAAAACGCGTGTCTGAACTGAAGCGTCGGCAGCAACGGCGGACGCCATAGTTACAGCGCCGAATCCTGGATCGTGTGTTGGAGAGCCGGAATCCCTGATGACTGATCACTCGAGATTCCCGTCAGTAAAAGTTTGGCCGGCGAGTCGGCTAGGAAGCCGCGAGCGGACGATCCGTGCCCAGTCGCTTCGCCGCCTCTCCGAACACAGTTCAACCGGGCCCGACGCGGGAGGAACGGCGCATTTTCTTCTGTGCCGAAAGAGAGGGATAGATCACTGCCACCGCACACAGACTCTTTAGCGCCGTCGTCGCCGACGGCAGCGACAAAATCGATTCATTCGAGGTATATCGATGTTCGTGGCGTCGAATTTACGCAGCAGCCGGCCGCTGACGTCGGTGTAGGAGATGGAGGACGCATTCTCCCGTACCTTTGTCACGCCTGGTAATCCTGCGAATGACATCGCAGCAGCGACACGCGGGTCACGAGCCGCTGATGAAGAAAAAGTTTGGTCGTGCGCACCTCTTGGCCCGACGGCGCGGTTCCTCCGGGCGGCGCGTCGCCGCTAAAATCGCTCGGAAGTTATGGGATCATGCCGCACTCGAACATTTTCGTGACGATTGGTGCCGACACTCGTCTAAAGAACTCGTTGCGCATGCTCGGGTTCTGACGGAGCACGTCAATCAGACGCTGTTCCATGGGCGGCCGTGGCCGATTCTGGCTGGCAGCCCGTTCGGCATACAGCTGATCACAGGTGGACGTGCGATATTTCTCGACAACCTTGTTCGCGATCCTGTCCAACATTGGATATTGTTGGGCAACTGCGCTTCCTGCGATAAGGAAGACGGGCAACAATGCCGTCACCGGCCAATAGGGCTTTCTCATCTCAGATCTCCTTTGATTCAGGTTCCAAACTCAATGTCGCAGATAGCTACCACCCTCAGCTCGTTACCTCATTAACCGGGGAATAGTCCAAGAGCCGTCGCTAATGGATGGATCGCTTTCGTCGGGCCAATAGACAGGATCTCGAAGCCAACGTGGCCGCTCGGTCGATCTTTATGTGCAAACCGACTCTCCCGGTCCCGACAAGGAGTCCAATTGGCTCCCGGCAACTCCAGCAACTTCGTGCTGATGATGCGGCCGCCGCACGCTAATCGAGTAGCGGTTGATCGGATTCGGGACGAGGAAACGGTCGGCGTCATCCATGAGTTCAGGCCTGCAGGGCGCACCGAGATATAACCCGCTGACCAAAACAGGTTATATCGGGGAAAACCCTGATCGACAGGACCGGTTTTGAAGGATCAGACTCGGTCAAGCTGACGCGACCACCGTGCCTGCGCGGGCATTTTT
The DNA here is from genome assembly GCA_030041335.1 of Alphaproteobacteria bacterium. Taxonomy (GTDB): domain Bacteria; phylum Pseudomonadota; class Alphaproteobacteria; order ATCC43930; family CGMCC-115725; genus JAATGI01. Next base: position 489 of record JASHOB010000034.1, on the reverse strand, counting down.
GCACAGATGTGCGCGTAGGTCGCCGGCAACCGATCAGGTCAAAGAATGCAAAATGATACAGGTCGGTGCCAAACTGACGAGGATGGAATGGACAATTGTCGAGGCTTGATGTTTTGGCGACACAAGACATCGGTTTTTGGCGTTGGCGCCGTGGCGTGTGCCATCACGATTGCGAGTTCGATTGCGCATGCCGGGGTCTCGGTTGATGACGGCTATGGGCCGGATGGTTTGCCGCAGCAGCATTTCGAGCTGGATCCTTACGTCTGGTTGCCGGCGACGAGCGCGCGGATCTTCCTGGGCAATGGTGCCTCGGTGAATATCAGCCAAGGGGTACCGAGCCCGTCGGATTTGGTGAGCAAGCTCAACGGCGCCTTTCTGGGATTTGGCCTGGCCCGCTACGGCGCGTTCTCGGCCGAGCTGGACGTGAACTACGTCTCCGCGACCGAGACCAAGAATCTCGGCGGCAATATCCTGACGCTGTCCCGTTCG
>JASHOB010000033.1 GCA_030041335.1 Alphaproteobacteria bacterium | reverse complement strand
CATTAGCCTCACTCGTGTTTGGGTTCCTGGGAACCGCCATTGGCGTTTGGTTTGCCCGTGCCATCTGAGCGATCTGTCATATACAACGAAGTCACGGTCGTCCGGGCATACCTGAAAGAGAGTGACCATGGTGAACGGCGGCGCGTCGTGGAGGAATTGTATGATCTTCTCCAACGTAACGGCGTCCATGGCGCGACGATGTTTCGTGGCGTGATGGGCTTTGGCCCTCATGGAGCGGCGGAAGCCGATATCCTACATCTCGCGGGCAACCTTCCGATCATTATTGAATTCTTCGCCGCTCCTGATGAAGCCAAGGCGGCAGTCGAGGCCCTCCACCGCCATAAGACCGACCTCAATATCGTTTGTTGGCCTGCGCTCATACGAGATGCCAAGTGATTATAAACTATTACCGTCATGTCCTCCTTTCGTCGGAGCACACCAAAACGCGAAAGCACTACGGCACTCGGCACCGTCTTGCCGGTGCGGTAGCGTTTCAGAAGCACTTGGGAAGTGACGAAACCCAGACTAAGTAAAAGTAAGCGCGCTGGAATGGAGCCTCCCTACACAAGAATCTTGCGAAGCTCACGATAAAATTCTACCAGATCCCGTCTGGATCGTTGCTGATATCAGAGCGCGGGACCACCTTAATGACCCACCATCCAGGGCCGTGAACCTGGAGCCGTCTTGACCCGTGGAGTGCCGGTCCCGGGCACATTTGCGCGGCCCCATCCGCAATTCGGCCCGTGCGGATGGCCGGACTCAGCGCGTGGCTCATGGGCGCTTCTCTCGTTGATCACGAACGCACGCCGTCGGTCGTCATCCATACCGGTGAAGTTCGGCGCCGCCAATAGGCGCGGCGCTGGCTCCTCGCAGTCAGGACAAGGATGCGGTGCATCGAACGCCGCCATTGGCTGATAAGCCTCGAACGAGCCGCATTGCCGGCATGCGTAGCTATAGCGGGGCATCACCGCCTCACTCGTCCGGCGACAAAGCGACGTCAGCGCCGCCTTTGATGTAGCGGAGTGGTCCCGCTGCGTTTGGTCGAATGTCGAAATCGAAGATTTCAGTCGGCAGATACAGTGTAGCGCAGGCGTTTGGAATATCGACGACGCCGCTAATGTGGCCTTGCACCGGCGCGGTCCCGAGGATGGCATAGGCTTGGGCCCGCGAATAACCGAACTTGGTCAGATACTCGATCGCGTTGAGGCACGCCTGCTGATACGCAATATGGACATCGAGATAGTGCTGCCTGCCGTGATCGTCGACCGAGATGCCTTCGAAGATCAGATAGTCGTTGTAGTTCGGCGTGATTGGGCTCGGTTTGAAGATGGGATTGCGGATGCCGTATTTGGCCATGCCGTCTTTGATCAGGTCGGATTTGAGATGGATCCAGCCGGCCATCTCGATGGCGCCACAGAAGGTAATCTCACCGTCGCCCTGGCTGAAATGAAGATCGCCCATCGATAGGCCAGCTTCTTTCACGTAAACGGGAAAATAGACGCGCGCACCGCGCGACAAGTCCTTGATGTCACAATTACCGCCATGCTCACGCGGTGGAACGGTGCGCGCGCCAGTTGCTGCCGCGGCTTCTTTGGCGCTTCCTTTCATGCGGCCCATATGCGCTGTCGCCGCGAAAGGCGGGTTTGCTAGCGGCGGCACCCGGGCCGGATTGGTAGCAATAAAAGCGGTCTCGCGCGCATTCCATTTTTCCAGCAGTGGCTTGTCCGGAAGACAGCCGATCAACCCGGGATGGACGAGGCCGGCGAACCGCACGCCGGGGACATGCCGCGAATGGGTGTAGAGACCGGAAATGTCCCATATCGATTTTTGCGCCAACGGGAAATGGTCGGTAAGGAATCCGCCGCCGTTCTTCTTGGAAAAGAAGCCGTTGAAACCCCATTTGCTACCCGGCAGCGTGCCGATGTCGAGAATGTCGACGACCAGCAAATCGCCCGGCTCGGCGCCAGTGACAGCGATCGGCCCGCTAAGAAAGTGCACCGTGCTGAGATCGATGTCCCGGACATCATCGGCGGAATCGTTGTTCTTGATGTAACCGCCGGTCCAATCGTAGGTCTCGACGATGAAATCGTCGCCCGGCTTGACGGTGCCGACCATCGGAATGTCCGGGTGCCAGCGGTTATGGATCATGTCGTTTTCATAGGGCGACGCGTTCAAGTCGATTTTGATGATCCGATCCGTCATTTTTTCCTCCTGCGATCGATGTTCGTCCAAACCCGTCTCAGACCGAGAGATAGCGTGCTATCGCTGCCTCATCGGCGTGCGCGCGCCTCTCCTCATGCACGATTGCTCCGTTCTCGATGACCAAGAGCCGATCGGCGATATCGAGCGCGAAACTTAACACTTGCTCCGACACCAGGATCGTTCGCCCGGTCTTGTCGCGGATCGATTTTAACGTCCGGGCGATCTCCTTGATGACGGAGGGCTGGATGCCCTCCGTCGGTTCGTCGAGCAGCAGTACCCTGGGATTGCTTGCAAGCGCACGCGCGATGGCGAGCTGCTGTTGCTGTCCGCCGGACAGATTACCACCACGCCGGCCGCGCATCTGGAGCAGGACCGGGAACAGATCGTAGATGTCCCTCGGGACATCGTGTTTCCCGATGACGGTGAGGCCTGTCTCGATATTCTCCTCGACCGTGAGGGTGGAAAAGATCATACGACCCTGAGGTACGTAGCCGAGACCGGCGGCGACGCGCTCGTAGCTCTTGAACGCGGAGACGTCAGTATCGCCGACCCTGATCGACCCCTGGCGCAGCGGCAGAATGCCGATGAGCGATTTCATCAGGGTCGTCTTACCCATACCGTTCCGGCCCATGATCGCTACGATCTCGCCCTGGGCGACCGAAAAGCTAAGATCCTGCAGAACGGCACTTTTGCCGTAGGTGACATTGATATTGGCGACATCCAGCATCGGCATCGTCAGTGACCCAGATAAACTTCGACGACCTTCGGGTCTTCCTTGATCGCGGCCATCTTGCCTTCGGCAAGGACCTTGCCCTGGTGCAAGACCGTGACGCGGTTCGCGATGTTCTCGACGAACTTCATGTCGTGCTCGATCACGACGAGCGACCGCTCGCTCGACGCGCCGATGATCCGATTCAGAAGCTCCGCGGTCTTCTCCCGTTCGCTGACGCTCATGCCGGCCACCGGCTCGTCGAGCATCAGGAGCTCCGGGTCCTGGATCAGCAGCATGCCGATCTCCAGCCACTGCCGTTGGCCGTGGCTGAGGAATTCCGCGCGCTTGGCGATGTGGTCGGCGAGAAAGATCATCTCGGCGATTTCATAGACGCGATCGACGACGACCTTGTCGCGTTCGAACGACAACGCGCCGAACACGCTGCGGCCGCGCGGAAACGAAATCTCCAGATTCTCGAACACGGTCAGATCGTCGTAGACCGACGGCGTCTGGAATTTCCGGCCGACGCCGGCGCGCACGATCTCATGCTCGCGGAGCTTGGTGAGCTCGCGGTCCTTGAACTTGATCGAACCGGACGTAGCCTTGGTCCGCCCAGAAATCAGATCGAGCACCGTGGTCTTGCCGGCGCCGTTCGGGCCGATGATGACGCGGATCTCGCCACGGTCGATGTAAAGGCTAAGATCGTCGACTGCCTTGAACCCATCAAACGAAACCGTCAGGGCTTCGACCGTCAGGAGAAAATCCGTGCGAGCGGCGTTCATTGGGCTGGCTCCCGCGCCGCCACGCTACGCATCGAACGCGTTGCGCTGAGGAGACGTGGCGCCCACGGAGCGACGTAACTTTCATAGAGTCCAGCAAGACCTT
>JASHOB010000005.1 GCA_030041335.1 Alphaproteobacteria bacterium | reverse complement strand
AGACAAGCTCGGAGCGGTGCAGGTGTCGATGCCAGGAACGGTGCGGCCGCGGGCGACTCGCAGCCGCGATCCCCAGTGATAACGAGAACTGGCCGCCGCTCATGCTCCTTCCCGCCGAGCCTATCGTTATAGCGGACCGATTTCAGCAGCGGTAAGAGATAGGCGAACCCCGTTTCGCAAATGGACGTTAGCGGGGGACTCATGCACCGGGGCTAAGTCAAGTTTGCCCGATGGCGACCCAACTAGAACCTTACTCGTATTCCGGCGAATCCCGCTATCGGTGCACCGATGTTGTAGCTCCGCGTGTTGCTCGCGTTAGGCGCCGGGAAAAAAGTGACGGAGGAGGTTGGAGAGTACGTGCCATAAATATAGTAAGTCGCATTCGTCACGTTCTGGACCAGACCAAACAGCTGGACGTTCTTCGTGACCTGGTAGCTGGTATTTAGGTTCAGTACGAAATAACCAGGCAGCGGCTTGTCTAGATTTGCCTCATCACCGAACAGGTACTGGCTGCTCGCGCCAATCGCGGTTGCCCCGACGGTCCACTTATCCGTCGCTTTGTACTGAACCCCGAACTTGACCAGATGAGTCGGGACGCCGGGCAGGTGATCTCCGGGCTGAACCAGGATATTGCCGTTCGCGTCGGCAAATGGATTCAGCGGGCTCGATTCTTCGAACGTACTCTGAAAAGTCGCGTCGGTGTAAGTGTAGTTTATATATGCCAGCCAACGCTTGCTGCGGAAGTTGAGTCCTGCATCAAACCCCTGGCGCTGGGTCGCGCCGACGTTCTGGAAGAAGCCACGACCCAGGACGACACTTTGTACGAACGCAATATCATCATCCAGATTTGTGTGAAACAGGCTCAGATTCCAATCCACCTTGGCTGTGGGAAACGGCGTCAACGTGCCACGGAACCCCGCCTCAATGGTATGCCCCACGACCTGCTTCAGGTTGGGATCACCGGTGAAGAAATTGGCCAGGCTGCACGGACTTGACGGGCTGGCGCAGCTCAACTCCGCCGGGGTGGGCGCGCGGTTTGATATGGAATACGAGGCATATACGCTGAAGGCGGGGTTCAGCCGATAGGTCAGACCAACGCCCGGGTTGAAGTGACTGAAGCTATGATTGCCCGAAAGCCCGGTTCCCAGCATATCGTTGAGGTCGATCTGCTCGGCATTGAAGCGCCCGGATACGTTGGCGGACAGCCGCTGCGTGATGTCGAACGTATCGGTGAAGTAGGCGCCGTAGTAGGCCGTGCTGACACCAAGTCTCACCGGCGAGTCGGTGCCATCCGCCTGATCGACGATCACCCCGTTGGGGGCAAATGAGGGCCCGATGAAGTTTTCCGATACATTATCGAGTCCGCCAATCCCCGTGGTGGCACCGAACAGGGTGCTCGATCCATCGAAGCTCACCCCGGCCGTGGCCTGGTTACCGTGACCAAATATCTCATTCTTGTTGGTAACCTGAAGTGCAACGCCGTAGCCATTGGTATTGGTGGTCTGGCTGTCCCAGTCGGAATAAGGGCCGGCGCCGTCGAAAGCCGGGATCGAGTTGCCGTTGCGGTCGGTCGCAAGCGTGTCGGTCCCGACCTCGCAAAGGAAGCCGGATATCGTATTGCATGGTCCGAAATCGGCAACGTCGCCATTGCCTACGCGCTGCAGAAAGTAGTCATAATAAGTGACTGCCTGAAGAGAGGTTGTGTCATTGAGCTGGATATTCCCGTTCAGGCTGATGAGCGCATAACTGTTGCTGATTGGGCTCGGCCCGGTGAACTGCGCGCGAGGATCGACGGCCAGCCACTGGACGGGCGTGGTCCCCGGCGCCTCGAGCGTGTTGTCGGCGACATCAATGTTAAGATGCACCTCGGCGATGTTGCTTCGCCAGCCTATGTCGGCATAGAGTTGCTTCAGTCTGGAGTATTGAAAGTCGCGCCAGCCGCCCTCTGTCAGGCCGGAAGCGGCGATGTAGAACGCAGTATTGCCGCTCTGCTTCCCATACTGGAAACCGCCGCCGGCCTGCGAGAAAGAGCCGCCGTAAGCGTCAGCTTCGAATCCATGAAAAGTGAAGCCGTTCTTCATTTGGATGGAGAGCGAACCACCGAGCGCATTGAGTCCAAAGGTGGGATTGCCTCCCACCAGGTTCATGGTATCGATCGCGCTATCCGGAATGAGATCAAAATTCACGGTATCGCCGAAGGGCGAGTTGAACCGGACACCGTTCAAATACACGGCGATGCCTTGCGGGGTTCCCTGAAGCGGGGAAGCCAGAAAGCCATGATAGCTCAGGTCCGGCTGAAATGGCCCGCCAGCGGCGCTGTCGAGCTGTACACCCTGCGCCTGGTATTGCATCGTATTCAAATAGCTTGGCGGCCCCTGCAGGGTGACGTCTTGGTTCGTGAAAACCTGGTTCTGCGACGGAACCTTGCTCCGATCCACGCCGGAGCCGAGCAGCGGCGTCGCTCCGATGATCTCGACCGGAGGAAGAGCCACGGAAGGTTGCGCCTCGGTCGGTGCAGATGTGGGCGGCGTGGGCGAAAGGTCGAGTTGCGCCCAGGCCAGTCGTGGCAGAAGGAGCCACAAGACACCAAGCAATGCAACACGTTTCATTCTTACCTTCCCCGGGCGCGCCTACCTATTTCCTGGTACGTTGTAAGTCGTAAGCAGCCGACGCCGTGGCTGCTTCGAATTCAACACGATCAACCGCTTCGCACGTAACAGCAGCGACAGCCTTAGTCCATTTCAAAAAGTGAAAGGCCGCCACTTTCAAAAAGTGAAACACACCTTTGCGATTTGCATTGCATCAAAGGACTCATTACGCACGACCATTGGGTGCCGCAGGGCGGCACGCCGGGGGAATAATTGCCAGCTTCGGGCCCTGCGAGCGGGGGAGTGATGGCATCCGGGTTTGAACCACAGTTGCGCCAAGAATCGGCCAAGGGACGCGGGTTCTGGCCACAGTTCCTGCACGGCCGCCTGGTACTCATCCCGTACGCGTTGCTGATGCCAGGCCTGCTCGGCACGATCGGGATCATATTCTGGCACGTAAGGAGCCGTATCTCCGCGGAGGTTACAGCGAGCGTACGGCTCGCGCATGCTCTGGCCATTTCGGCACTGCATAACGTCGCCAGCGCAGGCAGCCAATCCGCCGCGTTCGCGGCTCTGGCATATGACATGCCGCAGGTACGGCATGTTCAGTTCCACCTTGCTGCGACCGATGACACCGCGCTGTCCACGACGCGGCCGGGAATAACTGGCCGCGCACCACCACGCACCTTGATCGTGGCATCGCTGATGGCGCCGCCGCCCGTCGTCCAAAGCTTTCCGGTTGTCGTGCGTGGCAACACCGTCGGCAGGCTCATGGTTCAGTAGCACC
>JASHOB010000004.1 GCA_030041335.1 Alphaproteobacteria bacterium | reverse complement strand
TTAGGTGGTCGCTATGTGGCCGGTCTGATGCATTGAAAACGTGGCGGACATTCAGCGTTCTGCAGCTCGCCAAAATTCCACGATGGCTTCGTTCTCTTGGCCGACGCCGCGAGTTGATCGCCAGATGGCGGCGAGACGACGCTCGATAACTTGGCGCCGGCCGTGAAGGGGCGGCGCGGATCAGTCAATCGAACACGAGCTGATCAACACCCCGGACGGTTGGGCCGACCTCTTGCCGGCGGGGAGCGTGCGTGCAAGGCGCAAGATCGCCTGCAATGGCTGGATGCGGGCGTCCGCGCATCTAATCCGACGCATCGAAACGGGTGTAACGCCCGCTGCGGAACGGACTCGATCGGCTCTATCCACCCGCCGGCAATCGCGGCGCTCGCGGCAGGCCGCCGATTTGCAGCAGATTGCCGGTCCGCGCATCGAACACCTCAATGGCATAGGGATAGGTCGGCTTCTGGCCGGGCGGGCCGGAGAAAACGAAGGTGCCGCTCATCACAACGAGATAAAGCGGCGCCCGATCGGCCAAGCCGAGATTGGCGCTATGCAAAATCGCGCGAAGCTGCTGATGCGTGACGAGGTTGGTCGAAACGATCGTGAGATTGGTCGCCAACGCGCCCGGCACGCGATGTACCATGACAAAGTCATGGATTTGGGCATCAGAGATTTGCGCGCCCGGCTGCGGCGCAATCGCGGTGGCACCCGACACCGGCGCGCCGGTCGCGCCCGCGGCCGGCTCGACGACCGGAACCGGGGTCGGCGGCTGTCGGCCCATCGGCTGGCCCATGCATCCCGCCGAGAGCAATGTCGCCGCCGTCGCGAGGCTCATGCCGAATCGTTCGAGAGTTGGTTTCATTCTCGACCTCGCCTAGCAGCAATCGGTGAAGAACATGCCGCCATTACTGGTCTGCGACGGCGCGCTGTTGAACCACCATCCGGCATTCGGCGGATGGTCCGCGCGGACGCTGCCGTCCGTGGTTTCGAACGTCGCAGACCCGTTGTGAATGGTTTTGTTCTGCGAAAAAAAGGCGAGCGGCGCCTGGGCGTTCTGCGATCCGGCAAGCTCCTGGCCGGCGAGGATGGTGTTGGGCGACATCGGCGTATCGCCCGCCTGCTCGGTGTAGAGCACCTCGCCAGTCGCCGCGCGCGAGATCGTGACGTTCCAGGACGACGAGGTGGTTGGATCCTGGTTGATCTTGTAGGCGATCCATGCGGCGGTGTTGAGGTCGGAGGTCGCAACGGGGCCGAGCATATAGCTTTCGAAACCCCACTCCGCCGAATTGTTCGCCCAAAAATATTGCGTCCCGAAGCCTTGGTTGGTCTCGCCGGTTTCGACCCAGTAAGCGCCGTACAGCGGATTGCCGGAATTGTAGTAATCGACCAGCCAGCCTTCATCGTCGATGAAGATATCGCCGCTGGTCAGCGGCACCGCCGTCAGTTCCATCGAGAAGCCGGTCGGACTGCCTGTCCAGCTCACCGTGCCGTAGCAATGGTTGGCGTCGGCGGTGCCGCAGGAATAGGTCTGCCCACCGCAACCTGAGAGCAGGAGAGCGGCAGCAAAGAAGAAAGGTGCCGCGAAGCCGTGATGTCGTGGATTGATCCTGTGACGAGCGATCATGCGTTTTCCCCCCACCGCGATCGTTCTATGATTAGACACTACGCTTCGAGCGTATCTGCCGCCAGCGCTTCGGCATTGCCGGCGGGAACTATCGAACGGGCTTTTAGGAAAAGTTGAAATGTTGCGGTCGGTGCCGGTCTGTAGCGCGAGCGCCGGATCAGCCACAGGCCTCGACATCGCAACGCAACATCGACATCGACATCGACAAAATCCGCCGCCACTGACTCGCCCTCGTTCAGCTGGTCGGATGAAAAAGTTCTCGGTTCGAAATCAGCTCGACGGTTAATACCTCTTCCATATCTGGTCGGAACACTTTGAGACTATATCCAGAGGCAGCCCAAGACTGATCAAACTGGCGTTTGCGCCATAACCGGAGGTGTTCGAACCCTACCACTGTAGTCTTGATTCAAGAGGTGTCGCCTTCGCGTCGCATGCGATCCGCCTTCGCCCCCTGCTACACTGCCGTTGCGTTACTTGGATCTCCATCAATCGTCTTTCGTGTCGCCTGCCCCAACGATGCGCGTCCCGTCGTACATCGTAAGCTGCGAAAGGGCGGCCTGGATCGAAGCGCCTTTCGCGTTTGAGTCTCTCGAATAAGATGTCGGCGATACAGCCGCCATCGGAATAAGGGCAACAAAGGGAGCGCTATCAGGCGCGATGACCAGTTGCTGAACTGGGCTCGTAACCGACCGTCAAGGTTAGGACAGGAAGTCCGATGTCGTCTTTCAGCAGAAAAATAGCCGGCCGGCAAAACCGGAATGGAAATCCGGGAGTTGAGATCCCTTGTAGCTAAGGCCAACTGGGTACGTCGATCATGCGTCGCCCTACGCCTCAACAATGATGCGACTATGCCTCGAACTTAGCCGCGCAAGTCGGGTGGTAACGTATTGCCATGACATCTCAGCCGGGTACTTCGTCACGCTTTGCTCACTGTCCCGATCTGATCGACGGGTCGGGGTTCTTATCTAAACGACAGTGAGCATGCGCAGCGTCATCCGCCAATGGCTGGACGGGCCATCTGCTTCTCAAATGTTCTAACCATTCCATCCGGCGGCACGCAGACCCGCAAGGATCCGCCTGCTGTCCTCCGGGGCCACAGACGGCATGCCCACTTCTGACAACATTGCGGAATGGCGAGGCACCATTGCCACCCATTGGGCCAACGGAGTTCGTGCATCGTCGCGACGACCGAGGTGTCCCAGCGACGAAATCAGTATCCAGTACGGCGTTGGATATTTAGGGTTGCTGGCGACCAGCGCCCCGGCCTCGACGGCTGCCAGGTCGTAATCGCCGCGGATGAGGTGCAGGCTCGCACTGAACATCATGGTCACGCGCCGACCTGAACCGCTCGGATTGATTTTACGCAGGGTCGCCAAATGCTGCTCCACTGCGGCGTAGTTGTGAACCCGCATCGCGCCAATGATCATGCTGCATTGCGTGTGCCAAACGCTTGGGCCTAGCCTCTCTGCGATCGCGGCATGGCGCATTGCGCTTTCCGATTTGCCTGCAGCAAACCTGCAAAAGGACAGCACTGCATGCCCTAGCGGTCCGTTCGGATCGAGCCTGACCGCTTCATAGCTCTCTGCCTCGGCCTCGGCCAGTGCCTCACGAAAAGGCAGCCGTCCTCCGGTCGCCGACAAGTACAGGAGATACCCCCGTTCTGCGCGCGGTAATGCGAACCCTGGATCGAGTTCGATCGAACGACGCAAGAGGCGATCACCGCTCTCCCATTCCTCGACGTCCACACACCACCTTGCCCTCAGCCAAGCTTCCCAGGCGTCAAGGCTACCCGGCCACTTGCGCAGCATTCGGGAGTACTCAGCACCTTCCACTACCGGCTCGATGGCCCGTGACACGGCGAGGGTGATCTCGTCCTGTATGACGAACACGTCCGTCAATGCTCGATCGTACCGCTCGCCCCACACGTTGACGCGATGTTCAGTTTCGGTGAGCTGGGCAGCGACCCTAAGCCGCCCGCCGGACCGCCGGATGCTGCCCTCGACCACATAGCGCACCCCGAGATCTCGTCCGACTCGGCGAACGTCAAACGGTCGGCCCTTCAAGGTGGAACTGGCGCTGCGCGAAATGACCAGAAACCAGTGAGACCGCGACAACTCGATGATGAGGTCCTCCACAAGCCCGTCCGCGAGCCACTCATCAGCTGGATCGCCGGACAGGTTGGCGAACGGCAATACCGCAATGGAGGGCTGTCCGCGTGCTTTCGGGCCGCCAATCGCGACGGCAGTGGCAACATCTTCTCTGGCCGCAATCTGTTCCGCTGCCGAGCCGTCTGCCACTAGCCGGTAGCCACGGCCAGGTACGGTGACTATGTAGCGCTGGCCTGTCTCGCCGAGCGCCTTGCGGAGCACGGATATCTGCGCCTGCAGCGTGTTCTCTTCGACGATCTGCCTGGGCCACACCTGAGCCATCAGAGCGTCCTTGGAAACGACGGCACCCTTTGCTGCGACAAGGGCATAGAGTATGTCGCAGGCGCGCTGGCCCAGCTCCGTGGCGATACCGTCTCGCCGCACGGTGCGTCGCGGTCGGTTCAGGTGAAACGGACCAAATGTAACGTGCTCAGGCTCCATCGCAGCCAAACCGAGCAGGAATATTCAGGCGAATTCAGGCCGTAATTCAGAATTTTATCACGTCATTACTGGCATGGTCCACCTCGGGCCCAACTCTCGCCTTTCGTCACTGCGCAATAACCGAAATCCCCTTCGAGCAGCGGCATCATGAGCTCCCGGTTCTTCCGAGACCGTTAAAGCGGGATTCGGTATTGTCTAGCCGAGACCCGAACTCGTCCTCATTGTTTGCCATTGAAGGGTGGTTTCGCTGCGGCATGGTCTCGTTCAGCCGTTTTCTGAAGCCCGATGCCAGCGGGTTAACGTCAAAAGCGATCAACGCCAGTGTCGCCTTCGAACGCAGTTGCCGACACGGTCGCCGGCCTGCTTGACGATCACTCCCGACACCTGATCGTCGCGCCACGTCAATAAAAAACCCCCTAAACTACTTGCGCGACAATCACCGCATCGACAATCATGCCGCCGCAAAATGAGAAGCGCTGTCATGGACCGCTTGCCACTACTCGGAGCGCTTAATGTCTTTGGCCGAGGCCTCTTCGTTGCCCTCGTAATATTTGTGGTGTACGCGCTGCCCGGCTTGGCTGAAGCCGATCAGGTCATTGCTGTCGTTGCGCCGATGACCGGTCTGCAAGCGGCAAACGGAACCGACTTCACTGGAGGGGTGGAGCTGGCTGTCAACGATATCAATGCGAAAGGCGGCATCCTCGGGCAAGAGCTCACATACAGCGCGATCGACGACGCTTGCGATCCGGACCAGGCCGAAGCGGCGGCACAGCAGATCGTTTCAAAGCCGCCAGCCGTCGTCATCGGCCATTCCTGCTCATCCTGCAGCATCCGGGCGGCGCCGTTCTACGCCAAGGCGCACATCTTGCAGATCACCCCTGCCTCAACCAGCCCGGTTTTGACCGAGATGGGCATCGGTACCGTGTTCCGCATGCTCGGCCGCGATGACGACCAGGGCCGCACCATCGCTCGCCGTATCGCGGAGGCATGGCCGCACGGCCAGATCGCGGTGCTGGACGATGGCAGCCTTTATGGCAAGGGGTTGGCAGACGTGGTGCGCTCGGAACTGAAGAGCCTCGGCGTCAGGCCGCTGATCGATGAGAGCTTCCCGCCCGGCGCTCAGAGCTATGACGGGATCGTCCGCCGGATGGCCGATGCCAAGATAAGGGCGGTCTTCGTCGGCGCCTACGATCTCGACATTGCCGTGATCGCGCGGGAGGTGGCAGAGGC
>JASHOB010000262.1 GCA_030041335.1 Alphaproteobacteria bacterium | reverse complement strand
CGGAAGCCCGGGCAAAGGACGCGATCCGCCGTCCCAAGGGCGCGGCGAGTGTCGCCGAGCGATGCGACTTGCGGATCTTCGCCTTACCGTTACTGTATTGTTGCTTGCTTGTTACTTAAGGTTGCTTAATTATTATTGTATTATCGAGCACGAGTTCAGTAACGAGAGCCGCACCGGCACGGCACGAGTCGCCGGCGGCGCAGGTCGCGTCCCGGCAGGGCGGCAGCGTGGGAAGCGCCGCGATCGAGGCCCGGGCGTGGCGTGAGGGGCCGCGATTGGCGGAAAACCGTCGCCCGGCGTCAACTCAATTTGAGAATTAGAATTAGCAAAATATGTTTCACGGGAAACATCGGCGCGCGTTGCCGATCTTGCTCGCCTCTGCGTCTTTCTGCCGTTAGATTGGGACAATGGAACAATATGATGTGGTCGTTGTCGGCGGCGGTCATGCCGGTTGCGAGGCGGCGACAGCCGCGGCGCGCCTTGGCGCAAAGACGCTGCTGTTGACTCATCGCATTGAGACCATCGGCGAGATGTCCTGCAATCCCGCGATCGGCGGGTTGGCGAAGGGACATCTGGTACGAGAGATCGACGCGCTCGACGGCGCGATGGGGGTAGCGACCGACCGTGCCGGCATCCAGTTCCGCATTCTTAACCGCAGCAAGGGGCCGGCGGTGCGCGGGCCGCGCGCACAAGCGGACCGGAAGCTCTATCGCCGGGCCATGCAGGCGATTTTGGCTGAAGCACCGCTACTGACCATCCGCGCCGCCAGTGTCGAAGACCTGATCACGGTCGGGGGCGGCGCGAGGGGCGTCATGACGGGTGATGGCGCGGCGGTTGCGGCAGGCGCGGTGGTGTTGACGACGGGGACGTTCCTCAGGGGTTTGATCCATTGCGGCGAAGAGCGCATCCCGGCGGGGCGCGTCGGCGAAGCGCCGGCAACCGGCCTCTCGGCGACATTGGCACGCGCCGGGTTTGCGCTGGGTCGGCTCAAGACCGGGACCCCGCCGCGCCTCGATGGGCGTACGATTGACTGGGACGGGCTCGAGGTCCAGCGCGGCGACGACCCGCCCGTGCCGTTCTCGTTCTTGACCGAGCGCATCGCCACACCGCAGTGCCCGTGTCATATCACCGCGACCAACGAAGATGTCCATGGACTCATCCGGGCGAACATCCACCGCGCGCCGGTCTATTCCGGGCAGATTCAAGGGGTCGGGCCCCGTTATTGCCCGTCGATCGAGGACAAGGTGATGCGTTTTCCCGAGCGAACGCGTCACCAGATCTTTCTCGAGCCCGAAGGGCTCGACGACGACACGGTCTATCCCAATGGCATTTCGACCTCGCTGCCGCCCGAGGTGCAGGCCGCGCTTTTGGGCCACATTCCCGGACTGCGGCATGTCCGCATGATCCGGCCGGGCTACGCGATCGAATATGATTATATCGATCCGCGGGAATTGCGCCCGACATTGGAGACCCGCCGGGTACCGGGCCTGTTTTTGGCAGGGCAGATCAACGGCACCACCGGCTATGAAGAGGCCGCGGCGCAAGGGTTGGTGGCTGGCCTCAATGCGGCGCTGGCGGCCGGCGGCCGGGGCAAGGAATTTACCCTTGACCGGGCCAGCTCCTATATCGGCGTGCTGATCGACGATTTAGTGACGCGCGGCACTGCGGAGCCCTATCGGATGTTTACCTCGCGCGCCGAGTACCGGCTGGTGCTCCGGGCCGATAATGCCGATCAGCGATTGACAGGGCTGGGCGAAGAGCTTGGCTGCGTCGGGCGGAGCCGGTCGCGGGTCTTTGCCGTCAAGATGGCGGAGCTGGAGCGGGCGAGGGGTTTGGTCAACCGCCTCAAACTCAGTCCGACGGCTCTCAACGCTCGAGGTCTTGCCGTCAACGAGGATGGCGTTGCCCGCTCTGCGGCGGATCTCTTGGCCAATCCGACGGTGGACCTGGCGCGGTTGAGCGCGATCTGGCCCGAATTGGCCGGCATCTCGGCGGCGATCGCCGAGCAGATCGAGATTGACGCGCGGTATTCCGGCTATCTGGCACGGCAGCAGGCCGAAATAGAGGCCTTTCGCCGCGATGAAGCGCTGCTCCTGCCACGCAATCTGGATTACGCCGCGATCGGCTCGCTCAGCCATGAGATCCGCGCCAAGCTCGCGGCATCGCAGCCTGAAACCCTGGGCGCGGCAGCACGGATTTCGGGGGTGACGCCGGCGGCACTGGCGGCGCTGCTGCGCTATGTCAAACGACGGGAGCCATTGGCGGCGTGACGCTCAGCGCCCAGGGCTTCGCGCGCGTCACCCATGTTTCACGTGAAACCATGGCGCGGCTCGAGGATTACGTTCGTCTCCTGGCCGCTTGGAACCAGCGCATCAATTTGGTGGGTCGCAATACCATCGGTGATGTCTGGCAGCGGCACGTGCTCGATTCGGCGCAGCTCATGGCGCATCTGCCGCCGGGAACGCGTCGACTGATCGATCTCGGCACCGGCGCCGGCTTGCCCGGCTTGATCCTGGCGATTCTCGGCGTGCCGGAGGTCCATCTGGTCGAATCCGACCGGCGCAAGGCTGTGTTCCTCGCGGAAGCGATCCGCTTGACGCGCGCGCCCGCCCGTTTGCACGTCCGCCGGGCGGAGGAGCTTCCTCGTTTCTCGGCCGACGCGCTGACCGCGCGTGCCTGCGCCAATCTCACGGATCTACTCGCTCTGGCGGAGCCCTTTATGGTTGGGACGACCGTTTGTCTCTTTCACAAGGGCAAAACCGCCGCCGCCGAATTGACCGAGGCTGCAAAGGATTGGAACATGCTGGCCGAGACCCTGCCCAGCGTCGCCGATCCGTCCGGCTGCATCTTGAAACTGGAAGGGGTTTCCCGTGTCGAGCGTTGATGCCGGCCCGCCGTCGCCCGTTGAGCAGGAGCGTCCGCGCCGGGGACCACGGGTTATTTGCATCGCCAATCAAAAGGGCGGGGTGGGCAAGACGACGACAGCCGTCAATCTCGCGACCGCGCTGGCCGCTGCGGAAAAGCAGGTCCTGTTGATCGATCTCGACCCGCAAGGAAACGCCTCGACGGGTCTCGGCATTTCCCGCCACGACCGCGCTAATTCGAGTTATGAGCT
This sequence comes from Alphaproteobacteria bacterium, assembly GCA_030041335.1. Lineage (GTDB taxonomy): Bacteria > Pseudomonadota > Alphaproteobacteria > ATCC43930 > CGMCC-115725 > JAATGI01. Next base: position 8,628 of record JASHOB010000262.1, on the reverse strand, counting down.
TCTCTTGGGCATGGCGAGTCTGCCGCTTACCATGCGGGCGACCCTTGTTCCCTATTTGTTCCTTGTGCCGGCAAGCGCCGATCTTTCGGGCGCCGAGATCGAGCTGATCGCGCTCGAACGGCGCGAATATCGGCTTAAGGAAGCGTTACGCGAGCGCCTTGGCGATTACGATTATGTGCTGGTCGATTGCCCGCCGTCGCTTGGCCTCCTGACGCTCAATGCCCTGGTTGCGGCCGATGCGATTCTGATTCCGGTGCAATGCGAGTTTTATGCGCTTGAAGGCGTGACCGCGTTGACCCGAACCGTCGAGCGCATCAAGCGCGCGCTCAACCCCGCCCTGACGATACAGGGCGTAGTACTCACCATGGCCGACAGGCGCAACAATCTCTCGGTCCTGGTCGAGGGCGATGTGCGCGCGCATTTCGGCGCCGCCGTCTATGAGACGGTGATTCCGCGCAACGTCCGGCTGAGCGAAGCGCCGTCACACGGCAAGCCGGCGCTGCTCTATGATTTTCACTCGGCCGGGGCGCAGGCCTACGTCCATCTGGCGCGCGAGCTGCTGGCGCGCGAACGACAGCGCGAAGGAGCGCCGACAGCATGATCGACGATAAACGACCGACCCGGCTTGGGCGCGGTCTTTCCGCGTTGCTTGGCGACGACAGCGAACCGACGGCGCCGGGTGCTGCGAACGTGCTCGCCGGCTCGCACCCGGTCCCCATCGAGCATCTCCACCGCAACCGGTTTCAGCCGCGCCGAAATTTCGATGCGGAACAGATCGAAGCACTCGCGGCATCGATCCGCGCGCAAGGCGTGTTGCAGCCGCTCCTGGTGCGGCCGCACCCGGAGCGCCCCGGCGAATACGAAATTCTTGCCGGCGAGCGACGCTGGCGCGCGGCTCAGGCGGCGCAGCTCACCGAGTTGCCGGTGCTGGTTCGCGACATCGCCAATCGCGAGGCGCTTGAAATCGCGCTCGTCGAAAATGTCCAGCGCCAGGATCTCAACGCCGTCGAAGAAGCGCAGGGTTATCAGCGTCTCATCACCGAGTTTGGCCACACCCAAGAGGAAATCGCGCGCGTCACCGGCAAAAGCCGGCCGCACATCACCAACACATTGCGGCTGTTGAATTTGCCGGACGTGGTGTTGGCGCTGGTGGAGGAGGGCAAGCTTTCGCCGGGTCACGTCCGGCCGCTGATCGGCCATGCCGATGCGATTGCCATCGCGCACGAGGCGGTGAGACGCGATCTGAGCGTGCGCCAGGTCGAGGCGCGCATGCGCGCCGGCGACAAAGCGGCAGCGCCGCAGGGCCGGGGGACCGCGTCCGAAAGCGATGTCAACCTGCGGGCACTCGAACAGGAATTTGAACATCTGACCGGGATGAAAACGCAGATCTCCGGCGATGGCCGGCGCGGCACCGTGGCTTTTTCCTATACCGACCTCGATCAAATCGACGCGCTGCGTGCCCGGTTACGACACCATTGAGCGGCCGCGGATCGCCGGTGCGTTCTCCGCTTGTGCAAAATCGCTGGGGAGAAGATGCAGTAACCCCGTTTGTGCCAATGCCCGGGCGGCGTTGAGAGCGCAATCCTCAGGCGAGAGCGGCGGCCTAACCCTAAATTACCGGCGAGATGAGGAAGCCCGTCGCCAAAGCGCGAGCCGGTTTATCCGTTACGCTTTCAGGCCCGCCATCTTGCTCACGAGCTGCCACTCCTCCGGGGTCACCGGTGACACCGACAACCGCCCTTCGCGCACCAGCCGCATCGCGGCCAGTTTAGGCTCGGCCTTGATGGCAGCGAGCGTCACGGCCTGCGGCACCGCAGCGATCGCGCGAACATCGACCTGGACGAACTTGCCGGTATCGTCACTCGGGTCGGGATAGGATTCTTTCACCACCTCGCAAATGCCGACCACTTGGCGTTCGTCGCCGGTGTGATAGAAAAACGCGCGGTCACCTTTTTTCATCTTCATCAGATTGGCCCGTCCCGCCGGACTACGCACCCCGCTCCAGTTCGTGACCTTGTCCTTGACGAGTCGTTCCCATGAATAAGACTGGGGCTCCGTTTTGAGCAGCCAATATTTCATGTTTCCTCGCGTTGTCGCTTCGCCACCATGAAGATGCGGCGGAAGGGGAAGAGGGTGACGCCGTCGGCGCGCCGCGGATAAGCGATGGCGAGACGCTCGGCGAGAGTGTCCTCGAAACCCTTGCGCTCGTCGACCCCAAGCCGGTCGAGCACGGGCCGCAGGATCGAGCCCGTGATCCATTCGAGCACGGGGCGCTCGCCCCTGAGCGCCGTCAAATATGTCGTCTGCCACAGATCAATGCCGCCCGAGGCGAAGGGCGCGAGCACGCCATAATAGAAGTCGGGCGTTTGCACAAGGTCGTCGCGCAAGCTGCCGCCGGGTTCCGCCAATGCCGCGAGCTTAGTATGGTAGGCGGGCGCCAGTGCCAACTCGCGGATCAGCGTATGCGATGGCTCGCGGAAGTTGCCGGGCATCTGAACGGCCAGAGTCCCTCCCGGCGCGATCATCTGCATCAGTCGCACCATGAGCGCGGCGTGGTCGGGCAGCCAATGAAGCGTCGCGTTGGAAAAAATCAGCGCGGCCGCCGCGGGCGGCGACCAATCGCGGATATCGTGCTCCTGCCAGACGAGGTTGTGGGGTGCCGGTGTCGACGCGGCCTTCTCCAGCATGGCGGCGGAATGGTCGAGGCCGGTGACGCGGCGGTCGGGCCAGCGCGCGGCAATGGCACGGGCATGCTCGCCCGTGCCGCAGCCAAGATCGTAAGCCCCACCCGGCGGCAGGTCACCCACGCGCGCCAGCAGTTCATAGCCGGGACGCAAGCGCTCGCCGCCGAATTTAAGATATTGCGCCGGATTCCACGCGGCATTGTCCATCGGATTACTATAAGACGGCGAGGCGCGCTCTGAATACCGATTATTTTGTGTAATATATTCCCGAACCACAAATATTTTGTGGATTACGGCCCTTGGCAGCGCGGCAAGGGTGGGCTACTTTTCCGGGATGCTGCCCATCGTGCTCGATTTGGGCCGCTGCGACATCGTCCTGGTCGGCGATGGCGCGGCGGCAAAGAGACGCCGGCAATTATTGGCCGAGGCTGGCGCCACAAGGCTGCGCCTCTTCAGGCCGCCGCAACTGCCGGCCGAAGCGGAGCTTGCGACGGCCCGGCTTGTCTTTATCACCGATCGCGCGGCGCCTTATGTTGCGGACCTTGCGAAGCGGGCGCGGGCCTCGGGCGCGCTCGTGCATATCGAGGACGAGCCGGCGCGTTCCGATCTACATTTGCCGGCAGTGCTGCGGCGCGGCCATCTCACCATTGCGATTTCAACCGGCGGCGCCAGCCCGGCGCTCGCGGTGCGCCTGAGGCAGGCGCTGGACCAATGGTTTGGACCCGAATGGCGCGACCGCACCGAAGAGATCGCAGCGCTCCGCCGGCACTGGCGCGATGCCGGCGCCGATGCTCAATCGCTCAAAAAGCGCACCGAGGATTTGATCGAGCGGCGGCGATGGTTGCCGCGCTTGCCGTCGCGTTCCTAACGACAAACTCTCGCACGAGGAGGAGAGCATGACATTACGGTTGAATCAGGTCGCGCCTGACTTTACACAGGAATCGACCGAGGGCCCGATTCATTTCCACGATTGGCTTGGCAACAGCTGGGGCGTGCTGTTCTCGCACCCAAAGGATTTCACGCCGGTGTGCACCACGGAGCTCGGTCAGGTGGCGCGGATGAAAGCGGAATTCGAAAAGCGCGGCGTCAAGGTCATCGGACTGTCGGTCGATTCATCGATCGATCATGCGGCGTGGGCCAAAGACATCAGAGAGACACAAGGTGTCGCGCCCAATTTTCCGATCATCGCCGACGCCGACTACAAAGTGTCGAAGCTCTACGACATGCTGCCGGAGGCAACCTCCGGCGATCCGGCGAAGCGTACTCCCGCTGACAATCTGACCGTGCGCAACGTCTTCATCATCGCGCCCGACAAGAAGATCCGCCTGATTTTGGTTTATCCAATGGCAACGGGACGGAATTTCGAAGAGATTCTCCGGGTCATTGATTCGATGCAGCTCGGCGACAAGCACAAGGTCGCGACGCCGGCAAACTGGAAGCAGGGCGAAGACGTCATCATCACGGGTGCCGTCAGCAACGATGAAGCGCAGCAGAAATTTCCAGGCTTCAAGACTTTGAAGTCCTATTTGCGGACCACCGCGCAGCCCCGCTGATTGGTGGCACGACTCCAGAAACGGCCGGCAGCGGCCGGCCGTTTCTTAGCGAGGCGTGACGGTCAGGGAATGCCGACGCCGATATTGACCCCCGGCAGGTTGACACCGATGCCGACCCCCGGTCCATAGACGACCGGCGGCGGGTAGTAATAGCCCGGATCGTAATAGCCGGGCGCAAAGCCGATATAAGGGCCGCCGCCCCAGCCGCCACCGTGGTAGCCACCGCCGTGGTAGCCGCCGCCATGGTAACCGCCATGGTAGCCGCCGTGAGCGGCATGACCGCCACCGTGGCCGTGCTCGGCGGCCATCGCCGGCACCCCGCCAAGGACGCCGGCTCCCAGCGCGACTGCGGCGCCCAGCGCGAGCAGCCGGCCGGAGCGGATGATTCTGTTCATTATCGGACTCCTTTCGCAATTCCCGCTAACTGCGGCCGCTCGGGCGCCGGCGCTCGAAATTGCGGAACACCTTGTCGGCGTTCGCCTTTTGCTCCGGGGTCATGCCGTTGTAGAGCACGGCGAAAGCGGCGGTCAGTTTCTGAAGCCCGTCAACATGGGCTTGCGCGAATTTCTGGTAGATCTGCAGATCTTCGAGCGCGTTGCGCCGCTCACGTGGCGACTGGGTCCGCGTCTCATCGATCAGGTTTTGCATGTCTTGGGCGTTTGACTTCATCGCCTCGGCGACACTTTGCCAAGCCTGATCTTGCGCCGGGGTGATCTTGAGCTCGCGGTGCAGCTCTGCGATACGTTCGTCGACAGAACCGGGCCGCATCGAGGTCGCGGCTCTGGCCGCGGCCGGTTTCGGGTGGCTCGTGGTTTGCGCGTAAGTAAGCGTTGCCATCGAACTCGCGGCTAGCAACGCCGCACTCGCGATGCCAAGCGCAATGGGTGCCATGGCGCCGCGGGTACGGGTGAAATGCGACATCGTTTTCCTCCTCGTTACGGGACTTGGTTGGACGCAGCGCCTGACGGCGCGCCGACGGGCGCGCCCGGGCGGAACGCCACACTATGTGGCGGAGGAAGATGGAATTAGCGCGGCATCGAGATGAAATTTTGAACGCCGACCGCCACAATGTGGTGGCGGAATTGTGTCCTCCGCTGGGAACGGCTAGTCGATACCGGCCGTTCCCAGCCGGCTGAACCGCCGGCCAATCGTCAGGGGAAGACACCGATGCCGACCGGACCAATGCGGACACCGATGCCGGGAGCCGGCGCATAGCCATAGGGGTAATAACTGTAATAGCCATAAGGGGCATAGACGCGGTAGCCATAGGGGTAATCGGCATTATAAGAGGGACCGCCGTAATCGTAGGTGTAGGCGGGGTAACCGTAGCGCCAGGCCGGCGTGTCGCGATAACCGCCGTAGGATCGGACGGAACCGTCGTAGTAGCCGCCATAGTCGGGTCCGCCATACCAGTTGCGTTCTTGGGCGGAGGCCGGGGCCGACGCCAGCGCGCCGATCGCCACCATGGCGGCGGGCAGGATCAGTCCGCGGATCCGCATTGCTTTGAGAATCCGCAGTGATTTGATCGCCGATGATTTGCGAATCTCTAGGTTCACGATGAACTCCTTTCACGCTGTGCCGCCCGATTCTTGGTCGGGACAGCAAGTCCAATCCGGGAGGTGGGGGATCAACGTGAAAATCGCGCGGCGATCTTGAGGAATCTTTTGGCGCGGGGGGGCTTTGACGTGGCGACAATATGGCGGACGGTTTAGCGCAACCGGTAGTCGGCCTGATCTTCATAAACCGAACCGGCTTTGGTCTGATAGCTTGCGATCAGGCTGAAGTGCCGGACCGGAAATGGCGCCGTGCGATGCAGCGCATTGCCCGCGATGAAGCTCTGCAGTCTCGCATCGTTGCCCTTGAGCCGGGCCAAAGTGACATGCGGTTGGAACCGTCGGCCATCGGGTTCAAGGCCGACACGCACCAGCGCGCGCTCGATCTTGTCGTGCAAATGGAAGAGCGCGTCGTTGCGCTCGACGCCGACCCATAATTGCCGATTGCCGAAGGTACCGATGCCGGCGAGCGTTATTTCGAAGCGCGGCGCCGTAATGCGCGCCAGTGCGTCGTCGATGTCGCTCGCGAGCGCCTCGTTTACTTCGCCGATGAAACGCAGCGTGATGTGATAATTGCCGGCATCGATCCAACGCGCGCCCGGCAGTCCGCCGGCGAGCCGCGAGAGATCGAGCTTCAGTTCCGGCGGGAGGTCGATTCCGGTGAAGAGGCGCAACATGGTCAAGGTGCTTTGCCGCTTTGGCTGATCAGTCGCAGGACGTCCGGTACCAGACGATGCCCGATCAGAGCCGCACCAGCGGCGTTCGGATGCAATAGGTCGGCCTGATTGAGCCTCGGGTCCAGGGCAACGCCGTCAAGCACGAACGGGTAGAGCAGCTCGTGATGGGCCTGCGCGAGGCGCGGATAGATGGCGTCAAATTCTCTCTGATAATCGTGGCCCCAATTACCCGGCGCGCGCATGCCGAGGATCAGCACCGGAATTTGCGCATCCGCGAACCGGGTCAGGATGCGGTCGAGATTGTTGTAGACGATTTTGGGATCAATGCCGCGCAACGCGTCGTTGGCACCAAGCTCGAGCAGGACGGCGTCGGGGTGTTGCGCGATCGCATCGTCGAGGCGTGTGACACCGCCCGACGTCGTGTCGCCAGAAACCGCGTCATCGATCATCGTGATTGCCAAGCCGGCGGATGTGAGGTCGTCACCGAGCTGCGCCGGAAACGATTGCTGCGGTGGCAGCCCGTAGCCGGCAGCGAGGCTGTCGCCCAGCACCAAGAGACGAAAGATCCTCGCTTCGGCCGGGGGCGGAACCGCGATGGCAAAGGCAGCCAGCAACAACCATTTGATTAGGGTGAAGGCCGTCCCGCCAGCATCAATCCGCCACGACATGACAATTCCCAATCCGATCATCGAGCTCGACGCGGTGACGCTCACACTGGCGGGGCCGGGCGGCCCCGTCAACGTGCTGCGCGGCGCGAGCTTGCGGATGGCGGCCGGCGAATCGGTCGGGCTGATGGGGCCATCGGGCGCCGGCAAGACCAGCCTGATGATGATCGTGGCCGGTTTGGAGCGCGCCAGCTCCGGACGCGTCATGGTGGTCGGCCAGGACCTGGCCCCACTTGACGAAGATGCGCGCGCCCGCTTTCGCCGCAACCATGTCGGCATCGTGTTCCAGGCTTTTCATCTGGTGCCGACCATGACCGCATTGGAGAATGTCGTGATGCCGCTGGAGCTTGCGGGACGTCGCGATGCCGTGGCTTCGGCGCGTGCCGCTCTCGACGAAGTCGGGCTGGCACAGCGCGCCGCGCATTATCCGAGCCAGCTTTCCGGCGGCGAGCAGCAACGCGTTGCCCTGGCACGCGCGCTGGCGCCGCGGCCCGAATTGCTGTTGGCGGACGAGCCGACCGGCAACCTCGACTCCGACACCGGTCGCCAGGTCATCGAATTGCTGTTCCGTCTTGGCGTGGAGCGCGGCACGACCTTGTTGCTGATTACCCATGACGCCGTGCTTGCCGCGCGCTGCGCCCGGATCGTGCCGATGGCCGATGGGAGGATCTTGTGAACCTGCTGCCGCTCAACTGGGCGCTGCGCGAATTGCGCGGCGGCCTGCGCGGCTTTTGGATTTTCCTCGCCTGTTTGGCACTGGGTGTCGCCGCGATCGCCGGCGTGGGCTCGGTCGCCGCGTCGGTCGCGGCGGGTCTCGGCGTCAATGCACGCGCGCTCCTCGGCGGCGATATTGAGCTGCACCTCGTCCACCGCCCGGCGACCGACGCCGAACGCGCGTTCATCGCGACGAGCGGCGCCCTATCTTCTGTTGTCGAAATGCGCGCCATGGCGCGCAACCATGACGGCAGCGAGGTGAGCCTGATCGAGCTGCGTGCGGTCGATTCCGCCTATCCGCTTTATGGCGCAGCGCAGCTCGATCCGCCGTTGCCTCTGAGCAGCGCGCTCGCAATGCGCGACGGTAGATGGGGCGCGGCCGCGGCGCCGGACCTGATCGCGCGGCTCGGGCTTCATCGCGGCGACACGATCCGCATCGGCGACGGTCGTTTCGTTTTAAGCGCCGCGCTGACGCGCGAGCCCGACGCGTCCGGGGGCAGTTTCGCTCTCGGCCCTCACGTCATGATCGCCGCGGCAGCCTTGCCGGCGACCGGGCTGATCGAGCCCGGCAGTCTGGTCGATTATTCATACCGGCTGCGCCTTGCGCCCGGTGTCAACCAATCCGCCTGGCTTGCGGTCCTGCGCGGCAAATTTCCCGAAGCCGGATGGCGGATTCGCCACCCGGGCCAGGCCGCGCCCAATTTCGCGCGGCTGCTCGACCGTGTCGGCCTGTTCCTGACCCTGGTCGGATTGACGGCGCTCCTGGTCGGCGGCGTCGGTAT
>JASHOB010000032.1 GCA_030041335.1 Alphaproteobacteria bacterium | reverse complement strand
TGGACCCGTGGTTGAACGAGCCGACGAGGCGCCGCCGACCGTTCATCTTGAGGTAGCGAGCAGCCCAGGCCACTGGCGTGCCGACGTCGCACGAGAAGATGGCATCCTCATCAGCCAAGTTGCTGACGACCCGGCTGACATACTGGGGATGGACGATCTTGCTGTTAGGGCCGCTCTCCGCCAGCGCGTCGAGGTCGGCGCGCGCCCTGCGGTAGTCCGCGAGGGCGTCATCGAGGTGGACCGAATCCGCCTTCTCGTCGATGAGCGGTAGAAGCGCTCTGATTGTGGCACTGATAGTCCCGATGACGCCGATCTCGAGGGGGCAGCGATTGCCCAATGCGGCGGCCCGGATATCGATCTGGGCGATGCGCGCGTGCTCTGGGAAGAATTGGCGGTAGGGAAAGTCTGTTCCGAGCAGCAGCAGCGTGTCGCAGTCCTTCATCGCCCGATAACCAGACGCGAAGCCCAAGAGCCCCGTCATGCCGACATCGAATGGGTTGTCGTACTCGAGATACTCCTTGCCGCGCATGGAGTGGACGATGGGCGCTTTGAGCTTGTGCGCAAGCCCGACGACCTCGTCATGGGCCCCGGCGCAACCGGCACCGCAAAAGAGCGTCACGCGATGGCCGCCGTTCAGCAGCTTAGACAGGGCCCCAAGCTCCTCGTCCCTGGGCCGCACGATTGGCGCCTCGGGGATGAGCCAAGTCGGGACCAGCTTCGCGAGGGGCTGCAACGCGACGTCGCCGGGGATCACCACGACGGCAACGCCTCGCTGCGAGACGGCGATACGCATTGCCCGCAGCAAGACCTGCGGCAGCTGATCCGGCTGCGTCACCAGCTCAACGTAGTGACTACATTCCTTGAACAGGTTCTCGGGATGCGTTGCCTGGAAATAATCGATCCCGATCTCGGTGCTCGGGATGTGCGCAGCGATCGCGAGCACCGGTACGTTGTTGCGGGACGCATCGAAAAGGCCGTTGATGAGGTGGAGGTTGCCTGGGCCACAGCTGCCGGCGCAGACCGCCAGCTTTCCGGTGAGGTGTGCTTCGGCTCCCGCTGCGAAGGCGGCTCCCTCCTCATGGCGAACGTGGATCCATTCGATCGATTTGAGGCGCCGAAGGGCGTCGGTGAAGCCGTTCAGCGAGTCCCCGACGACGCCATAGATGCGCTGGACACCCGCCTGCGCGAGCGCTTCGGCCATATAGTCTGCTGCGGTTCTGCTCATCTCGGAATCCTAGAGGTGCGGTGTTGTCAGAAACTCGGACTGGGCAATCGATGTCCGCCGCTATCCGGCGCCGGTTCTCAGAATGCGCAGATCCGTGACGGAGTACGCCATCCCGAGCCGATAGCCCCGGCCAATCCGCAGCGGGGCAATGAAGTGCATGTCCTCGCCCGGAACCTCAGTGATCCGCAGCTCGGCCGATCCTGTCCACACGTCGACAATCGCGAGGTCGTCCGTGACTGACAACGTCAGCTCGTCGACCGCCGGCTTCTCGTGATGACCGGCCGTTAGCTGCGGAAAGTACCGTCGCATCGTCGTCGGGCGATTGAACACCGTCGCGGGGTTCGCGACCTTCTCCTCGAGCTGGATCCGGGCTGTGGCCAATCGTTCGCCATGGGCTGCGACACTGGCGCCGAACCGGCTTCCCTTGGCAAGTGGCGCCGCGGCAGGGCTCGGCGCGGAGAAACTCCGCGTCTGATAGATGCTACCTAGCTTTTTCGGGAAACCCTGCGCCCAGCCGCGTGCGAGCGCGGCGTCATTATCGACGAAAATGAAAGGACAGTAATTGACCGCCATGCCGTCGAAGTCCGCCTCTACCAAGACGAAGGCCTCGCGGTACTGGTACCGCGCGGGGTCGGTCAGCTCATCGTTGGAGCCAGTGAACTGCCAGTCGAGGAACCAAAAGAAGGCGCGTCCGCCGGATTTTCGGTCGGGCGTGAGGCCTGGTGGAAGGAGCGCTGCAATGGCGGCCGGATCGGTCCAGTATTCAATCGCGATGCAGTCGCTGGAGTAGTGCCACGGTGGTAGCGTCGCCAGCGCGGACTTTCCTTGTGGCGTGAGCGGAACCGAAAAGCCTTTGAGCATGATCGCGTGTCCTTGTTTCTGGGGCGGCGAGCGAATAGGAGGCATGAAATCATTGGGTCCTCCGCCGCGGTCACTGTGCTGCCACGGCTCTGTTACCGAAGGCCGCAACCACGGTGAATTGAACAATGCCGTGCGCGGCATGCCCGGCGACGCCAGGAATGAATCCGTGCTTCGTCAGCAATGCCTGGACGTCGTGCGCGCCCTCGGCCGGGCGTTCCGGTAGAAAGCGGACATCCTCCGTGATGAGCGTCGATCTCTCCGGCCGGTTCTTGCCGACCAGAACCAGCAAGCCCTCCCGCACACGCCACGCCGGATCGATGGCTTCTTCCACGCTCGTAAACTCGACCGGCCGGATCAGCTTGGTCTTGGCGACGAGGTCGAGAACGTGGCCCTGGGTGACCTTGGGCGATGCCGCGTCGCCGGCACCGAACTCGACGAGAAGCGCCGCAGCTTTGGGATCAAGCATGCTCCAATATGATGGCGTATGCGCGAAGGCTTGGCCCGCCGCCGTGCCGCAAGGATGGATCATGGCGACCGTTTGTGACAGGTTCGATTGCGGCTCACGCTCTGCTTGTCCGGTACAAAGAGTCGGGGATCAATGTGCTCGTCTGATGAATTGGCCATCGCGATCCAATCGCGGATTGGATTCGGGCTCGGTTGTGTCGGGGGCGCGGTCACTAAACCATGCCAGGGTATCTCGAAGGTTGCGCCTGGCTAGGTTCACGACAGCTCCTGAAGGCGGCGACACCATTTCGACGGTCGGCGCCGCAAAGCAATAGCCGCGCCCGGGAATGGTAACGATGTATCGGTTGCCGTCGGTTCCGTCGCGGAGCGCTCGGCGTAGTGCCGCCACATGAACGAAGAGGTTATTCTCCACGACATTGGTGTCGGGCCAAACGCGACGCATCAGATCCTTCTTGTCAACCAGCTCCCCCGTCCTCTCCACCAGCGCGATCAATATGTCGAAGGCGCGACTCCCGAGGCAAAGCGGCTGATCGCCGTCGAGCAGCAATCTGCGCGAAGGAAAGAGGCGGAAAGGGCCGAATGATACCGAGGTTGCGAAGGCGATATTGAGATCCATTGATTTGTCTTTCCGGCGACTAGCTTTTCGGGCGTTGCGAGCTAGTATCGGAATAGCGTGACGTTCCGTCCCTCACCGGATGGGAGGTCTTCCCTGACGTCACCGTATTTTCCCGCACCTCGCACCCCCGGGTATGGCGTTTTCGAGATAGATTCGATACGGCTCATGCCTCCGCGTCCGGTAAAATTCGGTAAGACGGCGTAAATTCTCACCGTCGCGAGCGTCGCAAACGCTGCCAACGTAGAATTGGGTAA
>JASHOB010000261.1 GCA_030041335.1 Alphaproteobacteria bacterium | reverse complement strand
AGGCCCTTGCCTTAATCCGGTTGACAGATTGCTCTATAGGGCAGAGTATTCTGTCATCTTCGGCGAGGGATGAGCCCGCCATGTCTCAAATGCCACGGCCGTTCTGGTACATCGCCGCGCCGGCCTCGCGGCTCGCGTCAGGGCCGCTCGCCTGCCGCGTGCTCGATAACGATCTTGTACTGTTCCGCGCCGCCAACGGCGCTCCGGGTGCGCTGATCGATCGCTGCTGCCATCGCGGCGCGAAGCTGTCCCTCGGTGCGGTCCAAAGCGGCAGCCTTGCGTGTGGCTATCACGGGTGGCGGTATGACGGCGCCGGTCACTGTGTCCACATACCTTCGCTGCCCGCCGCCAGTGCGCCGCCGCCGGACGCAAGCGTGCCGGCCTTTCCTTGCATCGAACAAGATTCCTATGTCTGGGTGTGGATGGGCGAAGGCGAACCCGAGCCCAGCGCCCCGGCGCGCGTGCCGGGATTCGAGCGCTTTGTTTGGCAGCAGGGCACGATTGCGATGGCGTGTGCCGCGATGCTCGGGATCGAAAACAATCTCGATTGGTGCCATCCGGCCTTCGCCCATCCGTGGGCGCACGGGCAATTCTTCAAGACGCAGCTTGTCGGCTTCACCGAGCAGGCGTACGAAACGCGGCTCACCGATACCGGCATGATCCTGTTCGGTCCCGCCACCGCGGGCGAGGACGATCCGGTTCCGTCGCAATGCTGGTTCAAGGCGACGTTCGCGCTGCCGGATCGCGTCATGATCGAATTTCCCGGCGAGCGCGGGATGACGATCGTGCTGCACTTCGTGCCGACCGGGCCGAATACCTGCCGCCAGGAATGGCTGGTCTCGCTCGTGCCGATGGCCGAGCCGCGCGACGGGATCAGGGCGCGCTGGAGCGACGAGGAACCGAAAATCCTGGCGCAGGATCGCGCGCTCATGGAAAGCGCGCAATTAAACTATGACCGAGAGGGCGACGGCTTCGAGCGCAGCGTGGCCGCAGACGCATCGACGATGCTGGCGCGGCGCATCGTGGCGCTGGCGGCGGCAGGCCGCTGGCGGAGCGAGCGCGCGACCTTGCCGTGGCGGCGGGTCGTCAGGGTGCGTTCGTGAGCCAACGCGGTCGCGTCCGCCCCGCCTCTCGTCGGCTGAGGCCGGTTCGGCCGGCTCGTCGTGCCCATAGTCGACAACGCCTTGGCCGATGTCCTATTGCCGCTGCTGGTGTCGCGCTGCTGACGCAGGGGTGACGTCATGACGCTCGATCCGAAAGAGGCAGCCGCCTCGCTCGACGACATCGCCGCGATCGAACGGCGCACCCGCGAAACGCTCTATTATGGCCGCGTCGCCGATGTCTTTCTTTTTTGGGGCGTGTTGACGGTCGGCGGGCACCTCCTCAACTGGTTCGTGCCGTCGAGCTTGGCGTGGGCCTGGCCGATCATCGATATCGGCGGATTCATCGCCACGGTCGCGATCTTGGCCTGGAAGTTTCCGGCGATGCGCCGCGGCGGCGGCGTGGGCTGGCGCTGGATCGGCAGCTACCTGTCCGTGCTGGCCTTCGGCGCCATCGTCATAATCGAGTTATCGCCGCTCACCGCGCGTCAGCAGCAAGTCTTTTGGCCGACGCTGGTCATGTTTTCCTACGTGCTGGCCGGATTCTGGGTTGGACGATTTTTCCTTTACCTCGGAATCGTTGTGATCGCGCTGATTCTGATCGGCTACTATCTGACCGGCGCCTGGTTCACGCTATGGCTCGCCTTGGTGTTCGGCGGCGGCTTGATCGCCGGCGGTCTATGGCTGCGCTGGTCTGCCTAGCCGTGCTGATCGCTACCGGAACGGTTCGCAGGCGAACCCCATCCCTCGATGCGGGAGGGGGCGCAAGGAGCGCGCGTCCGCGCGACGTTTGGCGCCGGCGCAGGAGCGTGCTCGGCACCCGACAAAAACGCAAAGCTCTCGCCCTTGTCCCCGCCTCCGCTCAAGGGGGGAGGGGCAGACCGCGGCCGTCGGGCTCCTAGGCACATGCCCGAAAACGAGATCATCCATCAGTCGATGCGGCTCAAGATCATGGCGGCACTCAACGTGCTGGCGCCGGACGCGCAAATGGAATTCACGCGCCTCAAGGGACTGGTGGCGGCGACTGACGGCAATCTCGGTGCCCATTTGGAGACACTCGAAAAGGCGGGCTACGTCGCTATCGAAAAGCTGTTCGTTGGCAAGCGGCCGCAGACGCGGATCAAGGCGACGCGCGCCGGGCGTCGCGCCTTCGCCGAGCATGTCACCTATTTACGCGAAATTCTGGATCAAGGCTGAGGAGGCTCCCATGCGCGTCATCATCGCAACGGTCTTATCGATGCTGTTAGCCACGCCGGCCGGCGCGGTCGGCTTTGCGACGGTGACGGTGCCCGATCCCGGCGATCAACCACTCGAGGTCGGCATCTGGTATCCGAGCCAGGCGCCGACATCGCCGCAACCGCTGGCGCTGTTTACACAGACCGTCGCGGCAAACGCGCCCGTGAGTGGACAGGCGCTGCCCCTCATTCTTATGTCGCACGGCAGCGGCGGTTCGTTTGAAGGTCATTACGATACGGCGTTAGCTTTGGCGCAGGCGGGCTTTGTGGTCGCGTCGGTCACGCATACCGGCAACAATTATCGTGATGACAGCCGCTTCAGTCACGTCGCCGACCGCCCGCGACATGTCATCCGCATGCTCGATTACATGCTCGGTGCCTGGCCGGCGCACGGGCAGATCGATCCGGCGCGGATCGGCGTATTCGGCTTTTCCGCCGGCGGGTTTACGGCGCTGGTATTGATCGGCGCGGTGCCCGAAATGGGTCGCGAACGGGTCTTCTGCGCCGCCCATGAAAAAGACGATTGGGCGTGCGCCCAGCTCGAGGCCCGTCACATCGCCTTCACGAACCCGCCGCCGGCCTCGGTTTGGCTGCACGACACGAGGATCAAGGCCGCGGTCATTGCCGCGCCGGCGCTGGGGACGACGTTTACCCGAGAGGGGCTCGCCACTGTCGCGGTGCCGATTCAGCTGTGGCGCGCCGCCGACGACCATATCCTGGTGCACCCCTATTACGCACAAGCAGTGTACGACGCGCTCTCGATAAAGCCCGACTATCATGTCGTGGCGCACGCCGACCATTACGACTTTCTGGCGCCATGCAGCGACCAGCTTGCTCATTATGTGCCCGTGATCTGCAACAGCGAGCCAGGCTTCGACCGCGCTGCGTTCCATCGCGACTTCGATGCCGCGATTGTTGCCTTCTTCGAAAAGCAATTGCCGGCGCGGTGAAAAGCATCAGGCTGATTATCCGGGGCCCCTCCGCGCGCCAATAGCGAGGTGGTGGCGAGGCGAGCGGGCGTCCCCGACCCAGGCCCCGTCCGCGGAGGGCCGCAAGGCTGCAAATATCGGAGAGTGTACGAGTGCCGGCCGCTGATTCGCTCGGCGCTGGCAACGGCCTTATCGTCGCACGTCATCAGAGCCCGGCACCACCCGACACAGATTCCATTTGCCAGCCGCCCGCCGGCGCGCAACCATCACGACAAAATCGGGATCGCCGCCCCATGGCGGCACGGCGATGGAGGCGCGCATGAGTACACTAAACGGCCCCAGAGTGGCGGCTTTGGTCGGGCCCTATCTTTCCGGCAAGACGACATTGCTTGAAGCATTGCTTTATGCCAGCGGCACGATCAACCGGCGCGGCAGCATCAAGGAAGGCAACACGGTCGGCGATTCATCGCCCGAAGCGCGCGCTCGCTCGATGTCGACCGAAATCAACGTCGCCGCGGCCAAATTCCTCGACGATCCCTGGACCTTGCTCGATTGCCCCGGCTCGGTCGAGTTGAGTTTTGAGGCGCAGTGCGCGCTGCTCGCCGCGGACGTCGCGGTAGTGGTCTGCGAGCCGCAGGTCGACAAGGCCATGACGCTCAGTCCGCTTCTGAAATTCCTCGACGACCGCAACATTCCGCACATGCTCTTCATCAACCGGCTTGACACTGCGAGCGCGCGGGTGAGCGAGGTCTTGGCGGCGCTGCAGTCGGTTTCGGCGCGTCCCCTGGTGCTGCGCCAGATCCCCATTCCCGGCAAAGAAGGTGCGATTGAAGGCTATGTCGACCTGGCGAGCGAGCGGGCCTATCGATACAGGCCCGGCCACGCTTCCGACCTCGTGAAGATTCCCGAAGGCGTGCTGCCCGACGAGCAGGCCGGTCGCAGCGGCCTGGTCGAGAAACTCGCCGATTTTGACGACAAACTTTTAGAGCAGCTTCTCGAGGATGTGCAGCCTTCGACCAAAGATATCTACCAGCACTTGACCCACAATTTGCGCGGCGACCGGATCGTGCCGGTGTTTCTCGGCGCCGCGGCCGCCGATTTCGGCGTACGTCGCCTGTGGAAAGCATTGCGCCACGAGGCGCCTGGCGCCGTCGAGACGGCGGCACGGCTCGGCATCGAGCCAAGCGCCGATACCGTGGCGCAGGTCATAAAGACCTATCATGCGCCCCATACCGGCAAGCTCTCGCTGGTCCGGGTATGGAGCGGCCAGGTCAAGGATGGCGACACGCTGAACGGGGTGCGCATCGGCGGCGTGGTACGCCTGACCGGCGGCAACACCGAGAAACTGTCGAGCGCCGGCGTCGGCGAAGTTGTGGCGTTGGCGCGCATGGAAGGCATCACCACGGGAACGGTGCTCGCTTCCGGCAAGCCGCCGAAATTGCCCTGGCCCGAAATCCCAAGACCCGTCTTCGGATTGGCAATCGCCGCCGAAAAGCGCGCCGACGACGTCAAACTGACGCCGGCGATCGCACGCCTCATCGAGGAAGACCCGACGCTGGCGCTCGTACACAATGCCGACCTTCAAGAGATGGTGCTCTGCGGCCAGGGTGAGATCCACTTGCAGATCGCACTCGACCGGCTGCGCCAAAAATACAACATCGCCGCTTCGGGCAAGAGGCCACAAGTGCCCTATCGGGAGACCATCAAGCGTGGCGCCGCACAGCATGCGCGGTTCAAGCGCCAGAGCGGCGGCCACGGCCAATTCGCGGATGTCGAGATCGAGGTTCGACCGTTGCCGCGCGGCTCCGGTCACAGCTTCGTCGATGCCGTGGTCGGCGGCGCGATCCCACGCAACTTTATCCCCTCGGTCGAGGAAGGGGTTGAGGAATATTTGAAGGCCGGACCGCTCGGCTTTCCGGTGGTCGATGTCGCGGTCAAGCTCGTCACTGGGCAATTCCATACCGTCGACTCCTCGGACATGGCGTTCAAAACCGCCGGCCGCATGGCGATGCAGGAAGCGATGCCGAAATGCGACCCGGTGCTGCTCGAGCCGATTCATCTCGTCGAGATCTCGGTTCCGAACGCCTTCACCGCGCGGGTGCAGCGGCTGATCTCCGGCCGGCGTGGCCAGATTTTGGGGTTTGACGCCAAGTCGGGCTGGGAGGGTTGGGACGTGGTCAGCGCCCATTTGCCGCGCGCGGAGTTGCACGACCTCATTATCGAACTGCGCTCGCTGACGCTCGGTGTCGGCACTTACGCCGACAAATTCGACCATCTCCAGGAATTAACCGGCCGACTGGCCGAGAAGGTCATCCAGGACCACACCGCCGCTCATGCGGCGCAGTAGGGTTTCGACCTGCGTCGGGTTCCCGGTTGTTCGCACCAGGCAACAAGCACAAATTCCCGCGCGCCGTACCCGGAACACGCGCTCCGGGCTGCCGATCAGCGCATCATCTCGGCCGATGACCCCGATGCGGCGGTTCATCGTGATGATGACCGCTTGCCTCGCCTCGCTTCTCGTCGTCACGGCCGGGGCGCACGCGGACGAAAGCAACGGTTCACCCGATGCCGACTTCTTCGGCTTCTGGCGCGTGATCGAGGCGGAGACGGCGCCGTGGGTCCCGGCGCGTCCGCTGCGCGCCGGGGAGGCACCGCTGATCGGCTGGACGATTGAGTTCGCCGACGATGCCCTGAGGGGACCCGCCCCGCTCGGATGCGCTCCGGCGCGGTATCGCGGCGGGCAAACCGCGCTGAGTGAGGTATTCGACCGGCATCTCGATCGCGACAATTACATTGGCCAAGGCTCGCAACTTGGCTTCATGGGCGGCGCCGAGACCGAGCGTGTCGCATGCGGCCCAACCCAGATCGATTACTACCTGACGCATGGTGGTGATCTGCTGATCGCGGTCGGCGACGTGATCTATCGCTTGCGCAAGCCAAAGGGCGATCCGCGCGACTTCAAGGCGGGCGACACCGCGCCCGGGTTCGACTGCGTCACCGCCGGCAACGCGGCGCGAAAAATCATCTGTCTCGATCTTAAACTGTCGGCGCTCGATCGAAAAATGATGGAGCGCTATCGACGTCTCGAAGCGGGGGAGACGAGGGCAAGCTTCGCCACGGTGCGTGCAGCGCAAGACTCATGGTTCTCCTCGATCGTGCAGCGTTGCAATGCCGGCGGCGATCTGCCCGCGCACGCGGACGATGTCGCGCAGATCCGGGATTGCCTGGCCGATCTCTATCCCGAGCACGCCGACCTCATCGACGACGCCACCGTGGCCCGAGCCGGATCGCTCGTGCTCGAGCCGCGCATGCGTTTCGTCTTGCGCGCGAAACCGCTTTTTACCAACGTCGACTGCTATCCCTGGATGGTTGGCGGCGCCGCGGCCGATGCCTTCAACGCCGCTGTCGGGGCGACACTCGCGGCGGACGCGCAACGCATCGACGAACGCGGCTTGTTCGTGCCGGCAAATTTTCCCGTCAATCTGGCGCTATCGGCAAGACGCACCTATGCCGTCGTGCGCTTCGACACCCGCGTTGTCAGCCTACAGGTGCGCACCGAGGATTACACCGGCGGCTCACACGAGCAGGTCAACGAGTTCTCGATCAATTGGGACGTGGTTAAACGCAAGCCAATCGGTTTCGCCGACCTGTTCGCCCTCGACAAGGACGGCCTGCAATTCGCAACGAACGCTGCCATGAAGGATCTGACGCGGCAGTTCGGCAGCGAGGCGCCGCCGCGCCAGGACGATGTTGCACAAGTGGTTTCCGATCCCCGCGACTGGCTGTTCAGCGAGGATGCGGCGATCGTGCATTTTCCGGTCTATAGCATCGCCAATTATTCGCAAGGCGCCTTCGATGTGGCGATTCCATTGGCGGCGTTGAAGCAATACCTGATGCCGAATGCCGCGGTGCTGGCGCGGCAATAAGTCTCGGCCGTCGGCCACCGGGACGCGGCGCCGAGGCAACCGCGGCGGCCGCAGCGCACTTGGCGTCTGGTTCTCAGGGTGGTTAATTGTGCGCACAGGGGGTGTCAATGGCCAACGCGCTTTTCAACGACAACAAGATGAAGCTCGGCGTGTTCGGGCCGAATGTCAGCCACGGCTGCGCCGCCACCACGGCGGAAGGCCACCTCGAGCTCAACTGGGCGAACAGCCGCGATATCGTCGAGACCGCGGACCGCATCGGCCTCGAGGCCGTGGTCCCGGTTGCGCGCTGGAAGGGTTTTGGCGGCGTCACCAATTTCAACGGCGCCACTTACGAATCGCTGAGTTGGGCGGCGGCAATGGGTGTGATCTCGAAAAGTGCCACCGTCTTCTCGACCACACACGTGCCAACGATGCACCCGGTGGCAGCGGCGAAGCAGTGCGTCACCGCCGACCATGCCTCGAACGGCCGGTTTGCGCTCAATGTCGTGTGCGGTTGGTCGACGCCGGACCTTGAAATGTTCGGCGCCGCGGTCGCCGATCACGAACGGCGCTACGAAATGGCGAGCGAATGGCTCGAGATCATTCGCCGGCTATGGACCGAGGGCGAATTCAATTTCGAGGGCAAGTTCTACAAAGTGCCGAAGGGTTTCGGCGAGCCGAAGCCGATTCAGAAGCCATACCCGCCGATCATGAATGCCGGCGCCTCGCCGGTCGGCGCCCGCTTCGCGGCGAAATATGCCGACATCGCCTTCACCGTGTTCTTCGAGGGCGCGTTCGATGCCAACAAGGCGCAGGTCGACAATTTGCGCCGCGTCGCGCGCGAGGATTTTAACCGCGAGCTCCAGGTCTGGACCGGCGTCTGGGTGGTGTGCCGTCCGACCGAAAAGGAAGCGCGGGACTACGCCAACTACTACATCTATGAAAAGGGCGATTGGGAGGCGGTGGAGAACCTCACCCGCGAGCTCGGCATCAAGGCGTCGGCATATTTGACCCCGGAACAGCTCCAGCGGGTGAAGTATCGCTTCGTCGCCGGCTGGGGCGGCCTGCCGGTCATCGGCACGCCGGAGCAGGTGGTAGACCAGCTCCTTGAATTGTCGCGCACCGGACTCGACGGCGTCGTTCTGTCCTGGGTCAATTATCACCAGGAAATGCGCGAGTGGGCGCGCGATGTGTTGCCGCTCATGGAGCAGGCCGGCTTGCGCGGGCCGTTCCGGCCGGGGCAATGACCTTGGCGCGCGTGCTGATGAAGCCGGACCATGCGTCCTTCTGCGGTTTCGCCCGATCCGATCGGGGCCGCGTGCCGCGGCAGAGGAAAGGTTTGACGTCATCCCAAATACGGGGCCCGGGCAAAGCCAGGGGAACGGTCAAGGGAGCGCGCGACGCATCGGCGGCGGTGCCATGAGCTTCGACTACATCGTGATCGGCGCGGGGTCGGCGGGCTGCGTCGTGGCGAGCCGTCTCAGCGAGGACCGGTCGGTGCGGGTGCTGTTGCTCGAGGCAGGCGGCAAGCCCGAGAGCCTGTGGGTCAGCATGCCGTCGGGCGTCGGCAAGCTGATCGCTCCCAACAACAAATTCAACTGGGGCTATCACAGCGAGCCGGAGCCGTTTCTCGGCAATCGCACGATCTACGTGCCGCGCGGCCGCGGGGTCGGCGGCTCGAGCCTGATCAACGGCATGGCCTATGTCCGCGGCCATCCCGGCGATTACGACGGCTGGCGCCAGATGGGAAATCGCGGCTGGGGCTGGGACGATGTTTTGCCCTACTTCAAGAAATCGCAGCATCGCATCGCGGACGGCGGCGCGGCTGACGGCGCTTATCATGCCACCGGCGGCCCGCTTCACGTCACCGATCCGCTGGTGCGTCACAGAGCGTCGCGTGATTTCATCGAGGCCGGCGTGCGCCTCGGCCTGCCGCGCAATCCCGACTACAATGGCGCCCAACAAGAGGGCATCGGCTTCCTGCAATTCACGATCCGCGACGGCAAACGTCACAGCACCGCTGCGGCGTTCCTCGGAGAGGCCGCGCGGCGGCCCAATCTTTCGATCGTCACGCAGGCGCTGGTGCACCGCGTCACGTTCGCGGGCAAGCGCGCGACCGGCGTCGAGTACCATCGCGGCGACAAGACCCGGACCGAGACCGCGTCCCGCGAGGTGATTCTTTGCGCCGGCGCGATCGATTCACCGAAGCTGCTGATGCTGTCCGGCGTCGGGCCAGGGGCGGCGCTGCAGGAGCAGGGTCTCGCCGTGGTGCACGATCTGCCCGGCGTGGGCCGCAATCTGCAGGACCATCTCTATGTCCACTATACCGCGGATTCGACGCCCGACAGTTCAATCAACGGCCAACTGCACGGCTGGCGCCTGATATGTCACGGCGCCCATTACCTGCTGACGCGCGGCGGTGTTCTCACCCTCGGCTCGTCGCAAGTCTGCGCCTGGGTCAAGATCATGCCCGGTGCCGACCGACCCGACATGCAGATCTTCTTCCGCCCGGTGAGCTGGGAGTTCAGCCCGTCGGGAACCCTGGTGATCGGGCGCACCCCGTCCGTCTCCGGTTCGTGCAGCCCGATCCGTCCGCAGTCGCGCGGCCGGATTGGGTTGCGGTCACCCGACCCGCACATGCCCGCGAAAATCGTACCGAACTATCTCGAAGCGGTGCCGGACCGGATCGCGGCAGTCAAAGGCTTCGCCTTGATGCGCCGGATCTTCGCGACCGAGCCGATGAGGTCGCGCATCGTGCGCGAGCGGCTACCCGGCGCCGCTTGCGTCAGCGAGGACGACATCCTCGACCACGTGCGACGCACCGCGCAGTCGCAGCATCACTGGGCCGGCAGCTGCAAGATGGGCAACGATCCAATGGCGGTGGTGGACGATCGCCTGCGCGTTCACGGCACCGCGGCGCTGCGCATCGTCGACGCCTCGATCATGCCGACCATCTCAGCCGCCAACACCAACGCCCCAACGATCATGATTGGCGAAAAAGGCGCCGACCTGATCAAAGCCGACGCCCGAGCTTGACCGTCGCGGGCGGTACCGTCGTTGGTCCCGCCGCCGCAAAAAGCGGTTGCGAAACTGAGGAGCGCCAGATGTGTGCCGGGCCCGATCGGGTTCGCTGCCGCTGCCGTCGGCCGGCGGAGTGTCAGTGACGATGCTTGGGCACGCACTCGCAACGCGGCCGCAAGCCAAGGTGCCGCCGATTCAATCGCGCTCGCGGGCCGGTCGCGAGACTTTGATTGGCAGGTGCGCGGAATTGCGCCTATCTCGTGGCCATGAGGGTCCTGAGGAGCAAATCATGAGGGTCAAATCGAAACGCGGCTGGGAGATTCCCGAAAGCCAGGCGACACCGGAAAGCGTCTATGCAAATCGGCGCGCCGTGCTCAGGGCCATGGGATTGGGTGCTATGGCGCTAGCAGCCGAGGCGCCGTTCGCCACCGCCTTTGCCGCCGATGCACCCGCGCCCGATCCCTCGGCCAAGCTCTACCCCTTCAAGCGCAACAACCAGTACAAGCTCGACCGGCCGATCACCGACGCCAAATATTCCACCGACTACAATAATTTCTATGAGTTCAGCACCGACAAGGAGCTGGTGGAGCTAGCCCAAGCGCTGCCGATCCGACCCTGGACGATCGCGGTCGACGGCATGGTGGAAAAACCGTTCCGGATCGGCATCGATGATCTTTTGGCGAAGATGGCGGCCTATCGCGAAGAGCGGCTTTATCGGCACCGCTGTGTCGAGGCCTGGTCCATGGCGGTGCCATGGAGCGGCTTCGCCCTCAAGGAATTTGTCGCCCTCGCCAAGCCGCTGTCGGGGGCGACTTACCTCAAAATGGTGACTTTCATGAACCCCGACGTGGCACCCGGGCAGAGCGAGCCGCTCTATCCGTGGCCCTATGTCGAAGGTCTGACCATGGCCGAAGCGACCAACGAACTCGCCTTCCTCGTCACCGGCATGTACGGCAAACCGGTGCCGAAACAGGACGGCGCGCCGCTGCGGCTCGCCGTGCCATGGAAATATGGCTTCAAATCGGTCAAGTCGATCGTCAAGTTCACCTTCACCGACAAACAGCCCCGCACCTTCTGGGAGGATCTGCAAGAAAGCGAGTATGGCTTCTGGGCCAACGTCAATCCGGCGGTGCCGCATCCGCGCTGGAGCCAGGCCACCGAGCGGGTCATCGGTACCGACGAGCGAGTACCGACGCTGATGTGGAACGGCTATGGCGACCACGTCGCGCATCTTTATGACCATTTGCAGGGGGAGCGGCTCTTCGCCTAGATTTTATTAGTTATTTCAATAAGTTATATGATAATAGCGAGGACATCCGGCGATAACGCCCGATAAGTTACTGGTATAGCAGACCTTTCTGCTGTATGCTGAAAATGAATCCAGCCATAGCGGAGAGACTGCATGGTTTCGCGAATTGGTTTGGTTACGGTTCTGGCGCTGAGCTTGTTGGTCGCGGCTTGCGGCAGCAATCCTGGCGACCGGGCGCTCACCGGCGCCGGTCTCGGCGCAGCCGGCGGCGCCGCAATCGGCGCTTTCTTCGGCGTTCCGGCGATCGGCGCCGCCGCGGGTGCGGCGGCTGGCGGGGCAGCAGGAGCCGCCACGACGCCGGCGCAAGTCGATCTTGGCAAGCCGGTTTGGGAGTAGGCGCGGCGCCTCTCTTGTGTTAGCAGGGGGCGTGCCAGGGTGCCCGGAGGAATGCGTTGCCTTTTCGCTTCCCAGCCTTGGGGGCGGTTCTGTTGATTATGTCGTGGGGAATCGCCGTCGCGGCTGCGCTGCCGACGGACGCGCCGACGGCGTCGAGCCCGGGCGATTTGCTCTATCGGGTGAGCCGCGGCAGCATTGTCGGTTTGGGTTTCGGCTACGGTCCGTGGTGGGGGCCTTACGACGCCTATGCGCCACCCGCCTATGCTTATCCGCCGCCGGTCTATTCGGTGCCGCCGCCCCCGCCACGCAGCGGCGCCGCCGAATCGCAGCTTGGCGAGTGCCGCGAATTCGAATCAACCGTCATCGTCGACGGGCAGCCGCGCCTGGCGCGCGGGCTCGCATGCCCGCAGCCGGATGGCACCTGGCGCATCGTGCACTAGTCGGTCAGTTCCGCATTTCGGCCACCTTGCGGACCAGGAATTCGCGGAACACGGCGATGCGTTTCGAAGAGCGCAGTTCCTCCGGATAGACGAAATAGGCTTCGCCTTCAGGGCCCTGCAATTCCGGCAAGATCCGGGTCAGCCCCTCGGCGTCGGCCGCCATGAAATCCGGCACGGCGCCGATACCGACGCCGCTCTGCACCGCGCGCAAAATTGCGTGGGCATTGTTGATGGAAAGGATCGGCCGGCGCTCCTGGCCCGACTTCAATCCCGCCTCCATCAGCCAATTGATGTTCCGAACCGGCGGCCGCCCGTCTTCGCCGTAGACAATGATGCGATGGCGGTTGAGATCGTCGACTTTTTTGGGATTGCCGTGCCGCTTCAGGTAATCGGGTGACGCATAGATGTGATAGCGCACCGACATCAGGTGACGCTGCACCAGGTCCGGCTGCCGCGGCGGCGACATGCGGATGGCGACATCGGCCTCCCGCATCGACAGGTCGAGTTCGCTGTCATCGACCAGCACGGTGAGCTGGATTTCGGGATAAAGATCGAGAAACTCGCGGATACGCGGCGTCAACCAGGCCGAGCCGAACGACACGGTCGTGGTAACCTTGAGCGGACCGCGCGGCCGATCCTTGCTCTCGGTCAGCATCGACTCCGTCATCGCCAGCTTGCCGAATACTTCGCGCGCCGTGTGATAGAGCAGGTCGCCTTGTTCGGTCAGAATGAGGCCCCGAGCGTGGCGATGAAACAGCGGCACCGACAGGCTCTCTTCGAGGGCGCTGATCTGGCGGCTGACGGCAGACTGGCTGAGGTTGAGCGCTTCCCCGGCATGGGTGAAACTCCCCGCCTCCGCGACGGCGTGAAACACGCGCAGCTTATCCCAATCCATCGCCACGGCGACTATTCCGCCGCCTTGAGGGTCGCGGCCGCATCTTCCTCGGCGAGGAAACGTTCGGCCTCCAGTGCCGCCATGCAGCCCATGCCGGCGGCGGTCACTGCCTGACGGAATATTTTGTCTTTGACGTCGCCGGCGGCGAAGACCCCCGGAATTGAGGTCGCCGTCGAATCGGGCGCGGTCACGATATAGCCATCACGATCCAATTCGAGCTGGCCCGCGACCAAGGCGGTCGACGGGTCGTGCCCGATCGCGACAAAGAGGCCGTCGCACGCAACATCGCTCTGGGCGCCGGTCACCACGTTGCGGATGCGGACGCCGGTAACTTTTGGCGGCGTCGCCTCACCCAAGACTTCCTCGACGACGCTGTTCCAGACCGGACGGATTTTGGGATTGGCGAAAAGCCGCGCCTGCATCGTCTTGTCGGCACGCAACTGATCGCGGCGATGCACCACGGTCACGCGGCTGGCATGATGCGTCAGATAGAGCGCTTCTTCGGCGGCGGTGTTGCCGCCGCCGACCACGACGACTTCCTTGCCGCGAAAGAAAAATCCGTCGCAGGTGGCGCAGGCCGAAACGCCGAAGCCGCGATAAACCGCCTCGCCCGGCACACCGAGCCAGCGTGCCTCCGCGCCCGTGCAGATCGCGACCGCGTCCCCCTCGTAGAAATCGCCGCTGTCGCCGCGGGCGACGAAGGGACGGCGTTTGAGGTCGAGCGCCACAATCGTGTCATTGATCAGTCGAGCGCCGACGTGGAGCGACTGTTCGCGCATCGCCTCCATGAGGTCGGGGCCCATGATGGCGCGGCCGAAACCGGGGTAGTTTTCGACCTCGGTGGTGATGGTAAGTTGGCCGCCGGGGGTCAGGCCGGTAACCACGAGGGGCGCCAGATTGGCACGCGCGGCATAGATCGCGGCGGTATAGCCGGCAGGGCCGGAGCCGATGACCAGAAGGCGGGTACGGTGGGTGTGCGATTGGGTCGACATGGTGCGCCGTTAGAAGCCGAACATGTGGTCGAGGCTGAATTCCCCGTCCGGGCCAAGCAGGCCATGATAGCCGAAAAGCCGGCATGTCACGTCACGAATCAGGACAAAGCCGCCGTCGCCCGCCCGGGCGCGCTCGGGCCCGTTGAACACCTCGCCGTAGTGCCAGAACAGCGAGCCGGAGCAGGGAATTGTGAGGCGTTTGCGCGCGACTTCCCGGCCGACTCGGTCGTGCAGCACCAGGTCGGTCGTGCTTTGTCGCAGCCATGGCGTCGACGCCGGATAGATCAGGTGGCAGATGGTGTCGTAGGGGGCATCGCCGAGCCGCAAATAGAGCCGGGTCGACAGGCCTGGGGCGCGGCCGGCATAGGATTGCGGCTCGTCGCGGTAGGTGAGCGCGGTGTTGAACATGTGCGCGCCGAAGCTGGTGTCGGCCTGGTGGCCGCTCGCGCGATGCTCGTAGCGGAATAGGGCGTGGAGCCAGCCGTCGCCGCTGCCACCGGCAGCGAAATCGTAAATCAATTCGAGGTGGCCCTGGCCTCCTGGCAGGGCCGTGCCAGCAAGCGCCTGGTCGAGGTCGATCGCAACCGACCGGTCGCGGCGCAGCCGGCCGAGCGGTTTCCGGGTCACTTCCACGCCCGAGGCGTCATAGACCAAGAGCGCCAGCGGCAATTCGCGTTGCGACCGTGCCATCGGGGTCGGCTGAATGACGGTGCGCCAGCGGTCGCACGGCAAAATCGGCGCCGGCAACAGATGGCCCTTGCCCATGAGATTGCCGAGTTCGGCGAGCTTGGGGTCGGGCTCCAGATCGGTACGCTCGACATTGACATGCGCAATGCGGCGTTTGGACCGCCTTTCGATCTCGTAGCGCGGCCGGACGAAATACTTGCCGGCGCCGACCTCAAACTGATCGGGCCAACGGGCCTCCGGCCACATCGCGCCGAGATCCACCGCCAAAGTAGCGAAGGGCGGTACCGCCTGGTCGAGCCAGCGCGTCTCGTCACCGCCCATCCGGTTGATCCCGACGGCCCGGGCCGGGATCGGGCAGGGCAGGCTGTTCTGAAGCCACAAGGTGACACGCTCATCACTGTCCGGCGCCGGCAATCCCGCGTAATATTCGGCCGGCCAGGAATTGGCATCGTGCGTCGCGGAGAGGCTCGTGCCTTCGTCGCCGGTATCGAGCGCATACTTGACGATGTCGTGGCCGGCAATGCCGACGGCGTGCAGGAACAACTGACCGGTAAACTCTGGCAGACCAAAACGCGCGCGGATGACGCGGCTGTCGAGGATGATAGCGCCGTCGGGCGCCACGGCTTCACGCCACTGCGCCAGGTTCCTGCCGTCACGATCGAAAAGCGCGAGCCACAGCGACACGCCGCGTCCGCCGTAGCCGCTCCAATAATCGCTGGTGGAAAGCCTGGTGTGGAACCCGGCCTCGTCGCGGAACAAGGCAAAGTTGGTGGCGAAATTGATGGTGTCGAGATAACGCGCGGGGTTGGACAACAGTTCATCGGGCAAGCGGATGAGGTCGAGGCTCAAAATCTCCGCCCCTGGCGGCAGCAGCGGCCCAAGCTTCTCGACAATCCGCGCGCAGTCGAAGGCCGCGATGAACACGCTTTGTGCCTTGGCCGCGCGCAGCTCGGTTACCGGCAAAGCGGCACCGCCAAGGACGCCGTGGCCGATCATCGTCACATCCTGCACATAGGTGCCGACGAGGTCGAGACCGGCAAAATCGTAAATCTCGCCCAGCGCGTCCGCCACCCCATCGGGGTCGACCAGCGCGACCGCACGCCCCCGCACGCGCTCGATCAGCGCCGACATCGCGTTCGCCGCCAGCGGATGCGTCACCGCCTTGAAAAAAGCGTTGCCGCCGCGAAGATTGCTGAAGGTCTCAATACTGAGCGCCATAACCCCATCAATTAGCAATCGGGGGGACCGATTGCTAGGCCGGCGCTTCCTGCGGTGCCTCGACGGTGATCGGCACGCCCGGCAATTGCTTGGCCGCTCGAATCGCCAGGGCCGAGCGGACATGAGCAACATTCGGGGCCGCCGTCAGTCGCGTCGTCAGGAAGCGCTGATAGGAATCCCAGTCGGTGGCGACGATCTTCAAAAGGAAATCGGTCTCGCCCGCCAGCATATAGGTTTCACGGACTTCGGCCCAACCGACGGTAAGCTGCTCGAAGGCACGCAGATCCGGCTCTGCTTGGCTTTGCAATCCCACCAGCGCGAACACGGTGACACCGAAGCCCAATTCCTCTGCGTCGATATCGGCGTGATAGCCCCTGATCACCTTGGCGGCCTCAAGCGCGCGCACCCGCCGCAAGCAAGGCGGCGCCGAGATGCCGGCGCGCTTGGCCAATTCGACATTCGTGGTGCGGCCATCCTCCTGGAGGTCGCGCAGAATCTGACGGTCGATGCGGTCGAGCTTTACGCGGCGCATGGTTGTTCTCGTGCTGAGGTTCGGCTTCCCCCGACGGAATTACCGCAATTATATTGCAAAGCATAGGCCGGGCGACACATCTTGCCCAAGGGATTGCCGCGCGATCAGACTCGAGAACGATCACACATGCCGAAACCGCCGACAGTTTGGGCGCTTCACGACGGCAAGCCGGGTATGGCGAGCCAGGCGCTGGGCCTGGCCGAAGCGCTGAATTTGCCGGTGGTGGAAAAGCGCCTCGCGGTGCGGGCGCCGTGGCGACATCTTCCGCCCCAGCTGTGGCTGCGCCCTTTTGCCGCGCTGAGCGGGAAAGGCGATCGGCTCGAGCCGCCCTGGCCCGATATCGTGATCGGCTGCGGCCGCAACTCGGTAGCGCTCGCACGTGCGGTAAAGCGGGCAAGCGGAGGCGATACGTTTTGGGCCCAGGTCCAGGACCCGCATTTCGCCAGGCAGATGATCGATTTGATGGTGGCGCCGGCGCATGATCGCGCCGACGGCGCCAATGTGATGCACACGCGTGGTGCCGTGCATGGCGTGACGCCCGAAAAGTTGGCGGTAGCCGCGGCTCGGTTCGCCCATCTCTTGGCCGATCTGCCGCGGCCTTTGATCGCGGTTTTACTCGGCGGCAGCAACCGCGCTTACCGGATCACCAGCGAGCGCGCCCAATCGTTTGCCGCGCAACTCGAAGCGGTTGTCGATCAGGGACACGGGCTCGCCATCACCCCATCGCGGCGCACCGACCCCGAAATCGTCGCGCTATTGCAGCGCCGGCTCGAGGGTGCAAAAGTCTATCTCTGGGACGGCACCGGCGAGAACCCGTATCTCGGCTTGCTGGCCTGCGCCGATGCCGTGGTCGTCACCGCGGATTCCGTTTCCATGGTCAGCGAAGCCGCGGCGACCGGGAAGCCGGTGCACGTCATCGATCTCGCCGGCGGCTCCGCCAAGTTCGATCGCTTCCACCAGGCGATGCGTGCCGCCGGCATCACCCGGCCGTTCAGCGGCACGATCGAACAGTGGCGCTATGATCCGCCCGACGACACGGCGCGCGCCGCCGCTGAGATCAGACGCCGCTTCGCGCTCAGGGCGGCAAAGGCGAAATAGTGGCGGCACATCGCGGCGTTGTCATCTATGGCGCGTTGTCGCTGTTCGCTGTTGCGTTGTTCAGCGCCGTTCCCCGGGTCGATGTGTGGGTCGAAGGCTGGTTCTACAGCGGCGGTTTCATCCTTACCGACGAGATGGTTTCGCGCTTCGTCTTTCGCTCGGTCTATTGGGTCACCGACGCGCTCGCGATTTCGTTGCCGCTGGCGCTGCTGATCATACTGTGGCGACAGCGCCCGCTCGGCGGCCTCGACCGGGTCGGCGTGATCTTTTTGATGGTTTCGCTCGCCGTCGGTCCGGGCGTTATCGTCAATAGCGCGCTCAAGGATCACTGGGGCCGCGCGCGGCCGAGCCAAATCGCCGAGTTCGGCGGCAGCAAGCAATTCACCCCGGCGCTGGAGCCGAGCGATCAATGCGAACGCAACTGCTCGTTTCCCGCCGGTCATCCCGCGATCGGCTTCTATTTCGTCTCCTTCGCGCTGCTGATCCCCGCGGTGCGGCCAAGACGCAGAGTTTTCGGCGCCGCCATTGTCGCCGGCACGCTCATCGGTTTGATGCGGATGGCGCAGGGTGCCCATTTCTTGTCCGATGTGGTCTTTTCGGGACTGATCGTGATCGGCAGCAGCTGGCTCTCATACCAGCTGATCGCAAGGCGCCGCGGTATCGCAGCTTTCGAGCAAACGCCCCGGCTTTTGGCGCTGGGCGTGGTCTGCCTTCTTGCCGGCACGCTCGCCTATTTCTTCTATGACCGGCCGGTTGCCGTCCTCGCGCGCGGTCTTCGTCCTGGGACTTTGGCGCTCGCCGGCGTCGTCACTCAATTCGGCTTGTCCCAAGGCTATTTGATCGTCAGCGCCGCAGCCTTTGCCCTTTTCTATCTCGTCGGCGGACGCTGGCGCGTCAATGCCTGGCGTGCCGCCTTTATCTTCGTCAATGTCGCCGTATCGGGTCTCGGTGTCGACGTCATCAAGGTGATCGTGGCGCGTGCGCGGCCAAAACTGTTCTTCAGCCATGGCGAATTCGGGTTTGCGTGGTTTCGCTGGGGTTCCGACCACTGGTCGTTCCCCTCGGGACATGTCGCGACCGCAACGGCACTGGCCTTGTCATTGACGACGATTTGGCCGCGCCTTTGGCCGGTTTGGTGGACGGCGGCGCTGCTGATTTGCGCCAGCCGCGTCATTCTCGGCGCTCACTATCTAAGTGACTTGGTCGGCGGATTTTATCTTGCGCTCCTGACCTGGTGGGGAGCACGCGCCTGGTTCGAGCACAGGAAGCTGACGCTCAGGGAAAGCCCTTGAAGCCTTTGAGATAATAGACCGCATAACGGCGTTGCTCTGCCGGCGACGCGACGGCCCCCGGTCGGCCGATGAAGATGGTGATGGTTTCCGGCGGCCCCACCTCCTTGAAGCGTGCCAGAATGGGGCCGAGATCGTGCGGATTTTGGCTGACCAAAAGGAAATCGGCGCCGACGTCGAGGGCGGCCCGCTGGCTCAGCTCAAACTGATCGTGAATGCCGTTTGGGTCCCATTCGAGCGCATCAAACGGATGCGGCTCGACGTAGAACATCAGCGCCGCGAGCAACTCGCGGTTGTCAGCCATCAAAATCGCTCCAGGATGCCGCGCCAGTTCGGCCGAGATCGCGCGGCCGAGTGTGCGCCAGCCCTGCAGCCGGTGCAGAGGATCGTATTGCACGGGAAGATTGACGCCGGCGACCGCAGCGATATTGCGCAACCCCACCGCAACCAGCAATGCCGCGACGAGATGCAGCGCGAGCGACACGGTGATGATGATTCGCCGGCCCTCGGCCAGCAACCAGGCCACGACGAGAATGGTCGCGGCGATATAGGACGGCGCCGCCCAATTCGCTTGCGCCCGCGACACGAGGCTCAAGACCAGCATGAGGGCGAGCGGCGGCAAGGTGAAACACGCCAGCAACTGGGCGCGGCGGTCGGACAGCGTCCGGCCGGCGAGTACCATCATGGCGACGAGAGCGCCAAAGAGAAGCGGCCCGAACACCCCGAACTGCGCGCCGAGAAATTCGACAAGATGCCTCGGATGGATCAGTGGCCCGCCCAGCGAGGCATTGGCCTCGGTATGCCGATAGCTGAGAAACTCATTGGCGAAATTCCAAAGAAAATTAGGGGCGTAGATGACGAGACCAAGCGCGGTCGCGCCCAGCAGCATGGGCAGATGTCGTCGCTCTTCCCGCCACAGCCCGAGGAAAATGACCGCGCATAAGAGCCAATAGGCCATGGCGTATTTCGACAGCAGGCCCAGTCCGATGGCGATCCCCACCACCAGCCACCACCGACGGTCAAGGCTGGCGCGGGCGCGCAGGAACGCTAGCAGTGCAACTGCCCAGCACAACAACATCGGCGCGTCGGTCGACATGATCGTCGCCGACACGGTGACGCCGGGCAGCGCCGCATAGGTCAGCGCGGACCAGTAGGCCGTGCGCAAATCGTAAAGCTGCTTGGCGCAGCTGTAGATCGTCATCGCCGTGGCAAAATGCAGGAGCGGCGAAAAAATTCGCACCGCCGGTCCGGTATCGCCAAAGAGCCGCGTCGAAGCGGCGATCAGCCAGGCGACCATCGGTGGTTTGGAGTAATAGCCCCAGTCGAGATGCTGCGCCCAGACCCAGTACTGCGCCTCGTCGGGGTAGAGATCGGTCCGGTCCAGCGCCAGCCATACCAGGCGCGCGACCGTGATTAGAAATACCGACCATAATGCCCAGCGGAACATCCGCTCTTCGTCGGTTTCCGATCTGATTTGGCGGAGGTTGCGGCGGGCCATAACGGCTTCGAGCCTAACGCAATAGCGGTGGAAAAAAAGGGCGCCCGAAGGCGCCCCCAAGTCGCGGCTTTCTCCGCGCCGCTTAATTCGATGTCTATTTGGCGACTGCCAGCGCCTCGAGCTGCAGGAGCACGCCGCCACGCAAATTTTGCACCAGCGAGTGTCGCGCCGGACGGTGATGCTCGTCCGGATACACTTCCAGCCAGTATTTGTTGATGGCACCGCGATGCGCGTCGTCGACGAGAAAGACGGTGAGCTTGACGACATCGCCCCAATCCATGCCGCCCTGCTTCAGTATATTGCCCATGTTCTGGAAGGCGAACTTTGCCTGGGCGTCGGCGCCCTCGGCGACCTTGCCGGTCGAAGGATCGATGCCGCTGACACCGCCCGTGGCGAGGATATTGCCGACCCGCGCTCCCAGAGGGATGGGCGCATTGTGGCTCACGCCCGGCAGGTGAATACTTTGCTGACGCATATCGTGCCTCCCTTGTCTCTATTCACGACCAACGGACGAAACCGAGACCGGTTCCGGTCAAGGCGGGGGTGCGATAGCCTGGAATGTAGTCGGACCAGGTGATTTTCATGTCGGTCCCCGCAACGGCGCCGGCAACCACGAGCCAGTTGCGAATCTCGGACGTGCCGGCCTGCAGCCGCTTCGGCGTCAACCGGGCAAGCCAGTCGAGATCGCCGCGCTTCAAGGCATCGATGACACCTTGGTCGAGCTTCTCGTCGACGACGAAATGCGAGAGACCGCCCGAGCCGAGGAAGCCGACGCGGATGTTCTGGGGAAAGCTGTCGATCAGCTTGCCGATTTCCTTGCCGAGCGCGATGCAGCGCTCAGGCGTGGGCGGGTTCGGTTGGTAATAGGTGTTGACGAAAATCGGCACGATGGGCAGCCGATGACCCCGCAAGTAGCGGCGATGGATGAACGAGTAGGCATGGCCTTCGGACTGGCCGGGCGCCATTGCGTTGATCGCGGTGATGTCGAAGTTTCTTTCGGTCAAGCCCTCGATGAGATGCTTCGCCAGAGGGGCATGGACCGGGTAGTCGACATCCCGGTCATCCTCTTTGCGGCGCTGCTGGGCGCGGTGATACCAGTCGTCGGCCGGCAAGTCCGTACGCGCCTTGGTGTTGCGGATGGTTTCACCGTAATAGATCGCGATGGCCGGATTGTGGTACGGCGGGAACAGCTCGTGCTGGTCATCGCCGACGATGATCAAAGCGTCAAGCTCCGCACCCTGCAGCTCGTCGCGCATATGGTCCATCGCGGCCTGGGTCTTGTGCCAGCGCTTCGAGATCGCGTCAGGCCGGACCAGGGGCGCGGCGTGATCGGCAAACTTGGCGACGAGATCGTCATAGGAGATCAGCTCACCGTCGAAATCGTGATGCACCATGCGCCGATCGGAGGGCGGGAACTTGCCGATCCAATCTTGCTCTTCGCATACCAGCATCACGCTGTGGGATGAGCCGAACGCTGCCGCGAATTTCGCCATGCCGGTTCTCCTGCCCGTTCCTCAATCGCCCCAGACGTCGCGGGCGGTGTCGACGATCAGCTCGAGCTTCGCGATCTCTTCCTCAACGGTGATCTTATTGCCTTCGAGCGTCGAGGAAAATCCGCATTGCGGACTGAGCGCGAGCTGTTCCAGCGGCACGAATTTCGCCGCCTCATCGATCCGGCGCTTGAGCTCGTCCTTGGTCTCGAGCTTGCCCTTCTTCGTGGTCACGAGGCCGAGCACGACGATCTTGCCCTTGGGCACGAAGCGCAACGGCTCGAATCCGCCGGCGCGCGCCGAATCGTATTCGAGGAAATAACCGGTAATTCCGATCTCGTTGAACAGCGTCTCCGCTACCGGCTCGTAGCCGCCTTGCGCGACCCAGGCGCTGTTGGCGTTGCCGCGGCAGAGATGCATGCAGACCGTCATATTGGCGGGCTTGCCGGCGATCGAATTGTTGATGAGACGGGCATAGGTGTGCGGTAGCTGGTCGGGATCCTCACCGATGGCGCGCACCTGCTCGCGCAAACTCGGGTCGCACAAATAGGCGAAATTGGTTTCGTCAATCTGCAGGTAAGTGCAACCGTTGCGGCCAAGGTCCGCGATCTCTTCAGCGTAGACGCGAGCGAGGTCGCCATAGAACTCTTCAATGTCGGGATAGGCTCGCTCGTCGACCGATTTGCGGCCGCCGCGGAAA
Source organism: Alphaproteobacteria bacterium (assembly GCA_030041335.1). Taxonomy (GTDB): domain Bacteria; phylum Pseudomonadota; class Alphaproteobacteria; order ATCC43930; family CGMCC-115725; genus JAATGI01. The sequence continues at coordinate 10,894 of JASHOB010000261.1, read as the reverse complement.
TGCATCAGCGACGGCGACGGGATCGTGATTTTCGGCACCACCTTGGTGACCGATCGCAGGAACTTGAACGCATCGATGAAGATCGGGCGCGGGCGCGACAGCTTGCCGGCGACGTGGAGGCCCGGCGGAATCATGTCGGTGGCGCCGTCCTCGGTGTGAAAGCGCATCTTCACGGCGGTCGGCACGATCTTGACGTTGGCAAAGCTGACGAGGAAATCGCGCTGCCAGCCGGAGCGGGAATATTCGCCGTCGGTGACCGATTTGAAGCCAAGTTCCTCTTGCAGCTTCACCACCTCGCGGACCGCGGCCTGCTCAATTCCCTGGAACTTCTCCTCGGCAATTTCCTTTTTCTCGCGCGCCTTATAGGCCTCGATCAAGGCCCTGGGCTTGAGCAAACTGCCAACCTGGTCGGCACGAAACGGCGGCACGGTGCGAACAAGCGGTGCTGATACCATCGAGTTTCCCTGGATTGCTGACGGCGGCGTGCGCAATTTCAACCGAGCTATTTACCCGTGCCACATGGCGATGCTACGAAATGTCATATCGTTTGCCATGAACTAAGCAACAGAAAAACGCAAGGGAGAAAAGTTGTGTCCGCTCCCGCCATGCGCGAAGCCGTTGCCCGTTTGATGAGGCCGCGATCGGTCGCAATCGTGGGCGTCTCGCCCGAGCCGGGCCAACCGGGCGGCAACATCATCGGCAATCTGGAGAGGGCAGGCTTCTCCGGCGCGCTCCATCTCGTGAGCCGCAATCGCACCGAAGTATTCGGCCGACCCTGCGTGCCCACCATCGAAGAACTGCCCGACGGCATCGACGTCGTGGTGCTATGCATTCCGGAACGGGCGGTAGTGGCGGCGGTCGAGAGCTGCGCGAGGAAGCGCATGGGCAATGTGATGATCTTCGCCGCCGGGTTTGCCGAGGTCGGCGGCGACGGAATTGCGGCGCAGGAGCGGATTGCCAGTGTCGCGCGCGCGGCTGGAATGGGCATCATCGGGCCCAACTGTCTCGGCGTCACCAATTCGCTCGAGGGCGGCCAGGCGCTGACCTTCGGGGCATCGGAGCCGCGCCAGGTGACGGGCGAACGACCGAGTCTCGCCATTATCGCCCAAAGCGGGGCACTGGCCGGCGTGTTCCGCGGTTCGATCCAGCAGCGCGGCCTGCCGGTATCCTACAGCGTCTCCTCGGGCAACGAAGCGGGTCTCACCTGCGAGGATTATCTCGACTATGTGCTCGACGATCACGCGGTCGGCGTGGTGGCGATTTATGCCGAGCAGTTGCGCGACCCAGCGCGATTTCTCGAGCTCGCGGCGCGCGCGCGCCGCCGCAAAAAGCCGATCGTGATGCTGCATGCGGGATCGAGCGCGGTCGCGCGTGAATCCGCCATCACCCACACCTACGCCATCACCAGCAATTACCGCGCAATGCGCGCATTGACGGAGCGCGCTTCCATCGTGTTGGTGGACAAGATCGAGGAGTTGCTCGATACCGCCGAGCTGTTCCTTTATTTCCCGTCGCCGCCCACCATGGGGCCGGCAGTGATGGCCGATTCCGGCGCCTACAAGGGTCTGGCGCTCGACTACGCGGCCCAGATCGGCATCGATCTGCCGACCCTGTCGCCCGATATTTACCGGGCGCTCATGCCGGTGATGCCGGTCTACGCCCCGCCGTCCAATCCGCTCGACATGACCGCGCAAGCGATCAAGGACCCGGAAATGTACGACAAGTCGCTGCCATTGCTGCTCGCTGATCCGCGCATCGGCAGCCTGATACTGGCGCCGCTGATGGGACCGACCGGGTTCGGCCTGGCGAAAGGACAACGCATCCTCAACGCGGTATCGGGTGCGGCCAAGCCCGTCGTCATGACCAATCTCAGTTTCGATAATCCGGTACCGCCGGAGTTGATCGCCCAATGCCGCGCGCGTGGCGTTCCCTATTTCGCCTCCCCCGACCGGGCGCTCCGCGCCATGGCCTACCTTACCCATTATGCGCGCGCCCTGGCGCGGCCGACCTTGCCGCCCCTCGCCGCGGCGCCGGCGAGGCCGCGAAAAGCCGCACCCCAGGCCTTGCAATTGCGGGTGAAGGCGGTGCACGACCCGGAATGGGGCCCGCTTCTCGAGGTCGGCTTTGGCGGTACTTGGGCCGAAGCCCTGCCCGAGACCATCGTTCTGCCGCCCGATCTTGTCGCGGAGGATGTTGCTGCAGCGCTGCGGCGAATGCCCGGTGCCGATCTCTTTGCCGGCCGCGATGTCGGTGCCGCCAGCCGCGCGATTGCGCAACTCGGTGCCGCCATCGCCGGCGATGGCATAGAGGAGCCAATCGAAACGGCGGTGGCGCTCGATGAATGATTGGTGCCGAGGAACGGCGCCCGGCAAACGCCGGCAGTGACGAGAGACGCAATCAGATTCTTCTTGTGAAGATCGGCGCGGGACCGTCGCTGCCACCACCGCTTGGTCCGAGCGCAACCCTGAGCCGAGCTTGGCTCGGTCCATGGCAGGCATGGCGAGAGACCGTCCCGGACGACAAGCAGGTACTAGCCTCGAAGTGCCGGGGCTCCGGTCAGCGCATCCAGGACACCGGCCAACCGGTCGAGATCGCTGGGGCGCGACAGACGATGATCGCCGCTTTTCACCAGAGTCACGGCGACATCGCTGCCCGAGACATGCCGCGTGAGGTCGAGGCTGGTCTGCCACGGCACGTCGTGATCCTCCATCCCGTGGAGCAGGCGGACCGGACATGCGATCGGCAGCGGCTTCTCCATCACCAGATGCCGGCGTCCTTCCTCGATCAGCTTGCGGGTAAAGCGATAGGGCGCCACGCTATAGGGCGAAGGCAGGTCGACGAAGCCGTCGCGCATAATCTTCGCCCGCGTCTCGGGTGAAAAGCGTCGCCACATCAGTGTCTCGGTCGCGTCAGGGGCGGCGGCGATTCCGACCAGCGCCGCAATCCGGGCTGGCCTATCCAATGCCGCGAGCAGCATGATCCAACCGCCGAGGCTCGATCCCACGACGACCTGCGGCCCCTTTGTCAGCGCGTCCATCATGGCGCTTGCGTCGGCGCGCCAGCGTCCGACGGTTGCGACATTCAAGTCACCGGACGAAGCGCCGTGTCCGAAAGCGTCGAAGCGAAGGTAGGCACGACCGCGCGCCGCCGCATAGGAATCGAGATAGCTCGCCTTGGTACCGTTCATGTCCGACATGAAGCCGCCCAGAAAGACCAGGCCGGGCGCCTTGCCGGCGCGGCGGCGGTAGGCGATTGTCGCGCCGTCGTCGCGTGTTAAGATTGATGGGGGCCCGGGTTTTTCGGGCATTGGCAGGCCTCGTGGCGGTTCCATCGGCATCATCCGGCGAGCGTCAAACTGGGAAGGACGCGCAGCCTAGCATCGCGTCGACGACACCGGAACCACGCCGCCCGCCGGCCGTGTTGCAGGTACTGCCGCGGCTCGATCAGGGTGGCGTCGAACGCGGCACCGTCGAGGTTGCGTCCGCGCTGGTCAAAGCCGGGTGGCGCGCGGTGGTGGCCTCGGCCGGGGGCCGCATGAGTGCCGAGATCCAGCGCGCCGGCGCCGAGCATGTTCAATTGCCGCTCGCGACCAAAAACCCGGCGATGCTGCTGCTCAATGCGCGGCGGCTCGCGGGCTTGATCGAAGGCCGAGACATCGACATCGTCCATGCCCGCAGTCGCGCGCCGGCCTGGAGCGCGATGCTGGCGGCCCATCGCACCGGCCGTCCCTTCGTGACGACGTTTCACAACGCCTATGGCGCCGAGAGCTGGGCCAAGCGGCGCTATAATTCGGTCATGGCACGCGGCGACCGGGTGATCGCGATCTCGCGCTTTGTCGCCGCCCATGCCGCGGCCACCTATGGGGTGGGCGAGGACCGCATACGCATCATCGAGCGCGGTGTCGATCTCGACAATTTTCAGCCCGATCGCATCGCGCCGTTGCGGATCGTGCAGCTGGCGCGCGCCTGGCGGCTCCCGGACGGCGTGCCGGTGATCATGCTGCCCGGCCGGCTGACGCGCTGGAAAGGCCACGAAGTTTTGATCGACGCATTGTCTTTGCTCGGCCGCGATCTCTTTTGTGTCTTCCTTGGCTCCGGCCGCGAGCGCTATCGGCGGGCACTCGAGCGGCGCATTTCGGCACGCGCGCTCGATGGGCGGTGCGAATTTGTCGATCACTGCGACGACATGCCGGCCGCTTATATGCTGGCCGATGTCGTCGTCTCGGCATCGACGCGGCCGGAAGGATTCGGCCGCGTCATCGCCGAAGCGCTTGCCATGGGGCGTCCGGTCATCGCCACCGATCATGGCGGCGGCAATGAAATTGTGTCGCCGGGCGTGACCGGATGGCTGGTGCCGCCCGGCGATGCCAAGGCCTTGGCGCAGGCATTGGGCGAAGCCCTGGCGTTGGGACCCGGGGCGCGGGCGTCGCTCGCCCGACACGCGGTTGCGTCGGTAGCCGGCCGCTTCAGCCGCGACGCAATGACGCAACGGACCATCGCGGTTTATGAAGAAATTCTGCGGGGCAGTTCATGAGCGCCGCTCGTGCCAACAACGGCAGCCGCCGCATTCTCATCCGTGATCTCATCGTGCATTGCGAAATCGGCGTTTTCCCGCACGAGCATGGCAAGACGCAACGGGTGCGGATCAACGCGACTCTGGCGCTGACGGAAGGCGACCATGCCATTGAAGATAAATTGTCGGCGACGGTGTCCTACAGCGACATCATCGACCAGATTCAGGCCATGGCCGCACGCCGCCGGATCAACCTCGTCGAAACGCTGGCCGAGCGGGTCGCGGAATTATGCCTCGTCGATCATCGCGTGCGATCCGTGCGAGTCCGGGTCGAGAAGCTCGATATCTATGCGGACAGCACGATTGTCGGCGTCGAGATAGAGCGGTTTAATCATCGTCGCTAACCGACAGATAAATACGGCACTTTGGTGACATGACGCTTCGATGACATCTCTCTTCGTCAGACTTGTTCACAAAGCATCGGGTCGAAAAGATCGGGATCGGCTTCATGAAAAATTCGCAATATTGTCGAGACATTGGTCATTGACATTTTAAAAAACAAACCATTTCAAGCGGTTAGATTGATGCTCATATTTTGTGCAAGTCATGGAAATGTAAGGGAATTGCAAGCGTGGCGGCTTGTCGCAGAGCTTTGCCAACAGCTTTGTCCACAGGTTTCGTGGATATCTGAAGAGGCGGCAAATTGATCGATCAAACGGCGCCAGATACCGAGAATCTCGATACCGTCCTCGGTCCTGGAGCGCACGGCGTCGATGTGATCCGGGCGGCTCTGCCGACCCTGCCGCCGTCGCCTGGGGTCTACCGGATGCTCAATGCCAAGGGTGACGCGCTTTATGTCGGCAAGGCGCGCAACCTGAAGGCCCGCGTCGCCAATTACGCGCATTTCGCGGCCCTGTCGCACCGGCTGCAGCGCATGGTGAGCGAGACCCGCAAGCTCGAAGTGATTCTGACCCATACCGAGGTCGATGCGCTTTTGCTCGAAAGCAATCTGATCAAGCATCTCGAGCCGCGCTACAACATTGTTCTCCGCGACGACAAGTCGTTTCCTTACATTCACCTTACCGGCGACAGCGATTTTCCCTTGTTGACCAAGCATCGCGGCAGCCACGACGGCGCCGGAGATTATTTTGGCCCGTTCGCCTCGGCAGGATCGGTCAACCGCACGCTGATTGCGCTGCAGCGCGCCTTCCTTTTGCGCTCGTGCAGCGACAGTATTTTCGCGAGCCGCACGCGGCCATGCCTGCTCTATCAAATCAAGCGGTGCAGCGCCCCGTGCGTCGGCCGCATCGACAAGGCAGGCTATGGCGAGCTGGTCGACGCCGCCCGCAATTTCCTCGCCGGCCGCAGCGCCGATGTGCAGCAGCGGTTTGCCGCGGAAATGCAGGCGCTCTCCGACGCACAGAAATATGAGGCCGCGGCCGCGGTGCGCGACCGCATCCGTGCGCTGACGCAGATCCAGGGCCATCAGGAGATCAACATCCGCGAACTGGGCGATGCCGATGTAATCGCCGCCTATCAGGCTGGCGGCCAGACCTGCATCCAGGTGTTTTTCTTTCGCGGCGGCCAGAATTGGGGCAACCGCCCCTATTACCCGGGCCATGCCCGTGACCTTGGCATTGCGGAAATTCTTGGCGCGTTTCTCGGTCAATTCTACGCCGACAAGATCCCGCCGCGCCTCGTGTTGCTGAACGAGGCACCGGCCGATCAGGAGCTCCTGGCCGAGGCGCTGGCGGCGCGCGCCGGCACCCGCGTCGAACTGCAGGTGCCGCAGCGGGGCGACAAGCTGCAACTCGTCAATCACGCACTCGTCAATGCCCGCGAAGCGCTGGGCCGGCGGCTGGCCGAAAGCTCGGCGCAGCTGAAGCTCCTCGAGGGCGTCGCACAAACCTTCGGCCTGGAAGCGGCGCCGAAGCGCATCGAGGTCTACGACAATTCCCATATTCACGGCAGCAATGCCGTGGGCGCTATGATCGTGGCAGGCCCGGAAGGTTTTGTGAAGAACGCCTATCGCAAATTCAACATTCGCGACCTGACCAATGCCGGGGACGATTACGCGATGATGCGGGAGGTACTGACGCGCCGCTTTTCGCGCGCTTTGCGAGAGGATCCGGCGCGCGAAAGCGGCACCTGGCCCGACCTTTTGTTGATCGACGGCGGCGCCGGGCAGGTGGCCGCGGCCAACTCGGTTCTGGCGGATCTCGGCATTGGCGACCTTGCCGTGATCGGGATCGCCAAGGGGCCCGATCGCGACGCCGGGCGCGAACGTTTCTTCCGCGCCGGCCACGAACCGATGGGCCTCGAGCCGCGCGACCCGGTGCTCTATTTCCTCCAGCGTCTTCGCGACGAGGCTCACCGTTTCGCCATCGGCTCGCACCGGGTGCGGCGGAGCAAGGCGATCAGCGTCTCACCGCTCGACGAGATTGCCGGCATCGGGGCACGCCGCAAAAAGGCCTTGCTGCTTCATTTCGGTTCCGCCCGCAGCGTCGCGCGCGCTGGTCTCGTCGATCTCGAGCGGGTCGAAGGCATCAGCAAGCAGGTCGCGAAAAAGATTTATGACCATTTCCATTCCGGCGGCTAGAATCGACCAATGCCGATGAACCTGCCCAATCTGCTGACGCTGTCGCGGATCGTGGCGATTCCGCTCGTGATCTTGACTTTCTATCTGCCATCACCCTGGGGCCCGTGGGCGGGTTGCATCCTGTTTGCGGCAGCGGGCTTGACCGATTGGCTCGACGGCCAGCTGGCGCGTCGCTGGCACCAGCAGTCGGCCTGGGGCCGCGTGCTCGACCCCATCGCGGATAAACTTCTGGTTGCCACCGTTCTGTTCATGCTTGTGGCACTCGAGCGAATCTCGGCGCTGACGATCTTCCCGGCATTGGTGATTCTGGCGCGGGAAATTCTGGTCTCTGGCTTGCGCGAGCATCTGGCGATGCTCCAGGTCCGGGTCCCGGTGTCGGGCCTCGCCAAATGGAAGACCGCGATTCAAATGGTCGCGATCGGTGTGCTGCTGGTCGGCGATGCCGGCCCGGACCACATTCCCGTGCGCGCGATCGGCGAGATTCTGTTGTGGATTGCGGCGGGACTGACCCTGTTCACCGGCTATGATTATCTCCGCGCCGGCATGTCGCATATCGGCGACGAGGACCCTAAGGCCATGAAGCCCGAAGGCGCACCCTGATCGATGGGTGCCGCAGGCCCGACCGCAGCGCAGATTGAATCCGCTTTGGCGGTCGCGGGCATCGGCAGGTTGAAGGGGCCAAGGCCGCGCTCGCAGCCATCGCCTTCCGGTGGCTCTGTGCCTGAACGGGCCGCGAGCGATTAGGGCACTGGCGCGCGACCCATGCCCCATCGCGGCGCGGTGTTCGGTCTCTCCGGTTGGAGCGGCAGCGGCAAGACCACCCTGGTCGAGAAACTGCTGCCGGTGCTGGCGGCGCGGGGCTTGCGCGTGTCAACGCTGAAACACGCTCATGACAGTTTCGAGCTCGACCAGCCTGGCAAGGATTCCTGGCGTCATCGCCAGGCCGGTGCCGTCGAGGTCATGGTATCGTCGCCCAAGCGGTGGGCGCTGATACACGAGGTACGCAGCGAGACCGAACCCGACTTCCATGCCCTTTTGGCGCGGATGAGCGCGGTCGATCTGGTCATCGTCGAGGGTTTCAAGCGCGAGCCCTTTCCCAAGCTCGAGGTACGCCGCATCGCCTTGGGCGCGCCTGTGCTGGCTCCGGACGATCCCGACATCGTCGCCATCGCTTCGGACATGCCCGTCGACGACGCGACCTTGCCGTGCTTCGATCTTAACGATGTGCAGGGAATCGCGAGCTTCATCGTTCGGCATTGCCGCCTCAAATAGCTGCTGCGCGCAACCGCAGCTCAAGGCCTTGTCCGGTCCCTTGCGCGATCGCGCCGGTGAGCCTAGCTCTTAGGTCATGAAACTGCTCTATTTCGCCCACCTTCGCGCCAAGATCGGCATCGCCGAGGAGCAACTCGATCCGCCGCCGGGCGTTGGCGACGTCTCGGCGCTGATAGAGTGGCTGAAGCGTAGGAACACCCGGTTCGCCGAGGCGCTGCGGGAGCCCAGAGCGCTGCGCGTCGCGGTCAACCAGACTTATGTCGGTTGGCACCATCCGCTCAAACCCGGCGACGAGGTCGCGATCTTCCCGCCGGTGACGGGAGGATGACGGCCGTGAGGCTTTCCCCTAGGCGCTTCCCCCGATCCCGGCACAGCGTTGCGGCGGAACGGCGGATATCGCCGTTCGCCGATGCGGCATGGCGGGACGGCCTTTACCCGGGGCCGATGCCGTCGCTTCCATGGGTCGGGAGGATGCGGTCGTGATCCGCGTCCAGCGCGAGGATTTCGATATCGGCATCGAGCTCAGCGCGCTCACTCGCGGCAAGACCGGGATCGGCGGCGTCGCCTCCTTCGTCGGATTGATGCGTGACGTCGCGGATGGCACCCCCATCCACGCCATGACCCTCGAACACTATCCGGGCATGACCGAGCGTGAATTGCAGCGCATCGAACTGGAGGCGCAACAGCGCTGGCCGTTGCTCGCGAGCCTCATCGTCCATCGCTACGGGCGGCTAGAACCGGGCGACCGCATCGTGCTGGTGGCGACCGCATCGGCGCATCGCGCCGCTGCCTTCGAGAGTTGCGAGTTCCTGATGGACTATCTCAAAACCAAGGCGCCGTTCTGGAAGCAGGAGGAAACACCGGACGGGCCGCGCTGGGTCGCCGCCGCCGCCACCGACGACTTGGCCGCCTCGCGCTGGCGAAAGGATTGAGCGCCGAGGACGGAGGTCGCCTAGCGGCGCGCGCCCCGCGCGCGGGCGACAACGCCGGGACCCCCGCTACTTCGCCAGGCCAAGCAGCCTCGCGGCATTATCCTTGAGGATCAGCGGCTTCACCTCGGGTCGGATATCGATCGTCTCGAAATCCTTGAGCCAGCGGTCCGGGGTGATGACAGGAAAATCGGAACCGAACAGCACCTTGTTCTTGATCAGCGTGTTGGCATAGCGGATCAGGGATTGCGAGAAATACTTCGGCGACCAGCCGGAAAGGTCGATATAGACGTTCGGCTTGTGTTGGCACACCGAGAGCGCCTGTTCCTGCCACGGAAAGGACGGATGCGCCATGATGATCGACATGTCCGGGAATTCGACCGCGACCTCATCGAGATATATCGGGTTCGAATATTCGAGCTTGATGCCGCCGCCGCCGCGCATGCCGGAGCCGACCCCGGTCTGGCCGGTATGGAATAGGGCGATCAACCGATGTTCGGCGATCACCTCGTAAAGCTTATAGGCCATGCGGTCGTTGGGATAGAACGCCTGGCTCGAGGGATGGAATTTGAATCCCTTGATGCCGTAATCCTTGATCAGACTGCGTGCCTCGCGCACGCCCAGCATGCCCTTGTGCGGGTCGATGCTGGCGAACGGAATCAGGATGTCGTCGTTTTCCGTGGCCAGCCGTGCCACCTCTTCATTGGGATAGCGCCGCTTTCCGGTTGCCGCTTCGCTGTCGACCGTGAAGATCACCGCGGCGATCTTGCGGTCGCGATAGTATTGCGCGATCTCGCCGATCGGCTTGGGCTCGTAACTGGTCTTGAAGTATTTCGCCATATAGGCGCGGCCCTCGGCGCCGTCCTCATAGGAGGGGCTGCCGGGCGGTCCGTCGGCGTGGGTGTGAACGTCGATGGCGACGACGGCGTTGAGATCGATCATTGCGCGGTTCCTTTCGGCTCCGTCGAGATTGCACGGCGCCCAGGCCTCTTGCAAGATCGCCTCTGTCCACGAGCCAAGGAGAGGATGCACATGATCCCCGACCTCAGGACCGAGTTCGCGTTTCAGATCCGGGTCGATTTCCGCGAGCGCGTGATCTTTGGCGAGACGCCGCGCGGCGGCCGCGGCTATGTGCCGCCAATCGGCGGCTGGATCGACGGCCCTCGGCTCAAGGGCAAGGTGCTTGGTTACAGCGGCGCCGATTGGGCCTGGACGCGGCCCGACGGTGTCCTGGAGCTCAATGCGCATTACATGCTCGAAGCCGATGACGGCACGCCCATCTATATCCAGAACCGCGGCTATCTCTATCGTCATGACGCAAGCGGGAAAGTCCTGCCCGGTCCCGGCGGCCCTGATATCCCTCATTATTTTTTTATCACGCCGACTTTCGACGTCGCCAAGGGCAAGCATGATTGGCTGACGCGCACGATCGTCGTCGGCCGCGGTGTGCGTCACAGCGATCCCGACCATACTATGTTCACCTACTACACGGTGGGTTAGGTCCGCGGCCGATTTTCCTTATCGGGGCCGTCAGGAATCGGGGTTGCGGCTTTGGCCCGAGGTGGCGGATCGTGGCCCAGGG
>JASHOB010000260.1 GCA_030041335.1 Alphaproteobacteria bacterium | reverse complement strand
ACCGCATCTTGAAAGCTCTCGTGCGATGCAGCGGTGATCTTGGTAACGCGGGCGACGGCTTCTGACATGGTTTCCTCCTTTGGGGGGTTCGGTGTTTTCTTTGATGATGAGCTTTGCCTGCCAGCTCGGTCAAGAAGCCACGACCGTCTCGTTGTGTGCGTTTCTACCCTGGTCCTGTCCGACCCTCGTCGAGGCATGGTCCGCGGCAGTCTCGCTCGCGATTGGGATCCGTCGGAGGCGGACCGCGGCGCTGGTGGCGAAACGGTGCAACGACGACGCGCGGACAGGCGCCTGGTCTGGATTCTGCGACATATCCACATACGACTTGAAGTACAACAAATCACGATGCGAGATCGAAGCTCAGACCCCAGGTCTCAGTCGTCGATGGAGGCAACGATGAACGACCACGCCGAGACCCCGGAACGAATGCGACTGACCTCTGTTCTTGCCGCGCAACGTGCCGGCTTCATGGGCGGCGGTGCACCTTCACTGGCGCAACGAAGGGCCGATTTGCTGAGGCTAAAAGCGGCACTTCGCGCGCGACGCCAGGAGTTTGCGCAAGCGATCAATTCCGATTTCGGCCATCGGTCGCCCCATGAAATAGCGATTGTCGATTTCGTTCCCCTCATTCAGGGCATCAACTATCTGCACAGGCACGTCGGGAAATGGATGCGCCCGGAGCGCCGGCCTATCGCCATGCACTTCCGGCCAGGCGCCGCTCACGTTCTCTATCAGCCTCTCGGCGTCATCGGCATCGTGTCGCCGTGGAATTATCCGGTGTCGCTGGCGCTGATGCCTTTGGCAACGGCCATCGCTGCCGGCAATCGCGTCATGCTCAAGCCCTCCGAATTCACGCCGGCCACGAACCAGGTGTTGACGGCCATGCTGCACGAGACTTTTCCAGAGAACCAGGTCGCCGTCGTCTCTGGTGACGCCACTATCGGCGCGGCATTTGCGGCGCTTGCCTTCGACCACTTGATCTTCACTGGCAGCACCAAAGTCGGCCGCTCGGTCATGCGCGCGGCGAGCGACAATTTGGTTCCGGTCACGCTGGAGCTCGGCGGCAAATCGCCGGCAATTGTCGAAGCCGGCTTCCCCCTATCACGGGCCGCTTCATCCATCGCATTCGGGAAGCTTGCCAATGCCGGCCAGACCTGCATCGCGCCCGACTACGCTCTCCTGCAGGAAAACCAAATAGAGGCCTTCACCGAAGCCTACAAACAAGCGGTGAAAAGACTCTACCCGCGTGGCGTCTTGGATAGTGCTTACGGGTCGATTATCACTTCCCGGCACCAGGCTCGGTTATTGGAAATGATCGATGACGCAAGAAAAAAGGGCGCACGCATCATCGAGATTGGCTCGGCCGCCGTTGCCGATACCAGTCGCGAACGGAAAATACCTCCGATCGTTATTCTCAACGCGACGCCCGAGATGACTGTACTTCAGGAGGAGATTTTTGGACCCATCCTGCCGGTGGTTGCCTACCGCGACATCGAGGCCGCGATCGCTTTCGTCAACGCGCGTCCGCGCCCGCTTGCGCTTTACCTCTTTGGCCCGGACGGCGAAACCCGTCGGCAAGTCCTCGAGCGTACCACAAGCGGTAACGTCACGATCAACGATACGTTGCTTCACTATGCCGTAGATGACCTTCCCTTCGGCGGCGTCGGCGCAAGCGGGATCGGCGCCTATCATGGCCAAGAGGGATTCAAAACCCTGAGTCATGCAAAGGGTGTTTTTGTGCAGTCACGATACAACCTGACGGGTCTGTTGCAACCGCCGTTCGGTTGGGTTGCGAACATGACCCTCAAGTATCTTCTGCGCTGATGGCGCGAAACGCGCCCGTGGTTCCCCGTTTTTGCCAGATGTGACTCGGATGCGAGCAGGTCCTTGCGAGGACCTCACAATTGTGCAAGCCGCGGAGCAAGCCAGATCGGGAGCGATCCGGTTCCAACGGTTCCAAGAGCAGTCCAGGACCCAAAAGTGTCATGAATCCTTTGTTTCAGAGCCGTGATTTGTCGGCTTAAGCAGCTCCGGCCCCGGCTCTTTGACCCGCAGCAGGTCGCGGCTTAGCGGAATCGCGTCCAGGAGATCGTCTGCAGCCGGCAGCAGCATTTGGCGCAAGTCGTCTGGCTTGGCGACGGGATTAAGCCAAGCGTCCCATTCTTCCCCCCTCGTGAATAAGACCGGCATGCGATTGTGAAACTGTGCCACCGTTGCGTTCGGCGCGCAGGTGGCGATGCTGAAGGACAGGAGCGGTTCCGCGAGCGGGGCGTTCTTCGGCCCGCGCCACCGCTCCCATAAGCCGGCAAATGCCATAACTCGGTCATCCTTTGGCTTGAACAGCCAGGGCTGTTTCTCTCCTTTCGCGCCGGTGAACTCGAAGAAGCCGTCGCACGCGACGAGGCAGCGACGCCCACGGGTGAACGGTTCAACGAAAGCGCTCTTGCTCAAGACGGTTTCAGATTGCCAGTTGAACAGGGTGAGGCCCGTCTTAAGGTCCTTGGCCCACCACGGTACCAGGCCCCAGCGCATTGGCACAGCATGCCGGCCGCCATCCTTGCCGACCGCAACCACACGCTCGGTATCGGTCGGGCGAACGACATAGCGCGGCGGATCGTTCGGCAACTCCGGAAACTTGAATGTCGCTTGCAGATTTCGCAGCTCGCGGTATCGCGCATAGAAGTTGCACATGGCATGATCGTAGCTTAGCGCGTGCGCTTCTTCACGGGGCTTCTTGCCCATTGGGCTCCGGTTCCTTGTTCCCGACCGGCGCCTATTCGGCACGGCAATTGCGTCCTTATTTTCCGGGGGCCCTCTATGTGGGCCCCCCCCGTGAGCTGGATTTTTTTCCCGTTCAATCGGGCAACAATGCGAACGCCGCTAATAGGCGTATGGTTGGCGCCAGGAATCGTCGCTATCGTCCGCTTCCCAGACCGTCTGAGGTTAAGTCTATCGACCGCGTGCGATGGCCAGCTCTAAAGACTTGGCTGACCAATCTCTCTGTCGGGGGATGGCATACCTTGCCGCCGCCAAGTCCCGGCCGTCGTGATCGCCGGCTGTCGGGAGGATGGTTTTCAATAGGGAGCACCAGACCGGAGGGTGCCACCCTAAGGCGTGGCCCGCCAATCGCGGACGAATTCGCCGAGCTCCCGCCGGTTGAGGTCGGACACTGCCCAGTACACAATCTCACCGTCCGACCAGGAGATTATGTTGTAGCCGTTGCGCGTCGCCTCGCGGGGGCTCGCCTCACCCGTGTTCTGCCGATGCACAACATAGAGATCAATGACGTGTTTCGCGCGGTTATAGACCAAAGCTGCCACCGCGCGGCCGTCGACAATGTCGAGCCGCCCGCCTTTCAATGGAAAGCCTTGTGCCGCCAGATCCTTGACCGGTGGCGCGAAGTCAAGCCGGCCGTCAAACCACGGTTTGACCGTGTGCTGATCAGACGATGCGACTTCGTAGAGATGGCCCGATTGCAACGCACGCAAATGCCCATCGAGCACCGTCTGCTCGGTGCCGTTGTCGCCGCGAGGCGCGCTGACCAGCAACACCAAAATCGCGGCGAGCGCGGCGCCGACGCCGAACGAACCAATCCAACCGCCCCACTGCCGACGCCGCCCCGGCTGCTTCGGCGCGTTGGCTGCGAACATTGTTTCCATCCGGCGGCGAAAATGGTCGGGCGCCTCATGGTAAGAGACATTGGCGTGCACCCCTTCTTTGATCACGAGCAGGTTGCGGTGCAGCGCGCGACAGTCGGTACATTCCTCGAGATGAGCGGCGACCGCGGCGGCGTCCCGTGGCGTCAGCTCGCCGTCGCAATCGGCCTGCACCAGCAGACGCAGTTCCTGGTGGCGATCGTCGCTCACAACTCACCTGCTCTTGCCGCGCGTCTCAGCGCGCGGCGACCGCGCCACAATCGCGACATCACGGTACCGACAGGCGATCCCGTGATCAGCGCGATATCGCGATAGGATAATTCCTCGAGGTCACACAGGACCACAGCTTCTCTCAGCTCGACAGGCAGCGACGCCAACAGTGCATCAAGTTGTGCGCGGTCTTGCTTGCGCACCAACGCGGTTTCCGGATCGTCTCCTGGATCGTGCACGAAGTCGGCAGGCGAGGCTTCCCCGTCATCGAGTGAGAGTGCAATCTCTTTACCGTGCTTCGTGGCCAGGCGGTCGTAGGCAGCGTTGCGAACGATCTGCAATAGCCACGCCCGCCCATCGCCGCCCCTAAACGACGGAAAATATTTAAGGGCACGCAATAGCGCGTCCTGCACGGCATCCTCCGCCTCGGTCGCGTCGCGCAGCAGCCAACGGGCCAGATTGTAGGCGGCGTCGAGATGGGGCAGGGCGACGCTGGCGAACGAAGGCCTGGGCATGGAAGGGCCGGACTCTTGCGGCGGGTGGCGCGCGAGTATAGTCCGATCCGGCAGGGTAGGGACGCCCCTCACGCTTACTGCACGACAATGGTCGCCGTCATCATCGGGTGGATCGAACAGAAATAGCGATATTCGCCTCGCTGATCGAATCGCATCGAGAATCTCTCGTCGGTGTCAAGCGGCGGCGATTTGAAGGCTCGGGGGCCGCTGCTGCTGACGATGGTGTGCGGTATGTCATCGCGATTGATCCAGATCACCCGGGTGCCAGCACTGACCTTCAGGGTCTGCGGTGTAAAGGTGAAATTGTCGATCGTCACTGTCGCTTCGGAAGCCGGCCCGGCAGCACCGGCCTTGGGCGCGGTGAATAGTGCCCCCGAGGTCACCAAGCCCAACATCATCAGTGCGACGGCGTCAGTCGAGAGCGCGATCGGCCGCATCTCACGCTCCCAACGGCTGGTCAACGATGGCAAGCCGCGATTGGCCCCGAACGTAGTAGACGCTCGAAACGCCGAGTAGTCGACGCAACCGCCCGGGATCGACCTTCATGGGCCCTGGACTCGGCGCCGTCCCGGGCGCGGGCTGGGGGAATGCGGTCGAGAGCCCGGTATGGAAGGCGACGTTGCCCTCGACCTTTTGCAGTAATTGGTGGATGTGGCCGTTGAGCACCGTTACCGACCCGAAACGGCGCAGAAGGGTAAGTGCCTGCGCGCCATCTTCGGTGCCCCAGCCCCACGGCGGATAGACCTGCCACAGCGGGATGTGGGTCAGGACAACAAGGGGCTGGCTTGCGGAACGACCGTTGAGGTCGTGCTCCAACCATTCGAGTTGCGCCGCGCCGAGACTCCCCTCGCCGCCGGGCTTCAATCGGGCAACATTGATCAGCGCGACGAAATGCACCCCGCCCTGGTCGAAACTGTACCAGCCACCCGGCTCGGCTCGTGGCGCAAACCGGGCAAAGAACGGCTTGCCGTCATCGACCAGCATATCGTGCTCGCCGGGGACAAAATGTGTCTCGATACCGGTCTCGTTGACGAGTTGCTGCGCGGTATCCCATTCCGCGTCGCGCGACAGATGGCTGACATCGCCGGTGTGTAGCATGAGGGCGGGGCGCGGATTGACAACGCTGAGGCGGTCAAGCAAGGCCTTGAAGGTTGCAGTCGCGTCCGGATTCGGCGCTTTGTTGAATCCGATATGCGAATCGCTGATCTGGATGAAGTTGAGGGCGGACGCATTGGTGGGCGCCGCGGCAGCCTTGCCGATGAGGGATGAGCGCGGGATGCCGCCGCTCATGGTCCACAGCAACCCGGCGCCGGCCCATAGGCCGCAGTCCAGTACGCGACGGCGGGTCGGCAGATCAGTATTTTTCGCCATGTTGGTCTTCCATTTTGGCTGTTACTGGGGATGAAGACCGGTATGACCGCTGTTTTATTCGCGACACCGACAAAGGATTTTGCACATTGGCCATGTTCCATCAGCAAATCGCGACATCGGTTATTGCTTGCGTCTATAAGGATCGGTGCTAACTGTGTAAAAGAAAGTTGCTGTCTAGCTGGTTACGACGAAGTTGTGGAGAGAACGAATGGCGAAGATCGCAGCAAAACGGCGCTCGCGAGCCTGGAGCAAAGACGATGTCAAGGCACTCAAGGCTCATTCGAAGAGGCGGACGCCCGTTGACAGAATTTCAAAAGAGATGAGGCGATCAGTTGGAGCGCTCCGTCAAAAGGCCTTGAGCCTCGGGTTCGGGCTGGGTCACCAACGCTAAGTGCTAGTTGCGGCTCATTCGCGTCGCGATTTTCTGAGCCGCGTTAGGCCTTGAAAAGGGTAGATGGCACGACCATTGGGCCAGCAATGGTCGAAGGGGTTGGCGATTGCCTGGCGTCCCCGGGCTCCCGGACCGCCTTGGCGCCGATCTTTGCAGGCCTATGACGGCGTCGAAACCGCCCCACCACGCGATCTAAGACGATAAGACAAGGCGCGGCCTATGGTGCGATTTTCGCGCCCGCGAAGTGACGGCGCCAAGGCCCTTTCTTTCGACTCGACGCATTGTGCGTTAGATGACGGTTGGTCCCGAGAAGGGTCGGGAGATCCGCGGCAAACGCAGAAAGCCATGACCGGCTAGTGTGCCGTGGGCACCCGCGCCGGCAGGTTGCTCTTTTTGAGCAAGTCCATTAGGAATGCGGCTCTCGTTCACGACCCCCAAAGTTTCTAGGAGCAATGGATGTTGATCACGCCGGCCCATGCCCAATCGCTGTTCGGTGGCGGTGGCACTTCAAGCACGCTGGTGCAGATCGCTCCGCTGGCCTTGATTTTTGTGGTCTTCTACTTTTTCTTGATTCGGCCGCAACAGCAAAAAGCCCGGGAGCAAAAGCAGATGCTTGCCGGGATCCGCCGCGGCGACCGTGTGGTCACGGGAGGCGGGCTGATTGGTACGGTGGCCAAAGTGTCGAACGACGACGAGCTGCTCGTCGATTTGGCCGAAGGCGTTCGGGTTCGTGTCGTACGCAGCACCGTTTCGAGCGTATTGGCACGGAGCGAGCCTGCGGCCGCCAGGAGCGGCAAGGACACCGACGGCAAGGACGAGCCGGACGAGGCCGGCGACAAGAAAGCCGGCGGCAAGCGCGGTTGATTTGGGACAATGCTTTATTTTCCACGATGGTTAGTAACGGTTATCATTGCCGTATGCGCGATCGGCGTGTTTCTGGCGCTGCCGAACGCGGTTCCCGAACGCGCCTTGTCCACGCTTCCGAGCTGGCTGCCGCATAACCAGCTTAATCTCGGACTCGATCTCCGTGGCGGTTCCTACCTGTTGCTTGAAGTCGACATGGCGGCCGTGGTTCAGGAGCGGCTCGAAAACATCGTCGACAGCATGCGCTCGGAGATGCGGGCGGCCCAAATCGGCTACACCGGTCTTGCCGCCAGCGGCGGCGAGGTGCACTTCACCCTGACCGACCCGCGCAATGCCGATCGCGTGCACGAGATGGCCGCCAAGGTCGATCCCGAGACCGATATCAGCATCGATCCCGACGGCCACGTCTCCATCAAGTTCAACAGCCTCGCGCTCGAAGCCCGGCGCCGCTCCGCCGTCGATCAATCGATCGAGATCGTGCGCCGCCGCATTGATGAAAGCGGCACGAAGGAACCGACCATCCAGCGCGAAGGCGAGGACCGGATCCTGGTCCAGCTCCCCGGCGTCGGCAATCCCGAGCACATTAAGGAATTGTTAGGTCGCACCGCGAAGATGACCTTCCAGCTGGTCGATGAAAACGCCAGTCCCCAGGATGCTGAGCGGGGCAGGGTGCCGCCGGGCGACGTGCTGCTGCCGATGGAGGATGACCGCGCGAACGGCGGTCGTGGCGGACCTGCCGGTGAAATCCTGGTGAAACGCCGGATCATGGTCAGTGGCGACACGCTGACCGACGCGCAGCCGACCTTTCAGAACGGCAACGAGCCAGTGGTGAGCTTTAAGTTTGATTCGACGGGCGCCCGCCGCTTCGGCGACGCGACGCGCGAGAATGTCGGCAAGCGCTTTGCCATCGTGCTCGACAACAAAGTGATCAGCGCGCCGGTGATCCGCGAACCAATTCTCGGCGGGCAGGGCATTATATCCGGCAGCTTCACGGTTCAGTCGGCAAGCGATCTCGCGTTGTTGTTGCGCGCGGGCGCCCTGCCGGCGCCGCTCACCATCCTCGAGCAGCGCACCGTCGGTCCCGATCTCGGCGCCGATTCCATACGCGAAGGCACGACCGCCAGCGTGGTCGCGGTGATCTTGGTCGTGATTTTCATGCTCGTGTTCTACGGCCTGTTCGGAATCTTCGCCAACATCGCCTTGTTCTTCAATCTGTGCTTGATGTTCGCGACGCTGACCTTGCTCGACGCCACGCTCACGCTGCCAGGCATTGCCGGGATCGCGCTCACTTTGGGCATGGCGGTCGACGCCAATGTACTGATCTATGAGCGCATCCGCGAGGAAGTGCGCGGCGGCCGCTCGCTGATCTCGTCCTTGCAAGCCGGGTTCGAGCGCGCCTTTGGCACGATTCTCGACAGCCACGTCACCACCTTGGTTGCAGGCGCCCTCATGTTCTTCCTGGGCTCGGGACCCGTGAAAGGTTTCGCCGTGACGTTGAGCATCGGCGTTCTGACATCGCTGTTTTCCGCCATTCTGGTCACGCGACTTCAAATCGTAACCTGGCTACGCCGCACCAAACCCAAGGAAATACCGATTTAAGCCATGCTGCGCCCGCTGATCGTCATCCGCCATATCCCCAACCTGAATTTCATGGGTTGGCACAGGATCGGTTTTGCCTTGTCCCTGGTGATGACCGTGGGATCGATCCTGTTGTTCCTGGTGCAGGGGCTCAATTACGGCATCGATTTTGCCGGAGGCACATTGATCGAGGCGCGCACGTTGCAGGGTCCGGCCGACCTTGCCACCATGCGGGCGACGCTCGACAAGCTTGGCCTCGGCGAGGTGGCGCTGCAGAATTTCGGGTCGGCGAACGAGGTTCTGATTCGCCTGCCGCGCCAACCGGGCGACGACAAAGCGCAAATGGCAGGCGTCGACAAGATCAAGGCGGCACTCGGCAACTCGGTCGATTACCGCCGCACCGAAGTCGTCGGACCGACGGTCGGGAACGAACTGATCCGCGCCGGCGTCATTGCCACCGTGTTGGCGCTGTTGGCGATCGCGGCCTATGTCTGGTTCCGTTTCGAGTGGCCGTTCGGTGTCGGCGCGATGCTGTCGACCCTGCACGACACGCTGACGACAATCGGCTTGTTCGCGCTGTTGCAAATCGAATTTAACCTCACCACGCTCGCCGCCATCCTCACCATCGCCGGCTATTCGATCAACGACACGGTCGTGATCTATGACCGGGTGCGCGAAAGCATGCGCCGCCATCGCAGCATGGAATTCGGCGAGCTGATCAACCGCAGCCTCAACGAGACATTGTCGCGTACCATTCTGACGGTCAGCACCGTGGCGCTTGCTGTGTTGTCGCTGTTGATTTTCGGCGGCGAAGTATTGCGCGGCTTCTCGATCGCGATGTTGTGGGGTGTCGTGGTCGGCACCTATTCCTCGCTCTTCATCGCGGCGCCGATGCTCTACTATATCCGTCCAAAACGCGGCGGCCGCGCCAAGGATGAAGAGCCGGCCGCGGCGAAACCGGCACCACGCACGACAGCGCGACAAGCGGCCAGGTCAACGCGTTAAAGTAGCATGGACATAACGCCCACCGTCCCATCCGGTCGCCAGGTCATTGAAGCGTATGGGCCGAGTGGGTTTCGCGTCAGTGCCGTCACTTATGCCGGCGCGGTGATCGTCTTTCCCGAGTCCACACTGTCATGGCCAGTCGCCGCCATGGCGGACGTGACCTTGGACAGCCTTGCGCCCGTTCACCGGCGGGCCGGTAGCGAGGAAGCGGTGGAAATCCTGCTTTTGGGGTGCGGCCGACGCATGATGCCGGTGCCGCCGCATTTGCGCGTCGAACTCCGGCAGAGGGGCATTGTCATCGATGCCATGGACACCGGCGCCGCCTGCCGCACCTACGACGTGTTGCTGACGGAGGGCCGCCGTGTCGCGGCGGCCCTATTGCCGCCGCTCTAGCGCGGCAGCGCGTGTTCGGCCTCGAGATTCCGCGCGGCGTAGTCCCAGTTTACCAAATGGTCGAGGAAGGTGGCGACAAAGTCCGGCCGCCGATTTTGGAAATCAAGGTAGTAGGCATGTTCCCAAACATCGATGGTTAGAAGCGCAATCTGGCCTTGTGACAGCGGATTGACCGCGTTTGCCGTTTTGACGACCTTGAGCTTGTCTTTGTCGAGCACAAGCCATGCCCAGCCGCTGCCGAACTGGGTCGCTGCAGCCTTCTTGAATTCCTCGACAAATTTTTCGTAACCGCCCAGATCCCGGTCGATGCGCTTGGCGATGTCGCCGCCCGGCTTGCCGCCGCCCCCTTTGCGCAGACAGTTCCAGAAAAAAGTGTGGTTCCAAATCTGCGCCACATTGTTGAAGAGCGTCGCCTTGTCGCCGTCTTTCGCCGTTTTTAGAATCACCTCTTCGAGCGGGGCGTTCTCGAACGGTGTGCCCTTGGTCAACTCGTTCGCAGTTCTGACATAAGCGGCATGGTGTTTGCCATGGTGGAACTCGAGGGTCTTTGCCGACATGTGCGGCTCGAGTGCGTCCTGGGCAAACGGCAATGGGGGAAGTTCAAACGCCATGGCAACCTCGCGGATGGAATTCGCAACTATATCTTTTGCAACGTCCGTTCCGAAGCGATTTATCCCAAAAAAGAGGCGGGCCGAAGCCCGCCTTCCCGCGCTCTTGTCGAGCCCACGGAGCTAGTAGAAATGGGCGCCCAAGACCATTCCGTAAAGCATCGGGATCGAGAGCATCGTGTTGACGCGCGAGGCGAGACCCGCAATGCGCGCCGCTCGGGTCCGTTCCTCCGGTGTCACCTGCACGAGACCCATATTCTTCTTCTGGTTCGGCCAGATGATGAACCAAACATTGAACCACATGATCGCGCCGAGCCACATGCCAATACCAACGGCCGCGGATTTGGCGACGTGATCGCCAAGTCCGATCTCAATCGTTTGTAGCGCTTCGCGCTGCCACCAAGCCAAAATCAAGCCGAGAATAATGGTCAGCATGGCGCCCCAGCGAAACCAGAACAGCGCCTCGGGGAGAATGTAACGTGAAACACCCGGCCGCAATTCTTGGGGAATCTTGGGCATCGTCGGGGTCTGGGTGAAATTGAAATACCAGAGATGCCCGATCCACATGATACCCGCGATCACGTGGAGCCAACGGAAGGCAACCGCCCACCAGGCATAGGTCACGAGTTCTGGAAAATGCATTTCTCTGTCCTCCCATTCCCATCAGTCCGCGATAGCGTGAATCACAAGGACCATGATCACGGTGAGAACAAATCCGAGCACAACCGTCTGCGTCAGCGAGTCCAAAGGATTTTTCATCGTTCCCCCAATCATTTTGGTTGTGAGGTTAACGCTTCATCATAACATAGCAAGCCATGCCAGCAATCGTAGAAACCGCGGCGCGCGAGAGCGCGAGCGCAGCATTGCTGCAACGCCACGACCGCGATCGCTACCTATTGTCACTGTTTGTGCCGGTGGCGCGGCGCCGAGTGGTGCAGACGCTTTACGCCTTCAACTGCGAAATCGCGCGCATTCATGAACATGTCACCAATCCGGTGCTCGGCCAAATTCGCTTGCAATGGTGGCGCGATGGCATCGACGCCGCCTATCGCGACGGCGCGGTCGCCCGGCATGAGGTGCTGACCCCGCTTGCCCAATCGATTCGGCAACTCGGATTCAGTCGCGGGCACTTCGATGAGTTGATCGCCGCGCGCGAGGAGGATCTCTCGCCCGAGCCCCCGGCGACGCTCGAGGCGCTTGAAGCTTATGCCGAACGAAGTTCGGCGCCGCTGCAGCTTTTGGTGCTGGAGGCGCTCGGCGCGGTGAGCCCCACGGCCAACGAGGCGGCCGGTGAAGCGGCAATTGCCTATGCGCTGGCAGGGCTGCTCAGGGCAACGCCCTTTCTGGTACGCTCGCCCCGCCATGCCGTGCCCCCCTCCTTGGTCGCGGAAAGCGGACGCGTCGCCGAACGGGCGCAGGCTCATCTTGAAGCGGCACGGGCACTGCGCGGTAAAGTGCCGCCCGTGGCTTTTCCGTCATTGCTGCCGGCCGTGCTCGCCGCCGCCGATCTGGCGCGATTGCGGCGGGCCGGATTCGATACGTCAGCGCCGGCAATGGCCCGGCCCGATCCCTGGCGCACCTGGCGGTTGGCCGCGGCGTCCTGGCTCGGGCGGTATTAACTTTTCGCCCACAATACCCACATGCCACAACGGGTTGACGGAGAGGTGAGGCGCCACCATAAAGCGCCGTCACGTGAATGTCGGGGACAGTGCGGCTCGGCTGGGAACGCTTGGCCGGGCAAGAGAGAGTGTGCAACATGACCGACCTCGCATTGAGGCACGGGCTCAGTTTTGAGGATTTGTACCGGCGCCAGGGGCTAGAAGCACTCGACGCCGCTTTTGTCGCGCATCTGGAGCGGCGCGACCTCGACCTTTTCAATCGGCTGGTGACGGCGCGGCGCGATCCCGGGGAACTCGATGCCAAGGCCGAGTCGGAACTGTTGATCGACCTAGCACCGCATCTCGAAGACTTTATTGCCGACCTCTTCGGCATTGCCGACGAAGTACGGGCACTTCAGACCCGACACCATGCCCTGGCGCCGCTTTATACGGTAAAGCGTCTCTTCGTGCAGCGCCGCGCGGTGAAAGGTGTGACACCTGAAGCGGCCGCGGCGATCGATGGCGATAGCCTCTCAAGGGAGTTGGAAAAAAGCTTTGGTGAAGCGCTGACCGAAGCGTCCTTCGCCCGCCACGTCGCCCGATGGATGGATGACGAGACGGCACATGCGCCCTCCCTTGATCTCGCCTCGCGCTACGCTGCCTGGGCGACGCTGGCGCCTGCCGGGCGGGAAAAGCACAAGAACGGCATACTCTTCAGAGTGCCGCATCGTCTCGACATGGAACGTCTCGTCCCCGTCGAAACCATTGTCGAAAACGGTGTCACCATGATGCGCTTGCCCGCGCCGCAGCAGCGCCTGCGCGACGGCTTCGCGCTGACCGATCGGGGGACGGATTTGAAGGGCGCGCTCGATCAAGCAAATTACTGCATCTGGTGTCACAATCAGGGAAAGGATTCCTGCTCGCGCGGCTTGCGCGATCGGAAGACAGGCGCGTTTCAGAAAAGTGTCTTTGGCGTGACGCTCGCGGGCTGCCCGCTCGAGGAAAAGATTTCCGAGATGAATCTGGTCAAGGCCAACGGCAATGCCATCGGCGCGCTGGCAGTGGCGGTCGTGGATAATCCGATGGTGGCCGCCACCGGGCACCGCATCTGCAACGACTGTATGAAGGCCTGCATCTACCAGAAACAGGAACCAGTCGACATTCCCCAGATCGAGACCCGCAATTTGAAAGACGTGCTGGCACTGCCGTGGGGATTCGAAATCTACAGCCTGCTGACGCGCTGGAACCCGCTTGACCTGCGTCGGCCGCTGCCGAAGCCGTCGAGCGGCTACAAGGTGCTCGTCGTGGGGCTCGGTCCCGCCGGGTTCACGCTCGCTCATCACCTGATGAACGACGGCCACACGATTATCGCCATCGACGGGTTGAAAATTGAGCCGCTCGACGCCGCGATTTCAGGGGTCGATGCCTACGGCGAACGCAAGCGGTTCAAGCCGATCCGTGACATTGCCGAGCTGGTCGAGGATCTCGACGATCGCGTGATGGCGGGATTCGGCGGCGTCGCCGAATACGGTATTACCGTGCGATGGGACAAGAATTTCCTGAAGCTGATCCGCTTGCTGCTCGAGCGCCGCGGCGAATTCTCGATGTTCGGTGGTGTCCGTTTCGGCGGCACGCTCGGCATCGATGAGGCATTCGATCTCGGCTTCGATCATATCGCATTCTGCGCCGGCGCCGGCCGGCCGACCGTGATTCCAATGAAGAACGGCCTGGCGCGCGGCGTGCGCCAGGCATCGGATTTTTTGATGGCACTCCAGTTGACCGGGGCCGCCAAGACCGACAGTGTCGCCAACTTGTCGATCCGCCTGCCCATCGTGGTGATCGGCGGCGGCCTCACCGCGATCGACACGGCGACGGAATCACTCGCCTATTACCCGGTGCAAGTGGAGAAATTCCTCGCGCGCTATGAGACGCTGGTCGCGGAGCGCGGTGAGGCCGCGGTGCGCAGCGATTGGAGCGAGGAAGACGGCGCGACGGCTGACGAGTTTATCGCGCACGCACGCGCGATCCGCGAAGAACGCAGCGCAGCGGCGCGCGACAACCGCAAGCCTCGGCTTGCCGCACTCTTGGCGAAGTGGGGCGGCGTCACCATCGCATACCGCCGCCGGCTGATCGACGCGCCGAGCTATGTGCTCAATCACGAGGAAGTAGCGAAGGCGATGGAGGAGGGCATCCACTTCGCCGAAGGGCTGACGCCCGAAGCCGTGGACGTCGATCGTTTCGGTCACGCCGTGGCGATCAGCTTCACCACCAGGGACAAGTCGATCGTGCGGTTGCCGGCGCGCGCCATCCTGGTGGCGGCGGGAACCCAGCCCAACACCGTGCTTGGCCGCGAAGAGCCCAATCATGTCTCCCTCGACGGCCGCTTCTTCCAGGCCTATGACGAGGATGGCAATGCGGTGACGCCGGAGAGAGTAGCGAAACCAAGGGATGTGCGGGTGTTGATGAGTTTTCATCCCGATGGTCGCGCCGTCAGTTTTTTCGGTGATTTGCATCCGAGCTTTTCCGGCAACGTTGTCAAGGCG
>JASHOB010000259.1 GCA_030041335.1 Alphaproteobacteria bacterium | reverse complement strand
GAGCCGCCGGGATACCGCCGAAACGTCTCCCGCCATAAAATTCTAGTTTATCCTTTACCCGTAGATCCCGCCATACGCTTTATACGTGGCGTGGCCGGGGAACCCGGGCGGGCCATGTCCCGATCGGTGCCGTCCGCGCTTCGCCAATTCGGCAGGGGTCGGTCCGAGGCCGATGCCAGACCGGCGTCCGCGAACGCTCGATGTCGTCACGCCGGCGGCCTGGCTTGCCCGCGCTTCGCGGCGCCGCCCGCACGATCGGCGCCAACACGCTCCCCAAAGAATGGCGGCACGGTCGCGATGGCGGATGGCAGGCGAGAGTACAAGGCCGGGTTTCCTCGACGATGGGCGAGGGCGGCGGTCGCGCAGATTTAGTGGTACCTTTGACCGAATCGCCGCCAAATGGAGAATGCGGCGTCGGCGAGGGAGGGGGCAAACTCAAGTGCGGCGATTGTGGATCATGGGCCTCCTATTGTTGGCGGGGTGCGCCGCGCCTGCGACGGTAGCACCGATCTCGGCGTCACGGCAGGCGGTGACGGCGATCGAACTCGAATATGTCAGTAAATTCCTGATGCCCGCCACGGCTTACGACCTTCTGCCGCCCTGTCCCCGACCGGCGAACGCTGCATGCAGCGATCCTGCCATTGTCGCAACCTTGAGCGATCGGCAGAAGAAGCTCCACAACACGATTACGGCGTTACGCAGTTTTTCCGACGCATCGCCCCAAGCCGATGCGAGCGCGCTGATCGATGAAGCGCGAAGGCAACTAAGCGCGGGAGAGGCGCTGATACCGGCAAAAGCCCTCACGCCTTGACCTGAGCATTGCCTTGGTGGGGATGATCGGCCGCCGGGGTTGTTCGACATAGCGATATCATCGGCCCTTTCTCACTCACGGATCTCAATCGCCTCAGGTCCAGTCCCGGACTCGTCAGGTTACTGCGCTATGACGTGCGTCGCGGATCAACTTTTGCGCCCCAAGGGATGGGTTCCTCGATCCCGCCATACCACGTCCTCAGGAGACCGAAATTGCTTGCGACCCGGCAATACATCTTCGAGTTGCTCGCCAAGGGCCGATCAGTGCCAGGATTGTGGGCTATCGGCGCCGGTATCGCGGTGATGATTGTGATGACCGCACTTCTGGTCTCGCAGGTTGAGTGACGATCACGAATGATCCCAATGGAGAGAAATCCTATGCGCAGCCGTTTGGCACGATGGAGCGGCCTTTTGTTTCGCATCCTTCTGATCGTTTTGCCTGCGAGCCTGGCAGTGCCGACATTCGCCCAAACCGACCAGCCCGGGAGTTCATCCTCCGGCGACCAATCGCAATCCCAGAAAACCCACCACCACGGTCACCACCATCATCACGCGACCGACGATCAGGAAAAGTAGCGCATCGCTCAATGAAGCTGGAGATGGTATAAGAAGTGGCTCGGGACGCGATCACCTGTTGGTTTTTCGCCACCCGGCTAACCGCATCAGGCGTTGTGACATGAGGCGGCTTCGCGTAGCACCGATTTTTGCCTTGGCGATATTGACGCTGATCATTGACCAGGCGCACGGGCAGTCGGCGACAACCAGTACTGACGTAACCCCCAACGCGCCGGCGGCGGTGATGATTGCGCCGAGTGCGACGGACACGATCTCCGTGACGGCACCGGCCACACCGTCCTTCACCGCGGCCACGCCAAGTACAAGTAGCAGTGGTGCGGCATCGACCAGTGACCCTGCCGGAACGAGCAGCGCTGCCTCGGGAAGTGCGACTGGCGCCAACAGCCCGCTCAATCCGGACTGCGCGATCGCCGGTTCCGATGACCCCGCTAATCTGAGCTTCGATACCGTCGGCTGCGCCCAATAACATTGACTCGGACGCGATCGCGTTTTCGCCGGCTGGGTCCCGTCAGCGGCGTCGCTGTCGGTGCCGCGGACGATCAAGCACGGCGCGCTGCTCCGGCGTCAGGGACTGGTAAAGCGCCTCTAGCGCCGGGCGTGTTGCGTGCAACGCATCCAACCGAGCCGTCAGCATTTTTTCCATGCGGTCACGACGCTGCAGGGCCGTCTGATCCGATGGCGGCGTAGCCAGGTTATCAAGGCAGACTTGGCGCAACTTGGTCGCGCTGTCGAGCATCGCCTGGTGATATTTGTCCCAGAGCGGCTGCTGCTGCCCGGTCAGTTCAAGGAGCGCGCCAATGTAGGCAAGGAACCCAGCCTCACGCGCGAAACGCTGCTTGCAAATTTGCTCCGGCTCGAGGCGTCGAAAGCGCCAGCCGCGATCGGCGCGACCCCAGCCGCGAGCCATGGGCGATTGATCGTCGCCGCCGGGTCCTGCGACCATGTTGGGCGGCCCGACCGGATTGGCGGGCTGACCGAGTGCTACGGCTGCCACCATAAGGGAGGCGCCAATGACGACGCCCAAGGCAGGAAGCCATCGTCCCGATGTCATTTTTATCTCCCTCAGTGCACCCACATACGCACCCTGCCGGGTGGTCCGTCCCTTGGTCTTAGGATCGCTCGCACCCGAAATATCCCTGCCTCGGGCGAAATGTGATGAGGCCGAGCGGCTTAAGGCCAGCGCTCTGTCGCCATCTCGACTGGTTTGCGCTGTGGATCGGGCGTCAGGCGTAGCGCGGCAGGCGACGCATGTCGCGAGGTTGGCAGCCTGGCCTGCCGGTCGCCGCGGCAACCACCCGATCGAAACCCGGCTCGGCAAGATCGCGGCTGGCAACGAACACATCGACGACGCGGACGAGAGCGTTCGGGCGACATAAGTCATCGGCGCAAGCCTGCCGCAGGCCGATCTGCTCCGGGCTATCCCCGGAGATAAAGCTCAAAGCCTGTCTCCATCCGTTTCAACGTATTGATTCTAGATTGATTTGATCGCCTCGACTGAGGGCTTAACGCGTTTCCGGTTCGTTGCCACCCAATCGACAACCGACCCTGACGAAGGTCCGGTTCGCGGAAGGGGGGTGCGCAAACGACCCTTGTCCGAATTTCGGATCGTCCGCTTGGCGGCGGCGTGCGGTGGAGCCGATCAAGCCGGAACGTAGGTCAACCGGATCACATCCTCCCCGATTCGATCGCTGGCAACAAGGCGAAGCGGAGGCCGGGCGCCGGCGAAGAAGGGCTTGCCGCGGCCCAGCACGACGGGGTGGAGGTAGAGCCGATACTCGTCGATAAGACCGAGGTCGGTCAGGCTTCCTGCCAACTCTGGTCCCGCGACTTCGATCTCCCCAACGCGCTCGGCCTGCAGCCGCCGTGTCACCGCCTCGAGGCCGTCTGCGACAAGCGTGGCGTTGGGGCCGACCGACTTCAACGCGCTCGACACGACCCACTTCGGTCGGCTCCGCCATGCCGCCGCGAACTCGCGTTCCTCAGCGCCCCACTCAAGGTCTTCGTCCCAAACACGCATCACCTCGTACGTCCGGCGACCATAGACGCTGCCCGTTAGGCCGCCCGCATGCTCGATGAAGTGGCGGAAGAGGGCCGTGCTTGGTCTCATCTCGAGGTGGTCGACGTAACCGTCCAAGGACTGGTTCATTCCAAAGACGAGCTTGGCCATGCGACTTGATCTCCCTCAAGTTTGTCAGCATTGCGTCAGTCAAGCAGCAAGGCGCATGTCAGCTTTCGCGCGGGTCCTCCAAAACGCCTGTCGAGGTTGGCAAGCTTGCTATTGAAACCTTCGACAGCCATCCTCGTCCAATGCGTGTCAAGGTGTGGCTGCATGGTGACCACCATCGAGGCCGGGCCGCCGGGCGAACGGAAGTCGACCTCGATCGTATGCTCGAAGCGCTGCTCGCCTGAGATGAAGTCGATCACGTTGCCGATAGAGTTTCGGCACTGCCTCTGGGGTGCCCCGTTCCGGATCGCCGCAACCAAGTTTGCGAAGCCGATCTGAGGCTCTGCTCAAGGTGACCAGGCACGACCGGCGAAGGCGTCGAAATAGGGATTAAGCTCCGCGACCTCGTAGGCGAGAACGCCCGCAAGCACCGCCGGATCTTCCCGCATGAGGTCGGCCGCCTCGGAGGTAGTGCTCGTTTCCATCAGTGCCATCCCGCCGAATCCCGCGCGGGTGGGACCGCCGAATATGAGGATACCCCTGTCGTAAAGTTCGCGCATGCGCATCAAATGAGGCAGCATGACGGCGGGATCCTGCCGGTTGGCAGGCTGACCTGCGATCCACTTCGGGCCGGGGCGGAACATCACCAGCGATCGCAACGCCGATTACCCGCGAATTGGCTCTATCAGCCTAAATAGCGGGTTATCTCCCCGCTAGGTGTTATATCGACACGCTGCCCTTTGGTCTTTTGCCATCCGCTATCAGTCTCGCGTCGGCGTCATCACCGGGCACGAAGCGCGCGTGGCGAACAAGCGACGCGCAAATGAGCGGCCCATAAATCAGCGATGGACTCCACCGCCGCCGTGAGCGCCGCCACCACCGTGAGCGCCGCCACCGTGATAAGCACCGCCGCCGCGATAGACTCCACCGCCGCGATACCCTCCCCAGCTCCCGCTCCAACCCGGTCCGTAAAAGAAATCAAAACCGGGGTCGGGATAGGCGTAGTAGGGCGAGGTCAGATAGGTGTTAGGCACACAGCCGTAAGTGGGATCGTAATAATAGTAGGCTGGGCAGGCATATTGGGCACGAGCCGAAGGGATCAGCGCGGCCCCGGACAGGAAGAGCGCCACTCCGACAAAAGATCCGATCTTCCTGACCAATTTTCCGGCAAATGTCATGGTGACCTCCGGGAGCATCGCCCCGCCTGTCGCTATCTCGATCGACGACGGATCGGCCGCTGACCGAACCGCGAGAACATCGCGTCCGCCGTCTTCTTTTGCGAATCGGACAGGCTCGCGTAAAGTTCGGTAAATGCCGGAACGAACTTTCTCAAGGCATCCGCATGGGCGTCGACGAGACGTTCGTACCAGTGCAGCGAGGCATCCGCCGAAGTGTCCTTATCTTGTGTCCGCTCTTGCAGAAGCGTCGCCAACGACTGAGCATTGGCGGTCATCACGTCAGCCATAGCCTTGAATTTGGCTTCCTGTGCCGCTGTGATCCGAAGCTTGGCATGCAATTCGGCGATGCGGCCTTTCACTCGTTGTTCCGGCCCGTTCATCTGGGTCTGCGCGACCGGAATCGACCGATTGCCAACAAACATGGGCTTGGCGAGGCCGGGCCAGGCGATGGCAGAGGGAGCGCTGAGGATCACCGTCACGACAGCCGCCACGAGCGCGCCGGACATTGATTTAATTGGATGCTTCATCGCTTTGATCCTCCTTGATGGCTTGGGGCGAAGGATGGGTTGGATGGGCTCCTTCCAGCTTGCTACTGCCGTCCTTCGCCGCGAAGTGTCGACCCGATTGCGCCCTTAGCCGATGTTGCCGGTGGCTGGTTTCTTTGCTTCGCTCACGCCGCCGAACCGAGAACAAAACTAAGGGTGCTGCGGGATCAAACCTTGATTCAGTGCAATCAACCGACCTGCCTCGGAGTCTGCGGATCCGCCCCGGTCCAGGGCGAGCTCTTGCCCGGCGCCGATTATTTTGCATTTGCAAACGCCGTCACCGGAGCCTCCTCGCGGCTCGCCCTTTGATATTGCCGCCAATAGAGCCGCAGCACGACCATCGAAGCAAGGGCGGCTACCACGATCGGCACGGCGAACAGGAAAAAGATATGCTCCGTTGCCACCTGCCGCGCGATCAGCAAGCCGCCCACCAGCGGCCCGATCACCGAACCGACGCGGCCAATGAAAAAAGCACTGCCGACGCCGAAGCCGCGAACTTCCGTCGGATAGATGTTCCCGGCACCGGCAATGTTGCCGAAATTGAGGCCGAGCAAGCAGAAGCCCGCCGCAGCAACCATGGCCATTACCCCGGCCTCGCTGAGCCCCGGAAGACCGATGCTGGCCACGATCGGTATGGCGCAGATATAGAGAATAGTCACCGGGATGAATCCGTAACGGTCGAAAGGCCGCATGATCGCCCAGGCGCCCAACGTGCCGCCGAAGCTGAACAAGGTCGTGGCGTAGACCGCGCGCTCGAGCGGAATACCGTTGCCGGTGAGGATCGTCGGCATCCAGCTGTTGATGAAGTAGAAGCTCATCGTCGTGATGGCAAAGCACAACCACAGGAACGGCGTCAGCACGGCAAGCCGGCCCTCGAACAGCGGACGAAGCGAAAAGCGGCCGCGATTGGCCTCGCCGCCGATGACGAAGTGAGAATCAGGCGCGAAGCTACCGCCTAGCCCCATGCGGCCCAGCGTCCTTAAGAGTTCCTCCCGGCGCGTCGACCGCAGGGTCAGAAACTTCACGGATTCAGGCAGCGCGAATACCAAGAGGACGGTCAGGACCAGAGGCATGAGGCCACCGATCCAGAACAGGATTTGCCAGCCATGGGTGGGCACAAGCCATGACGCAAACGGACCGGGCACGCCACCGCCGAACGTGCTCCCCGAGAACATGATGATAACCAGCGTCGCGCGAATCCGCCGTGGCGCGAACTCGTTGACCAGCGCCACCGTCATCGGCAGGGCGCCTGACATGCCGAGACCGGCGAGAAAGCGCAGGACTATCAGCTGCCATAACGACGTCGACAGCACGGAGACGACCGTGAAGATGCCGAAGACAAAGGTCCCGGCGATTATCGACAGCCGGCGACCGTAGCGATCCGCGAGGAAGCCGAAGAACAGCGGACCGAAGAAGCCGGCGGACAGGCCGGCGCTGAATAAAGGGCCGAGCTGCGCGCGACTGAGATGCCATTCCTTGACCAAGGCTGGGGCGATATAGGCCGCCGCATTAATGTCGAAGCCATCCGCGAACTGAACCAGAAAACACCAGAAGATCACCCAGAGATGAAAGCGGTTGAACTTCTGTCCATCAATCAGCCGGCTGAGATCAATTGTCGGTGCGGCCATCGTCAAGTCTCCCGCGCCTTGCCATATCGCCTTTGCGTCGAAACATCGCCGGCTCTTCTGTCATGCGACTGTAGCGTCATCGGCGACGCACCTGCAAGTTTGGCAGAACTGATTTGCGCAAAACGGCAAGCACGTCCCTGCCGCGACGAATCTCTTGCGTGGCGTCAGCGAAGTCTTATGACACGGGTGTTGCAAAGGACATTGGAAGTTGGGGAACGATCGATGGATGTGCATATTGGCCAGCCAGTCCAGCGCCGAGAAGACGACCGCCTGCTCACCGGCAGGGGCCGCTTCGCCGACGATATCAAGTTCGATCGCCTTGCCCACGCCGTCTTCGTGCGCTCGCCCCATGCCCATGCACGCCTGCGCGGCATCGACACCGCCGCGGCCAAGGCGGTACCGGGCGTGCTGTTGGTGCTGACCGGCGCGGATGCGTTGGCGGCGGGATTGAAGCCGATTCCGCATACGCCCGGCGGCGAAGGCGGCGGGCCCGATATCGCCTTGGTTGACCGGCCGGGATTCACCCGCGTGAAGACGCCGCACTTCGCGATGGTCACAGACAAGGCGCGTGCGGTCGGCGAGATCGTCGCCGTGGTGATCGGCGAAACCGTCGCGGCGGCAAAGGACGGCGCCGATTTGGTTGTGGCCGACTTTGATCCTTTGCCCGCCGTGATTCATGCGCTCGACGCGGTTCGAGACGATGCGCCGAGCCTCTGGGACGAACACCCTTCCAATTTGTGTATCGACGCCGAGGTCGGCGACCGCGCCGCGACCGATGCCGCGTTCGCTGGGGCGGCTCATGTCAGCCGATTGGCAACCTGGTTGCAGCGTCTCACCGGGGTCCACATGGAGCCGCGCGCTGCGATCGGCGACTACGATGCCGCTTCCGATACCACGACGCTCTATGCCGCCGGCGGTCACGGTGTCGTCCGCATCCGGGAAGAACTCGCCCTCGTTCTTGCCGTCGATCCCGCGACGGTGCGCGTCGTCGCCCATGACGTCGGCGGCAGTTTCGGCACCCGCAACGCTCTCAATCCGGAATTCGCGCTCGTCGCCTGGGCGGCGCGCGTGCTCGGAAGGCCAGTAAGACACACGGCAGAGCGACAAGAGGCCTTCGTCACCGACTACCAAGCGCGCGACCTCTGGGTTGAGGTCGAGCTGGCGCTGGATAAGGAGGGCAATTTCCTGGCAGTGCGTTCCTCCAATCTCAGCAACGTGGGCGCACACACCGTGTCCTTTGTCCCCCTGAACAAGGGCGCGCAGCTGATGACCAGCGTCTACCGCGTGCCAACGGCCTTTGTCAGGGCGCGCGCGGTGATGAGCAACACGCCGCCGACAATTCCCTTTCGCAGCGCCGGCCGTCCCGAGGCGATCTTCGCCATCGAACGCGTCATCGACATCGCGGCCCGAGAGCATGGCTTCGATCCGGTCGCATTGCGCCGTCGCAACCTGGTGCCGCCCAACGCGTTTCCGCACTCGAACAATCTCGGCATCACCTACGACAGCGGCGACTACCCGAAAGTGATGGAAACCGCGCTCGCGCTTGCCGATTGGAACGGCTTTGCCGAACGGCGCGCGGCGGCCCGGCAACGCGGCAAATATCGCGGCATCGGCATCGGCTGCTATGTCGAGACCACCAGCGGCATGCCGCGCGAGCGCGCCGAACTCACCGTGCTGCCCGACGGTCACGTCGATCTGATCCTTGGCACGATGGCCAGCGGTCAGGGGCATGAGACGGCGTTTCCGCAGTTGGCTGCGGCATGGCTGGGCGTGCCCTTCGAGGCGGTTCGGCTACGCGCTCACGATACCGCGTTCGTCAAAGCGGGCGGCGGTTCACACTCCGGTCGCTCGATGCGCATCGCCTCGATTGTCATTCGTCAAGCGACATTCGACGTCATCGCCAAGGCCAAGGAAATCGCCGCGCATTTGCTCGAAGTCGCCGCCGTCGATCTCGACTACGCCGATACCCGTTTCACGGTGAAGGGCACCGATCGCCGCATCGGCCTTTTCGATGTCGCGGTCGCGGCAATCGAGCGCAACGACCTGCCACACCATTTGCGCGGTACTCTTGGTGCGGTCTCGGACCAGCTGGTTCGCGTCGGCGCGTATCCGTTCGGGACCCATGTCTGCGAGGTCGAGGTCGATCCCGAAACCGGAGTCGTGGCGTTGGTCCGCTACGCCGCAGTCGATGATGTCGGCAAAGCGATCAATCCACTGATCCTTCACGGTCAGACCCACGGCGGCATCGCCATGGGCGTCGGCCAGGCGCTTTTGGAACAGGCCTACTACGACGCCGACACCGGCCAGATGCTCGCGGGCTCGCTGATGGATTACGCGCTGCCGCGCGCCGATGATCTGCCCGAATTCCGCACCGAACTAAGCGAAGTGCCCGCGACCAGCCATCCCTTTGGCATAAGGCCGGGCGGCGAGGGCGGGACGACGCCGGCGCCGGCGGCCGTCGTCAATGCGATTTGCAACGCGCTCGCCGAATTCGGGGTTAATCATGTCGAAATGCCGGCAACGCCGGAGCGCGTTTGGCGCGCCATCCGCGGGCTCTCCTAGGAGGACAAATCCTGGCATGGGGTTGCAGGATCGCGCCGCACCTTGCCCGGTCTCGCCGATGCCCATGAGGCACACAGATTTCAGCGTTGCGCGCCGCCGACGCCCCTCGGCGACTGGGCGTCGTGCGCGGGCGACCACGCTTACTATTCGGCCCCGGCGAGATAGTACCGTCCCTGATCGTCCCGCTTCAGTCCACGG
The DNA here is from genome assembly GCA_030041335.1 of Alphaproteobacteria bacterium. Lineage (GTDB taxonomy): Bacteria > Pseudomonadota > Alphaproteobacteria > ATCC43930 > CGMCC-115725 > JAATGI01. The sequence continues at coordinate 26,663 of JASHOB010000259.1, read as the reverse complement.
GGCCGGAAAGTATCGAGTTCGCGCACGATATCGCGCCCGTCATCGCTGCCACGCGCCGCCATCAACTCCTCGAAACGCTTCGGCCCATCCCGGAGTGCGGCTTCGAGCGAGGGGAACTGCTTGCCGGCAAAACTCGGCGGGGTCGGTATTTGCAACTCCCACCGTGCGGCAATTGTCATCGGCCAGGTGAGGTCGTAACCAGCCTTGGCTCCCGTCGGCGAACCTTGGAGCGAAGGGTCGAGCGGGCTGACGCGTACACCGGTGACGAGGATCAGATCCTTGTCCGCCTGGAATCGCGAGCCCAGCGCCCACTCCATTTCCGCATCGGAAAATACGTCGATATCGGCATCGACCACGAACAGGTTCTTTACCGCAACGGCACCCAGCACGGCGTGAATGGCCGCGCGCGCCTCGCCGGCAAAACGCGGTCTGAGCGCAACCCGTGCACTCAACGCGCCGCCTGTCGATACCGGCACATAGACGGAGACCGGCTCGCGAACGACGCCGCGCAACGCGGTCCAGACACTCAGTTCGGTGCGCACGGCCTCGAGATTGGCGGTGTCGGTCATGTCCATGTGCCGGCCGCTAATGGTCGCGGTCTGAAACAGCGCGTCGCGGCGACGGGTGATCGCAGTGACATGGAACACCGGATTCTGTTTTACCACGCCGTAATAGCCGAGATATTCGCCGTAAGGGCCTTCCGCCTCGGCATAACCCCGCTCGTCCAGATATCCCTCGATGACGAATTCGGCATCGGCTGGAACGCGGATGTCGTTGGTCACGCATTTGACGACCGGCACCGGCGCGGCGCGCAGCGACGACACCAACCCGAGCTCGTCGACCGGCACGCGCATGGTCGCGGAGACGAAGTCGACCGGATGACAGCCGACCACAAAGCTGACAGGAAGCCGCTCTTTCCGCGCCGCCGCCGCTTGATAAATGAGACGTAGATCGGATGGCGCGTTCAGGTCGATGCCGGCTTCGTGCGGGCCGCGCAGCATCATCCGTCGCACCCCGGAATTGGTTTTGCCGGTCGCGGGATCGATGCAGAAGTCGACCGATGCGGAGATATAGGGTCCGCCGTCCGCAGCGTGCTGAACATGGACGGGCAGCCGCGTCAAATCCGCCTCCCTTCCGGTCAGCACCACCTCCTGCACCGGGGCCTGGGCACGCGGGAGCTCGATGATCTCGGGTTCGTTCTTGAGCCGCGCCATCAACTCGAGCGCGAGCTTCGGCGGCTCGACGCCAAAGGCCCGGGCCAAGCGCGTGCGGCTCCCGACAACATTGCCGACCAGCTCCGCACCCTCTTTAGCCGCCGACTTGAACCACACCGTCCTACGATTGCCATGAAGAATCGCGGCGATGTGCGACAGCGCGACCGGATCGGGACAAACCTGCAGCTCCTCGGGACCGAGAGAGGCGACAAAATTGCGCAGCCGAAACCGCTCGGTATCGACATTCGACGATCGACGATCGGCATTCATCTCGTGAAAGCCTCCCTCAACGCAGGTGCGATGCGCGACATCATCGGCACCCTATCGCAGATCGTTAGCGCGTGCGACTGTCGTCATTGATTTGCCCGCAAGGGCGCCCGACAGCGCCGCACGGGGGGGGGCCGGGATTTGTTGCCGGCGGCAGGGGCACTCGGTCGCTCCGGGATTGTCACAATGACGGAACGGCACACGCGTCTTCCTCCCCGTTTTCGCGATGCCTCATTTCATCCCGTATCAGGCCGGCCGCCTCAATTCACCCTGACGTCCGGTGCGACGAACGCCGGAAGTTGGTCGAAGCGGCAAGGGCTGGCAGCATGGCATCGGAGGGGTTCCGTTTGCTGTTGATTTTACCCGCCGTTGTTCCAATCTCTGGTCGGCATGGCGCCCCTCGATCAGCATGGCGGAACGGACCGTGGCAGCAGTTACGGGGAGCTATTTCATCCCGCCGTCGCCGCTTGGTTTGCAGGCCAGTTCGGCGTGCCGACGCCGGCACAGGCGCAAGCGTGGCCGACGATCAAGGCCGGTCGCCACGTCCTGATCGCGGCGCCGACCGGGTCGGGCAAGACCCTGGCCGCGTTCCTTGCCGGGATCGACGCGCTGATCCGGGAGGGGCTGGAAAAAGGGCTCACCGATGAGACCCAAATCGTCTATGTCTCCCCGCTGAAGGCGCTTTCCACCGACATTCAGCGTAACCTCGAAGCGCCGCTCGCCGGTATCCGCGAACAACTCAAAGCCCGCGGCTTGTCCGATATCGAAATCCGCACCTGGGTCCGTACCGGTGACACCTCGCCGGGCGAGCGGCAGAAGATGCACAAGCGGCCGCCGCACATCGTGGTGACAACGCCGGAATCGCTGTACATCCTGCTTGGCTCGCAGTCGGGTCGCGCCATGCTCGCGACCACCAAACGGCTCATCGTGGATGAGATACACGCCGTCGCGCCGACGAAGCGCGGCGCGCACCTTGCCGTGTCGCTGGAGCGGCTCGCAGCATTATGCGGCGACCGGCTGCAGCGCATCGGCCTGTCGGCAACCCAGAATCCGATCGAGACCGTGGCGCACCTCCTTGTCGGCGCGGCGCCCGACGGCCGCCCCGCGGCGGAAGTGGCGATCATCGATGCCGGCCATCAGCGCAGCCGCGACCTCGCGATTGAGGTGCCACCCGCGCCGCTCGAAGGCGTGATGTCCGGCGAGACCTGGCTTCAGGTCTACGAGCAAATCACCGGTCTGATCGCCGCTCACCGCACCACGTTGGTATTTGTCAATACGCGCCGGATGGCTGAGCGCGTCGCCCGCCAATTGTCCGATCGGCTCGGCGAAACCGCTGTCACGGCGCATCACGGCAGCATGGCCAAGGAGCACAGACGCGATGCCGAGCTGCGGCTGAAACGTGGCCAGCTTCAGGCCCTGGTCGCGACCGCATCGCTCGAACTCGGCATCGATATCGGCGACGTCGATCTGGTGGTGCAGCTCGGTTCGCCGCGCTCCATTGCCAGTTTTCTCCAGCGGGTCGGGCGATCGGGCCACGCCGTCGGCGGCTTGCCCAAAGGCAGGCTGTTCCCGCTGTCGCGCGACGATCTGGTCGAATGCACAGCATTGCTCGACAGCGTGCGGCGCGGCGAGCTCGACCGGCTCACCCTGCCCGACCAGCCGCAGGACGTGCTGGCGCAACAGATCGTCGCCGAGAGCGCCGCGCAAGATTGGCCCGAACCGGCGCTCTTCGACCGCGTCCGCCGCGCCTGGCATTACCGCAATCTCGGACGCGATGAATTCGGGGCGGTGGTGCGCATGTTGGCCGAGGGGTTCAGCACGCACCGCGGCCGGCGCGGCGCCCTGATTCATTATGACGGCATCAATCACGTGATTCGCGGGCGGCGCGGCGCGCGGATGACGGCGCTCACTTCCGGCGGCACCATTCCCGACACTGCCGATTATCAAGTGCTGCTCGAGCCTGAGAACCAAATCATCGGCACTGTCAATGAGGATTTCGCCGTCGAGAGTCTCGCGGGCGACGTATTCCAGCTCGGCAACAGCGCCTATCGCATCATGCGGGTGGAGCGCGGTGTCGTGCGTGTCGAGGATGCGCACGGCCAGCCGCCGACGATTCCGTTTTGGCTGGGCGAGGCACCGGCACGCAGCGACGAACTTTCGTTCTCGGTATCGCGGCTGCGGGAGGAATTGGCGACGCGGCTCCGCGACGATCCTGCGGGCGAGGCGACGCAGGCATGGGTGATGAAAGAGCTCGGCCTCAGTGAGGCTGCGGCGCGGCAGCTTGTCGAGTACCTATCGTCCGCGTTGGCCGCGCTCGACGCCATGCCGACCCAGGACCGCATCGTGCTCGAGCGCTTCTTCGACGAGGCGGGCGGCCAGCAGCTGGTGGTGCACGCGCCGTTCGGCGGTCGGCTCAATCGCGCTTTCGGCCTCGCCTTGCGCAAGCGGTTCTGCCGCAAATTCAATTTCGAGCTCCAGGCAGCGGCGACCGAGGACAATATCGTCCTGTCGCTAACCAGCGCGCACAGTTTCGAACTGGCGGAGGTGGCACGCTATCTCCATTCGGCAAGCGTGCGCCAAGTGTTGGTGCAGGCACTGCTCGACGCCCCCATGTTCAACACGCGCTGGCGCTGGGTCGCCGGCATCGCGCTGGCGCTGCCGCGCTTCCAGGGCGGCAAGAAGGTTCCGCCGCAATTCGCGCGCATGCAGGCAGAGGATCTGGTCGGCGCCGTATTCCCGGATATGATCGCGTGCGGCGAGAATCTCGTCGGTGAACGTGAGGTGCCCGATCACCCTTTGGTCAACCAGACCATCTGGGACTGCCTCCACGACGCGATGGACATTACCGGGCTGGAACGGTTGCTGTCGGGCATCGAGGGCGGTCAGGTCGAGGTTGTCGCCCGCGACCTCACCCAGCCCTCGCCGCTGGCCCTCGAAGTATTGTCGGCACGGCCATACGCTTTCCTCGACGACGCGCCGCTCGAAGAGCGGCGTACCCGGGCGGTAATGGCACGGCGCTGGATGTCGCCCGAGGATGCCTCAGAGCTCGGCCGGCTTGATCCCGAAGCGATCGCGCGCGTGCGCAACGAGGCCTGGCCGGACCCGACCAACGAAGACGAGCTGCACGACGCGCTGCAATGGCTGGGCTTCCTTACCGCCGAGGAAGCGGCAAACCCGCCGGAATGGGGGGTGTGGTTGAAGAAGCTTGGCGCCGCCCGGCGCACGGTAAAACTGACACTGCCGGGCGCGACGCTTTGGGTTGCGGCCGAGCGCGAGTCGGAATTCGCCAACTGGCCGGATGACGAGCCACCCTTTGAAATCCTGCGCGGCCGGCTCGAAGGGTTGGGCCCGATGACCGAAGCCGCTCTCGCCGCGTCGCTGGGCTTGCCGGCGCACAAGGTTGCGCCGGCGTTGCTGGCGCTGCAAACGGAAGGCTTCGCGATGCGCGGCCGTTTTACGCCCGGCACGACCATCGACGAATGGTGCGACCGCCGGCTGCTGGCGCGCATCCACCACTACACGATCCGTCGCTTGCGGGCCGAGATCGAGCCGGTCGCGGCCAAGGATTTTCTGCGCTTCCTGTTCGCGTGGCAGCGCGTCACCAAGGAGACGCGCCTCGAAGGGCCCGATTCTGTGGCGGTCGCGACGGCCTTCCTCGAAGGCTATGAGGCCGCGGCAGCCGCGTGGGAGACCGAAATCCTGCCGGCGCGAATCGACGAATACGATCACTGCTGGCTCGACGATCAGTGCCTCGGCGGACACCTCGTTTGGGCCCGGCTCACGCCAGCACAGGGCGCCGCCACGCGCGAGCGCAATCCCGCGCCGGTACGCAGCACGCCCATTACCTTGATGGCGCGGCGCCATGCGTCGCATTGGACCGCGATCTCCGGCCGCGACCAACCGGCCACGGTGAGTATCCGGGCGCAGGCCGTGCTCTCCGGCCTTCGTCAGCACGGCGCCTTGTTCTTCGACGAGCTGGTCAGGATTTCCGGCCTGCTTGGCCCGCAGGTCGAAGAAGCGCTCGGCGAACTGGTTGCGCTCGGCCAGGTCACCTCGGACGGGTTTGGCGGCTTGCGCGCGCTATTGGTGCCGTCGGATCGCCGCCCCTCGGTTGCCGGCGCACGGCGGCGCCGGCGTCTTTCGCCGTTCGGCATGCAAGGCGCCGGGCGGTGGGCGCTGACCAGACACGCGCCCTTGTCCCCTGACAAGCTAAGCACGGACGCCGCCGTCGAGCATGTCGCGCGTATCCTGTTGCGCCGCTACGGTGTGGTGTTTTGGAAATTGCTGGCACGTGAAGCGGAATGGCTGCCGCCATGGCGCGACCTGCTGCGCGTTCTGCGTCGCCTCGAGGCGCGCGGCGAGATACGCGGCGGCCGCTTCGTCGCGGGCTTTGCCGGCGAGCAATACGCACTGCCCGAAGCGGTCGGCCTCTTGCGCGAAGTGCGGCGCCAGGCTCCATCGGGCGAGTGGATCTCGCTTTCAGGCGCCGATCCGCTGAACCTCGTGGGCGTACTTACGCCCGGGCCGCGCCTTCCGGCGTTGACCGGCAACCGCCTCATTTATCGCGACGGGCTGCCGGTCGCGTGGCTCGCCGGCGGCAAGATCCAGTTTCTGGCCTCGATCGATGCGGCGACCGAATGGGAAGTGCGGAAAATCCTGATGCGCTCGCCGGCACCGACACTTCTAGCCGACCTCGGCTGAAGCAATGGCCGGTGGTTTCCGCCGCCGAAACGGCGGCGCGCGGCGGGTTTCCCCGCCTTGTTGGTGGCACCAGGGATTGGGCTAGGCCGGCAAGGGATAGGGTTCCAACCCGCGCATCCCAACCAGTTCCTCGAGCTTGGCGCCATCGGCCACGCGGCGGAACAGGCCAGGCGCCATCCATAGGGCACGGCCATCGACATTAGGGGCGCCTTTGCCGGTGCGAAAGTCTGCGATCGAAATCGTTCTGGTCTCGAGGGAAATGCGCGTGAGCCCCGTCTCATTTCCGACGCCGGCATGGGCGTGGGCGCCGGAGAAAGCAATAATCGTCCCCGGATCAATCACGACGGGGACCCCGAGCGCCGGTGCGACTTCCTCGAGCGAATGAGGGATCGCCTCGTCCGAAGTGATAGAATTGCGGCCGCCCGTTTTACGTCGTTCGATTACCTTGGCAAGGTCGAAAGCCGCGCTGCTATTGCGAACTGGGCGGGACCAGAGCGTCGGATAGAGCGCCATCGTTCTGCCGACCGAGATCGGATAGATCGGGGTCCACCAATTCGTTTGCGCATAGAGATTGGTTCCCCAAGTGTCACGATGAAACGCAATGGTCGCGGTGCTCGGCGCGCGCCGAATGATCTGACCGGGAGATTGGTGCGGCTGGAATCGCAGCCGCAAGCGATCGCGCGCGATCGCCATCGGGTCGAGCCCGACGGATTGGAAAACGGACTGCCATAGCCGCTTGACTTCCGACAGCTGTCCGAACTCGCGGGCGCAGTCGCTGAAAGTCTCGACTTGGGCCTCATGCGAAAGGTGTTCATGTATTTGCAGCGGCGGATGTGGAGAGAAGGCATCCTCCAAAAACGCCCTTGTAAAGGAGACTAATTCCGTCAGGGCCGGGATCCCGTCGAAACGAAGAACATCCCCCGCATAGATGCGATCCTGGAACGCGTCCAAGCTTGGCAGCGGAAGTGGCGGGCTCGTGTACATGCCTCAAGCGATACTATTTTTGGCAAACCTGAGCGCCGTTACCGAACCGGAAATCGGACCGCGCCAGGAATATCTAGAGAACCGACACCGTGATCGCAATATGGCGGCTGCGCGATCTGGCGCATCGCGCTCGTCTCGGTCTGGTTCGCCGATTTGAGCGAAGGATTTCAGTGCGCGCCGAAGATGCGTTTGCAACCCATCTCGTACCCGTCAGGCGGAGCGGCAAGGGGTCGGCACAACCCTGTTCCGGGCTGCGAGGTGTCGGCGAACACGGTTCCAACTTCGGATCTCGTCCTGACCCCGCAACCAGCGCACCGACGGCTAATAGCGCAACGTGTCTTCCTTGTCTTGCCAATGGGGATCGACGCGATCGGCCTGCTCGCGAAGTTCCGGGCAGTTATCGATCAGCATGTAGGCTTGGCACGGCCCCCAGCGGAAGCGCAGATCCCACTGTGGCGGGCGATAGCGATAGAGATCAACGCATGCCCCGCATCGCGAGCATTGCAGCGTCGCGAGCGGTACAAAATCATGTTCAACGTTCAAGGCGCCACGTTCTCCTTATAACTGGCCTCCTTGAACAATCGGTGAACACCAAGGGGTGGAGGCGCAACGCGAACGACTGTCCCGCACCCTTTCAGGGGCCACTCCCCATGGCGCAGGCTTTCCTTCGTATAGTGCGATGTCATCGGTTGCGGGAACACCGTTAACGTTAACGTAGGGCCACCACCTTATGATCAGGGCGCCGCCTGCCGCTTGGCGCAGCGATGCCGACGCTATATCTTGGGGTGTTGATAGAATTTAGTCTATATCTGCCACCACCACCGAAAGTAAAGATGGACCAGACGCGCGAGCCAATGCTGAGCCTCGGCTTTTCGCCGCAACCCCGACGTCGCTGGGTGATCCGCCCCGCGCTCGTTCGTGATGACCCCCAACAGGCATGAGGGGCGTTGCGGCAAATCTTTCGCGCGGCGCCAGGCTCCTTTTGGCACTGACGCCCGTTCCCGAGACCCGGCCTCTTCCTGGTCGGCTCCTCGTTCCTGCGCGCCGCGGCTGCGACTGCCAACCATCCGGTATAGCCCTTCGAGCCCGATACACTCGCAAGAAATGCGGAGGACGTGATCCGGGGCGATTGGTGCTGCGAACGACGACGCGATCAGGTAATCGTGGGATTGCGGCACCCGCTCGAGCTTCTGTTCATGTCCTCAGCGCGATCCAACTCCGATTTGAGCCGACCCGGTTTCAGCCGTGCCGCGCCACTTCGCGCCATCGGCTTCAGCCTGATCGTCAACGCGCTCTGCCCCTATCTCCTGTTTCGTGTCCTTGAGCCGCGTTTTCCGGCGGGAAGCGTCCTGCCGCTGCTCTACACGATGATCTTTCCCATCGCCGGGTTTCTGTTCGGTGTCCTGCGCAAAGGTATGGTCGACGCCATCGCTGCGATCGCGCTGGCCGGCATCGGGATCCATCTGACGGTCACCCTATTGTCGCCCAATATTGCGACCGCGCTGGTATTGCGTTCCTTTCAAGGCACCATCATCGGTTTGTGCTTCCTCGCATCAGCAGCCATCGGGCGGCCGGTTATTCTTTACATCGCCCGTCAATTCGTCACCGCCAGCGGGCCTGAGCGGCGCGCAAGGTTCGACCTCGCCGTGGCCCAAGATCGCGCCCGCACATTTTCACTGGTGACGATAATTTGGGGAGGCAGTCTCGTTGTCATGAGCGGGGTGCATATCGCGCTCGCGATCCGGCTCTCCCACGACCAATTTGTACTGATGTCCCCGATCCTCGGCGTGGCGACGGATTTGGTGCTACTGACCTGGAGCATCCGCTACACGTTTCGGCGCATGACCATTCATTTGCGCCCACCGGTCTGAACCTTATGTAACTGAAAGAGACGCCGCGCGACTGTGCCAGCCGTTATCGACCCTCCACGTTCTTGGCAAGCGAGACGGAAGCGGAAACGCACAAGGATCGATCAACCGGATCAGCCGAATACGAAAACACTTTCGGGCGCCAAATCTCGGTGACGTTGCTCCGGTGGCACGGCGCCGGGCCGTGGAGTTCGTCGACCTTGTCCGTATCGTCGAACCGCAGCGCCTTGTGTCACCGTATCCGCACGAACTTTCCGGCGGCATGCGTCAACAGGTGGTGATCGCGGTGGTGCTGTCTTGCTCGCCAAAGCTTCTCGTGGCCGATGAGCCCGCCACGGCGCTCGATGTCTCGGTTCAGGCGCAGAGTCTCGATTTGCTCAATGAGCTCAAGCGCGCGACGGGAATGGGCATGATCCTCATCACCCACGATCTGGCGTGGTCGCCGCGACCTCCTGAGCGCATCATCGTGATGTATGCCGGGAGCAAGGTCGAGGAGACGACAACCGCGGACTTGTTCCGGCGGTCGCTCCATCCCTATACCAGAGATCAATGAGACTTAGCCCTTTACACGCCGGAGCGGGCGCGTTGCCCCGTAATCCGGCGGCCAGCATCTTCCGGTCAGCAAGATGTCGCCATCATGAATGGCGTCACAAATGTGAAACTCTACCCTCTTGACGTGGCGGCGACTCATTCCAAGCTGTTTGCACTGAAATGAGCGAAATTGCGTTTCATCTTACCATGCGAGGATGGGAAACCGGCGAGCCGCCGCCCGATCGCATCGAAACATGGCTGCGTTTGAGTTTTCACCAATCAAAGGTGCCCCAGCTTTATATCGAGTGGTCTTGCCTCTGGGCGAATCCGTCCGTGAGACGGACGGACCGGGATGCGCTTCGCGCGAAATTCAATGGTCTCATGGGCATCCCTGGAAGTTTCGATAGCCGGATTGTGACCATCGGCGAGCCGCTCTGAGGCGCCGCGGCGCGACAGCACGGACGTTGGTCTAGTGGCAAGTCGTTTCCCGTCCGCTGTTGCGTTGCGCACTGGCGCGATCGGCGCCGAAAGAGGGCTGCTGCCGCGAGCGGCGCGACCGCGAGTGCTTCTGGTGTGAACTCGCCACCGCTCGCGCGCGCCGCGTTGTCGCGCGTGATGAATTCCGCGACGATTTGCCTGGTTCGCGCGTAGTCAGCGCCCGGCGCACCACGCCGGATCAGGTTGATCTTCGGATTGCCGTACCTGTCATCGTGCTGGAAAATGCAGGGCTCGACTTCGTGACTTTGGGTTTCGCCCGACTTGGCGTCGGCGTCCAAGAACGCCGCAACGATGCCGACGATCGGCTCGGAGGCCCGTCAGCCATCGGGCAAGAAACCGCGGACGATGCCAGCCACCGTGATGCTCGTCGAATGCATGAGCGGTCATATACCCAACGGTCTTCTCTGGTCGCGGGTTTTAACGGCCGCGTGTACCTTCTATGGCTGACATCCGCATCGGCACATCGCCGGTCATTCCGGATTCATGGTCTCGCCACGTTGAGCATCGTTGAGGCAACCCAGAAGGCAAGCGCGTGTTCTCGATATTGTTCAAATCGACCTCGATCTTACCTTGGGGATGCTTGAGAATAGATCGCTGGCGGCAAGATATGGCGCAATAAAGAGCCGCCTGCGAAAATCTGCACATGCGCGGAAGCCCGATGATTGCCGACATGGATGATTCGGCTGCTGTGCGTCCGAAAGAGAGGCGTGTCCGCCTCTGGCAAGGTTCGATACCTTGCCGTCGAACCCGATGGCTCAGCCGCCGGCGGTGCCAAGATCGGTGTTCACCTTCGCGATGCAATTCTGGCGCAAGAGAGCTTTCTTTTTGGCGCAATCAGGGTGGAGAGCCATAAGCCATGACGAGCCATATCATCGTTAGCCGGCACGACGGCTGGGCCGAGCTGCGCATCGACCGCGAGGACAAGCGCAATGCGATGAACCGCGCCGCCCGCGACGGGCTGATGCGCGCCTTCGAGCAGTTGCGGGGCGACGCGAAAGCCATCGTCCTGACTGGCACCGGCGGTAGCTTCTGTGCCGGCATTGACCTGAAGGAGCGCGAGCACGACCGGCAACAGGGCATCGAGGGCGCCGGCGACGAGTGGATCGCGGTGAACCTGGCGATCCGGGCGCACTCCGCCATATTCATCGCCGCAGTGAACGGGTTGGCACTTGGCGGCGGTGCAACACTGATCAATGTCTGCGACCTCGCGATCGCCAGCACCAGTGCCAGCATCGGCTGCCCTGAGATGGGGTTTGCTACCTACCCTGGCATGGCGGGACCGGCGATCCAGCTTTCGGGCGTGACGCGCAAGCAGGCGGCATGGCTGGTACTAACCACCAACCGGATCGACGGCACCACCGCCGAGCGGTGGGGCATGGTGAACCAATGTGTCGAGCCGGAAGCGCTGCTGCCGACCGCACACCTCCTGGCCGCAAAGCTGGCTCAGTTCGATGCCGTGGCGTTGGCGGAAAGCAAGAAGGCCCTCGATTACATCCCCGCTTTCGTCACCGACTGGCAGGGGGCGATGGACCACGGTCAGCTGGTAAACCTCACCATTCGTTCGAACACCGCGGCCCAAACCGAGGGCAGCGCCCGCTTCGCGGCCGGGATCAAGAATCCCGGACAGGGGGTTTGACGATGCCAGCGCCGCTGGCGGGCCGCCGAGTCTTGGACCTTGGCGCGCTGTGCAGCCAGCGTCCGCATGCCCTCGCCGTCTCGATGGCTGCCAAGCTCTGCCGCATCTATGGTGCCGATACGGTGCGGCCGTTGCCGGCGAGCGGTGAGCCCTTCGCTACCCTGCCGCCGCTGCGGCCCGATGGTCGCTCGTCCCTCGATATCTTTCTTAATGCCGGCAAACGCTGCGGTTCGTCAGTCGGCCCTTTCGATGCCGCGATCGGAGATATGGCGGCGCTGGCGCGGCACGCGGCTGCGGTGCCGATCAAGGCCCGCATCTCGGTTTTCGGCCCCGGAGAGGATCCGCCGATGACGGAACTGGGCCTTCTCGCTCTCTCCGGTCTGCTCGGTATCGTCGGCGACGCCCTGCCGGCGGCGCCGGCGCGGCTCGCAGGACACCAAGCCGCCTACGCCGCGGGCCTCGCGGCCTGCACAGGCCTGCTGGCTGCGGTCCTCGCCGGCCGCGAGGAAGTGGTGGATGTCTCGCTGCTCGACGTGACGGCTTGGCTTAACTGGAAAGTCGCGGCGGATACGATGGCGACCGGCATCGCGCCGGCGCGCGGCGACACCACGTCAAACTGGTTTACCGTGCCGGCGAAGGATGGACATGTCGCTCTCGTCTACCAGGATAGGGACTGGCCGCGGCTGCGCGACCTGATCGGCGACCCGCGGCTCAAGGACCAGCGCTTCGGCACCGACCATGCCCGCGGCACCAACCGTGCGGCGCTGCTGGCGATTATCGGCCCGTGGTTTGCGGCGCGGACCCGCGCCGAAATCACGCGGGCGGCGCAGGAGCAGCGGGTGCCGATCGGGCCTGTGATGCAGCCGACAGAGTTGCTGAAGGATCCGCAGTACCGGGCTCGCGGCTTCTTCGCAGCCGATGGCATGCCGGTCCTGCCGGTCGGCTGGAACGGCCAGCGCCTCGGCGGGGAGATCGCCGATGGCGCGTGACCTCCCGCCTCCTTTGGCCGGGATCCGCGTCGTCGATCTCGGTTGGATCACCGCCGGAGCTTCCTCCTCGACTATTCTGCTCGATCTCGGGGCCGATGTGATAAAGGTCGAAGGGCCCGGCGCTCTCGACCCGTTCCGCACTTGGGAGGGTGCCGACCCCAGAAGTGACTGGTGGAACCACTCGCGCCACTTCGTCTTCACCAACCGGGGCAAGCGGTCCCTGTGTCTCGACCTGAAGAATCCACTTGGACGCCAGGTGCTACTGCGGCTGCTGGAAACCGCCGATGTGCTTGTCGAGAATTTTCGCCGCGGCGTTATGGCCTCCCTCGATCTCGCGCCTGCCATGCTGCGGCGCCGTTTCCCGCGCCTCGTGATTGCCAGCATTTCAAGCCAGGGCGAGACCGGGCCCGACTGCGAAATGATCTCCTACGGCTCGACGCTAGAGGCAATGGCGGGGTTGGCTGCCTTGACGGGCGCCGGCGACGCCCCGGTCATCAGCGGCCGCCACGTCAACTACCCGGACCAGGTCGTCTGCCTCTTCGCTTCGGGCGCCATCATTGCGGCACTCGTGGAGCGTGACCGCAGCGGGGACGGTGCGCATCTCGACCTGTCGCAACGCGAGCTCACGAGCTTCCTCTTGGGCGAGGAACTAATTGCCGCCGCTGCCGGTGCGCCCTCGCCCCGGCAAAACAACACCGATCCGGCGGAGCCAGGGGAGCGACTCCTCGCCGAAGGCGACGGCTGGCGCGTCGAGTGGCCCGGCGGCACCGCAGCAGTACGGGATGGCGCATCCCTATGTGCTGCCGACGAATTTGTCCGCGGCACCGCGGTGCTGCGCACCCCAGACGGCAGCCCCGCGAAGGGCATTCCCTTTCGTTTGGCGACGCGTCCGCTCGCGGTGGAAGACGTCTGCCACAATCTCGGCGCCGACAATCACGCCGTACTGACGAAGGCCGGCTTCAGCGACGGTGAGATCAAGGCACTTGAGGAGGCTGGGGCGATAGCCACCGCGCCACGTCCCAACACTGGTTAGCGTCTAGACCAAGCTTTAGTGCGCCGATCTGAGATGAGACTGCGGGGCCAGTGCTGGCCTGCCAGGACGAGAATCACGGCTCGAAAAGCGTCGGCAAAGACCCCTGGGCAGTCCGAAGCCGTCGCGCAGGAATCGTCTGGGGCACCGAGGCGGCCCGGACGGACCAAAACCCTCCGACCGCCTCGAACGCGGCGGCCGACGGCTTAAGGCGATCGCGATCCGTCGGCCGCGCGCGGCACGATCGCCAGACCGAAGACAAATCCGCCATCCACTCAATTGCTTTCGCCGGCACTGCCTCGCGCCGCCTAAGCGTCACAAAGTTCCCTGCGGCACGCTACTTGGCCGAGCCGATCGTGGTGTTCGCGCGCACCCGGGGCAGATAGACGACCTCAAGTCCGTGTCTGCCGGGGACGTAGCTGATGCCCTTTTTCATCGCGTAGACGTCGACATACTGCCAAAGGGTGATGGTCGACAGGTCGTTCTGCTCGATCGCCATCATCCTCTGGATCAGCGGCGCCTGCTTTGCGGGCTCGAACACCGCGTCGGCCTCCGCCAATAGCTTGTTGAGTTCGTCGTTGTGATAGATGGCGCGAGGACCGGTATAGTAGAGCTCGACGCCCTCGAGCGGCGTCAGCAGGTTCGCCACCGGAATCCCGGCGACGCCGACATATTCGGCTTTCGGGTCGTTGCCGATACGGCCCAGCATCTGCAGCAGCTCGATGAGCTGGATACCTTTAACGTTGCTGGTAACGTTGAGGTTTTGCTTCAGATAGAGCGCCACCGCCGTGGCAGTCTCTTCGGTACCGTAGTAGACGCCGGTGGAATAATAGAGTGGCATGGCGAAGCCGTTAGGGTAGCCGGCCGCGACCTCGAGCTGTTTGGCCTTGGCGGGATCGTATTTATAGTCCTTGAGATTCGCGTCGTAGCCGATCTCGTCCGGGCTGAGGCGTGGATAGTCGGTCGGCACCCCGTGCAATAAGCCGTTGACGATCGCATCCTTGTCGATGGCATAGGCCATCGCCTGGCGGATGCGCAGGTCGTGCCACGGCGTGCGGGTATTGGCGAATTGCATTTGGATCGACTGGGTCGGATGGACGGGCAACTTCACTTCGCTGTATCCGGCCGCCTTGAGCTCGTCGTAAGCGGAGTAGGGCGTCGCCATGATTAGATCGACCTGGCCAGCTCGCAGCGTGGCGACGCGAGTATTGTCGTCACCGATGAAGACGAAATGCGCGCGCCTGATTTGTGGCTTCTCACCCCAATAGCCGTCCCAGGCAGCGAGGTCGAGATACTGGGCGGGTTTATAGTCGACGATCCGGTATGGCCCGGTGCCGACCGGATGCTTCGCGAATTCGGTCTCGCCGACGCGATCGAAATACTTCTTGGAGCCGATGATCAGCGCATGCACCGGCAGGAACTCGGAATCGGGCGTCTTAAAGACGAATTTGACGGTATAGGGATCGACCGCGACGACCTTGTCGACAAAGCGCGCGAAGATCCCGTACCACCACGTCTTTTTGAGCAGCCGGTTCTCGCTCCATAGCACGTCGGCGGCGGTAAACGGGTCGCCTGATTGGAACTTGACCCCGTGGCGCAGATGGAAAGTGATGACCTTGCCGCCATCCTCAATGTCCCACGACGCTGCCAGGCCCGGGACCATGTTGCCCTTGGCATCGGTCTCGTCGAGCGTGTCGTAGACGTTGATGAGGGTCGCCAGTCCCTGAGGTGGGTTGGTTGAAACCGTCATGTCGAGCACGTCCGGGTCGGCGTTCATGCCGACCCGCAACGGCGGCTCGTTCTGCGACCAGGCCGGGCCGATGCCCAAGCTGAGCACAGCGGCAAAGATTCCGGCCAAAACAGACTTGGCTACCATCTTCCCCTCCCTGGACCACATTGCGCGGCTGCGAAGACCGCGTTTGCGTATTCTTTTCGCTTGATCCTCAGAAGCAAAACCCGGTGCGCCCGGCACTTGCTCCCCGTGCACCCGATTAAATTCTTCTCATTTTCCACACAAGATCCTGGTTTGATGGCGTCGTCAGGAGTAGCCGCTTCGTGGCCGGCCCGGATGGCGCCGACCCGCCTGGCTCCAGGCTATGGCGCTTTTGGGCTCCCCTTCGACGCCTGGAACTCACCGGGCCGCTGACGGACGAGCGCCGCCTGCTGCGCACGCCGTCTCTTGCCGTCAGCGGATCCCCGAGAGTGAATAGTTTGCGCACGGTCGCGAGGATAGACGTGTGATCGAATGGATAAGGTGGACCCCCGATGTGGGATCGGCGTTGCCGGCACGCGGACGATTTTTCCCGGCGACATGTAAGGCGATATGATAACCGCCGGTACGCGCAGGCCGTAGCGGTCGAAAGCAAATCCGTCGGGCCCGCGCGCATTATCAGGCGGTACGGCTAATGGCGGCGGCACATGATCGTAGCAACCGCCATGCTCGTCATAAGTTATGATGAGCAGGGTCTTCTTCCATGTCGGCGCGCCCCGAACCGCGTTGTAGCCCGCGCGATCAGCTCCTCGCCGTAGCCGATGTTATGCGGCGGATGCTGGTCGTTCGGCAGCAGGCCCAATTCGCTGCTCGCGAAATAGCCGGGCTCAATGAAGCTGTAGTTCGACAGATTGCCCCGGCGCGCGTCGTCCTCAAACGTCTCATTGAAATGTCGGAGATGCGTCGCGGCATCGAGCAACAAATCACGGAACGTCAGCGCCTGTGGCACGTCGTGGCAGTAGACGCGCCAGCTGCGCCCTTTCTCGCCCAACCGCTTGAAGAGGGTCGGACGACCAAACGGAATCTCGTCAACATTATTATCGGTGTAACCGCCGGCGGTTCCGGTATGCGCGAAAAAGCGATTGGGCCAGGTCTGGCACGGCGCCGAAGCATACCACTGGTCGCTGACACCGAAGGCACGCGCCAAAGCGCTTATAACCGGCACTTGCCCCGCCGTGAAATAATGCATGATCGACGCCGCAAGCGGTGGCGGGTCGGCCGATTTTTGCGCCATGTAGTTGTCGACGAAGCCGCTCATGGGCGGCACCCGAATACCGGGCACGCCGCCCTGCCCGAAGAGCTGCTCGCTAATATCCGTGAACAGCTCGCCGGATCGGGATCGGGAATGGCCGCGGTTGCCGCATCCATGTCCGCGCTATGCCAGACCGGAATTGTTTGAACGATGCCGTCGGGCGAATGATAAAGATTAGTCTCTTTCCCGCTCAAACCATCGAAGTCGACGCTCGCGGGATACAACATGCCGAGCATCGAATCGAACGACCGATTCTCCAACATGAGAACAACGACGTGCTCGATGCCGTCTTGCGCCCCCATCGGTTGCCCTGTGCCGTCCGAAAGTGACGATGGCGGGTATATATCAAACGATGAGACCGCGCATTCCCGTGCGCTTCACCGCTTGCCGGCCGAATGCTGTCATTCGCCAGACCCCAGATATTGCACCAACAAATCCTGCCACCAAACGTCGCGCATTTCCTCCCCCATGGCGACGTCGATCTTGATTCGCAATGCCGAGCCCTTGGGGAGCGCGATGGCGTAGTTGTCGTGGACAAAGAGCTTGTCAAGCACCTGGATGTCGTCGATGTACCCCTTATGCACATTCCACTCGAGGATCGGGCGGTCATAGACGAAAGCGTCGAGCTTGCCGGCCCTGAGTGCGTCGAGACCGGCAGGGATGCTGGGATAGGATCGGGCGTCGATACGCTGGCTCCGCAAATAGTCGAAGGCGTTGGTCGAAGGGACACTGCCGGTGCGGATCGCAGCGAGGTCGGAAGAGGTTCTGACTACCTGGGCGAAGCGCCTTGCCGCCAAGTGCGACGTGATCCCGGCGGTAAAGCTGGCGACGGCGACGATCGAGGTGATCATCCATAACATGCCGAGCAAGCGGCCCCACAAGGTGGCCGGCGCCTTGTCCGCGGCGGCGGCCTGAGCCATTGCGGAGGCCGACCACCAGAGCCCGGTGCCAAACCCCTGGGCACCGTTCGCATAGTGCTCGGTTACGCGTCGCTCGATGAGCCAGATCGCCGAGCCGACAATCATCGCGCCGGCGATGAGCACACCGATCGCTTCAAGAAAACGGAAAGTGAAGACATTGCGCAGAATGAAGATCCATTCGATCTCCTTGTTGGCGGGAACCGCTATGCTGAGGCCTGAGTCATAGAACGGTTGGGTGAAATCGACGGTCTTCTCGCGCTCCGGCGTCACAGAAATCGCGGCTACCGCGGCATCGGCGCCACCGCTGGCGACCGCGGCGAGCATTTCGGGGACGGTCTGGTATTCGCGAAAGGTAGTATAAACGCCAAGTTTTCGCCCGACCCGGTTCCACAATTCGATACTGATGCCGGTCCAAGTGCCGTTCTCCGCGCGCATCGCGAATGGCGGCGCCTCTTTGGTAGCGACGATAAGGCGCTGGTGCGGCTGAGCAGCCGACTGTGCCGCCGCCGACCCGCTCGCCGCCGGCAACAGGCCGAGCAGCACGAAGTAAAGAACGAGCGCCCATCCTAAACGATGCCCCGGTCGGGGTGCAGTCCGTGCGTTCCAGCTCCGGCAAATCCTCGCGATCAGATGAACAATTCTGCCGATCTCAACGCGCATCCTGGCGATGGTGCAGATGAACGCGCGATGCGGCGAGACGCTATCGCCCGCTGAGGGCGGCGCGGGCGGCGCGCGGCCAACCCTGCTTCCGTCGCCGGAAACGATGAAGGACACAGTTTTCTCAAGGCGAACTCGTCCGTGCTGCGCAAATTCAACCCGTGGATATCCCATGCGGCCCTCACCAGCGTTACCGACGCCTTTGGGGAGCTCGTCTTTACTTCTGGCTCTGCCCCGCGAAAGCAACTGCGCCGTCAAAGGCGTGCCGCTCTTTGTTGCATCAACTGCGCCGGCGAGCCGGTAGCGAGCGCTTGAGATGAAGGCTCCCTCCCGATCAGCGATCACCCGCGCAGACATTTTGTCATTTAAGACGCGTGCGCCGCGATCATAACGCCGTAGTCGCAAGGTGCCAGCCGTTTTCCGCAGGCACGGGTGTACCGACGGGCACGCGGCATCATGCCGTTCGTCGTACCATATACCAAAAGCGGTGATGCTCGGGATATTGGGCGATGGTCTCACATGCCGCGGCGGCAACATCCTGCTTCGGAATGGCAAGTTCGTGATTGTATGGGTATCGATGGCAAGAAACGTCGTGCCCCAACGATGGCGCCGTGGAGAGGTCGCGTTTGCGGAAGATGCTTGTCAAAGGGCACCTCAGGCGCCGCTTCGCCCCGCCAAAATGCGCACCGGATAACAGCAGCCGACGACGGCGCTATCGTTTGGCAAAATTTCCACACACCAAGGTTAGGAAGCCGCACTCACGCGGGCCGCTAGGGTACCAGGTTTTCAGCTTCGGCGACGGCACCGGCGGTCGGCCACTCCCCCATATCGCGCCAGAAGGGCCTCGCTTTTCGCAAGCGTCGCACGTTGCGTTGAAGCTTTGGCTCGTCTTCGGCCATGCCGCGAATATGCCAACCTAGAACCAACCCGGCGTCTTGGCTGAGCTCGCCGGCACCGTCGCCGGCTGCATGCGCAACATGCTTGATCAATCGCTGCGCGATGCGAATGTCATTGATATGACCAAGTTCCTCTTGCAGCGGCTTTACCCGCTTGATGAGGATCTTGACGTCACGAGCATCAAATGCCTCGCCGCCGACCTCGATCATGTAGCGAAGTTTCTTGAGTGCGATCCGGAATTCGTGGCGCTCCTCCTGCGTCAACTTGGCAAAGCCCTTGCTGCGCCTGCGGACTTGGCGCCAACGCCGCTCGATTAGTGCCGGCGCCACCACCGCCACAGGAGCGAACAGGGGAGCGGAATTTTCAGATGCCGGCTGATCACGCCAGCCGCGCGACGCGAACCAGCGGGCCAGCTTCAATAGCGTCTCGATATACCGGCGTGACTCGATCACAGACCTGGCCATCTCGCACGCTGCGCGGCGCTGCCGCTTGGCCGTCGCGACAAGTCGCTTCAGATCGGCATCCTCCGGAAGGATGGACTGAATCGGGGGGATCAGATCCGCCATCATTACATCCCAGTCACGCGCGGGCGCCAGGCTGCCGGCCATCCACTTCAAATCAGCTTGCACGGACCGGTAGTGTTCAGCCGGGAGCATCGCCTTGACGGTCGAGAGCACCGAGCGAAGCCGTCGCAACGCGACGCGCATTTGATGAAAAGCCGCCGGCTCCCCCGCCAGCGCCGCGCGCTCGTTGCTAAGCAATTCCCCGAGACACTCGTCTGCTGCTTTTTGCAGGAGCGCTTCTAGGGTCATGGGGTGCTCGCGGGAAAATGGCTTTGCCCTATTGCGCTCAGGTGTCGCTCCAGCAAGCCGGTAGCCACGCTCAACTTCTCCGTCCGGCTGTAACCGAAGCGGGATCACGTCAAGCAGTCTGAGAGCCAGGTCATAAAGAGCGGCGGGCGCGCCACGATCGAGGGCAAGTTCGACTTCCACTAGCGGTTCCGCGACCTCGCCGTCCGCTAGGAAGATTTCTCCCTCCCCGATCATGGCGGTGATTTCAGCGCCGGGATCGGCGCGCACCCTGAAAATGGTTGGCGTCAGCTGGACTTTGAAAAGCGGCCGCAAGTCATCGTCGACGACCATAGCCAGCAACGGACCAGTCTCGGGCGCGTTGCGATCCGGTTGGTCAGCCGCGATAGCATCCCGCCAGTGGTCCGGCACAAACCCCCAGCCGCTGACCGGGCCGATTGCCTTCAGCATCTGGACCCAATTCGACGCTTGAGGCTGAACAGATAAGCACAAGCCCTTCTGAAACAATCGGAAATCGGGCGAATCGTAGTACGTGCGAACAATGGGCGACGTTTCTGTCGCCAACGCACCGATCTCCTCGAGAGCTCGCTTCAATGCTGGTATTTGGCTCGGCGATGCCGCGAGCGCGATGCGTGCGTCGCCCACGAAAACCTCATGCGTAATTATTTTGGTACTCTTATGACCGTTCCTCTTATGACAGTTTTATGTCGACAAGCAAGCGTTTCGCATCATTGCCTTGCGCAGGAGCGACAACGGAAGACAACGCCGCTATTTATATGGCCAAGCCGCGCTTGATGCCCCTTCTTCTGGAGTTGCAACAGCCCGGGACCGCGTGGTGGATAACACTGGGATAATCAGGGGACGAACCGCCGACGCCCGGCATCTCGCAACCAATCCCGCGACATTAAGAATACGGAAATCCTGGGCTTGTGGACGTGCGCTGTCGGCGGCGCTGGAGTTGGGCGGCGACATTGCCGCCGTCGGAGGTGAAGCGCTAGAGTTGGCTTAGCGGCCCAGCGCGGCCGCGAACGGATGGCCATGGTCGACATATCCGAGGTGAAGCAGCTGGACTGTGCCGATGCCCTGACGGCCAGCCGGTACGGAACGCGGATGCGAAGCGGCTTCGTCGGCTCATTGGCTTTGCACGGGCTGGTGCTGGGTCTGATCGTCCTGGCATGGGAAAATCAGGCGCCGCCACCGAGCACAAGGGTGCTGGCGGTCAATCTGGTCCGACTCGGCGATAAATCAACCTCGCCGCCTTCGTCTCAGACGGCACCGATCCCACAGGAAAAGACCAAGGCCCTGCCTCTGCCCCAATCGGCGCAGGCTGCGTTGGCCCCGATCGTCGCGCCACAACCGCAACCGCTTAGACCGGTTGAACCGTCTGCGCCGGAGTCCGGGGCGACACAGAAACCGAAGCACGAAACAAACAGTTCGAGAATGGTGGTCAGGTCGGTTTCGCGACCAACAACCCCGATTGCGCGGGCGCAGCGGCTGTCTCCCAATGAGCAGCTGGCGGCGCGCCTCAAATTGTTGGCGGGCCTGCGCCAGACGGTGCGGCCGACGTCGAATAACGCCCGCCAAGAGGATGGCGCCGGAATCTCCAACATGACCGCTGCCAGTGCCGATACGGTCTCTGGCCGCTATGCCTCTTACGCGGTGAGAGATCTCATCCGGGCCCAGGTCGAACGGCGGTGGAATCTCGATCGCGCGCAGCTCGGGGCGCGCGATTGGGTCGTCGCTATTCGCATCAGGTTTTCACCCGACGGCAGGGTGCGTCGCGCAGACATCGTCGATAATGAACGTTTTCGTTCGGATAGTGCCTACCACGATTTTGCGCTGAGCGCGCGCAATGCCGTTCTGTTGTCGTCGCCACTGACCTTGCCCGCGGGAACCTACGCTTTCGCCACGGACATCGTCGTCGACTTCGCTTCGAGACAGGTCCTCCAGTGATCGGCGACAGTCAGCCACACCGATTCCCTTAAGGCAGTGAGCGAGCGACGCGAAATCCGACATAGTTCGAATAGTCGACATCGCCTCCGGAAGCTTTGTTCCTGCTTCGCGTTGCGGAACGTATATAGATCGGAACATTGCTCCAAGACCCGCCGCGGATCACGCGATCGGCGCAATCGCCGGTTTGCCACGGCCGGGCATCCGCTGGTGCTCCAACGTAGCTGTCGTTCCAGCAATCGCTTGTCCACTGCCAGACATTGCCCAGCATATCGTAAAGCCCAAACGGGTTGGGTCCGAAGCTGCCCACCGGAGCGAGGAGCTGACCATCCCACTTGCTGCCGCAGCCGTTGCAGTTGGCGTTGCCGGCACCGACACGGTCACCCCACCACCGCGAGGTGGAGGTGCCCGCACGCGCGGCATATTCCCACTCGGCTTCGCTTGGCAGTCGGTACGGGCCGCCGCGCGACTGGCGGGCTGAAGGCAGGTTACGCACTCTGTCGTTCAACCAACGAATATAAGCCAGCGCGTCGTTCCAGCTTAGGCACGTAGCGGGCCATCGGGGCTCTTCGACCGGACCAGGCGGGTACACCATTCCGCGTCCTGGTGACTGCCAAGTGAGACCGAGAATGGGATCGCACGGTCTCGGTTGATATTCGGTCTGCTGCAGAAAGATTCGGAACTGCGCCGTCGTCACATCATATTTGCCGATCGCGAAGGCCCGAACCCGGACAAGATGCTGAGGACCTTCGGAATCGAAGCGGCCACGTTCCGATTTCCGACTCCCCATCATGAATTTGCCCGCGGGGATGGCGACCATCACAGGACATTGCGTACATTCTTGGAACTCACGATCGAGCGGCGCCGCGATACTCGCCGCTGGCGGAACGAACAACGCCGAGACAAGGAGCAGGACAGGAAGGATCGGGTAACGAAACGGCCACATCGACATCACGCAAGAATGAGCTGGAAACGCCTCCCGCTGACGACACTATTGATATCAAGATCCCGAAACCATCGGATCTTGTCATCGGTGTTGGAGATTTGTCCTTATCGTCAAGCTGGGATTATCGCGGCGCCGCACGAGCAGCGAGCGTGTATCGCGATGCGTGCGATCAGACGGCCCGTCATTGCCGGCGCGCCTGCCACCAACGTCGCCACCCGCGGGGTCCCCCGTCCAAGGACTGAATCGATGATGCCTTAGTCGACATGGCGTACCGCGATGGCGCAAGCGGCGCCGGCCGAACCGGCTGGCACGGGCAAATTCGGCGGCACCTGCCCGGATTGTATGCAAGATCGGCGTGCCTGCTCGAAATACAGTCATCATGTGGCGGGCGTCGTTGCCCGCATTCTTTCCCTATCAGCCTGATTTATCTGCGTAATCGCCAACGCCGCCATTCTGGCACCCGAATTGCTGGGCGTATCACCGGGGAATTGTATGCAGGACGGGGACGTCGATGGGAAATGACGAGATCCGGACGGTTGCCGCCGAGCCCTACCCTTTCGAACTATGCCCTCGGCACTGCGCGCTTTTGATCATCGACATGCAGCGCGACTTTCTTGAACCGGGTGGCTTCGGCGAAACGCTCGGTAACGATGTCGGCCAATTGCGCCGCACGATCGAGCCCAATCGGCGCCTGCTCGGGGCGTGGCGCGAGGCCGGTCTCCTCGCCATCCACACCAGAGAAGGTCATCGTCCCGATCTCGCCGATCTGCCAGAGGCAAAGCGGGTTCGCGGCCACGGCGCCAAGAGGATCGGCGATCCCGGACCGATGGGGCGCATCCTGGTGCGGGGCGAAGCGGGACACGACATCATTCCGGAACTTTATCCAAAGGCCGGCGAGCCGGTCGTCGACAAGCCGGGAAAAGGCGCCTTCTTCGCCACCGATCTCCACGCCATCCTGCAGAATCGCGGAGTGACCCAGCTCGTCGTTACCGGCGTCACCACCGAAGTCTGCGTCAACACCACCGTGCGCGAGGCCAACGACCGCGGCTATGACTGCCTCGTGCTCGAGGATTGCGTGGGTTCGTATTTTCCCGAGTTCCACGAGATGGGCCTGCGAATGGTCAAGGCGCAGGGCGGCATATTTGGATGGGTGGGCAAATCCGCCGATGTGATCGGCGCGGTAAGAAAAATCTGAGGGCGGATCGGCGGGCGGCAACCAACGGGGGGGGTAGACGATGAGCATGTCGAACAGCGTCGTGGGATTCAAACCCAAGCTCTGGGTTGCCGGCGACCTCAATGCGTTCTTCGGTTTCGGCACCAACATCCTGGTTAATGTCCTGGTATTGTCCGGGTTGTTGCGCTTCGTCCTCAAGATGCCGGATCAGCTGGTGTTCGGACGCATTCTCCCCGCGACGGGGCTGATGTTGTTCCTGTCGACCATGTACTACGCCTGGCTGGCATACCGTCTGGCGAAGAAAGAGGGCAGGACCAATGTCTGCGCGTTGCCCTCTGGCGTCAGCGTGCCGCACATGTTCGTCGTCACCTTCGTCATCATGCTGCCGATCCTTGGAAAGACGCACGATCCGATTCAGGCGTGGGAAGCCGGACTGACCTGGGTATTCATTCAGAGTTTCGTACTGATGGCGGGCGGCTTCATCGCACCGTGGGTACGCAAGATCACGCCCCGCGCTGCGCTCCTTGGATCGCTCGCCGGTATCTCAATCACTTTCATCTCGATGAGCCCGGCGGCGCAGATCTTTTCCACGCCGGTGATCGGCGTCATCTGCTTCGCCGTCATTCTCGCCAACTGGTTCGGCGGCGTGAAGTATTTCGGCGGTGTGCCCGGGGGGTTGGTGGCAATCGTCGCCGGCAGCATCATCGCCTGGGGATCGAACATCTTCGGCATGAATTTCGGCGGGCTAAATTGGGGTAGTCTGGCCGGCTCGGTGGCGAATTTCGGGTTTTCCTTTCCGATACCCGAAGTCGGTCACGTTTTTCACGGTTTCCAGTTTCTTGGCATCATTCTGGTGACGGCAATCCCCTTCGGCATCTACGATCTCGTCGAGGCAATGGACAATGTCGAGAGCGCGCATGCCGCGGGCGACTCCTTCCCCACCACCCGCGTACTCACCGCGGACGGCGTCATCAGCCTGATCGGTTGTCTTATGGGGAATCCGTTCATCAACGCGGTCTATATCGGCCATCCCGGGTGGAAGGCGATGGGTGGCCGCATGGGCTATTCGGCGCTCACCGGCATCATGATCCTGATCTTGTCGTGGTTCGGCATCATCGCCGTCATGATGGCTGCCATTCCAGTGGTCGCGATCCTGCCGATCCTGCTCTATATCGGGATGCTGATCGGCTCGCAGGCGTTTCAGGAATCGCCCAAGGCGCACGCTCCCGCGATCATCCTCGCGTTCCTGCCGCAGATCGCTGCCTGGGGCAAGGGTCAGATCGACAATGCTCTCGGCGCCGCGGGCACCAACGCCCACGCCGTCGGCATGGATCATCTTCTGCAAAACGGAGTGAATTATCACGGGCTGGACATACTGGGTGGTGGCGCAACGCTAGCCGGCATCATCCTGGGCGCCATCACCGTCTTCATCATCGACCGTCAGCTTGAGAAAGCGGCTGCCTTCGCCGTTGCCGGTGCCATTCTCACCTTTTTCGGCTTCATCCACGGCGAAGCGATCGGTGTCGGCCAATCGGTGACCGTCGCGGTCGCCTATCTCGGCGTCGCGGTTGTGTTGATGATATGCGCTCGGTATGCCGAGTTCCTGCCCCATCATCACCACCACGACGTTAGTCCCGAACTCGCCACGGGGCGCGGGCCCGCGGAGTAGCGGCTCGCTCATTTGGGTGAAAGGGGCCACGGATTGAGCCGCCTTGCATCCGGGTGAGCGATGTCACCGAGGCGTCCGCCCATTGCCGTCGCTAAACTAAACGATGCCGGAAGCAGCGTGACCAGCATGGCGCCGACAATTTCACGGGGTTCGTCGGAGTAGATATCAAGCATCCGCGCGACGCGGAAGCCCCCCGATACGGAGCTGCCCGGCCTCGGTCAGTCCACTTGTGGCCCCGCTCAATTGCCACACGCGCTTTTGCGCAACGACGGACTCGTCGCGCTGGCGGTCTGGTCGCGGCCAACCTCAAGGCGATCCTCGCGACGGCTGTCGCGGCGCGGCGTCTTGATGTGCTGCCGGGATCTTGAGTTGGGGGCAGTTCGACGTCCTTGCTGCCGCGTTCTCGAGCGGAGCGCAGACCCACGGGAGCTGCCTGGCGATCGTCCGGAGACGGCCCGACAAAGGGCACCATGATCATCCTATGGCCCGACACTCGCGGTATAAGCTAATCATGCGGTTGCTCGGCTACGGAATTCTTCTCACTGTGATCTCTTGGGCGGCGGCGTGGTCCTCCATCGGGTGGGCTGCGCAATATGCGTTTTTCCCGCTTTGGCTCGGCTACATCTTCGTTGTGAATGGGCTAAGTCAGGTCGCCTTTGGAAGGTCGCTCCAAACTGCGATGGGGAGGTCGTTCATTTGGCTCTTTATGTTTTCAATACCAATGTGGTGGTTTTTCGAGCTGATGAATTCGATCGTACACAATTGGCATTATGTGTTTGCCTATCCGATTACCGTCCTTCACTACGACATTCAGGCGTCGATTGATTTTTCGACGGTTATTCCTGCCGTATTATCCACTGCTTTTTTCCTCTATTTGCTGATGACGGAACACCTGGCGTC